>JARYMI010000026.1 GCA_029907205.1 Clostridiales bacterium
CCAGGCTCCTTCCTTGCCTTCCAGGCATTCTTCGATGACTTCGTTCAAGCCCACTCACTTCATCCTGGTAGACGAGAATCGCTGGCGAAAAGTTCCTTGATTTTTCTCCTTTTAGGCTATTGTAGGCTGGCCTCCTCCGGCTGTCAAACCGAGGAAGCATTTTCAAATATGTGATTTTGACGATGGGGGCGGCATGCCGCTCCCATTGCAATCACAAAAATGGAGATCACACCATGATTTGGCTTGACTTAAAAAATAAGATATGCCAGGATAATTTTCGCATTTCAACGGGGACGGTCCTCCCATTGCGGGGACGTTCCTCACAGAGGGCCGTCCCCTTTTATTTAAGGAGGAGTTCATGGAAGGAATTATCGGTTACGGGGCCTCGATCCCGCGCAACCGAATCAAAGTCGAGGAGATCGCCAAAGTCTGGGGAGCTGATGCGCCCAGCTACAGGAAGGGGCTGCTCGTCGAGGAGAAGTCTGTTCCTTCCCCCGACCAGGACACAATCAGCATGTCGGTCGAGGCGTCTAAAAACGCTCTCAAAAGAGCGCGCATCAACCCCCGGGAAATCGGCGCGGTCTACGTCGGCTCGGAATCTCACCCCTATGCCGTGAAGCCAAGCGGGACGGTTTTAGCTGAAGCCATCGGAGCCACGCCCGACGTCCACACGGCTGATTTTGAGTTCGCCTGCAAAGCGGGCACAGAAGGGATGTTTGTCGCTTTGAGCCTGGTTAAGGCTGGCGAAATCAAGTACGGGCTGGCTGTGGGCGCCGACACATCCCAGGGAGCTCCGGGTGACGCTCTCGAGTACACGGCTGCAGCCGGGGCAGCTGCCTTTATCTTTGGACGGGAAAACGTCATTGCGGAGGCTCTTTATACGTATTCCTACACGACCGATACGCCGGATTTCTGGCGACGCGAATACCAGTACTATCCCCAGCATGGCGGCCGGTTCACCGGCGACCCGGCTTATTTCAAGCACATTGTCGGGGCCGGCAAAGGGATCATGGAGAAATCGGGCCTTAAGCCAGCAGATTTCACCTACGTCATCTTCCACCAGCCCAACGGCAAGTTCCCGTTCCGCGTGGGCGAGATGTTAGGGTTCGGGAAAAAGCAGATCGAGCCGGGCTGGCTGGTCAACAAACTGGGCAATACCTATTCAGGGTCTTCGCCACTCGGCCTGACTGCTACCCTGGACATCTCCAAGCCCGGAGACTTGATTCTGATTGTCTCCTACGGGTCTGGTGCGGGAAGCGACGCCTTTGTTTTCAGGGTAACGGAAGGAATCGAGAAAGTCCGGGACCTTGCCCCCAAAACGCGGGAGCTCCTTGACAAAAACTGTTGTTACGTGGATTACGGGACCTATGCCAAGTTCCGCCAGAAAATCAGGAAGGCGGGTTAGGAGGAGACGATGAGAGAAGTGGCCGTCATCGGCGTTGGGATGACCAAATGGGGAGAGCTGTGGGAGAAATCACTGAGGCAGATTTTCGTCGAGACAGCCCTGCTCGCCCTCGACGATGCTGGCGTTGACAGAATTGATTCCCTCATCGTCGGCTCGATGTCGAGCGGGCTTTTTGTCGGCCAGGAGCACGTTGCTTCGCTTCTCGCCGACTACTTAGGCCAAACGCCCGTGCCCGCAGCCCGGGTTGAGTCAGCGTGCGCTTCAGGCGGGCTGGCCCTGCGGATGGGCTTTATCGAAGTCGCATCCGGAATGGCCGACATCGTCCTCGCGGGCGGTGTGGAGAAGATGACAGACGTTAACGGCCATGAGGCGACCTACGCCCTTGGCACGGCTGCCGACCAGGAATATGAATGCTTTCATGGGATCACTTTTCCCGGCCTTTATGCCCTGATCGCCCTGGCGCACATGGAAAAATATGGAACAACCAGGGAACAACTGGCCATGGTGGCTGTGAAAAACCATGACAACGGGTCCCTGAACCCTCTGGCCCAGTTCCCGTTCAAAATCACCGTGGATTCGGTCCTGAGCTCTGTGCTCGTGGCTGACCCGCTGCGGGTGCTTGACTGTTCTCCGATCACGGACGGCGCAGCGGCGGTTGTCCTCTGCTCAGTAGAAATGGCTAAGAAGTTGAAAAAGCCAATCGTCAAGATCACAGGCAGCGGCCAGGCAACAGACACGATCGCGCTCAGTTCCCGGAAGGACATCACCTGGCTCGAATCGACTTTTCAGGCTGCCAAGAAAGCCTACGCCATGGCCGGGAAAAAGCCTGAGGATATCGACATCGTCGAAGTCCACGACTGCTTCACGATCGCCGAAATCTGCGTCACTGAAGCGCTCGGGCTGGTGGAGAAGGGCAAGGGCGGAAAAGCCGTCGAGGAGGGTTTGACTGCTCTGCAGGGAAAGATTCCGGTTAACGCAAGCGGCGGCCTAAAGGCCAAAGGCCACCCTGTGGGGGCTACGGGAGTTGCCCAGGCCGTCGAAATCGTCAAACAGCTCCGCGGAGAGGCCGGGCCGCGCCAGGTTAAGGAAGCTAAGGTCGGCCTGACCCAGAACATGGGCGGAAGCGGCGGATCGACCGTCGTCCACATTTTTGAGCGAGCTTAAAGGGAGGAACGCGATGCCGACACCATCACGCTACTGGAGAGAAATTCCCCAACGATACAGGCTTGAAGCCGGAAAATGCCGCAACTGCGGGTTTGTTGCTTTTCCGCCCAGGGCTATCTGCCCGGCCTGCAAGGCGCGGGAATTCGAGACAATCACGCTTGCCGATGCGGGAAAGATTCTGACCTACACGATCATCCGCGTCCCGCCTCAGCCGTTTGTTGACCAGGCTCCCTATGCGATGGGCATCGTTGAGCTCGATGACGGCGTCAGGCTGACAGGTCAGATCGTCGACTGCGACTTCGAAGAGCTCAAAATCGGGCGCCGCGTCAAAATCGAATTCCGCAAGATTTTCCAGGAAGGTGAATCGGGCGTTATCTATTACGGCTACAAATTCGTGCCCGAATGAGGGAACTGTCCGAGTCTGCGAGGCGCTTTTTTGGTGCGTCAGTTCTTTTGGTCTTCATCTCTATGAGAGGGGGAGGCTGTGTTTAAGATCGAAAGCAAAGTCGATACCCAAAGCCAGGAGTATAAAGACAATTTTGAGCACATGCAGCGTAAGGTCGCCGAATACCGGGAGCGACTGGCCAAAGTTCAGGAGGGAGGTCCTCCCAAGTACCGGGAGCTCCACAAATCCCGGAAAAAGCTCCTGGTCAGGGAAAGGCTCGAACGCCTCTTCGACCCCGATAGTCCGTTCCTCGAGCTGAGCCCTCTGGCTGCTTACGACATGTACGACAACGAAGCACCGGCTGCCTCCATGGTTACAGGCATCGGCGTCGTCCACGGCCGCGAGGTCCTGGTCGTCGCTAACGACGCCACGGTCAAGGGCGGGACGTATTTCCCGATGACCATCAAGAAGCACGTCAGGGCCCAGGAAATCGCCATGGAGAACAGGCTGCCCTGTGTCTACCTTGTCGATTCAGGCGGGATTTTTCTGCCTCACCAAGCGGGCACGTTTCCCGACAAGGAGCATTTCGGCCGGATTTTCTACAACCAGGCCCGGCTTTCCGCCCTGGGGATTCCGCAGATCTCCATCGTCATGGGCTCCTGCACGGCTGGAGGAGCTTATGTGCCGGCCATGAGCGACGAGACAGTTATCGTGAGGCGCCAGGGCACGATTTTTATTGGCGGCCCCCCGCTCGTCAAGGCAGCCACAGGGGAGGAAGTCACGGACGAAGACCTGGGCGGGGCTGACGTCCACTGCCGCATCTCCGGAGTATCGGACTATTATGCGTATGACGATGAGCATGCCCTCGAAATCGCCCGGAATATCGTCGAAACCCTCGACCCGCCCCGCAAATTTGAGCTCGACATGGCCAAACCAGAAGACCCGGCCTACAACCCGGAAGAAATTTACGGCATCGTCCCGCGTGACCTTCGCAAAACCTTTGACATCAAGGAAGTCATCGCCCGTCTGGTAGACGGCAGCCGGTTCCAGGAATTCAAAGAGCTCTACGGCCAGACGCTTGTCTGCGGGTTTGCCAGGATCATGGGCTATCCCGTGGGCATCCTGGCCAATAACGGCGTCCTTTTCTCCCAAAGCTCTCTCAAGGGCGCCCATTTCGTCACGCTCTGCGCCATGCGCAAGATCCCGCTCATCTTCCTCCAGAACATCACCGGGTTCATCGTCGGCAAACAGTACGAGCACGGCGGGATCGCCAAGGACGGCGCCAAGCTCGTCCATGCCGTGGCCAACGCCGACGTCCCTAAGTTTACGGTCATCATCGGCGGCTCTTACGGCGCCGGAAACTACGCCATGTGCGGCCGCGCTTACGGTCCGCGGCTGCTGTGGATGTGGCCAAACGCCCGGATCAGCGTCATGGGCGGCGAGCAGGCTGCTCATGTTCTGTTGACAGTCAAGATTAAGAGATTTCAGGAGCAGGGGGTTAAGATGTCCGAGGAAGAAAAGGAAAACCTGATGAAGCCCATCTTAGAGAAATACGAAGCCGAGGCCAGCCCCTACTTCAGCACGGCCCGTCTATGGGACGACGGCATCCTGGAGCCGCTGGAAACGCGCGCCGCCCTGGCCCTGGGCATCTCGATGAGCCTCAACGCTCCCATCCCCGACTACAAGGTGGGTATTTTCCGGATGTGATGCGGCGATAGACCGATGAAGATGCGAGAGAAGATGTACGAAACAATCCTGATCAGCCGAGAGGATAGGGTTGGCCGCGTTAGCTTAAACCGTCCCGACGTCCATAACGCCTTCAACGTGACGATGATCCGTGAGCTGGCTGATGCCTTTGCCATGGTCAAAGAGGATGCCTCGGTTCGCGTGGTCATCCTTACCGGAGTCGGCGAATCCTTCTGCGCCGGCGCCGACCTCAACTGGATGCGGGAAATCATCCGCTATTCCTTTGACCAGAACCTCAAGGAGTCGCTCGAGGTGGCGGAACTCATGCGCACGATCTACACGCTGCCCAAGCCGACGATCGCCCGGGTCAACGGGACGGCCATCGGCGGCGGCAATGGGCTCCTCTCAGCCTGTGATATTGTCATTGCCTCGGAGCGGGCGAAGTTCGGGCTGAGCGAGGTCAAGATCGGACTTGTGCCGGCGGCTATTTCCCCTTATGTCGTCCGTCGCATCGGCGAGAGCGCGGCCCGGGAGTATTTTCTCTCGGGTGAGAGGTTCGACGCCCGGCAAGCGCTCGAAATCGGACTGGCCAACAAGGTCGTCCCGCACGAGGAGCTCGACCGGAAAGTCGATGAAGTCGTAAAACTTCTCCTGAGCTCCGGGCCTGAGGCGATAGCGAGTTGCAAGGAGCTCCTCCATAGAGTTCCCGGCATGAGCCTTGAAGAAGCCAAGCCCTACACAGCCGAGATGATCGCCCGCTTGCGGGTGAGCGCCGAAGGCCAGGAGGGGATGGCCGCTTTTTTAGAAAAGAGGAAGCCGCGCTGGGTCAACGAGAAAAACGAAAAAAAACCAGAAGAAAAGAAAGAATAGAAGAGAGAAGCGTAAGAAATCAATCATGTTCAAGAAAATCCTGATTGCTAACCGGGGAGAGATTGCCGTCCGGGTGATCAAAGCCTGCAGAGAGCTCGGTATCGCTTCGGTGGCCGTCTATTCCGAGGTCGACCGGGCCAGCCTTCACGTCCAGATGGCCGACGAAGCGGTCTCGATCGGCCCGGCGCCGGCCACAGAAAGCTACCTTAACATGGACAGGATCGTTGAGGCGGCCAGGGCCACCGGAGCTGAAGCTATTCATCCTGGCTACGGCTTCCTGGCGGAAAACCCGGATTTTGCCCGCCGCCTGGAAAAAGAGAAGCTCGTCTTCATCGGGCCCAATTCCAAAGCCTTAGAGCTCGTGGGTGATAAAATTCGCGCCCGTCAGACTATGGAAAAGGCCGGCATCCCGATTATTCCCGGCATGAAGCGGCTGCCCAGGGATATTAGCGAATGCGAAGCCGAGGCACGACGGCTCGGCTATCCGGTGATGATCAAGGCGTCAGCCGGCGGAGGCGGCAAGGGCATGCGGGTTGTCTTTTCCGAGGAAGAGCTCAGGCCGGGGCTCGAAGCTGGGATGAGAGAAGCCAAGGCTGCATTTGGCGACGAGTCCGTCTATCTTGAAAAATGCATCGAGGACCCGAGACACGTCGAATTTCAAGGTTTGGCCGATAACTACGGCCATGTCGTCCACCTGTTCGAGCGTGAGTGCTCTATTCAGAGGCGCCACCAGAAGATCGTCGAGGAGACGCCCTCAACAGCTCTGGCGCCTGAGCTCAGGCGGAAAATGGGGGAGACGGCCAAGAAAGTCTTGAAAGTCGCCGGTTATAACAACGCCGGAACGGTTGAATTCTTGCTCGACAAAGACAAGAATTTTTATTTCCTTGAGGTCAACGCCCGCCTTCAGGTTGAACACCCTGTCACCGAGCTGACCACCGGCGTTGACCTGGTCCACCAGCAGATTCGCATTGCAGCTGGCGAAAAGCTCGCCCTTAACGAGAAAGAGCTTACTCAGCGCGGCCATGCCATCGAATGCCGGATATACGCCGAGGACCCGGCCAATAACTTCCTCCCTTCCTCTGGAAAAATCCTTTTTCTCAAAGAGCCGAAAGGGCCTGGCGTCCGGCATGATTGCGGCATCTACAGCGGCTGGGAAGTCCCGATTTACTACGACCCGATCCTGGCCAAGTTGATTGTCTGGGCCGAGACGAGGGAGGTGGCTTGCAAGAGGATGACAAGTGCCCTTGAAGATTATGTCATCCTCGGTATCCACACGACCATCGGCTTTCTCCGGGACGTCATCTCCCATCCCAGGTTCAGGGACGGAGCGACGACAACGAGTTTCATCAAAAATCATTTTGATGGATGGAAAGGCGTAAGGGTAGGCGAAGATCTGCTCAGGCTGGCTATACTCGGAGCGGCTTTCAGCGATTTCAGCCGGAGCCAAGCTGGGACCATAGCCGCGGCGACTCTGGTCAAGGAAAGCTATTCCCCCTGGAGGACCCTCGGCAGGTGGAGGGTCGGAGGCAAGCTCTGAGATGGAATTCGAATTTCTGGTGAACAAGGTCAAACACAAGATCAGCTTGGAGAAAAAAGAAGGCCGTTTCTACCTACGCCATCAGGGTCAATCCTTCGAGGCGGATATCCAGGCCATCTCCCCGAACGAGTTTTCGCTTCTCGCTGGAGGGCACTCCTACATCGTGTATGTCGCTGAGGATAAAGATAAGAAATACATTTCTATTAGAAACGAGCTGTTCATCATCCAGAAGCCGGGAGAAGAAGTGAGGGGTATCGATCGGGGGGAAGACCGGCTCCAGAAGGAAAAACCAGTCGTCACGGCGCCCATGCCGGGGAAAGTCATCAAAATTTGTGTCGCCGAAAATGAAGCTGTCCGGAAGAATCAAACCCTGGCCATCGTCGAGGCCATGAAGATGGAAAACGAGCTCAAGTCGCCCATCGAGGGCGTCGTCAAGAAGATTTTCGTGGCCGCCGGCGACCTCGTCGATTCCGAGAAACCCCTCCTCGAGCTCGCCTCTCACCCCTAAAATTGGGGACAGCATACGTAATTCACTTATTTCCCCCCCCAAAAGCGCTGGGTGCAGCAACGAAAAATTCAAGTTAATAAATCCAAATGGCCATTCGATCTAAAGGTCCATTATGAATTAAAATTAGGTAATCATGTAAGCTGTCCCCAATTATAGATGCAACTTTTTGGATGACGATAGAGTTTTAGAGGATGAGAATGGATGAGCAGGAGCTGATGCAACAGGTCCAGGAAGGAAACGAAATGGCCTTCGGCCAGATCATCACGGCTTACAAGGACAGGATTGTCAATTATCTGTACCAGTTCACAGGTGATTATCAGAGGGCCGTCGAGCTCTCCCAGGAGACATTCATCCGGGTTTATTTCAAGGCCAACCACTACCGGCCGATCGCCCCTCTTTCTTCCTGGATCTACGCTATCGCCACGAACCTGGCCAGGACAGAGATGAAAAAGGCGCGCCGGGCCGCCGTGGTTTCCTTAGACGAAATCTCGGCTCACGAGGTCCAGGAGCATGCTTACTCGGAGGACCCGCCCGACCCGGGATTACTCAAGAACCTGAGAGAAGCGCTGAATTCTCTTCACCCCCGTTACAGGCTGCCGGTCATTCTTAAAGACATGGAAGGATTTACGCAGGAAGAGATCGCCGAGATTATGAAGAAACCGGTGGGGACGATCAAGGCCAGGATCAGCCGCGGCCGCCATTTTCTTAAAAAAAGGCTGGAGAAAGCCCTGGAGGGAGGGAGGGATTCAGCCTGAGATGAGGAGAGAAGAAATGGATGAGGCGAATCTTCTAAAAAAACTCGACAGAGTCCAGGCCCCGCCTGGCTTTGAGCAGAAAGTCATGGCTCAGCTTTCCCTCAGGAAGAGGACCGAGAGGGAAAGAAGGAGAGTGTTCGGGCTTTCTCTGGCAGGCGCGTTTGCCTCTTTTCTGGCGGTTCTTGTCCTGGTCAACGTGTTTGTCCTCCAGAAGAAGACGCCGCTCGGACTCGCGGACAACGAGAGGGGCTCTTATCCCATCTCGGGAGTCGGATTGAAGCCGATGTCGAGCCAGACCATCCCCGTCATCGAGACTCTTGATTACGCGACGGAAATCCGGAGTAAGTCTTCTGAGCCGGGGGTGATCTATCTTCTGGAACATGTCACCGACACCGCAATAAGAGAAATCAAATACTGAGGAGGTTTCAGATGATGAAAAAGAATATCACACTCAGGCTGAGTTTGATGGTATTAGCGGCATTCCTAACATTGACTCTGGCGGGAGCGGCCAGGGGCCCCGCCCTTGACGAAAACACGGTCGAGAATATCTCTAAGAAAATATTCCCTAGCGTCGTCAAAGTGGAAACGCGCAACGGGATGACAAGAGTGGCGACCGGTGTCATCATCGACAAAGAAGGCTCGATCGTCACGACGGCGCTTGTCTCCCCCCGGGACGAGAAGATAATTGTCACCACCACAGACGGAAAGCGGACAGAAGCCAAGTTCCTCGGTCTGGACCCAGAAACCAGCCTGGCTCTTATTCAGATCAAAGAGAAAAACCTTGAACCCATCACCCTGGCCAAGACGAGCGGACTTTCTCCCGGCTCCTGGGTCGGCGTCATCAGCATTTCACCAGAAAACACTCCAGCCGTCACCCAGGGAATCGTGAGCTCCATCGCCCCGGACAAGCTCCGATTGAACGTCTGGGTGACGCGCGGCGCAAGCGGCAGCCCGGTGGTCAACAGGGACGGGCAGATGGTCGGCCTGCTGCGGGGAATCTACACGGAAGACCATCCCGTCGTTTTCGAGTTCAGGGAGAAGGAAATCGTCGGCTCGGGTTATGTTTTCAGCCGGGCCGAGGCCCCTTCATCAGGGATGGCTCTGGCTGTTCCCGTGGATATCGTCGCGATGGTCAGCGCTGAAATCAAGGAAAAGGGCAAGGTCAGCCGCGGCTGGATGGGCGTATCCATTTCTGAAAATGACAGAGGTCAAGTTGAGATCAACGACGTTGAATCTGACAGCCCGGCCGAGCTCGCTGGCCTTAAAAAGGGAGATATTCTTCTCAAGATTGACGGCCGGCCGATAACTTCCGCCTCGATGTTTGTCTCCGAGATCAGGACAAGTAAACCTGGCCTGAACATCAAGCTCGAGGTTGAAAGATCCGGAAAAGCGACTGATGTTAAAGTGAAGCTGGGCGAGTATCCCGAAAAAGAGGCTAGGCGAGAACTAGAGCTTCGGTATCCGCGGCTTTTCCCCGCTCGGCCCTCCGAGCCGCTGAAGGTAGAACCCGAGAAAGCTCCGGAATTGCGGCTGAGGGAAATCTGGCCGCGCTGGGAAAAAAGAAAGTATATCGGGGTTTATCTTGAAGCCATCAACAAAGAGTTGCTGGAGTACTTCGGTGTCAAAGAGGGAAGCGGACTTCTCGTGACGAGGCTGACAAAGGACGGCCCTGCTGAGAAAGCGGGGCTGAAAGTCGGAGACGTCATCATCCGAGTCAACGGGAAGCGGGTTGATTCAGTGGACGAATTAAGCGAGCTGATTCAGGACAGGAAGAGAGGCGACAGGGTCAAGATCGAAGTCATCCGTAATAAAAAACCGATGGACATTGAGGTGGAAGTCGAGGAAGAAGAAAGACAGGGGTTAGGCTGGAGTTTCAGCGTCAGCCCAGAAGCCTGGGGCGATTTTAGCGAAGAATTGGCGCGGCAGTTCGAAAAATCACGGCAGGTTTATGAGAAGACCGCCCAGCAAAGCCTGGAGAAAATGAAGAAATTGAAAGAAGAGATGCTCGAACAGAGCGAAAAGCTTAAACAAGAGAAAGAAAAAATTTACGAGAAGAGCAAGGAAGAAGCTCAGAAACTCATCAAAGGACTCTTGACCGGAGACCGTGTCGTCTTCAGGGTTTAAGCGCAAAAAACGGGAGTGAAACTCCTGTATCCATCTCTCAGCAGGGGGATCTTACAGGAAGGTAGGACCCCTTGCTTTTTATTTCAATCGCTTGGGTCGTCGCTTTTGCGGCGGTGAAGCCATTTCCTGAGATAGCTCTCGAATTCCTCATCAGATAACCTTATTTTTTCATAGAATCCCCGGTCCCAGCGCTGCTTCAGCGCCTCATAGAGGATAATGGCCGCGGAGACCGAAAGATTGAGGCTTTCGACCATCCCCAGCATGGGGATTTTGATGATATAGTCTGCTAACTCTAGGGCAGTCGGCGATACTCCCTCTGCCTCGCTGCCGAAGACGATGGCCAGGGACTGAGTGTAGTCGAGCTCAGTGTAATTGATGGCCTCCTTGCCCAGATGCGTCACTGCCACTTTGAACCCCTTTTCTTTGAGCGGCAGCAGGCACTCGCTTGCCGAGGAATAGACGCGTGTCTCAACCCACTTTTCCGCCCGCGTCGAAATGGCCCTGTTGAGGACAAAGGCATCCGGTTGAGGAGAGATGATATCGACATAAAGGACGCCGGCCGCGTCGCAGGTCCTGATGACCGCGCTGGCGTTGTGGGCGATCGTGACGCCCTCAAGCACAACCCGAAGGTCAGGCTGGCGCAGTGAAAGCATGCGTCTGACTTTCCTGATTCTTTCCGCTGTGGGCACGGGAAAAATATAGCAGAGCAATCTCAGCGATTCAACAGCAGAACCTTGCCGGCCAGGGTCAACCACAACGCCACGGTCGCGATGAGAGCCCGGTATTCTTTGTTCTGTTTATAAAGCGCCCAGCTGAATTTTTCCCGAGAGGCGTGGTTGCATCTCAAAGGCGAGGGGAAAAAGAGGGGCACCTTTTTCCTGTATTCCTCGTACTGTATCGGGAAAAGCTCCTTCATCCGCTTTCTTTCCTGGACGATAATGAGCGGGTAGAAAACAGCGAAATACACGATGAAGAGCCAGACGATCCACCAGGAACGCGACCCGGCCGCAATGCCCGCTCCCAGGATGAAGTTCCCCAGGTAAAGCGGATTCCTGGAGTACCGGTAGGGACCTGATACAGTTAGCCTTTTCTCCTTGCGCAAATGGCCTGAGGCCCAGGTCCGGATGGCGAGGCCGAGGACTGAGATGGAGACGCCGATGAGAATTGAGGCCCAGTTGGGAGTGGCCAGAAGAACAACCGCCGCGGCTGCCAGTGAGCCGGTCCTGACCCGGATCCTGCTGAGGATTTCTTTGGGGCCAAAATCACTCATGGCTTTCCCATGCTTCCTTTATCGCTTCAACGGCATCTTCGACCTTGAGGGCTTTGAGGCAGTCGAGCGTCGAGCAGGTTTTTTTATAGCAAGGGTTGCAGTCTAACTTATGAAAAACAACTCTGTCAGACGGCCTGAAAGGCCCGTTGCGGCGCGGGTTGGTGGGGCCAAAAAGGCCAACGACTGGGGTGGAAAGGGCACACGCAGCCTGAAGGGCAAACGTGTCACCGCTCACCAGGAGCGCTGCCTTTTTAATCAAGGCAAGGACCTCTTTGATCGTCAGAAAAGGGGAGAGGAGCACCCCTGTCCTCTCGTGCACTTGCAGGGCCAGGTTTTTCTCTTCCTCGTTCCCCCAGAGAAGAAGAGGAGAAGACCCTTCGAACTGAATTTTCTTGATCAATTCTTCCCATTTTTCCGGAAACCACCGTTTTGTCTCCCAGGCGGCTCCAAGGTTATAGACGATCAATTTTTTGTTGTGCAGGAAGCCGGCTTCAGCGAGCTTGGCATCAACAGATGCGACGACTTCAGCGGGAAGCAAGAGAGGAAACTCATAGTTATCATCCTTGATCCCTAGCGGCCTGAGGAGCCTGAGGTTTTTGCTGATAACATGGACATCCGATTCATCGACATAGTCGATTTTTTCCGTGTAAAACAGGGAGGCAAGCGGCTCTCTCAGGTTTTTCTTATGGAAGCCTATTCTTCGCCGGGAACGGGAGAGATAAGCCAGAAAAGCAGATTTGACCAGCCCCTGGAAATCGAGCGCCGTCCGCTCTTTTTGCCGGATATCGTTTGCGCTCTTTCGCCACTTTTTCCTGTCGACGACGGCAATTTTGTCCAGGCCCGGGATAAGGTCCAAAATTTCTTTTCCGTTTTCCTCGACAGCCCAGGTAATCGTTGACCCGGGAAAGCGTCGCCGCAAGGCCGAAAAGGCGGGAAGAGTGTGGATGATGTCTCCCAAAGAGCTTAGCTTGATGATGAGAAAGTTCTCCTTCATTCTTTGCCTGCAACGATTTTTCTAATGATGTCCGAGGCGTTGCGGATTTTTGGGCCTCCGGCGATAGCGACTTTCCCGCCGTACCGCCTGACGGCGTCCTTCTCGGGGACTGTTTCCTCCGTGTAGTCGGATCCTTTGACGTGGACATCTGGCTTAAGCGCAACGAGGACCTTTTCGACGTTTATCTGGGAGAAAATCGTGACATAATCGACAAATGAGAAGGCAGAAAGAATTTCTGCCCGTTCTCTCTGGGGAAGAATAGGCCTTCCCTTGCCCTTGAGTTTTCTCACCGAGGAGTCGCTGTTGATGGCCACGACAAGGATATCTCCCTTTGCCTTGGCTTCGCGCAAATAGCGGATGTGCCCGACGTGGAAAAGGTCGAAGCAGCCGTTTGCCAGGACGATTGTTTTACCGCCCTCTTTTTCCTCCGCGACAATCTTTTCGAGTTCTTTAAGAGCCTTCAGTTTTTTCAATTCAGGACGAAATAGCCTCCTTGAGTTCCTCGACGGTCAGTGTTGCTGTCCCTTTTTTCATGACGACGACCCCCCCGGCATAGTTGGCGAGCGCGGAGGCCTCGCGGAAATTAGCGCCGCAAGCCAGGGCGAGGGTGAAGACGCTGATGACTGTGTCGCCGGCGCCGGTGACATCGACGATGTCGGTGGTCCCGTGAACGGGAATGATATAAGGCCGCTTGCTGGGCTCAAACATGGCCATGCCGCGCGATCCCCTGGTGATAAGCAGAGCCCGAGACTGGAGCTTTTTCAGGAGAAGGCTCCCTGTCTTTTTTAAGATTCGGATGTCATCCCCGAGCTCGACCTGGAGCGCGGCCTCAGCTTCAGGCTCGTTTGGGGTGGCTGCCGTGACGCCTTTAAAGCGGAGGAGCCGAAAACGCGAATCAAGAGTCACTGGGAGATTCGCTCCTTTCCAGGCGGGCATGATGGACGAATAGACATCCTCCTCGACCGTCAGATAATTATAGTCGGATATCAAGAGGGCATCGGCCTGACGCTTGGCTTCGAGGAGGAACGAGGAGAGACGCTCCCGGAGCTTTTCGTCGGACGGCACATGAGCTTCTCTGTCTATCCTCAAGATTTGCTGCTTGCGCGTGTTTTCCTCTCCAGCGAGAATGCGCGTCTTGATCGGCGTCTGATAGGATTTCGTTTTATAAATATATTTAGTGGGGATTTTCTGGGCGCGGAGGATGGCGATGATTTGCTCTCCCGGCTCGTCCCTGCCCACGACTCCGATGGGCAGGAGGTTTGCTCCCAGGGCTTTGAGGTTGAGGACAGAGTTCCCAGCTCCTCCCAGGGAAAAATCTTTCTTCAGGTATCTGAGAATGAGAACAGGCGCCTCTCGGGAGACGCGGCGCGTCGTGCCGCAGAGGTACTCATCGAGGATAAAATCCCCCCAGACGGCGATCGTCTTGCCCGTAAACCGGTCGACAATGTCGAGAAGGACGCGCTTTTCTTTATCCACTGATTTCCTCTGTTTTCAATCGGAAATTTTTATCAGAATCGCCAAAAAAGGTCAAATGTCTGTCCCCCGAATTCACGTGTCCCTCGGATTATAAGCGATCACTTTCCAGATTGAAAAAGTGGGCGATTTCGCATATATTGAGGAAGAACTTGCCGGAGTGGCGGAACTGGCAGACGCGCTGGACTCAAAATCCAGTGGACCGCAAGGCCCGTGTGGGTTCGATTCCCTCCTCCGGCACTCCTAACGTTCATTCCCGTTTAATTTAGGGGACGTCATACGTAATGCACATAATCCTATTTCCGGCGGGTTGGTGGCGCGTCTTGCAAATAACTTGGCTTCGGAATAATCCGTCAGAACGCGCCGCTCCGCAAGCTTCTCGGCCGCATGAAGCTGGGCGAGCGGCCAACCTGATTCCGCAAAAAATCACTGGCCTTTTATCTCCATTCAAGGCTGTAGCGCTTCACAGACCGGAGTCCCTCCTCGTCTTCCTCAATCGCATAGAGTTTTCCGTGTGTGATCAGACGGGTTCTCTCGGGCAGCGGAACTCTGGCTATGTATCTTCCCTCGGCATCGAAAACGTCATAAGTGCTTCCTTTTGCTTCCTTCACCTTGGTATACGGCCTGACAAAAAGCCAGCCTCGGTCGTCCATAGTGAAATCCTGAAAGGCGGGAAAATTTCTTGGCCATTCGACGCGAATTTCCGAAGGGGGGCCCTGGTCGCCCCACATTTCCTTGGCTTTATTCTCTCGATCCTCTTGGGTGAGTTTTTCAGGCCTGTAATCCTTGATAATTTTTTTAATGATCTTCCCGTCAGGGTTGACAATGTGGAATTCATATTCTGTCGTTATTCCCCAGAGAACATTGCCTTCCTCTGTCATTCGAAATAAAGGAGGGGAAAGTACGGGTTGATAACAGGATACCTGGCGATGGGCACAGGGGCGATCGTGTAGAGCGGCTCCAGGCTTGAGGTGAACCTCACGAGCACCGACCTTGCTTCCCGGTCCATGATCGTGTGGCTGCCCACGATATTTCCCTTAGAATCTGTTTGGGCCCGGGTAAACATCCACATTTTTCCCGCCGAAAGTTCTTTTAAAAACTCTCCGTCAAGCTTAAACAAAAGCAAGCGCCGCGACGGGGAGTCGCAGACGAGAATTTCCTCCTTCGAAGTAACATGGAAATCCGACGGGTTCTGGAATTCTCCCGGCCCCTGACCCTTCTTGCCGATTGCCCTGATAAACTTCCCCTGGCGGTCGAAAACTTTGATGTTGACCGCTGTACGGTCAAGGATGTAGATGTTGCCCGCCCCATCCGCATCCACGTCCGTCGGGTTGAGAAGCATCGATTCTTCAGTTTTCCATCCTGGCCCCACGGATAAATCTTCTTTTAAGGACAATCCGGTCGGAACGCCACGCGGGGGAGCAGGGTCCCTTGGGTTATACACGATCGTAACGCCGTTCTCTATTTTGATCTTGACCTGATCTCCGTAAACCCAGCCTGAAGCAAGGAAACTCAAGAGAAGAAAAAAAGGAAAGGTCTCGCTCCGGAACGCAAAACTTTCATTTTGGCCTCCCCAATTTTTTGTTTACTGCCGTCCTTTACATTAACATGATTAGAGCCTGGACACAATCCCCTGAAGGCAACGACAGGTCAAAATCCGCGCTTGCATTGCCCGTGGACTTGTCGTAAAAATA
Organism: Clostridiales bacterium; assembly: GCA_029907205.1. Taxonomy (GTDB): domain Bacteria; phylum Acidobacteriota; class Aminicenantia; order Aminicenantales; family UBA8522; genus JARYMI01. The sequence continues at coordinate 15,866 of JARYMI010000026.1, forward strand.
GATTAACGCTTTGATCAGCTTTGATAAGACTTTTGTAATGGAGGAGGGCACATGAAAAAAATGACGGCAGTGGTCGCCATCATGGCCGTGTTCTCGCTGGCCATCTGTTTTATCCTCTTGGGCGCTATCTCGGTCGAGCTCATGGACAGCCTGAACATCAACGAGGGCCAGTTTGGCTCCCTGGTCATGGGGCTGTTTCTCACGAGTTGCATCGTCCAGGTCATCATCGGCCCGCTGGTCGATAAGTTAGGCTACAAGCCGATAGCCATCCTCGGGTTTGTGGTGACGAGCGGAAGCATGTTCTTGCTTGCTTTTGCCCCGAGCTTTTCCTTGGCTTTGCTGGCTTGCGTCCTTCTTGGAATCGGCGCCATGAGCCTTAACACGGTGGGTAACACGCTCATCCCGGTCGTCCTTTTTGAAGGAAAGGATCCGGCCCGCGCCAGCAATCTGGGCAATGCCTTTTTCGGGCTCGGGTATGTGCTCACGCCGCTGCTTTTCGTTTTTTTCCTCAAAACGCTGGGCCTGAGCTACAGCGCTGCGGTGGCCATCATCGGTGCGCTCATCATCGTCTTTTTGCTTTTTGCCCTGGCCACGAGCTTTCCCAAGGCGGCGACGGGCTACAAATTTTCTATGGCCATCAAGCTCCTTGGAAACGCCGCGGTCCTTGTGGCCGCCCTGGCTCTTTTCTGCTACATTTCGCTTGAGATCACCATGGCGACCTGGGTCAAGCCGCTCATGACCGAGCTTTTCGGCGGGAGCGAAAGCGCCAACGCTGTTTCAAACGCGGGACTGGTCCTGAGCTTTTTTGGGGTGGCCATGATGCTCGGCCGGTTTCTGGCTTCGACGATGAAAAACCTGACCGCCATGGGCGCCAGAGTCATCACGCTGATGGCGCTCATCGCCATCCTGGCCATCGTCATCCTGATCCTCACCAAGAGCGCAGGTTTGGCCATCGTGGCCGTGCTTCTGACCGGGCTGGTTTTCGCGCCAATATTCCCGACGGTGGTGGGGGTGACCTTTGCCAAGTTCGAGGCGAGCCTCTACGGCAGCATCTTCGGGATCATCTTTGCCGTCGGCCTTCTTGGCGGGACATTCGTTCCGAAGATCATCGGGAACCTGAGCGTCGACCGCTCGGTCCAGGCTAGCCTGCCGATCGCTGCGGTCATGGCTGGGATTCTTTTCATCATATCGCTTTTCATCGGGAGGATAGGCCGGCCGGCAAAAGCAGGGTAAGGGAAACCAGGAGCTTTATGCAGAGCGGTTAGGGGCACCTGGTTGAACGGCCTGACGTCGATCAGCTCGACAAAGAAAAGCAGGCGATCGTTTATAATCAGTGCAGCCCAAGCGATGATCGCAGCCTTGATGGGCTTTTCGTGCTTGAAGCGCTGTCCGGAAAGCAACTGGGGCATGGATTATCTCTGCAGAAGCTGCAAGAAATTGGTGTATCCTTTGGCTATTGGAACGTGCACGGCTTGTGGAAGAGGAACGAGCAGCATTGCTTTAGAACTCTGCAATAGTTGCGGCTGCAAGCTGGATCAGTGCCAGCACTGCCTGAAATCGCTTTGAGGCAAAAAGGAACACTTGAATTTTAGGGAGAGAGAACATGCCTGAGGAAAGGATCATCGATACTCTTCATGTCGGAGAGTATCCGGTCTATGAAATAATCGAGGTCAGCAGGGGAGGGGATATCAAGATCCGTTGCATCCATAACCCTGAAGAATCGATCACTCTGATCAGGAGTTCAATCCCAAAGCTCGTCACGATTCTCGACCGCATCAGAGTTTGAAGGACGGGAGATAGCCGAGCGCCCGTACTGAAGGTAGGTGCACCCCGGTGCACAATTGGGTCCAGAATAGAGCTTTTCTTCAGACAAGCTTTCTGTTAATATTAAACCAGGATGGATGCGGTTTAGGGCAGATAGGCGTTGAAAACACTGACAGTCCAAAGCACGCTCAGTGAGCTGGAAAAAATCCGGAGTTTTCTTCGCGCTTACCTTGAGGGATGGGACATTTCCGAAGAAGATTTCTTCAGGATTGAGCTTGCTTTGGTGGAGATGTGCACAAATATTGTCCGCTATGGCTATCCTGGAGGCAATGGAGATATCCAGGTCAAAGCGTGGCATGAGGATGAAAGGTTCTACCTGGAAATCAGGGATAGCGGTGTTCCCTTTGACCCCAGCCGGATAAGGAAGCCGAACCTCAAAAACCTGGCTAACCAGGAGCGGATGGGCGGACTGGGCATTTTTCTGGCCCGTAAACTCATGGACGGGTTCGCCTATCGCCGTGAAAATAATCAGAACATCCTGACCATGTACAAAAAGGTCAGGCCGCCGGCGAACTGACGGCTGATCTCGAGCTCAGTACAGGACTTTATCTTCTCCGTTCTGCTCGATAAGCTTGTTGATTTCCTTGATGATCAGCTCTTTCCGGGCCAGGACGGCTTTGATTTCATCATCCGTGAGGTACTCGCCGACAAAACCCTTGATCGTGTCGTAATCGAGCGCCTTGATCTTCTCAAAAAGATCCCGCGGGAGTTCGCGCATGACCATCGGGCCTTCCGGGTGCTTTTCGGTGTAGAGGAGCTTGGTCGTCCAATTCTTGCCCGTTCGGAACGCGCGGGAGTGGTCAGGCAGGAGCATCTTCCAGTCCTCTGTGAAGAAGTAGTTATTCTGATGGCGGTCTTCGTTCCCGATGAGGTTGTCAAAAGCGCGCTGGAGGTAGAGCGCTCTGTTGTAGTAAAAAACCTTGTAGGACGGGACCTTGATCTTTTCTTCCTTTATCTTTTTCAAGCTTTTCCAGTAGGTGACCCACAGCTGACAGGAGCCCCGGCTGCCCTGGAATCGCTTCTCTACGGTCGGCGGCACCATGTTGAGGCCCAGGTATTTATCGAAAAGATAAGCGGCGATCTCGTAGCGCCAGCCCTCGATAAACCCCTTCACCCGGCCTTCTGGGTTCTTCCACAGGGCGTTCTTCGTGACGCCGTCCAGCTCTAAGGTCAGCTTCCAGGGGCTGGTGACAGACTCTGGGCCAACCAGCTGCTGCTGACCGACGATGTTTGCATTCTTGAGATACTCTTCCCATTTCGGCCGTTCAGCCACTTCTTCGGGGCTGAACTGGCTGAGCAAAGGGAACGCAAAACCAAGAAAAACGATAGAAAAGATCGAAATACTAAAATGTTTTTTCATGATTCCTCCTTTCTTCTTTTTATCTTGCATCTAAAGCTCCGTTCCCTTCATCCTTTTCACCAGATAAAAGATGAGGAAATCGAGATTTGCTCCGGCCAAAACGGCAAGCTGCCAAGCAAAACCTTCCTTAAGCTTCTCCTGGACACAAGGTCCCCCTGGCCTTAATAAAGGACCTTGGCCTCGCCGCTTTCTTTGATCATCTCGACGATTTCAGCGAGCAGGAGGGTTTTTCGCTTCATGATGGCCTCGATCTCCTTGTCGGTCAGGTAGGGCCCGACCGCTCCTTTGATGCTCTGGAAGGTTAGCTTTTTCACCGCCTCCACAAAAGAACGGGGGAGCCGCCGGAAGAGGATGGGCCGGCCGTCGGCAAACTTTTTCAGCCCGTTTTTTCCGTTCATCAACCTCTCTGTGTGTTCTTTGGTGGAACGGAAAGCCCGCGAGTGGTCGAAAATGATGGTCCGCCAGTCCTTCTTGTACAGGATGTTCTGCTGAGTCCTGTCGTCGTTGGCGATGAGCGAGTCCCACGCTCTGGTCAGGTATTTCATGTCATCCACCTGGGCCTGGACCTCCTTGGGAATCTCGATTTTTTGCTCCATTATTTGAAGAAGGCTGTACTGGCTGGTTACCCAGAGGGAAAGAGCTCCCGGCTTGCCGTTGAACTCCCTCTCCACATACGGAGGCACCATGTTTAGGCCGATGAGCTTGTCGATCTCGTAGGCGGCGATTTCATACTGCCATCCTTCGAGAAACCCTTGCTGGATTCCCCGAGGATTCTTCCAGGCTCCTCTTGCTTCCGTTCCGTCTTTTCTTAGATAAAGCCTCAGCGGTTTGGTCACACCTTCACCGATCTCCTCGGCCCGGATGATCTCGGCCGTCTTAAGGAATTCCTCCCAGAACGGTCTCTGGGCTATCTCTTCTGCAGTGAACTGGGCGTAAGCTTGGTGAGCTGTCGCGAGAGCCAGCAAAAAAAACATCCCGACAGTCCATTTTCTGATCATAGAGACTCTCCCTTTAGGTCATTTTTCCCCGGTCGATCGATGCGATTATCATAATTATCTGGCGGCAAAAAATCAACTCAAATTCTTGCCCTATCTCATTGACAGGGATTTCGCAATAATATAAATTCCTCTTTTCCTGGCCGGGTCTAATCCTGCCGTTGACCATGAGGATCGAATCTTTTTTTTCAGGATATTCACGATGAACATGCTTGGAGAGAGAAAAAAATGAAAAAAGCGGCCATCCTGGGAGCGTTGACCTTCTTTTTTATCTTTTGCGGCCAACCCAAGCATTCCCCGAGCGTTCGCTTTCCTTATCTTTGGCTTGATGTCCAGGGGTTCGGCGGCGACATCGATAAGCAGCAGATCCCTGAGCCATCGGGCATCTGCTATCATCCTCAGCGGAACACGCTTTTTGTCGTCAGCGACGAAGGGTTCGTTTTCGAGATAAACAAAGACGGAACGCCGGTGGCTAAGCATGCTGTCAAGGGGGATTTGGAAGCAATCACCGTCAATCCCGAGACAGGACTCCTGTACATTGCCGTCGAAGGAGACGACGTCATCCTCGAGTTTGACCCCGAGAGGGGAGAGGTGGCAAGAAGGTTTCCGGTCAGCAGAGAGTTCCAGGGAAATCCGAATTTTCTCCAGAAGCAGACCGATACTCATAACAACGGGATTGAATCGATCGCCTTCGTTCCGGACGAAAACCATCCCGAGGGCGGGACGTTCTATGTTGGCAATCAGTGGGATCCTCCCATGATTATGGAAGTGCTTGTTCCGTTGAAATCGAGCTACGCACAGGAAGTCGAAGCGAAAATCATCCGGGTATTGCCTTTTGAGATGGATGACCCCGCCGGCATGTACTACGACTTCGAGACAAATCATCTGAACATCGTCAGCGATGCCGACAACATTTTCGTGGAGATCACGCTGGAAGGGAAGCTCATCAAGGAGTATGCCTTCCTCGGAAATGACCAGGAAGGGATCTGCCGGGATAACGAGGGCTTCCTCTACATCGCCCAGGATTCGGGCGGGATTATTAAAATCAAAGACTTGCGGAAGCACTGAGGCACCGCAGCCATCAGCTAACGTGTGTTTTCCCCTTGAGGCGTGAGCGTCTTTTTTTTCTTGTACTCGCGGATGATGAGAGCAGTGAGAAAAATCCAGACGAGGATGCAGACGACATTGATAACGGCAAAGCCTTCGATGGAAAGGGCGAGGAAGGTTGTCCCCACCCAGACCGCGATGGCCTGGACTGAGTCTCCAGCCCGCACAAAAAACGTCTCGGTGGCCATCTGAGCCTTGTATTTTTCTTCTCTTTTTGTGATCAGGAAAAGGGCGGCTCGGGTCGTCCTCATCAGCGAATAATCGGTCGCGTTCTCAATCGCTTTGATCCACTTGAGAAAAAGGAGCGAAGCGCCGAAGGTGACATACCCATAGCCTCCCAGAGCAATCATCGGCAGGAAGAGGAGAGCGCCGCTGATGCCGACGTAGCGGAAAATCCGGGAAACAAGGAAGAGCTGGATAAGCATGGTGAGCAGGTTTGTCAGTCCTTGGTAGCCAGCAAAGGCCGAGGAAATATAATTCTGCAAGTCAATAGTTCCGGTGGCAGCCGTCCCGAGCGCTCTCAGGGCGGCGCTCCGCTGCAGGTCACTGAACATGTACTCGCCCAGGGAATTAATAAAGTTGTAAAGCCCTATGACGCAAGCAATAAGAAGAAGATACCGGCTCTGGAAGATAAGCTGGAAGCCGCCGCTTTTGTCCAGGGGTTTCTCCTTGATTTTTGTTTCCGGCGGTTTGCCCGTAGAGATGAGGAACTGACGGGCTTCCTCAAGGTCTCTTTTATGAATGATCCAGGTCAGAATAATACAGGCCGTAAGGATCGACGACGTAACCAGCATCATGCCATAAGAGCCAAAGCTGGGGACGAGTTTTCTGGCGACGATTGGCCCCACAACTCCCCCCAGTGTTGCCCCAAAAGCAATCATTGGGAAGAGACGCTTGCCCGCGTCTTCCGAGTAGATGTCGTTGGCAAAACCCCAGAACTGGGCAGGGATGAACCAGTTGTACATCCCAATCCAGATGAAAAAGACAATTCCCATAACGGCCACGCTCACGCCGGCCCAGTTCATGATGTTGAAGAGAACCAGGTTGGAGATGCAGAAGAGCGTCGCGTAGGTGATCAAAAGGTGGCGCGGGAAGCGGGAGGCAATTCTGGCGAAAGACTTGACGACAAAGATGAGAAGGATCGCCTGGGGAATGGCCAAATAGCTCTTGATCGTGGCAGGATGGGCGGCCAGAAGGAGGCCTTCGCGAACCGGCTTGATCTGATAATAGCCGAACATGATGAGAAAGCTGTTGAGGAATAGAAGAGAAGCCTTGGCCACCTCGCCGGGCCTGATATCGGTAAAAAGCTTCAGGAAGCGGTGAAACAAGGTGTATTGTTGCGCCACAATCCCTCCTTTTCCGTCGGTCGATTCTTAGGCAAAAAGCACGGCCTCTTCGCCTTTTTCTTCAATCAATTTCCGGATTTTTTCGATGATGAGGTTTTTTCTCTGGAGAAGAGCTTTGATTTCATTTTTGTTCAGGTACGGCGCCAGTCGAGCGGCCGCGGCCCCGTCTTTGAGCTGAAGCAAGCCCTGATAGAGCTTTCTCGAACAACGGCTGATTTCGCAGCCTTGAAGAAGCTCAGCCGAGGTGTCAAACGCCTCGGAGAAGTCAACCCGGCAGACGGTCCAGTTGTCTTTATGAATCCATATATCGTCCGCGTCCAGGCAGACATCGTAGACGAGGTTCTCGAGCACTTTGACTTCTTCGAGCGCATCCGCGAAGCTCTTGGGGTCGGGCGGCTCGATTTTTTTTCTTTGCCTGTCCTTTTCCTTGAGGAAGTTTTCGAGAAAGACCTGGAGAGAGCCCTTTCGGCCGCTGACCTCCCTCTCGACGACAGGAGGAACTATTCCGATACCCAGGAGCTTGGCTAACTCGTAGGCAGCCAGCTCGTATTTATAGCTGTCCGGAGTGGGCTGGGGCCTCCGGCTGTCCACGTGCTTGAAGATGGCCCTCTGTCTTTTCTCCCCGTCGTCGAGGGTGATGATCCATGGCGCCGTCCTGCCCCCGACCTCGTTTCTGTCGACCTCGACGACTCGCGCCTGGCGGAGAAAAATTTCCTGTTTTTGCTGCTCGTTCAGCTCTTCATCGGCCAGCCCGAAACCCAGCCAAACCCCCAAACAGGACATAAAGAAAACAAGGATGAAGAGTGTCCGTGTTTTCAGTAGTTTCATGGTTTTCCCCCCAAACGGTGAATTCCCCGTTTTCAATAATCAGAGCGCTCAGACGACCGCCGTAGACCCTGGAAATGCCCGTGTCCACAACCCAGACTTTTCCGTCAAAGCGCTTCATCGCCTCCTTCGTGGCGGCTATTCGCGGCGTGTGGGCAATGACGATCTTTTCGGCACCCAGGTTGGCCAGGATCCTGGTGACTTCATCTCTCAGGTCCTCCTCGGCAACCGAGGCGAGTTCCCTGTACCAGAGAGGACCATACTCATCGTAAACGACCTGCGGTCTCTGGATGTTCGACGGCTGGCCGGTCTCAGCTTCCCGGCGGAGGTCGGCAAGTTCGAGGCGAAGCCGGTCGTTGATGTCCTCGATTTTCCACTTGGAAAATCTCTCGCTGATTCCGCCGTGGACAAAAATAATGCCGTTAATCTTGATGACAGCATTTTTCTTGAGGAGCCAGGATCCGTACATCCGGTTGAAGTTGACAAGGTATTGGCGCTGGCCATTCGGGTCTTTCCTCAGGCTGTTCCAGAATTCGCTGATCACTCTGTTCAGCTCATTGTCATTGCCGCCTAATTGAAGGTTGATAATTCTTCTCCTGAGTTCGTTTTCTTTCCGCTGACGGTACCCATCGGGCAGGAAAGAGATAAACTGGTCCACGGTCACGTAATCCGGATAGCGGAAGGCCATTTTGGTGATGTTCATCTCTTCGTGATTGCCTATGAGCACGTGGACCATGCCCCCCGCTTGTTCGGCTTCCTTCTCCAGCCGCATGAGCAAGTCGAGAATCTTGCGGGCGTCGGGTCCCCGGTCCATGATGTCGCCTGTCTGAACGAGATGCGTCCTTCCCGCCTTCCAGCGAAGCCCATCGTCGACGATGCCAATGCCTTTGAGGATTTTGACAAAATTTTCGTAATCGCCATGGAGGTCGCCAACAGCCACGATCTTCTCGACACCAGTCCACTGGCAGGGAATGGAGGCTCCAGAAGCGCAGGTAAAAAAAGCAACGAAGAGAGAAACAAAAGCAAGGAACAAACGGTTGCCTTGGTATCCTGAAGGCGTGGTCATTTTTCCCTTGATCGGGAACCTCTTTATCTATGATAGATAAAAGCTTAACATTGTCAATCGCCGTTTTCGATTGAAATCCTGGCTTCTCTTCGATATAAAGATATCTTAGAAATTGTCCAAGGAGGCAAGTTCAGCATGAAAAAACGGCTATTTCCGAACATTTTTTTGGTGATCTTGATCGCCAGCGGCACGCTTTTAGCTCATGAACCGTACAAGCGGCCGCCTCAGGAGGTCATTGATGTTCTCGATGCTCCGCCTTTCCCGCGGGCTGTCACCAGCCCGGCAGGGGACTTCTTATTGCTGGCCGATTATGAAACCATGCCGTCCATCTCCTATCTCGCCCAGCCATTGCTCCGCCTGGCCGGGATACGGATCACTCCGGGGAATAACAGCCGCCAGCAACTAACTTTTTTTACGGGTTTGACGCTGGTCGCCGTCAAGGACGGCTCGACCCGCAAAATTTCCCTTCCCGAGGGAATTAAAATGGGGTATCCCGAGTGGTCCTATGACGGGAAATGGGTTGCCTTTGCTCGCTACCTGGATAATGGGGTTGAGCTATGGATTGTTGATATTGCGACAGCCCAGGCCAAGCAGCTCACCCAAGCCAGGGTCAATGCTGCGCTGGGCTCAGGATTCACCTGGCTGCCCGATAACAGGGCCCTTCTGGTCAACATTGTCCCTGAGGGGAGAAGAAAACCGCCTGACAAGCCGCTTGTTCCGGCAGGCCCAAATATCCAGCAGACCTCTGGCAAGTTTTCCAAGGTCTGGACCTATCAGGACCTTCTTGAGAATCCCCATGATGAAGCTTTATTCGAGTATTATGCCACCTCTCAGGTCGTCGAAATCGATGTCGGCACAGGCAAGGGCAGGGAGGTTGGCCTTCCTGGAATATACCTGGAAAACTCTCCATCTCCGGATGGAAACTACATTCTGGTCTCCAGGGTTAAGAAGCCGTTTTCTTACAGTGTGCCTTTTTACAACTTTGCTCGTTCGCTCGAGGTTTGGGATAGAGAGGGCAGGCTCATCCGCCTCGTCGCTGACCTCCCTGTGGCTGATGAAATCCCTATCAACGGCGTGGAAAAAGGGCCTCGACGAGCGCACTGGCAGCCTCTCCGTCCGGCCACTCTTGTCTGGGTAGAAGCTCTCGACGAAGGAAATCCTGAAATCAACGTCCCCTTCAGGGATGGTCTCATGAGCCTTGAAGCGCCGTTTAAGGGCGATCCCCGCGAAATCGGCAAGACACCGGAACGGTACGCGGCCACAACCTGGTTGGGCAGGGAGGGCCTGGCGCTTGTCTCTGACTTTAGCTGGAAAAAGCAATGGCGGACAACCTTCCTCATGGATTTCAGCCATCCGGAAACCCAGGCCCGCAAAGTTTTCGACCTGAGCGTGCGCGATCAGTACAATGACCCGGGCCGGCCTGTGATGGTCGTCACGCCGGCCGGCGAGCGCGTTGCCCTCCAGGATAAAGACTCGATTTACTTGGCCGGGAGCGGCGCTAGCCCCGAGGGGGACCGTCCTTTCTTAGACAGGATGAACTTGAAAACGCTGGCCAAGACGCGGCTGTTCCAATGTCAGCCCGGCCGGTACGAAGCTTTCGTCGATTTCGCTCTAAACTCCGGGGACCGGATTATCATCAGCTCGGAATCCAGCGCCGAGCCCCCTAACTATTACGTTCTCAGCCTTAAATCGAGGAAACGCCAGGCTCTGACAGATTTCAAGGATCCTGCCCCTCAGCTCACGGGAATGAAAAAGCAGCTCATCAAGTATAAAAGGGCTGACGGCGTCGATCTTTCGGGCACGCTTTATCTGCCGCCGGGGCACAAGGAAGGAGAGAGGTTGCCCGTCGTCGTCTGGGCCTATCCCCTTGAATACACGGATGCCCGCGTGGCCGGCCAGGTCAGAGGTTCGCCCCACCGGTTCACTTTTTTCCGAGGCACTTCCCAGCTCTTCTTCGTGACTCAGGGGTATGCCGTGTTGGACAACGCTCAGATGCCTGTGGTCGGCGACCCGAAGACAGTAAACGATACCTTCGTTGATCAGATTGTCGCCAATGCCAAGGCGGCCATCGACACCCTTGAGGCAATGGGTGTAGGGGATTCCCGTCGGGTCGGAGTCGGCGGCCATAGCTATGGAGCCTTCATGACCGCCAACCTGCTGGCTCATTGCGACCTGTTTGCGGCGGGCATAGCCCGGAGCGGCGCTTATAACCGCACCTTGACGCCCTTCGGGTTCCAGAGCGAGCGCCGGACCCTCTGGGAAGCACCGGAGGTCTATTTCAAGGTCTCGCCGTTCATGTACGCCCACAAGATCAACGAGCCAATCCTTCTCATCCACGGCGAGGCAGACAATAACTCTGGGACATTCCCAATCCAATCCGAACGTCTTTTCCACGCCCTTAAAGGTCACGGCGCGACAGCGCGTCTTGTTCTTCTTCCCCATGAGAGCCACGGCTATTCAGCTAGAGAATCCGTGCTCCATGTGCTGGCTGAGATGTTCGAATGGTTTGATACGTATGTCAAGGGAAGGAAGTAAACCAGTTTGCCCAAATAGTTGACTATTTGTTCCCGCGCTGATATCCTTTTTCCGAAAGCAGAAACGCAGGGAAAAAGGAGGGCCGGACAATGTTTGCGCGACTCACGACATTAAACGTCAGGCAAGACAAAATAGATGAGGCGATCGCCATTTACAGAAAGAGCGTCATACCGGCTGCCAGAAAGCAGAAGGGGTTTGTGGCGGCCTGTCTTCTCTCAGACCGGGAAACGAGAAAAGGCATTTCCCTCACCTTCTGGAAGTCTGAAGAGGACGCCCTGGCCAACGAAGAGAACCGCTATTACCAGGAACAACTGATTAAATTCATCGACCTCATGCAGACGCCGCCCATCCGCGAGGGCTATGAAGTCACCGCCTCATCTGCAAAAGCCTTTAGAGGCCGCTGAGAAATTCCTCACTGGCGTTCGGAGAGAAAGGACCTGAGCTTGCCCGTCTTGCCCAGGCTTTCGAGTTTCCTCAGGGCTTTGGCCTCGATCTGGCGGATTCTTTCTCGCGTCACCTTGAAGATATCGCCGACTTCCTCTAAGGTATGTTCTTTTCCGTCCATCAGCCCGAAGCGGAGCTTCAAGACCTCGGCCTCTCTTTCGGTCAGGCTGTCCAGGGCCAGCTCAATCTGCTCCCGCAGGTTGCGGTGAATGACGGTTTCCTCCGGCGACGGACTGGCCTTGTCTTCGATGAACTCCCCGAGCCGACTCTCTTCCTCATCGCCCACCGGCGCGTCGAGTGAGACGGACTCCTGGCCGACTTTGATAATTTCCCTGATCTTGGCCACCGAAAGCCCCATCTTCCTGGCCAGCTCTTCGTGAGTCGGTTCGCGGCCCTTGTCTTGAACGAAGGCCTGGGCGATTTTTTTTATCCGGTTGATCGTTTCAACCATATGGACGGGAATCCGGATGGTTCGCGCCTGGTCGGCGATAGACCGGGTGATGGCCTGCTTGATCCACCAGGTGGCGTAAGTCGAGAACTTGTATCCTCGGCGGTAATCAAATTTTTCGACGGCCCTCATCAGCCCGATATTCCCTTCCTGGATCAGGTCCAGAAACCCGAGCCCGCGGTGGGTGTATTTTTTGGCGACCGAGACAACCAGCCTCAAGTTGGCCTCGACCAGGTCTTTCTTGGCGCGGTCGCTTATCTGCTTGCCCAGGCTGATCTGGCGGAGGACCTCTCTAGATTGCTCACAGGTCACGCCAGATTCTTCGTGGCTTTTCTTGAGCCGCCTTTTGATCTCGGCGATCCTCTTTCTTAATTCGCTTTTTTTCTCCTGGTCTCTAAGCCGGCGCAGGGAAAGGAGGAGTTCTTCCTTGGTTTCTGCCAGCTCGCACGTCACCTGCAGCTTGACGTAAAGGTTGTTGATTATTCGTTCCCAGTAAGCTGGGCTGACGCTCAGCCCTCTGAACAGGCGGATCATTCTGACCACGAGCCGGCCGCGGACAAGAGAGAACTTCTTGCGCGGGGGGATTTTTTCGAGCTTTGCGTAGAGCTCCTTTATTTTCTGGAAGGTCTTCAGGACGGATTCTCGTTTTCTCTCCAGCTTGTCTTCATCAATGTCTTCCCCGCAATCAAAGATTTCCGGCAGCGCCTGGAGGTCCTCTTTGATTGTTTCCTCCAAAGACAGCATTTCCTTCAGCAACAGCCGCGTCCTGGCCAGTGCCTTGAAAATAGTTTTTTGGCCTTTTTCAACCTCCCTGGCCAGAGCGATTTCGCCTTCCCGCGTCAGCAGCGAGATGCTGCCCATATCTCTCAGGTAGAGCTTAACAGGATCAGATGTTATCCCCAGCTCTTCTGATGGCAGGACTTCACTCTTGCGTCCGTGTGGTTTGATGATGAACTTGGCCCTCCTGCCCAAGAGGTCGGAAAGCTTTTCAAGGTCGTCCTCAAACTCGTGCGCCTCGCGAAATTTTTGGTCTTTGAGGTCAAACGGAAGATGGCCGCGTTTCATGGGTTTAGACAAACCTATTAGGGTTTGACAGGTCTCTCCACCAAGGCATATCTGTGTTTTTATTTTCCCAGATTCTTGGGCAAAAATCAATTCTATTCTTGAAGTTGACTTTGCTTCGCTATTCTGATAATAGCTAATAAAAAAACCTGAGTGACCAAGCATATTTTAGTTATTTCGGGATCGAGGAACAAAAATGATAAATATTCAGCCGCGATTTAAGAACGACGTTGTCATTTTCGATATTGAAGGCGAAATCAAGAGGTCGGATATCACGGACGTGACTCTGCACCAGCTGGTCAAGGAACAGCTGGATTCCGGCCGGAGGAAGATTCTCCTCAACTTCGACCGGGTCGAGTTCATTGACAGCTTCGGCGTCGGGGAGATTCTGGCCAGCTACATCTCCACGCACAACCTGGGCGGCAAACTCAAGCTCGTCAGGATTTCCAAGAAGCTTTACCTCATCTTCCAAGTGACCATGCTGACCAAAGTCCTGGATATTTTTGAGGATGAGGAAGCGGCGATGAAGAGCTTTTTCTGAATTCTTCGATGGCGAGCAGCCGCCGGCGCCCTGTTCTCTCCCGCGTTGTTGAATTCAAGCCGGGAGAGGCGGCGGTCTGCAGTTTCTTCTTCCTTTATTTTTTCCTGATCACAGCTCCCTACTACGTCATCAAACCAATCCGCAACGCCAGCTATCTCGACCAGCTCGGCGACGAGCGCCTTCCCTTAGCCTACTTCCTGACAGCCGTCCTGATTGGATTTATCGTCAGTTTTCACTCAAGGCTCCAAATCCGTCTGTCGAGGCGCACCCTGATTGTCTCCAGCCTGCTTTTCTTTTTTTTGAGCATTTGCCTTTTCTGGTGGCTGTTCCTGCAGGAATGGAGCTGGGTGCCCGTCGTCTTCTGGGTCTGGGCTAACATTTTCGCGATTGTCTTAGTGACGCAGTTCTGGATGCTGGTTAACGATGTTTTTAACCCGCGTGAAGCCAAGCGTCTGATCGGGTTCATTGGAAGCGGCGGCCAGCTTGGAGCCATCCTCGGCAGCCTCCTGGTGGGAGCGCTTGCCAGGACAAGAGCTTTTAGTGTTCTTCTTCTTATTGCCGCGGCGGTACTAGCGCTGGCCATCCTTGCTGTCCTTCGCATTTTCAACTGGCAGAAGAAGCGCCAGTTGGCCGAGGAAAAAGAAGATACCACGAAGAAGGAGAGAGCCAGGACAACGGACAAGGTTGGTTTCCGGGACGCGCTGGAAACAACCCGGAAGAGCGTCTATCTCAGGCTCCTGGCCGGAATTATGCTAACCACGCTCATTGTCTCGACGCTCATCGATTGGCAATTCAACAGTGTTGTCGACAAAAGGGTTGCAGGAGGAAGTTCGCTCGCTTCCTTCTTCGGCTATTTCAACGCCGGGACCATGGCTTTCGCCTTCCTTTTCCAGCTTCTGCTGACCAGTCAGATCATTCGGCGCTTCGGCATCCGGATGACACTCCTTTTCTATCCTTTGATTCTCCTGTTCTGCTCTGCTGGTATCGGGATCATCGCCTATGCCAGCATTGTGCCAGCGATCCTGATCAAGGCGAACGACAAGAGCCTGGCGTACTCGCTGAATCAATCCGTCCGGGAGCTCCTCTATATTCCGATTTCTCCCGAACAAAAGTACAAGTCGAAAATCTTTATTGACATGTTTGTCAACAGGTTCGCCAAAGGCCTGGGAGCCGTCATCCTGTGGCTCCTGCTTGCTTCTTTTCCCAAAACAACGGCGATCAGGGCAGTCAGCCTGGCCGTTATTGGAATTATCGCTATCTGGACCTACCTCAACCTGCGGGGCAGCCGCGAGTATGCCAACCTCGTCAAGGAGAAGCTGGAGTTGAAGTGGGAGCGAGGAGACAAGCTTGTCGCCGAGAAGATGGATATTGATTTCACCAGATTGGTCTTTGACACGGTGGAGAGCAAAAACCGCAGCTCAGTCCTCTATGCCATGCATCTTTTTGATATGATCCAACAGGATAGGCTGACGCCTGAAGTCAAGAAGCTCATTTCCTATAAAGCCGACGAGGTTCGCGCCGCTTCTCTGGGAACGCTCTTCGAGCAGGCCGAGATAGGCCTTGGGCCAGCCAGCCAGGAAGAGTTGAGCGAAGACGTTCTCAAAAAGGAAGTTGCCGAAATCATGGCCCTGGATGTTTACCAGAGCCTCATGAAAACCCACATCGAAAAAATTCTCGAGGACAAGACCGAGGCGTCAACAATCGCCCGCATGGAAGCGGCCAAGGCCATCGGCCTGATGGATCCCTATGCGCCCGCGGCCGAGAAATTGGCCGACCTTCTTGAAGACGATTCGATTGAAGTCAGGCGGTACGCTATGGAAAGCGCCGGTCGTCTCAAAAGGAGAGAAAATATCCCGAACCTAATCAGCAAGCTCAAGAATCCAGTCTTGCGGGAGGATGCTTCCAATGCCCTGGTCAAGTTCGGCCCTAAAATCACCGGGACCCTGACGGATTACCTGGCCGATCAAGCTGAGATCCTTGAAGTTCGCCGAGCCGTTCCCGGCATCTTGGCCAGGATCGGGACACAGGAGGCAGCCGATTTCTTAAGCTGGGAGCTGGGCGGTGCAGAGAGCGACCTGGCCGCTGAAATAATCGATGCTCTGGATAAGATCAGGACTGAAGACGCGCACATCTGTTTTTCCCAAAGCATGATCAAAGCCAGAATTTTTACGGAGGTCAAATCTCTTTGCCAGAACTTTCTTGGAGCACTGGAGGAAGAAGCCGGGGGAGAGAAGAAAGATGCCGGTTTGCACGAAAAAAGACGGGCAGAATTGACCTGGAATATTTTCAAGCTTCTTGGCCTGATCTATCCCCAGCAGGATATGGTCAAGGCTTATCAGAACTTGAAGACGGGAACAAAAGATTCTGTGGCTTACGCCTTGGAGCTCTTGGACAATGTGTTAGAAAAGGATGTGAGAGACGCGATTTTTGCGGTGGTTGAGGATGTCCCCGCAGAGGAGAGGATCAGACGGTGCCGCGCGTTGCTGGACACCCTGTCCGGCGGAAGAAGGAAAGAATGAAGAGCAACCTGAGGCCTGTCGAAAGCCGCCTCTCTCGCCTCATGTTCGCCTACTTTTTCCTGGCCACGCTTTCTATCTATGTTGTTAAGCCGGCCAAAGAGTCGCTTTTCATGGATGCTCTCGGCAAGCCCAGACTTCCTTACGCCTTTCTTTTGACCGCGATTTTGATGGGGCTGGCCGTTGCCGCGAACTCAAGGCTGGTCCAACGCGTTCACAGGCCCGTTTATGTTTCTTCCACCCTCGGCTTTTTCATCCTGACGAGTCTTATCTTCTGGGTGTTGATCCGCGGGCCGGCGCCCTGGCCCTGGGTTTTTCTCATTTTCTGGTCCTGGGCCGATATCCTGTTGGTGACGACAATCACGCAGTTCTGGATCATGGTCAACGACCTCTTCAGCCCTCGGGAGGCCAAAAGACGCATCGGATTCCTGGTCAGCGGCGGGATTTTGGGCGGCATTTCGGGTTCTCTCATTGCGTATTTTCGGCCGGCCGGTTTGGAGACAGAAAGCCTCATTCTGGTCTGTCCGGCCATTCTTTTCGTTTGCGCCCTGATCGTTTTTCTCGCATGGCGGAACGCCCCGCGGGAAGCAGGGGAAGACGCTGAGGGCAAACCCGGCCGCCGCAAGGAGGAGAAAGCAGGGCTCATCCAGAGCTTTGCGCTTCTCAGGGATAACCGCTACATGCTCTACCTGAGCGGAATGATGGTCGTTGCGATTATCATCTCCAACTTGGTGGATTTTCAGTTCAAGACCCTGGGCAAGGCCTTTTTTCCCGACAAGAATGCGACGACATCTTTTTTCGCCTGTTTTAACCTGGGGTTGCTCGTTTTTTCTTACCTTTTGGCCGCCTTTATGACGACTCGAATCCTCAAGAACTTTGGCATGCGGATCGCCCTGCTCATTCCGCCGGTCTTCTTGCTCGTCGGCTCTGTGGCTGTTTATTTTATCCCAGCGGGCGCTCTTCTTATCTGGGTTATTTATATGAGAGGAGCGGATAAAAGCCTGGCGCATTCTTTGAGCCAGTCGGTGAGAGAGCTCCTCTACATTCCTCTTCCTCAAAATATCAAATATCGAGCCAAAGTTTTTGTCGATATGTTCCTGAACAAATTCGCCGACGGCCTGACCGGCCTTCTGCTGATCGCTGTTTCGCCTTTTCTTGAGCTCAGCCCGAAGGAAGTCAGCCTGATTGCGATCGTTCTCATCATCATCTGGATGGCTTTGAATATTCGCGTGACCAGCGAGTATGTCAACATCGTTAAAGGGAATTTGCAGATCAAATGGCAGGACGCTGACAGATTGGTCACGGAAAAGATTGACGTCGACATGACCAAGCTGGTCTTTGACACCCTCCAGAGCAGGGAGAGAAGCTCTGTCCTGTATGCGATGAACCTTTTTGACTTGATCAAGAAAGAGAAGATGAGCCCGGAATTGAAGAGGCTTATCGCTTACAAGGGCAATGAACTCAAAGCCCGTTCCATGGATTCTCTCCTGGATGTCGAAGGGGAAGCCCTCCTCCCTGAAATTGACGATTCGCTGGAGCCAGACACTATGGATGCTCAGGTCCGGGAGATCATGTCTCTGGATGTCTATCAGGAACTGATGAAAAAACAGATTGAGAAAGTAGCGCGCGGAGAAGGGAAGGAGGATGAGGTCGCCAGGATGGAAGCAGCTAAGGTGATGGGAATGATGGCTCCGGAATCGCCCCTTATCCGGGAACTCACAAAGCTTCTAAAGGATGAATCAGCCGAAGTCGCGCGGTATGCAGCGGAAAGCGCCGGACGGCTCCGGCGACGAGAATTTGTCCCGCTTTTGATTAACCTTCTGAGCCGGTCAGCCACACAAGAGGCGGCTAAACAGGCTCTCGTTGCCTACGGCGATAGGATCGCTGGGACTCTTCATGACTCGTTGGCCGATCCTTTGGAGAACCTCGCGACGCGCAAGGCCATCCCGGATATCCTTGCGCGGATGCAAGCGCAGCGAGCCGCGGACATGCTGGTCTTGGAGCTTAAAAAGGATGATCCGGCGATCGAGGCCGAACTCATCGACGCTTCCCGTTGGATGCGCTCAAACAGCCCTGAGCTTGTTTTTCAGGAAAGAATCGTCCTGACCAAAGTCGTCTCCCTCATCAAAAAGTGCTACCTCCTTCTTCTCCAGATTCAGGAACTCAGAGCCGACAGAAAAAAGGAAATCCTGGTCAAAGACGTGGAGAATACCCTCAGCCGGGCCATGAAGCACGTCTTCGAGCTTCTCGGGCTCATCCTGCCGCAGGAAGACGTTATCCGGGCTTATCAGAATATCCTGGCGGGAACGCGGAAGTCGCTGGATTATTCCGTCGAGCTGCTGGACAATATTCTTCGCAAGGATATCAGGGAACTGCTCCTGCCTTTGATCGAGGACACGCCGTTTGAGGAGAAAGTGAGGCTCAGCCGGAAGATGATCAATGCCGCTGAGAAAATAGACTTCACTTGAAGTCCTCACCTTGTTCGGCGTATAATATCATTAGAAGGTATAGATGCCGAGACTTTTTATCTACCCGAAAAAAGGCGAGGCTTTCTGGCATAACCTTAAGCCGGAGAGAATCTCTATCGGCCGGTCGGAGGACAACGAGCTTCCGCTCCCCGACCCCTTTTCTTCCGGGCATCATGCCCTGATCTATCCCTCCGACGGCAAATTCGTCATCCGCGATAACGGCAGCAAGAACGGAATCTTCCTCAACGGCAAGAAAATCCAGGGGGAAGTGGAGCTCAAGAAAGGAGACGAAATCCTCATCGGCTCGACGCGGATCATCTTTGACAAGGAACTTTCCAGCAACGTCGAGATGACCGAAGTGGTCTCGCCGGCCCGCAACATCAACACCATCCTTCACCTGCGCGAAATCCTGAAGAAGGAGGACATCGAAACAACGCTCCAGGAAATCGCGTCGCCGTCCGACCTGATGAAAATCAAGTCGGATTACAAATCCCTGGCCGTGCTGAATGAGGTCAGCAAGGCTCTCGTCCTTCATCAGCCGTTGAATGAGCTTCTCGAGCGGGTCATGGAGCTCATTTCCGAGTACATGCCGATGGACAGGGGAATTTTGATGATCAAAGAGGGCAACCCGCCCCAGCTCATCCCCAAAGTGATCAGAATCAACAACAAGAGCCTCGCCCAGAAAAAAATTCAGGTCAGCCAGAGCATCGTCAACCTTGTCCTGGACAAGCACTCCTCTGTCCTGACGACCGACGCCCTGGCCGACCCAAGGTTCATGATGAAGGATAGCGTCATCAAGTCCAATATTCATTCGGCCATGTGCGTTCCTCTGTGGAACAACAAGGAAATCATCGGCGTGATCTATTCCGACCGGATCTCTCTTGTCGATCAATTCTCCCAGGACGACCTGAGGCTGCTGACGTTGCTTTCGAACTTGGCGGCGGTCAAGATCGAGAACGCCAGGCTCGTCGAGAAGGCCATCGAACAGGAAAAAATGGAGAAGGAACTGGCGCTGGCGGCCCGGATCCAGAAAGATTTCTTGCCCAAGGAAAAGCCGGTCTGCGAGAAATTCGATATCGCCGGGACGAATATCCCCTGCCATCAGGTGGGCGGAGACTACTACGATTTTCTCTCGATCGACCCGTGCCGCCTGGGTGTTATTGTGGCCGATGTCTCGGGAAAAGGCATCAGCGCCTCGCTCCTCATGGCTTCTTTGAGGGCGGCCCTTTACTCAGAGCTTCACCCTAAGGTCAAGCTTTCCGAGATGGCGACGAAGCTCAACAATTTTGTCCACCGCAGCTCTGCCGTTAACATGTTCATCACGTTCTTTTTCTGCGAGCTGGACATGAACACCGGGCAATTCCGGTACATCAACGCCGGGCACAACCCGCCTCTCCTTATCAGGAAAAACGGAAAGGTCGAGCGGCTGGAAAGTTGCGGTTTCTGCCTGGGGATGTTCCCTGCTGTGTCTTATGAGGTTAAAGAAGCGGGCTTTAATCCGGGAGACTGTGTGGTCTTTTACACCGACGGCATCACGGAGAACCGGAACAAAAATAACGAGGAATACGGGGAAGAGAGGCTGATCAATTTTCTGAAAAAAAATATCAAACAGTCGGCATCGATGATCGTGGAAAAAGTCTGCCAAGAGATGGCCGCATTCTCGACCGGTGTTCCTCCGCTCGATGACATGACCTTCATCATCGTCAAACGGGTTTCTTGAATCCCTGGCCGGTTGTGACTGGTGGCCCCGCGCTTCGACAGAATGATGCGACTTTTCGACACAGCCTGGCTGAGCAGCAAAATCCGCATTGGTATCGACATCTGGAGGCAATTGGGAGGAAAAACATTCTTCGGAAGGGTCCTGCCCTGGCTTTTCTGCCGTCGTTATTACTTTTATTCCCAGCCTATTCATTCGACCTGGCCCGCCCTTTCCTGCTCCTGTCCTGTCGTGGTGAAATTCGCTGATGACAATGACCTTGCCCTTGTGGCGGCTCTGAGCCCTGGCGACGCAACGGTCTCTGAATTGAAAAAAAGGCTGAGAGACGGCCATCTTTGTTTCACGGGTTGGCTCAATGACAAGCTCGTCCATTTCCGCTGGATCTTCACGCGATGTTTGTATTTGCCCTATCTCCATCGAACGTTGCTCCTTTCCTCTTTTGAGGTTTACGTTGATGAAACCTACACCCTCCCCGAACTGAGGGGCCGAGGGATTGCGGCCTATACAGGTCGCCTTCTCCGTCTGGCTCTTTTTGAGCGGGGTTTTAAAAGGTACAGTTGCGCCGTGGCCTCCTGGAACAAGGCGCAGCAAAAGCTGACTGAAAAATTCGGCATGGAAAAGGTTGGAGAGGGGGGCTTCATTGACTTCCTGCTCGGCAAGAGGTTTATCTGGAAGGGCAGAGTCAAGGATCATGGCGATGGGCGGATCGAAATCTGCGTCCCGGAATAAACGGCCGGAATCCCGGCGGAGAAATTTCTGGGATTTCACGGGTCAAGCCCTGCCGGCATTTTTTGGAGCTCCGTCGACCCAGTATTATTTCGAGTGCGAGCGGCGTTTGTTCGTGCGTTATTTTCCCGGCTTGGCGGGAAAAAGACTTCTCAAGACAGACCTCTGGGACGAGGCCAAGAACACGAGGATTTTGATCTGGGCGGCCGAGCAGAAGTCCAAGGTCTTTGGCATCGATATCTCGCCGGCGATCGCTGGCGAGGCCAAAGCCATGTTCCTGCGCGAAAAGGAGGCGGGGGGTATGATCATCTCGGATGTCCGCCGGATCGCGTTCAAGGAGGAGTCGTTTGATTATTTATATAGCATGGGGACGATCGAGCATTTTCCCGAGCACGCTCAAGCCGTGGAAGAGTGTTTCCGCGTGCTCCACAGGGGCGGGATTGCCATGTTCGGCGTTCCCAATAAGTATGATCCTTTTCTTCGGCCGCTTTTGGTAGCGCTTCTCAACCGGCTTGGCCTCTATGCCTACGGATTCGAAAAGTCCTTTTCGTTCAGGAAGCTCGAAAAGCTGCTTGCGAACGCAGGGTTTAAAGTTGAAACGAGGACGGGGATCCTGTTCGTCCCGGGGTTGTTGAGGATGGCCGACCTCTATGTGTACACCCGGTACCCCAGAGCCAGCTTCCTGTTCAAACCGCTGTTCGATTTTTTCTCTTTTCTCTATAAAAAATTCGTTTTCCTCCACAGGCACGGGTACCTCATTGCTTGCGTCGCAAAAAAGCCGGCTTAGTCGGCTGGACTGTTGGTTGACAGGCGGGCTGTTTTGTTTATAAATGAGGGAAGCATGACACGAGAAGCCCGAGTGGGAAGCGATCGCCTGGCATCTTTGGATGTTTTCCGCGGCGTGAACGTTGCCGGGATGGCTTTGATGACACCTCTTTATCTAAAGAGAGTTTAATTAAAGATGAGCCATTGATTCAGGAAGCGGAAAGGAAATTTGGAGAACATGAGATGAGAAGAGAGCTGATCGTTTTGTGCATGGCTGCTGAGCTGATTCTTCAGTCGTGTTGCCGCAAGGAAGAGACCGCCTCCCTGACCGGCAGAGAGGTCGTCAGGCCGGGAGTCGAGGTTTTTCTCGCGAGCCACATTGACCTCGTAAAAGGGAAAAGAGTAGGGCTCATCACCAATCCTACCGGCGTGGACCGAGATATAAGGAGCACGGCTGAGCTTTTCGCCCAAAATCCGGTCATCAATCTCATTGCCCTATTTGGACCCGAACACGGGATAAGGGGAAACGCCCAGGCCGGCGAATATGTCCCTTTCTATTTTGATGACAAGTTCAAGGTCCCGGTCTTCAGCCTCTACGGGCAGTCCTTCAAGCCTGACCCGGGCATGCTCAAGGACATCGATGCATACATGCGCTCTTTTGACACGACTGAAGCCGGAAAAATCCCCGAAGATGTGATGATTCAGGATGTCGACGTCCTTGTCTTCGACATCCAGGACGTGGGCACGCGTGTTTATACATACATCGCGACCATGACTTATGCCATGCAGGCCTGCGCCGAGAGCGGCATTGAGTTTATCGTCCTGGACAGGCCAAACCCGATTAATGGCCTTGACCTGGAGGGGCCGATCCTTGAATACCCGGAGTTCAGCTCCTTTGTCGGGCTTTATCCGGTCCCCCTGAGACACGGGATGACGGCCGGCGAGCTGGCCCTGATGTTTAACGAACGATTCCTGGAGATAAAGGCAAAACTAACGGTCATCCCGATGAAAGGCTGGAGGCGGACGATGTGGTTTGACGAGACAGGGCTTCCGTGGGTCATTCCTTCGCCGAACATGCCAACCCTGGACACAGCCCTCGTCTATCCGGGACAGGTCCTTTTCGAGGGGACAAATGTCTCCGAAGGCCGGGGGACGACAAGGCCGTTTGAACTTTTCGGCGCGCCCTGGATAGATGGCTTCGAGCTCGCCCGAAGGCTCCGAGGCCTTGGCCTGGCAGGAGTCGAATTTCGGGAGGCCTGGTTCACCCCGTGGTTCTCGAAGTATGCAGGAGAAAGATGCGGTGGCGCTCAAGTTTACGTCACTGATAGAAGCGCGTTTCGGCCGTTGGAAACCGCGCTTCATATCATCAAGACGATCCGGGACTTGTACCCCGACAAATTCTCCTTCCATTCCGATTATTTCGACCGGATTATGGGCAATTCAACGGTGAGAGAAGCGATCGAGAGAAACGCTCCTGTCGAAGAAATTCTGGCCGGTTTTGAAGACGGCCTGAGTAAGTTCGCCGAAATGCGGAAGCCATACCTCTTGTATTAAGCCCATAGAGCCGGATATCATATATACTTTAATCCATAAAGGAGATGCCATCATGCCGAGTCATCATTTTCGCTATGCGCTGGCCAACCCGCTTTCCGTCGTCCTCGACAAGAGCCCGGAGGATTTCGCCCGGACCGATTTCCTCAAGGTCATCGATGAGAAAAAGATCGAGCGCATCACTTTCCATTATACGGCGCTCGACGGAAAGCTCAAGGAGCTCAAACTGCCTGTGGCCAATTCCCGCCAGGCCGAGACGGTCCTGGCCGAAGGAGAGCGAGTTGACGGCTCCTCGCTTTTCAGAGGAATGGTTGATGCCGCTCTTTCCGACCTCTACGTCGTCCCCCTCTATAAAACAGCGTTTCTCAACCCCTTTGACGAGGGAAGCCTCGATTTTATCTGCCGCTACCTGACTAAAGACGGCGACCTGGCGCCTTTCGCGCCGGACAGCATCCTGACCCGAGCCGATAGCGTCTTCCGCAAGAAATCGGGGCTCGAGCTTCATGCTCTCGGCGAGCTCGAATTCTTCCTCCTCAGGGAGCACGACCGGCCTATTTATCCGATCCAGAGACAACATGGTTATCACGGCGCTGGTCCCTTTATCAAAAGCGGCCAGATCCTCAACGAGATGGTCCGTCATATCACGCAGATCACCGGAGTGGTTAAGTACGCCCATAGCGAGGTTGGGTTTGTGGAAAGCGTCAGGAGCGACCTCGAAGAAATCAGCGGCAAGCAGGCTGAACAGCTTGAAGTCGAATTCCTGCCGCGGCCTGTCGAGGACATGGCGGATGCTCTTGTCCTCAGCCGCTGGCTCATCCGGAATATCGCTTACAGATACGGCTGCGTGGCCACTTTCACTCCGAAGATCGAGGAGGACGTGGCCGGAAACGGGCTCCATTTTCATCTCGAACTCCGTCGGGACGGGAAAAACATTATGGTTGATTCGGGGGGGAAGCTCTCCGCCGCCGCCCGGCGGCTCATCGGCGGCTTGTGCGCCTACGCCGATTCACTCACGGCTTTCGGCAACACCGTTTCCTCGGCCTACCTGCGACTCGTCCCCAACCTCGAAGCGCCCACGCGAATCTGCTGGAGCGACCTCAACCGTAGCGCCATGATCCGTGTGCCCCTGGGCTGGGCTAACCTCGGCCATCTGGCTAAGCGGCTCAACCCTCAAGAAAGCGCGAGCTTTGAGGACCAGCAGAGCCGTCAAACAGTGGAACTCCGCAGCCCGGACGGGAGCGCCATCATCCACCTCCTGCTGGCCGGGATCGTCATGGCCGCCGACTGGGCCTTCCGGGAGGACGATTCTCTGTTTAAAGATAACCTGCCACTCGAGCTGGCCGACAGACTCTATGTCCAGGGAAATATCTTCACGGACAAATCTATCTTGAAAAAGCTGCCCGCTCTGCCGAGGAGCTGCGTGGAGTCGAGCCGCATTCTTCTGGCCAAACGTGAGCTTTACGAAAGGGATGGAGTTTTTCCGCCGAGCATCATCGAGTACATCGCGCGGCTCCTTCAGGCTGAGAATGATGAGCTGATGAACCAGAAGCTGGCTGACCTGCCCGCTGACGACCGCCTCCACGAGACGCGAAAGATCATGCACAAGGACCTGCACCGGCATTGAGGACCGCGGGGCCTGCGGATGCCGAAAGAGACGATGACGCCGCGGGAGCGGTGGCAGGCCGTCCTCCGGCGCGAGAAACCCGACCGGATCCCCATGGACTACTGGGGCACGGACGAAACGACGGCCTTTCTGACTAGACATCTGGGCTGCAGGACGCGGCGCCAGGCGCTTGAAAAACTCCACGTCGATTTTGTGGTCAGGGCTGAAGCGCAGTATGTTGGACCACGATTGCCCCGGCTCACGGACGTGTTCGGCTGCAAACACCGCATCGCTCGCTACGGAGCCGGCAAGTATGCGGAATGCATCGGGCATCCGATGGCCGAGTTCCGTTCGGCGGACGAAATCGCCCGCCGCTACGAGTGGCCGGACCCAGACTGGTGGGATTACGGCCAGATTGCGCGCCAGGTCAAGCCGTATGAGGAATATCCCATCAAGGGCGGCGGCTCTGAGCCCTTTCTCACCTACAAGAAATTGCGCGGCGAGGAGCAAGCTTTTATCGACCTAATCGAAAACCCGGACATCGTCCGCTACTGTCTGGGAAAGCTCTTTGACCTGGCTTATGAGAACACCGTCCGCACTTATGAGCAGATTCCAGGAAAAGTCACGCTGACCTATGTCTCCGAGGATATGGGTGGCCAGGCCGATCTGCTGTTTTCCCCGGCCCACATCAGGGAATTCCTGCTTCCCGGAATGAGGCGCATGATCGACCTTGCCCATCAAGCCGGCGCCTTTGTTTTCCACCACAACGACGGCAACTGCCGCCGGATCATCCCTGACATGATCGAAGCGGGCATCGATATCCTGAACCCGATTCAGTGGCGGAGCACTGGAATGGACCGCGAAGAGCTAAAGAGAGAATTCGGCGACGAGGTCGTCTTCCACGGCGCCATGGATAACCAGCACACGCTGCCATTTGGGAATCCAGCCGAGGTGCGGCGGGAAGTCCTGGAAAACCTGCAAATCCTGGGCAGGGGAGGGGGCTATATCCTGGCTCCCTGCCATAACATCCAGCCCATCACTCCGGTCGAGAACATCCTGGCCATGTATGAAGCCGGGTATGAGTACGGTTGGGGCTAATCAAATAAGCTCCCGGCAAACTTTTCGACTGATATCGTCTAAATAACTTTGATTTTTGTGTATCTAAAAATCCCTCATGCTTTGTCATAAAGAAGTTGATTATAACGACCTGCGTATAAGGCGCCTTTACGACCTCTCTTAGCTTTAGAAAGTTTTTTAAGATCCCGGTGTACTGAGTTCTTGTAAACGATATTATAAGCCAAGGGATTTTCTCAACTCTTTGCCTGAAATAACTGGATCAGTCTTATCATGGAGCCGGTCAAGAGCTACCTGAAGATCTGCATAGTCATCAATGTAAAACTCCAACGCTTTTTGAATAATGTAAGAACGGGAGCGTTCTGTTTCTTTGGCTATACTGTCAAGTTGATCGGCAAGCTCTTTGGCGAGCCTGACTGAAATTGCTGTATTCATTAAGCACCGCTTAGTAATGCGATGTATACAACGGCTCAATGAAAGTCAAATATCATTTTAGAAAATCTAAACATTGGCCTTCAACCGCGCCGTTCTTGGGGTCGGCTAGAAGGCCTGGTTAGCTTCTGATTCTAATCCCAGAAGCGCCTATTCCCGACCCTCACGGTTATCGCGTCAGTTCCAGCGACTACGGATCTTGAGAGGTATGCTATAGTTGTGTCGTTTCCGTAGTTAATGATTTCAATTCCGCCTATGTTCATAGGCAGGCCAGCTCCGTAATGAGTTTCCAAGATCTTTTTAAGCTGGCTGTGCCTTTTTTTGGCTTTGGAGAAAAATAAGGATGTCGGGAGAGCAAGTTGATAACCAGCTTGGAGCACAAGAGTGTCTTTCTCAAGTATTTCGAATAGGGCCTCTTCATAGCCATCGGGATTAAAACGGAAATGATGGCCCGCTTCGAAGGAAGGAAGGTTGGAGGACAGACTAATATCTTGGCGTGAGACCTGTCGCATTCCGAGGTTTATGCATTCCTTTATAAGATCAGATGCCAGCGTATTGGCTACACGGCCCACCAACAAGCTTATAATCTCTCGAGTAGTAATCATACTAATATCCTCCCGTTCTTGCTACGAAGCTAACGTCTGAAATCAGCGGAGCCCCCATCCGCTGGAGTGATTTGTCAGGTTTTTCAGTTAGCAATAAAGTGTCTAAAATCATTTGACCTTAATCTTGATTGCTTCACGACCTTGCGTCTCAAGAGATCACTACGAATGGCCTCGACTAGCCGCCCGCAAGCTATTTCTTTTTCTGTATCAGACGTTTTGGCTCCGGTTTTCACGGTGTCCAAGAATTCATAGGCAGCTTTAATGACTGCATCTGGCGCATACAGCCAACATAAGTTAACCTGATGTAAGAACTGCTCCTTTAGCTCCCGATTCTGTGTGGCCACATAGAACCCTTTGAGACAGCGAAGAAGCTCCTTATAGCTTTCTTCTTTGCGTTTGAACTGTTCCCATGCCAATTTGCTACGTTCATTCGCAAACCAAGCTGCCACTGCCGCTATTGCAGGGAACGCGATCTTCCAGAAATCAAGAGAAGTGACAATTTTCAAAATTGAATTCATTTGTTTTCTTTAGCACCTAACGTCCAAAATCAGCGGCGGCGTTTTACGCCGTCCACTGGAATGACTTGTTAGGCAAGAAATATTTATGCATATATCAGTTTATTACCTTTTGGTGCGGGGATTTTATCTCCAAATTCCTTTGCTGTATCTATCCATAATTGAACCGCTTCTTTAACATTTTTTAAAGCATCTTCTGAAGTACTACCATGTGCCATACACCCGGGAAGTTCAGGCACCTCTGCTATAAAAGCCTCGTCTTCATTGCTCCAATAAATTATAATCTCATATTTGTACATTAATTTTTCCTCCAGGTTTATGTTTTAGAATAACATTTCTTACCTGTTTCACTTGATATGGTTGAACTGGCTGCCTTTGGTGATTCGCGATTTCAAGCTCTCTCGCTTCCCCTCTTAACAGATCATATGTTGCAGCTTTTATAGTGAGAGAGCCAATGTCGACACCTAAAATCTTTGGCAT
>JARYMI010000027.1 GCA_029907205.1 Clostridiales bacterium
TTCAATAATATTTTTTATCGGCAAATCAGGGACTGAGCTTTTCCTTGAAGTATTTTTTGAAAGGTGATAAAATAAAATAATTAGAAACCAATAATCAGCCACAGAGGTGGAGAATTCCGATGAACAGAAGGCTTATCAGACCTAACTTGGCCGAAATCCGGGAGGAAAGAGCCCGCGAGTCAGCCAAAAAGAAAATGCACCCGCCCTTCGAGACGCACGCGGAGAATTATTACTACCTCAAGCAGATGAATAAAAAAACCCGGATGGCTGTTGTCTTCGCCGATGGCGAGGTCGTTGAAGGCTATGTCGAATGGTATGACCGCAACTGCATCAAGCTGAATCGCGACGGTGCGCCTAACCTGCTGGTTTATAAAAACAACATCAAGTACCTCTATAAAGTGGAAGACGTCAAGAGGGAAGAAGAGCCAAAAAAGAAACCGAAATGACCCTTCCCAAGGTTGGGATCACCCTCGGAGACCCGGGAGGGATCGGGCCTGAAATCGTCGTCAAAGCCTTTTCCGGCCGTTATCCCCTGCCCCGAGCCCGGTACATCCTTTTCGGCTCCGGCCAGATCATAAAAAGGGAAGAAAAGGCTTTGGGCTTTTCCCTTCCTCTCAGGGCCTGGCGGTCCGGCCTGGAATCAGCGCAAGCGTCTCTTTCTTTGAGGGAAGTGCCCGCTCCCTTCCAGGGCCTCGTCAGGGGAGCTCCGGCTCAAGGCAACGGGAAGGCTTCGTTCCGGTTCTTCGAGGCAGCCATCGCGGAAGCCAGGCGAGGAAACTTGCAGGCGGTGGTCACGGCGCCGATTTCCAAGAAATCCTGGGAACTTGCCGGCATACGGTGGAAGGGGCACACGGATTATCTCAACCACTACTATCCTGATGCCATCATGGCCTTCTGGTCGAGAAAGCTCAAGGTGGCCTTGTTCAGCCACCATCTGTCGCTGAAAGAAGCCCTGAAGAGAGTTCGGCGTCGAAATTTGCTCCGGTTTTTCCTGATCCTTCACCAGAGTTTAGAAAAAATCCGGCCAGGGGGGTTAGAGTTGGTCGTTTCAGGTCTCAACCCTCATGCTGGAGAGGATGGGCTTCTCGGGCGCGAGGAGCTTGACGAGATCATTCCGGCCATTAAGGGAGCGCAGAAACTGGGGCTTCAGATCAGCGGGCCTTTCCCGCCTGATGTCGTCTTCAGGAGCACCCTGGGTCAGGAAGACAAAATCGTTGTTGCTCTTTACCATGACCAGGGGCTTATTCCGTTTAAACTCCAGGCCCTTGGAGTCGGGGTAAACGTCAGCCTCGGCCTTCCCTTTGTCCGCACCTCTCCGGACCACGGCACGGCCTTTGACATCGCCGGCAAAAAAACCGCTTCGCCCCGGAGCTTCGTCGAGGCCATCAAGCTGGCCGTGGCCCTCACGGCAACTTCTTAACTCAATCAGCGAAAGGAGACTTATATGAAATCTAAATTCTATCTTGTCGAGGACATCCCTCGACGCAAGTTTCTTGAATTGAGCCTCAAGGGAGGCTTGGCGCTGGCTTCGACACCGGCTCTGCTGCGCGGCCTTTGGTCTGAGGAGGCACCGGCCAAGCCAGCGCTTGCATTCGAGGACCTGAACAAAGTCATTCGCTACGCCCTGGGCAAAGGCGGCGAATTCGGCGAAGTCTACGTCGAGCACAGAGTCTCCAGGAGCCTCCTGCTTGAGGAAGGGAAATATAAGAGCGCTGTCTTCGGCATCAGCCAGGGTGCCGGCGTGAGGGTCATCTTGGGTGACAAAACTGGCTATGCGTACACAGACGAGGTCGGACAGGACAAGCTGCTTCGGGCTGCTGATGTCGCGTCCTATGTCGCCCGCGGAGGAAAGACTGTAAAACCTGTGGACGTAAAGGAAGAGAAGAGGCCTTCCTACATCACCGTCAAAATCCCGCTCCAGAGGGTGGCGGACGAAAAACGCCTCGAGATCATGAAACGAGCCCACGACGCCGCCCTTGCTTATGACGCAAGGATCAAGATGGCTTCGGTCGATTACTATGACGAAGTCCGGAGCCGCGTCATCGCCAACAGCGAAGGGCTTTACGTAAGCGATGAGCTACCGCTTATCTTTTTTGTCATCCAGACGCTCGGCGTCGGCAACAACACGTCCCACATGGGAAGGGAGCGGGTGAGCCGGCGCTCGGGTATCGAGCTCTTCGATGAGGTAAAGCCCGAGGATGTGGCCAGGGCCTGCGCCAGGGAGTCCATTGCCATGCTCGAGGCCAAGGAGGCGCCTGCCGGGAAGATGGATGTCGTCATGCAAAACGGCTGGGGCGGGGTGCTCGTCCATGAAGCGGTTGGCCATCCGCTCGAGGCCGACAACATCGCCAAGGAGATCGGCGTTTTCGTCGGCAAGTTAGGGAAAAAGGTGGCCAGCGACGTGTTCACGATGGTGGACGACGGCACTCTCCCCAACTTCCGCGGAACGACGAATTTCGATGACGAAGGAACCGAAATGAAGCGAAACGTCTTGATTAAAGACGGCGTGCTCCTCAAGTTCATAACGGACATCCTCTCGGCCAAGAAGCTCAACGCGGAGCGCACAGGAAACGGCCGTCGCGAGAGCTTCCGGTACATCCCCATCCCGCGGATGACGAACACGTTCATCGACAAGGGCAAAGACAAACCGGCCGATATTCTCGCTTCGACAAAGAGCGGCCTCTACGTCCAGAGTTTGAGCGGCGGCAGCGTTAACCCAACGACCGGCGTTTTCAACTTCACCTGCCGGGAAGCCTACCTCATAGAGGACGGGAAGAAAATGACGCCGGTCAAGGGCGCGACCCTGGTCGGCAACTGTCTCGATATCATCCAGGGAATCGATGGCGTCGGCGATGACCTTGATTTCGGCCCAGGCATCTGCGGCAAAGGCCAGGCTGCCGAAGTTACAGCCGGCCAGCCCACAGTCCGGATCCGCGGCATAAACGTCGGCGGGACAAGAGCGCGGTAAACCGTGAACACTGAAAATTGGAGAGAACCATGGATTATAAAGCATTAGCTGAACAATTGGTGAAAAAATGCCTCAAAAAGGGAGGTGATGCGGCCGAAGTGTATATAGAGAACGGCCGGAATCTAAGAATTGGTGTGCGAAACAGCGAGGTAGAAACCGTCCAGGAAGCAGCCAGCTACGGCGCCGGGATTAGAGTATTCATCAAAGGCAGGATGGCTTTTACGAGCTCGAATGACCTTAGCGAGAAAGCCCTGGATGATGCGTTGAGCCGCGCTGTTGAATTCGCCGGGACGACGACGCCCGACCCGGCTAATATCCTCCCTGATGAAAGGGGAATGACTAAAGTGGAGGGTCTTTATGATCCTCAGATCAGCCAGGTCCCGATGGAGGAGAAAATCGAGCTGGCTAAGAGAGTGGAGAGCTTGGCCATGAAGGATCCGAGGATAACGAAAAGCGCCGGGGCGAGTTACAATGAGGGAGAAGGGGAAATTTTCATAGCCAACTCGAACGGCTTGGTCAAAAGCTGCAAAGCATCGGGGTGCGGATACGGCGTTTATGTTGTGGCAGAGAAGGGAGACCAGAAATCCTCGGGCGGAGAGTCCTGTCAGCGGCGTTATTACAGGGATCTCAAGCCAGCCGAAGAAATTGCTGCCAAGGCGGCCCTGGACGCCTATTCGATGTTAGACCCTCGGCCGGTCAAAACGCAAAAAGCAGCCGTTATCTTTGACCGCGATGTCGCCTATGCTCTGTTGGGAGGAATTTTGGCCGCCGTCAACGGAGAGCGGGTCTTGCAAGGCGCGAGTTTCCTCGGGAAAAGGATGGACCAGAGAATTGCGTCGGAGCTCGTTACGTTCGTCGACGACGGGACCCGAGAGAAAGGGCTCGGCAGCAAGCCGTTCGACGGCGAAGGCGTGCCGACGCTGAAAAGGGTCATCGTGGACAAGGGCGTTCTCAAAGGGTTCATGTACAACACGATCGTAGCCAAAAGGGCAGGAGTCCAGAGCACGGGCAATGCATCACGAGGCGGGTTCTCCAGCCTGCCGGGCATCGGCCCGCATAATTTTTATATGGTAGCAGGAGAAGCATCCCCAGAGGATATCGTCAAGGCGACCAAAGTCGGGTTCCTCGTGAAGGAGGTGACCGGTTACGGGATCAACCCGGTCAACGGCAACTTTAGCGGCGGGGCAGCCGGGTTCTGGGTCGAGGACGGCGCGGTCGCCTTCCCCGTTAAAGGGCTGACCATCGCCGGCACGGCAGACGATATGCTCAACGGAATCGATATGGTCGGAAACGACCTCGACCTCAACCGGCCGCTGACAGCTCCGACCTTCAGGATCAAACTTCTCCAGATCGGCGGAGAGTAGAGTGAGCAACAAAACGGACGAATCAGTCTGAGTTTTCTTTTGTCGCGAGACCGGCGAGTTTCTCCTGAACCCTTCTCAGCTCTTCCCTGGCCTCTTTAAACAATTTGCCTTTAAAGGCCAGGGTGTTCAGCTCCTTGGTTTCGGCCATCGCTTTCCTTAACCGCTCGAGCCTCTTGAGAAGCTCCGCCTCTTTCCGTCGCAGCTTCAGGATGTCTTCGTTGTTCATCAGCCTGTTTTGCCCTCCGGTAAGGGAGCGACCCCCTGCTTTGACCAGCCCTGGATCTCGTAGTAGGCGTCGAGGATGGAGTTGTAGAAATCGAGGTGGACGGCCTTTCCCTTGTGGGCGCCTCTCGTCAAGGGGAGGCGCAGCTTCGGCGGGACAAAAGCGTCGTACGTCCGGTCACGGCCCTGGAGGTTGTTGAGGTGACGTTCTAAGGTGTATATCCTTCTTCCGCACTCCTTGAGGGTCTCTGGAGTATATTCGATGCCGGTCAGGGCATGATAGAGCGAAAGAAAAGGCTCGGCGGCAACATCGGCCGTAAAAAAGTCGCACAGGCCGAGGGAATCGACGAGGGCTTTTCCGGCCTGCCCTTCGGCCACGTAGGCGGCGAGTTCCCGCGCTCCCGTAAGTCCGCCTTCTTCAGCCTGGATGGTCCAGGCATAGGTGTGGTCGCCGCGGCCGCGGTTTGAGGTCCCGTAGGCGGTGAACATGCCGGGAAAGACTTTGGGGCTGATACCGGCATAGCCGAGCCCGGCGTAGGCTGTCGTGCAACAATAAAGAATGTCATCTAAATCGGCGGCGCCGCCGTTGGCAGCCACCTCGGCGATCATGCGGTCTGTGTACTTTCCCAAGAGCCTTCCCAGGTCGTCCGCCTGATAGGCGATGGACTTCAAGGCTTTGATCATTTCGGCCGCATCCCCAAACTTCAAGGCGCTTCCGTATTTTCTC
Source organism: Clostridiales bacterium (assembly GCA_029907205.1). Lineage (GTDB taxonomy): Bacteria > Acidobacteriota > Aminicenantia > Aminicenantales > UBA8522 > JARYMI01. Next base: position 5,282 of record JARYMI010000027.1, read on the forward strand.
AGGAATCCTTTCTCGGAAAGCTCCATGGCCGCGGCCATAACGCTACCAAAGGTCATCGTGTCGATGCCCAGGTCGTTGCATAGGGAATTCAGATGGAAAATCGCGTCCCGGTCGAGGAGGCAGCAGTTGATCCAGAGGGCAATCGTCTCGAATTCGGGCCTGACTCCTTGGCCGGCGTACGGCCCAGAATCAACCTTGGCCGTGCGCGTGCAAAATATATGCCGGCATTTATTGCAGACATTGTGTTTTCCCGCGATCTCGAGAAAGGCGTCCGTTGAGACCCGGCGGTAGTCATCCGGGTCGAAATATCCCTCGTCGAAGTTGTGCCAGGGAAGATATCCGCCTCCCACGCCCAAGTATTTCCCGTTGAAGGCGCGGTCGAGCCACCAAGTTGTGCCGGTCTTGGGCCGGAATGAGACGGTCCGGTTAGGGTCTTCCACACTTTCTTTGATCATGCGGTCGAGCTCCTGGCCGAGCGTCTTGAATTTTTCGGCATCATAAGGAGACACACCTTCTTTTCCATAAGCGGTGATGGCGACGAGGTTTTTCGACCCGAAAACGGCTCCGGCTCCGCCCCTGCCGAAATTGCGGTGATGGTCAGCTGTCAGGCAACCGAAGTCGACCAGGTTCCATCCTGCCGGCCCCGCGCACACCGTGGACGAGCTTTTGATTTTTCCCGAAAGATAATCCGTGACTGCAGAAGCTGGACGAAGGACCTTTTTCCCGTCGACAACCTGGAATAAATCTTCTTCCGCATCGACGACCCGGATATCGCCTTCGACTGCCTGGATGCGGACCGGCCTGTCTGCCTTCCCGTCAATGATGAGGTGGTCAACGCCGGCTCTCTTGAGCATGTTGTGAAAGAGCCCGCCGCAGCTCGAATGCGTGATCATCCCGTAGACCGGCTTATGGCCCGGCACCCAGGAGACGGGTTGAGGAGACCTGGTCATCGTCCCGATAAAAGAGCAGGACCCTCGGCCAGCCGTGGGAATGGGCGTGTCGTTGGCCGCTGCGTTTCCGACGATGATTCGATTCTCGGGGCTGAGAGGATCCTTGAGGGGGCCGGTTTTTTTCAGATGCTCGGCAAGAAGTTTCGCCTGGAGGCCCCGTCCGCCGACATAATCGCGACAGAGGTCATGGTCAGCAGGCTCTATACGGACACTCCTCCGGGAAAGGTCGATCCAGACCCATTTTCCTCTGTAGCCAAAATTCATTTTCCTTGCATTATTCATGATCACACGTAATCCGAGCGAGAAAAGAAACTCAAATATATGATGTGGCCCGACGGCTTGTCAATCAGCGAAAAAAAATAAAATAGTGAAACGGGTACGCTGTCCCCAATTTTTTTAGCGGAGGCGACGTTTGAGTTCGGCCCTCATCTCTCGGTCGAGGTCCCTCTCCTTGATGGCCTGCTTCTTCTGGTAAGCCCTCTTCCCTTTGGCGAGGGAAATTTCCACTTTGACCTTGCCTTTGTCGTTGAGCATCACCTTGGTCGGGATGAGCGTGTAGCCTTTTTCCCTGATTTTTCCGATGAGACGCTTGATCTCCTGGCGATGAAGGAGGAGTTTCCTTTCTCGGAGCGGTTCGTGGTTGAACCGGTTGGCCGGCTCATAGGGGCTGATATGAGCTTGGAGGAGGAAAACTTCGCCGTTCCGTGTCTCCGCGTAGCTATCTTTCAGGCTGATCCTTCCTTCCCGGACCGATTTGACTTCGCTTCCCAAGAGGACGATTCCGGCCTCGAAACTTTCGACGATTTCATAATTATGGTAGGCCTTCTTATTCGTGGCGACGATCTTCATGGACTTTCTCTCGGGACCCAGGGCTGAGGATGATCCGGACCAGGCTGATATGGCGCTTGGTCATCTTTTCGACGATGAATTGATTTCCCCTAAACTCCAGGGCGTCTTTTTCGTGAGGAATCCTTCCGAATTGATAGAGGAGAAATCCGGCCAGCGTCGTGAACCCGGCTGTCTGCGGCACACACAGCGGAAGCCTCTGACACAGCTCCTTGATCGATGCGCTGCCCCTGACGATGTAGATGTTTTTGCCCGCTGCCTGGAACCACTCTTCAACTTTCTCGTCGTATTCGTCCTGGATTTCGCCGACGATCTCTTCGATGATGTCCTCGAGCGTGACGATCCCTTCGAGCGTACCGAATTCATCCACCACGAAAGCCAGATGGACAGCGCTCTCCTGCATCTGGATGAGGACTTTTTCGATTGAAGCAGACTCGGGGACGAACATCGGCTGACGGAGGATGTTGTTGATGTTAAACTCTTTATTATCAATAATATAGGGAATAATGTCCTTCGTGTGGATGAGCCCCTCGATGTTGTCGAGCCTGCCCCTGTAGACGGGGAATCTCGAGAACTCAGTTGATAAAATGACCTCCATGATCTCTCCGAAGGTAGAGCCGATCTCTATCGCCTTGAGCTCAATTCGAGGGACCATGATTTCTTTGACCGGGCGGGACCCGATGTCAAGCACCCCGCTAATCATCTTCCTGCGCAGGGAAGACATCCCCTTAATTCCCTTGGCAAGGAGGAGCTTTGCTTCCTCTTCGTTGAGAGCTCGAGACTTGCCGGTTCCTTCAGCGGGGCGCGGAATGAGAAGACGGGAAAGGAGCGTAAACGCTTTGACCAAAGGATAAAAAATACCGACAAAGAAACGCAAAGGATGGACAACGAGGAGGGAGACTTTGATGGGATGGTAAGCGGCGAAGGTTTTGGGGTTGATTTCGCCGAAAACGAGGATGAGCAGAGTGGTGGCCAGTGTTGCCAGAAGCGCCGCTTTCCTCGGGTCTGGGACGAGGGAAAGAAAAATGAGGGTGGCGACGGATGCGGCCGCGATATTGACCAGGTTATTCCCGATGAGAATGGCCGCCAGGATATAGTCGACTCTGGCCATCATTCGCTTGATCAGCCGGGCTCTCCGGGAGCCCTTTTGTTCAAGGAGGTCGAGGGCAAACGGGTTTGAGGCCACAAGGGCCGTCTCGGAAGAGGAAAAGAAGGCGCTCAGGAACAAAAATAGGATGAAAAGAAGGATAAAGGTTAGGATCATCTGTAGAAGCTAAAATTCCAACGGCGGCTTCACATCCTTGAAGCACAGGGACAGCGTGTCGAGGATGCGCTGCTCGATCTTGGAGAGAGGAAGAGAGGAAACCTCGGAGATTTCGGCCGCGAGCAGCTCCTTGGCTTTTTCCAGCATCTTTTTTTCCCGAAAAGAAAGGGGCTTGGTCAGGCTTAGGTAGTAGAGGCTTTTGAGGACGCTTGCCATGTCGAAGATCGTGCCCGAACGCATTAAATTAATATGTTCCTTGTACCGGCCTTTCCAGTCGGTCGTCACGTCCACCTGCCTTTTTTTCAGGAACCTGAAGATGTCTTCGACAGAATCCTCGGAGACCGGTTTGCGGATGCCGATTTCATCGGTATTGGTGGCAGGCACTAAAACAAGGGCATTATTGGCCAGAATCCTGACGTGGTAGATTTTGAACTTTTCGCTAAAGAGGTTTTCCTCTTGGATGTCTTCGATGACGGCGAGGCCTTGATTGGGATAGATGATTCTATCCCCAACCTTGAACGATTTCATTGATAAAATTATAGTCTAACCACCCTGGATAGTCAACACGCTTGACAGACGGGGCAAGCTTTATTAACATAAAGCCCTCTCGACGCAGGGCCGCATTATGAAGAGCACGTTTAAGCCGAACGTGAGAAAACGGAAGAAGACACACGGCTTTCGGGCGAGGATGAAAACCAAGGCTGGCCAGAAAGTCCTCAAGAACAGAAGAAAAAAGGGCAGGAAAAGAATCGCTGCCTGATGAGTGAAAGCTTCAATCCTCGAGAGAGGATCAGGAAGAAGAAGGATTTTTTATTCCTCTATAGAAAAGGCAACCGATACAAGGGAAAATATTTTAGTCTCATCTATCTTCCAAGCAGCTCGACTTTTTCCCGAGTGGGAGTTGTTGCCAGCAGAAAAGTCGGGAATGCCGCGACCAGGAATAAAGTCAAACGGTGGATGAGAGAATTATTTCGAAGGAACAAAGGATTGCTCGACTTTCCCCTCGACATGCTCATCATTGCCCGGCCAGAAATGGGAGAAGTGAAGTGGGAAGAGTTGAAAGAGCAGTACTTGACTGCGGTCGAGAGAATTTTTAAGAAGAAAAAAGAGCGATGAAAAAGGTGGTGCTGACGGGCATCAGGCTTTACCAGGTGGTCCTCTCCCCTATCTTCGGCGGGCAGTGCCGTTTTTATCCGAGCTGTTCCTCTTACACTCTGGAAGCCGTCGCCAGGCACGGGGCGCTCAAAGGAGCTTTTCTCGGGGTCAAAAGATTGCTCAAGTGTCACCCCTTTCATCCGGGCGGAGTCGACCTGGTTCCGTAAGAGGTCTGTGTGATGGAGAAGAGATTAGTTCTGGCCATTGCCCTTTCCTTTCTTGTGCTCGTCCTTTATCAGGCGATTTTCTTGAGAAACAGGCCTCAGCCTGAAGAACCGGCGGCGCTGCCGCAGAAGCCCGTCGAGCTGGAAGAGATAGCCCCCGCCCTCAAACAGCCCGAGGCAAAGAAAGAAAGCCTTCCGGTTCTCCCGGCCGAGGTTGAGGAGGCCAGAGCCCAGGCTGAAGAGCAGGTCATTGTGGAGACGTCTCTTTACCAGGCAGTCTGGAGCAACCGCGGAGCGTCGCTCCGGAGCTGGACGTTGAAAACGCACAGGGACGACAACGGCGAAGACTTAGAGCTTGTCTCAGGCCGGGCTGTTCAGGCCGGCAAGTATCCCTTTTTCCTCGAGACTCAGGATCCTGAGCTGGACCTTGCCGCCAACGACAGCCTCTATGTGCCCTCTGTTTTTCGGCTGAACCTTCGAGACGGAGAAAAGGGAGAGGTTAAATTTTATTATTCCGATGGGAATACTATAACAATAGAAAAAATCTTTGTCTTCACCGGCGGAACCTACGCTTTCGACGTCCGGATGAGCGTGTGGAAAGACGGCCGGGAAGTTGAACCGCGGCTTCTCTGGGGCCCGGGAATCGGCAACCCGTTGCCATCGGACAAGCGGCATCAGTTCGGGGGTGGAAGCGGAGTTGCTGTCCTGGCAGCTAACAGAGTCTACCGTCTGGATGAGAGGAAGGTCAAGCCGGAAACGAGCGCTGTCAACTTTGCCGACTGGGCCGCTTACGAGGACAACTACATGACGGCGCTCTTCCTTACCCCGGGCCAGCGGGGCAGCGCGCGTATCCAGCAAGAAGGCGGCGACCAACAGACAGCCTTTTTCTTTCTTTCCGTAAGCCGGCCTGAGAGGGCTTACCTCGGGCCAAAAGAATCCGGCCGCTTGAAAGAGTTCGGGCACGGCGCAAAAAAAATAATAAATTTCGGCTTCTTCGGTGCTATTGCCGAGGTTCTCCTTGTGTCCATCCAATTTATCCATAAATATATCCCCAACTGGGGTTTTTCCATCATCATCCTGACCCTGGTGATCAAGATTCTCTTTTTCCCGCTGACTTACAGCAGCACAAAGTCCATGGCCAAGATGCAGGAACTCCAGCCCAAGATAAAAGCTCTGAGAGCCAAGTACAAAAAAGCTAAACAGGATATTTCCCAGCGGCGCCAGATGAACGAGGAGATGATGCGGCTCTACAAAGAGCACGGCATCAACCCGGCTGGCGGCTGTCTGCCCATCCTGATTCAGATTCCGGTGTTCTGGGGTTTTTTCAGGCTGCTGGTCATTGGTATCGAATTCAGGCAAAGCCCGTTCATTCTCTGGATCAAGGACCTTTCCGTCAAAGATCCTTATTATGTCACACCGATATTAATGGGCATGACGCAGTTCATCAGCCAGAAGATGACGCCGACCTCTGCTGACCCGGCCCAGGCCAGGATAATGCTCATCATGCCTGTCATCATGACTGTTTTTTTCATGAATTTTCAGAGCGGGCTGGTCCTCTATTGGCTGACCAACAACGTCCTTCAGATAGGCCAGCAGTACATCATGAACCGGATGATGGGCAAAAAAAAGAGAGAAGCGCATGGAAAAAAACGGAAAAGGTGACGAGCTTCAGGAATTCAAGGGGAAGAACCTGGACGAAGCCCTGGGCCAGGCCGAGCACGTTCTCAAAATGCCCAGGGAGAAACTGAATTATGAAATAGTGACGGCGAAGACCAAGCTCTTCGGCATCAGGGGCAAAGAGATCGTCATCCGGGCCTGGCCAAAAAAAGAGCTCGATGCCCGAAGCGTCGATGATTTCCTGGAAAGAATACTCCCTCATTTTCCGCTCCAGTTGACCTACCAGGTTAAAAAGAAGAATGAAACGATTTACATTATTTTTAACGGTGAGGACAAAAACCTGCTTCTCCGCAAGGACGGAGCCTTGCTGTTAGCTTTTCAGCATCTTTTGAACAAGATTTCGCCGCACAAAGTGCAGGTTGACTGCGAATTCTACAGGCGGAGGAAGGAAAAAAGGCTGAGGGAATTTGCCCAGGAGGTCGCATACCAGGTGAGCGAGACGGGCAAGAACGAAATCCTCGACCTCATGAACCCGTACGAAAGGCGGATCGTTCATATCGCCGTGAACCAGGTTCCCGGGATAACGAGCGAGAGCATCGGGGAGGGGTTTCTCAAGAGGGTCAAGATTTTCCCCATCAACAAAGCTGACGGCTGAGCCTCCAATAGCGCTTTCATACATGCCGATAGAAACTTCTTGGGTAGCGAATGAGCTTGCGCTTCTGCAAAATCGGCGCGATAAGCCAACACCCGATGGGTGGCGAGGTTTCGGGGGTCGACCTTTCCCGAGACGCTGACCGTCGTTCCCCTCTTAATTCCCTAAGAGGGGCAGGGAAGATTAATGCATAATAAATAAAGTTCGGAAGCGTCTCGGAATTATTACCCGAGCGATTGTTTACTAATTCCGTTTTCTTCTTTAAAATTGATTTTTAGATGCTTGAAGACACGATTATTGCTATTTCTACCCCGGCAGGTTACGGAGGCCTGGGGATCGTCCGGCTGAGCGGCGAGAGGGCCCTTGGCATCGCCAGAAAGATCTTTAAACCCAAGAAAAATCGAGGGAGAATACCGCCGCGCAGCCTTGTCTTGGGCGAGGTTTATGACAGGGAAAAGGATGAGTCGATCGACGAAGCCTACCTTGTCTTCTTCCCGAAGCCGAGATCCTACACCTGTGAGAACGCGGTCGAAATCACCTGTCATGGAAGCCCTGTCATCTTAGAGGAGGTGGTTCGCCTGGGTATCAGGGCCGGAGCCAGGCCAGCTCATCCGGGTGAATTCACGCTTAGAGCGTACCTCCGGGGCAGGATCGACATCCTCCAGGCCGAAGCTGTCAACGACCTCATCACCGCCGCGTCGCTCGAACAAGCAAAGATTTCTTTTGGACAGTTGAAGGGAAAGCTATCGCGCAAGATAGGAGAATTAAGGAGGAAAATCATTAATGTTCTGAGCCAGGTTGAAGCTGCTATCGAATTTCCTGAGGATGGACTTCCGATTGGGCCTGAGCACATCGGCCAAAGCCTCAAAGAAGTCATCGCGGCGATTGGAAGACTCATCGAAAGTTACGAGGCCGGGAGAACGATGACTGAAGGACTGAGCCTGGCAATCGTGGGCAAGGCCAATGTCGGGAAATCCACTCTTTTTAACGCTCTTTTGGATGAAGAAAGGGCGATTGTCAGCCCTTATCCTGGAACAACGAGGGATTATCTCAGGGAAAGGATGACCATCAAGGGATCTGTTTTTCAGCTCGTGGATATGGCCGGGCTCGATAAGCCCTCTCACCCCATAGAAGAAGAGGGAATCAGAAGAGGCCTGGATCTCGCTTCGAGGGCAGACGGTATCCTCCTTGTTCTTGATTCTTCGCGGCCAGAAACTCAGGCTGACTTGAGGCTGATCAGGAATTACAGGCATAAAAAAACAATTTTCTTATTCAACAAATGCGACCTGACTGGAAAAATCGACAAAGAGAAGTGCAAGGCTCTGGACAGGAAGAAGCCTTGGCTTGACATCTCTGCGTTGAACGGGACAAACCTGGGAAAACTCAAAGAGGCGATTCATCGAGTTTTTGTCCCCAAAGCCGCTGCCGGGGAAGAAGTCATTTTCCACCAGAGGCAGAAATTCCTACTCGAAAAGGCCCTCATTCCTTTAGAGCAAGCCCTAAAGCTTATGGACCAGGGGTATACGGAGGAAATGGTGGCAGAGGAAATCCGCCAGGCGCTTCCGGCCATCAGTAGCCTGACCGGAGAGATCAGGCCAGATGACGTTATCAACAGTATTTTCAGTCGGTTCTGTGTCGGGAAATGAACCGGAAAAGGTCTGAAGCTTTTGATTTCGATGTCATCGTGGTCGGCGCAGGGCACGCTGGCTGCGAAGCAGCTTATGCTGCAAGCAAAATGGGCCTTCAGGCCCTTCTTATAACCATTCACCTGGAGACCGTTGCGCAGATGTCCTGCAACCCGGCTATCGGCGGCCTGGCCAAGGGACATTTAGTGCGGGAGGTCGATGCTCTCGGCGGCCTCATGGGCCTTCTGGCAGATGAGACAGGAATTCAGTTCAGGCTGCTTAACCGCAGCCGTGGAGGCGCTGTCCAGGCGCCGCGCGCCCAGTGCGATAAGGCGCTCTACCGGTTAACCATGAAAAAACGACTTGAAGAAACGCCCAACTTAACCCTCTTTCAAGCGATTGTGACAGAGGTGCTTGTTTCTGGAGCTAAGGCGAAGGGCGTCAGAACTATGGACGGAAACTCTATATCAGCAAAGGCAGTCATCCTATCGCCCGGGACGTTCCTGAACGGGCTTATCCACATGGGACTGCATTCTTATCCGGCGGGCAGGGCGAACGAGCCCGCCGCAGTCGAGCTGAGCGACAGCTTGAAGAGGTTAGGACTCAAGATGTTCCGGCTGAAAACAGGGACGCCGATGAGGCTTGACAAGCACTCGATCGGCTGGGAGGTTTTCACTCCCCAGCCTGGAGATGAAGTGCCTGTCCCCTTCTCTTTCCGCACCCGCAGGGCTCTGGAAAACAAAGTCCTGTGCCACCTTGGCTACACTAATGCTCGGGCTCACGAGGTCATCCAGAAAAACCTGGATAAGTCGCCGCTTTACAGCGGCAAGATCACTGGCATCGGACCGCGTTACTGCCCTTCCATAGAGGACAAAGTCGTCAAGTTCCCGCACCACGAGCGTCACCAGTTTTTCCTCGAGCCCGAGGGCTTGAGCACCTCAGAAATCTATGTCAATGGCCTGTCATCAAGCCTTCCTTTCGAGGTCCAAAAGGAAATCCTGGAGAACATTCCTGGCCTGGAGAGCGCAAAAATCCTCAGGCCGGCCTACGGAATCGAGTATGACGCTGTCTCGCCGGTTGAGCTCAAACACAGTTTGGAAACTCGCAAAATCGAGAATCTCTATCTTGCTGGGCAGATTAACGGGACTTCCGGATATGAAGAGGCAGCTGCGCAGGGACTTATGGCCGGGATTAATGCCGCCTTGAAAATAAAGAAGAAAGCGCCGCTTCTTTTCGGCCGGCATGAAGCCTATATCGGAGTCCTTATTGATGACCTGGTAACAAAGGGAGTCGAGGAACCATACAGGATGTTCACTTCGCGAGCTGAACATAGGTTACTGCTGAGGGCAGACAATGCTGACCAAAGGCTCATCGGCTATGGGTTCGAGCTGGGGCTTATCGGCAAAGAGGATTTTCGGGCATATCTTGAAAAAAAGGCAAGACTAAAACGCGTTTTCACTTTTCTCCAGGAAAAAAAGGTCAGGGTCGGCAATAAAGAGAAAATTTCTCTTCGGGACTGGCTAAAAAAACCTCATGTGAGAATCGAAAATGTGCTAAAATATGCAAAACTTCCTGTTCAATTGTCTGACGAGGAAAGGAGAGCCGTTGAGTTCGAAGTTAAATATGAAGGGTATGTTAGACGGCAGGAAAAAGAAATTGTTAGGATGAGAAAAATGGACAGGGTAAAAATCCCAGAAGGGCTGAATTTCCGCGAAATTCCTGGGCTAACCCGAGAAGCGGTTGAAAAGATGGAGAGTTTCAGGCCGAAATCAGTAGGTCAGGCCAAGAGAATACCCGGGCTGACGCCAGCCGCAATAGTCAATATTTGTTTGTTCCTTAAAGCCAGGGCGAGAAAAAACTCGGGCAAGGGACGTCCTGTTCCACGTGAAACATTGAGCTGAAATGGCTAAAGTCATTGCTGTCGCCAACCAGAAAGGTGGAGTTGGGAAGACGACCACCGTGGTCAACCTTGCCGCCGCCTTGGCCTTGAAGAACAACCGGGCGCTGGTTATTGACCTTGATCCTCAGGGAATGGCAACAGCCAGCCTGGGGAAGACAAAAGAGGTGCGAAAGGGAATCTATCAGGCCATGATGAACGGCCGGGATATGTTAGAGCTCATCCAGGGGACTGAACTTGACAACTATTACCTTTGCCCGGGGTCGCCGGAGCTGGCCGGGGTCGAAGTCGAGCTCTTCAACCTGGAAAAAAGAGAGCGGAAGCTGCGCGATGCTTTAGAAAAAATCAGGCGGCAGTTTCATTATATTTTCATCGATTGCCCTCCTTCTCTGGGTTTCTTAACTATAAATGCGTTGACCGCAGCCGATTCAGTCTTGATCCCCATCCAGTGTGAATTCCTCTGCATGGAGGGAATTCCAGACCTGCTGGCGATTTTTGACCAGGTGAGGACTTATTTCAACCCTTCTCTTTCTATCGAGGGAATCGTCCTGACAATGTACGACGAAAGGACAAACCTTTCAAAACAGGTGGCTGAAGAGATTCGGCGGTCTCTTAAAACGCTTGTTTTCCAGGTTGTTATCCCGAGGAGCGTGAGGCTGGCTGAGGCGCCAAGCTTTGGCCGGCCCATCGTCCTGTATGATATCAAATCCAGGGGAGCTGAAGCTTATCTCGACCTGGCTCAGGAGATGATGAAAAAATGACCAAGAAGGCTTTGGGAAAAGGCTTGGGAGTGTTCTTGCCCGATGATTACGGGATTCTGAAGGATGAACGGTATGCCGAGGTGGATATTGACTCTATTATAGCGAACCCGATGCAACCACGGCTAAAGTTTGATGCCGCGTCAATCGAAGAGCTGGCACAGTCGATTAAAGAGGCCGGCATTCTTCAGCCGATCTTAGTTGTGCCAGAAAATGATCAGTACAGGATAATTGTGGGCGAGCGAAGATGGCGGGCAGCCCTGAAAGCTGGTTTGAAGAAAATCCCTGTCCTCATTCGTTCCATCCCAAGAGAGCGACAGCTCGAAGTTTCTCTCGTCGAGAACCTCCACCGCGAGGACCTGAATCCCCTGGAAATCGCCTTTGTTTACAAGAGAATGATAGATGAACTCGGTTTCACTCATGAAGAGATTGCCGAGAGAGTCAGCAAAGACCGGTCTTCCGTGACCAATTATCTGCGTCTGCTCTCGCTTCCAAAAAGCATACAGGATTACCTTGCTGAGAACAAGATTTCGATGGGACATGCCAGAGCCCTGGCCTCTCTTGATAACGCCGGCGTCCAGGCAGAAGTCGCTCAGCAGATTGTCAACAAGGACCTGAACGTGAGAGAAACTGAGAGGTTGATTTCAAGGCTGAAGAGAGCTCCTGCCAAAACAAGAAGGGAGTCATTCGACCCAAACCTTCAGGCGGTGGAAGAGGAGCTCATCAGGCTATTAGGAACTAAGGTGGCAATATCTGGAAGCCAAAAAAGAGGGACGATCAAGATCTTCTATTTTTCTCTGGACGATTTGAACAGGATATACGAAAAAATCAAAGGAGAGGCATGATGAAAGAAAAGAAAAAAGAGTACGACGAGAGCAAGATCACGGGTTTTTTTGACAAAGACACGGAGTTCCAGGGCGACCTTTCGTTCAGGGGCTCTTTTCGCATCGACGGCTATTTCAAGGGAAGGATAAACTCCGAGTCGATGTTGATCATAGGCGAGCAAGGAAAGGTAGAAGCTGATATAAAGGTGGGCTATCTCGTTGTCAACGGCGAAGTGAAAGGAAACATCCAGGCTGCGGATAAGGTGGAAATCCATTCTCGAGGCCGGGTCATCGGCACTGTCAGCGCTCCCAGGCTGGCCGTAGAAGAGGGCGCTCACATGGAAGCCAACTGCCACGCGGGAGAACAGGCGGCGTTACCGCCGGCTGAACCAAAGGACTGACCGGGAGAAGGGTGTTGAAAAAGGCCGTTGCCGTGATTCCCTGCCGCTACGGGTCGAGCCGCTTTCCGGGCAAACCGCTTGCTCTTATCCTGGGGAAGCCGATGATTCAATGGGTTTATGAGGGAATCAAGCAGGCCGAGTTCGTGGACAGAGTAATCATTGCCACAGACGACGAGAGAATTCTTGGGGCAGCTGAAGCCTTTAGCGCTGAAGCGATAATGACATCGTCCGGCCATCGCACGGGGACAGAGAGAGTGGCCGAGGTTGCCCGGACGCTCGAGGTTCCGTTGGTTATCAACGTTCAGGGCGATGAACCTCTCATCACAGGAGAAATGGTGGATGTCCTGGTCAGGGCTCTCCAGGACGGTTCGACACAAATGGCTTCGCTCATGGCGAAGGTCTTTGACCTCAGTCTCATCGGGGACCCTAACATCGTTAAAGTCGTAGCCGACAGCCAGGGGACTGCCCTGTATTTTTCCCGGTCGCCCCTCCCCTATCAGGCGCCTGATTTTTTCTACCAGCACATCGGAGCTTACGGCTTTCAGCGGGATTTTCTTCTGAAGCTTGTCGAGATGTCAAGGTCGGGGCTCGAGAAGGCCGAGAACCTGGAGCAGCTCAGAGCGATTGAAAACGGGCATAAAATAAGAATGATCGAAATCCCTCGGCCGACCTTGAGCGTGGACACGCCAGAGGATATAATCAGAGTCGAAAATTATCTGAAGACGCGGGAAAATGGCTAAGCCAAAATACATCTTTGTAACGGGCGGCGTGCTTTCGGCCCTGGGCAAGGGGATAGCAGCCGCTTCGATCGGCCGGCTGCTGGAGAGCCACGGCTACAAGATCACTATTCAAAAATTCGACCCTTACCTGAACGTTGACCCCGGGACGATGAGCCCTTTCCAGCACGGCGAAGTCTATGTCACAGACGACGGCGCCGAGACAGACCTGGACCTGGGGCATTACGAGAGGTTTACATCAACACGGACGACCAAGGCGCACAACTGGACTGCCGGCAAGGTCTATGAGTCGATCATCCGCAAGGAGCGAAAGGGTGAGTATCTGGGCAAGACCGTCCAGGTCATCCCGCATGTGACCGATGAGATCAAGAAAGCGTTCGCTGCCGTCTCGGACGAGAACGACATTATCATTGTGGAGATCGGCGGGACGGTCGGAGATATCGAGAGCCTTCCATTTCTCGAAGCCACGAGACAAATGAGGTTGGCTCTGGGAGCAGAAAATACTCTTTTTGTCCACCTCACCCTGGTGCCGTACATCGCCACTTCGGGCGAACTCAAGAGCAAACCGACGCAGCACAGTGTCCGTGAACTCAGGGCCATAGGAATTCAGCCAGACATCATCCTCTGCCGGACGGATAGGTTCCTGACAGCCGATATCAAGGGGAAAATATCGCTGTTCACGAATGTCCCTCTCGAAGCGGTTATCACCGCCAAGGATGTCGATAACATCTACGAGATCCCGCTGATCTTCGCTTCAGAGGGGTTGGATGCGTACATCTTGAAAAAGCTCAATCTGCCCAAGAAGCGGAGAAGCCTTGGTCCCTGGCGCACTTTCGTCGACCGGATGAAAAATCCCCTGGATGAAGTAACCATCGGGCTTGTCGGAAAATATGCGGGGCTTCAGGACTCCTATCTCAGCCTGAAGGAAGCCCTCGTCCATGGGGGAGTGGCGCATGGGCTTAAAGTCAATATTTGTTGGATTGAAGCCGAAACTCTGGAAAAAAGCCAAGCCAAAGATATCCTGGGAGATAAAGATGGAATCCTTGTTCCTGGAGGCTTCGGCATCAGGGGCATTGAGGGAAAAATCAGGGCCGTCGCTTTCGCCCGCAAGAATCGAGTTCCCTATTTTGGCATCTGCCTGGGGATGCAGTGCGCGGCCGTCGAATTTGCCAGGAACGTCGCCGGGCTCGAGGGAGCCAACAGCACGGAGTTCGACCCCCGCACTCCGCACAAGATTTTTTTCCTCTGGCGGGAGCTGCGTCCGGACCATGACCTGGGCGGGACGATGCGGCTGGGCCAGTATGCCTGCCGCCTTGAAAAAAATTCCTTTTCCTATAGAGCCTATAGGAAAACTATTATTTACGAGCGCCACCGCCATCGCTACGAGTTCAACCCCGCTTACGAGGAGAAACTGGCCCGGGCCGGTCTTTTTTTCGCCGGCCGAAACCTAAGGCACAACCTCGTTGAGATCATCGAACTTAGAGACCATCCCTGGTTTGTCGGGTGTCAGTTCCATCCGGAATTCAAGTCCAGGCCGTTGACATCCCATCCTTTGTTTAAAGATTTTATCGGAGCGAGCTATGTCCATCGACTCAAGAGGGTCAAGAGAAATCAAGGTCAGCGATAAGGTCAAGGTTGGAGGCAAGACGCCGCTTTTCCTGATCGCAGGGCCCTGTGTCATCGAGAGCGAGGAGCATGCGTTCTCTCTGGCCGGCCAAATCAAGGCCATCTGCGCGAACATCGGGCTGCCGCTCATCTTCAAAGCTTCGTATGATAAAGCCAACCGCTCATCGGTGAGGTCGTTCCGGGGGCCCGGGCTGGAAAAAGGCCTGGCTGTCCTCAAACGCATAAAACACGAGCTTGAGATTCCTGTGCTCTCAGACGTGCACGAAACAGTCCAGGTCGAAAAAGCGGCTGAAGTTCTCGACGTCATCCAGATTCCGGCCTTCCTCTGCCGGCAGACGGATTTGATCATTGAGGCGGCCAGGACTGGGAAGGCGCTGAACCTCAAGAAGGGCCAATTCCTTTCGCCCCAGGAGATGGCCAATGCGGTGGAGAAAGCCCTGAGCCAGGGGAACCAGAAGATCATCATCACAGAGAGGGGGACATCCTTCGGCTACAACAACCTCGTCTTTGATGTCAGGTCGATTCCTTTGATGAAGAAATGGGGCTTTCCGGTTGTGATCGACGCCTCCCATGCTGTTCAGAGGCCGGGCGGCAGGGGAGAGGCTTCGGCCGGGGAGGCCGAGTTCATCCCGCTCATGGTCCAGACCGGGGTCGCTGCCGGCGCGGACGGGGTCTTTATCGAGGTCCACGACAACCCGCCGCAAGCACTTTCCGATGCTTATAATTCATTGATAATAAATAAATTAGAAGAGGTTCTGACGCGCGCGTTGCGAATCAAGAAAGCCCTCAAAGAGGAGTCGGAGTGAGGTCATCAAACCCATGAAAAAAGATGATGTCATCAAGGCGGGAAAGGAAGTGTTGGAGATAGAGGCCAGGGCCCTGGCGGCCCTCGTTTCCAGGGTGGATGAAGATTTTGCCCGGGCCGTGGACCTTCTTTTCAACACCAGGGCGCGCGTCATCGTGACGGGCATGGGCAAGTCCGGGCTCGTCGGTCGCAAGATTGCGGCGACTTTGGCCAGCTGCGGCACGCCGGCCCTGTTCGTCAACCCGGCTGAGGCCGGACACGGAGACCTGGGAATGATCCTCAAGGACGACGTGATTCTGGCCGTTTCCTACAGCGGAGAAACGCGGGAGATCGTCGACCTTCTCGAGTTCATCAAGAGGATCGGCATTAAGCTCATTACCATTACGGGAAACAGGAATTCACGCATCGCCAATTACAGCGACATCGTGCTCGATGCCGGGGTCGAGAGAGAAGCGGGGCCAAAAGGCGTCGTCCCGACAGCGAGCTCGACCGCAGCCCTGGCCCTCGGTGATGCCCTGGCTATCGCCCTGATGAAAAAGAAAGGGTTAGGAGAAGAGGATTTTGCCCTTTTCCACCCCAAAGGGCAATTAGGGAGAAAACTCCTCAAAGTGGGAAGCCTCATGCACACCGGCGGTGAAATCCCGCGCGTCGCGATCGACACGCCGATGATTCAGGTAATTGAGGAGATGACAAGGAAAAAACTTGGCATGACGTGTGTCGTCGACGCTGAGGAAAAGCTCCGCGGGATCATCACCGACGGCGACCTTCGACGGTCGATGCGGCGGTACCGTGAAGAACTTTTTGATAAGACAGCCGCGGAGTGCATGACGCCGGACCCGATAACGATCGGCAAAGAGGACCTGGCTACCGAAGCTCTGAACCTGATGGAGGAGAAGCGGATAACTTCATTGATTATCAAGAACAGGGAGGGCAAAGTTGAGGGGATCGTCCACCTCCATGACCTGTGGCGGACGGAGATGTTCTGATGGCGGACGAAAGAAAAAGGGCCAGACGGGTCAAAATGATTATCATGGACGTGGACGGGACCTTGACGGACGGCACTCTCATCGTCTTGCCCGACGGCGAGGAAGTTAAGTCCTATAACGTCAAGGACGGGCTTGGCATCCTGCTCGCGCATCTGGCCGGTATCAAAACGGGAATCATCACAGGCAAGACGTCGCGGGCCCTGGAGAGACGGGCAGCGAGGCTTGGCATAGACGAGCTTCATCAGGGCATTCTGGACAAGAAGCGCGTGTTAGAAGGAATTCTCGAGAAACACGGGTTAAGAATTGAGGAAGTCGCCTACATCGGCGATGACCTCGGCGACCTCGAGGTGATTAGGTCGGTAGGGCTTGCTGCTGCCGTGGCCGACGCCCATCCCCTGGTAAAACAGAACAGCCATTTCATCTGCCGCCAGGAGGGCGGCAAAGGCGCGGTAAGGGAATTTATTGAGTTCATCTTAGAGTCCCAAAAAAAGTGGAGCCTGGTCGAGGAGAAAGTCAAAAATTTATTCAACGCGAAAGCGTGAGCAAACCAGAGTGAAGAGAGAGCCGACCCGTCTGCGCAGGGAGGGAAAGACATGAGGATCAACCCCAAAATCTTCCGGGAGTACGATATCCGCGGAATCGTCGACAAGGACCTGACCGTGGAATTCGTCGAGTTTCTCGGAGAGGGCCTGGGGACGTACTTCCGGGAGCGCGGGAAAAGGGAAGTGGCCCTGGGAAGAGACTGCCGGCTGAGCTCGCCTGTTTTCGCGGAGGCCATCACCCGGGCGCTTCTTCGAACGGGCTGCAGCGTCGTTGACCTGGGGATGATTCCCACGCCGCTTCTCTATTTTGCCGTTTTTCATCGGAAACACGAGGCGGCGGTCATGATCACTGGCTCTCACAACCCGCCCGAGTACAACGGGTTCAAGATGATGGTGGGCGAAGAAACGCTCTACGGCGAGGCCATTCAGGACATCTACGCGATCCTTAGGGATAAGAAAATTGTCAGGGATAAGCCAGGAAAAAAATCAGCCTATACCATCATCCCCGACTATGAAGATTACCTGCTGAGGGACATCAGGCTGGAGAAAAAACTCAAGGTCGTCCTGGACGCCGGAAACGGCGCAGCCGGTTTTGTCGCTGCACCGGTTTTCAAGAAGTTAGGCTGCGAGGTGGTGGAGCTCTACTGCGAGCCCGACGGGACTTTCCCCAACCACCACCCGGACCCAACGCTGCCCGAGGCCATGGAAGAGCTTGTGGCGAGAGTCAAAGAGGAAAAAGCGGATTTCGGGGTCGGCTATGACGGCGACGGCGACAGGCTGGGCATCGTCGACGACCGGGGACAGCTTCTCTGGGGCGACCAGGTGATGATCGTCTTCTCCAGGGATATCCTGCCCCACCACCCGGGCGCGGCGGTCATCTCTGAGGTCAAAGCCTCAAAGCTTCTCTATGAGGAGGTAGAGAGGCTGGGCGGCCGGCCGATCATGTGGAAGACAGGCCACTCGCTGATAAAGAAGAAAATCAGGGAAGAAAAAGCTCTGCTCGCCGGCGAGATGAGCGGCCACATCTTTTTTGCCGACCGGTACTACGGGTTTGACGACGCCATCTATTCATCGGCCAGGCTGGCGGAGATTCTCAGCCGTTCGGATAAGAGACTCTCCGGCATGCTGGCCGACCTGCCCAGGACTTTCTATACGCCAGAGATAAGGATCTATGCGTCGGACGAGGTTAAATTCAAGATCGTGGAAGGCGTCAAAAAAGAGTTGGCCTCAAAATATTCCGTCATCGACATCGACGGAGTCCGGGTGAACTATCCTAAGGGCTGGGCGCTGGTCAGGGCCTCAAACACCCAGGCTGTCCTGGTCCTGAGGTTTGAAGCCGAAACTCCAGAAGACCTTAAAGCTATCCGCTTTGAGGTAGAAAAGACTGTGGAAAGGGCGATCAAGGGGCTGGGAGATTCATGAGCGGGAAAAAGAGCTTTTGCGTTGTCATCATGGCCGGCGGCCGTGGAACAAGGTTCTGGCCGCTGAGCCGCGAGAAGCGGCCCAAGCAGTTTTTGCCCATCACGAGCCGCAGGACGATGATCGAGGAGACCGTGGAGCGACTTCTGCCGCTCGTGTCTTATTCTTCGATCTACACCATTTCTGATGGCGGGCAGGCCAGGCTGATCAAGCGCCTCCTGCCCCGGTTGCCGGAAAAAAATGTCCTGGTCGAGCCCAAGGCAAAGAACACTGCCGCGTCTTTGATCCTGACCACAGCCAGTGTTTATCTGAGAAACCCCCGGACTGTTGTGGCCGCGCTGTGCGCCGACCATCTCATCTCGAAGAGGGATGTCTTCCTGAGAAAGCTCGAGGCTTCGGCTGAGGCGGCGGCAAAAGAAGAGGTGATTATCACGTTTGGCATTCCGCCGACTTACCCCGCGACGGGCTACGGTTACATCGAGATCTCCCGGCACAAGGTTCAAAACTTCCGCGGCGAGCGATTCTACCCTGTCGTCAGGTTTAAAGAGAAGCCTGGGCTCAAACAGGCCAAGGAGTTCGCATCAGACGGCAGGCATTACTGGAATTCAGGGATGTTCATCTGGCGAGCGGACGTGTTTGGCCGGAAACTCGAACGATATGCGCCGGAATTTTTTCCCTACTGGAAGAGAATCCTCCGCGGCCTGAAAGAAAAAGACGACCGGATACTAAGAGCGGTCTTCAGGGAAATCCCGGCCACCTCTATTGACTATGCTCTTATGGAAAAAGCTGAGGGCGTCCTGATGACGAGGGGAGATTTCGGCTGGTCTGATGTCGGGTCATGGTCGGCGCTCGCCGAAATCTGGACAAGAGATGAAGCCAACAACGCGCTTCACGGCGAGAGCCTGGTCATCGATTCTTCGAGCTGTCTCCTCTACAGCCCGCGCAAGCTGACAGCTCTTATTGGGCTCCAGGATGTCATCGTCGTCGATACAAAAGATGCCCTTCTTGTCTGCCGGAGGGACCAGGACCAACGGGTCAAGGACATAATCGAAGCGCTCAAGAAAAGAAACGCCAAAAAATACCTCTAAACAAAAGCTCTATCCGGATATCCTGTACTTTATAATTTTTATCGACCCCTCCTCGCCCGTCTCATAGGCCCAGAATAGACCCTGGCGGATCGCGGCGCCACGGAAGCAATAAAGGGATCGGGTTGGCCCTGCGACGTGAAAGGCGCCGATAAATTTTCCCTGGGGAGTGAAGGCGTCAAAAGTTGTGGATTCTTCCTCCCTTTTCTTCCTGTGGGATGAGACAAGAATGTTTCCGTCTGAATCCACTAAGATGTCGAAGAAAGCCGGCTTTTCTTTGGGAAATTCCGTGTTCTTGACGATATAATCGGGAGCGCCGGGCTTGGTCACGCCACCAACCGATGTCACCATCCCGGCAAAAAACATTTCTTTGTCCTTCTCTGTAACTTTCACGGGTTCATACGTGTGGCGAAAAGAAAAAAGCCTGCCTTTTTCGCTTGAGTGGACCTCAATCTCGTAATTTTTTGAATGGCCGATAATGATTTTTCCGTCCGGAGAGACATCCCAGTAGACCATGGGAGTGAAAGGCTGGGGGATATTGGTCGTTCCCTTCTCAATCCTGATATACCGGTTTCGCCAGACTTGTTGCGTGTAGATAGTATTTTTATGCTCAAGGTCGGAAGAATAGATTTCAATCGAATAATCCTGCGGCCTGTTCTCTTCCCCGAAATAGGTCTTTTCCATCCCGATGACGATGTTCCCGTCAGGAAGACACCTCCTCCTTTCCGGCCTTCCCTGGCCAAATTGGAAAGGTATTGACTTCAAGAAACTTCCGTCGGGTGTTAACTGGCTAAGTCGCCTGTTGCCCATGTCCCATACAATCAGCCGTTCTGCCGTGACGGCAATGCAAAAGGGCATATTAAACTCTCCAGGCCCCTGGCCTTTCCTGCCGATGGTTTTTAAATACCTTCCCGTTGCATCAAATTTCTTGATGTTATTGGCCTTATAATCGCAGAAATAAACACTGCCGTCTGGGTCCAATTTGATGTCAACCACGCTCTCGAAAAATGCCTCTTCCGGAAGCGAACTTTCGTCAAGGACGAGCTCCGGCACGAAGCGAACAGTTCCGCCCTTGTAGATTTCTGCCAGGGGCTTAAGAGAGTCCTGGGCCGCGGATAATAGCGCGGCCGCTCCCGTGACAACCCAAAAAAGCCACATTCTATGATTTTTCATTTCTCCCCTCGCCAGGGATGATAAAACTTTGCTTTTAATGCTGTCAAGCTTATACGCGGGAGGAACAAGATCATTCGGGACTTTACGCCCGTCTGCACGACCGAGTTTTACGGTTTCCAGAAGCGGCACGAGAAATTCCGCCGGCTCAACACCGAGCTCAAGAAATAAGATTATGTTTTTTTGCCGCCGACAGTGATTTCGGTCACCCGGAAGGAGGGGCTGTTGAGGCTGCCGCGGAGGTCGAGGTCGTTGGCCAGTTTGTCGATGTTCTTCAAGAGATCGAGTGTGGTCCCGCCGAGGGTCACCCCGTCCACTGGGAAGGCTTTGGCGCCGTCCAAGATCCAGAAGCCGCTGCAGCCGACCGAAAAAGCGCCTGTCGTCACATCCGTGCCTGTTCCTCTCATGCTGGTGACGAGGAGTCCTTCTTTGAGGTCCTTGAGGAGCGAGGCTGGGTCTTCCTCGCCGTTCTCGACGATGACGCAAATGAACCCAGCCGAGGGCCCTGACTTGTATCCGCCGCGCCGGGCTATCGTGTTCACCTTGACGCCAGCCTTGCGCGCTGTTTGCGAATCATAGAAGAACATCTTGAGGACGCCCTTCTCCAGGATCGTGTTTTTCCGGGTGACGTTTCCCTCGCCGTCAAAGGGCCCCGAGGCGACAAAGCGAGGCCTGGTCGGGTCGTCGTGGATGGTGACGAGCGGCGAGGCGACCTGTTTTTTGAGCATGTCGCTCATGAATGTTGTCTTCCGGAAGGCAGCGTCGCCGTTTAAAGCCGAGAGCACGCCCATCCAGAAAGCCGGAGCGGCGTAGCGGTCAAAAACAACCGGGACTTTCTTTGTCTCGACTGGCCTGGCTCCCAGCATCTCCACCGCTCGCTGGGCCGCTGTTTTGGCGACCTGCTCGACCGGCTCGAGCTCTTTGAAATAGCGCTTCGAGCTAGACCAACCGCCTCCCTGCATGTTATCACCCTCGCCGGCGATGACGTAAGCGCCGAACGAGCAGCGCGTCTCCTGAAGCGTGTAGGAAATGCCTTTGGAATTGAAAAGCCCGGCGATGCGCTCGGCATCTGAGAAAAACCCGCCTTCGCTATTGGTGATTCTCTTGTCCTGGGCCAGGGCGATGCGTTCAACCTCGCGGGCGATTCCGATCTTCTTTTCGTCAGAAACAGTAGCCAACTCCGGGTCATGGAGAGCGAGCTCAGCAAGTGGCTGCGGGCCGAAGTCGGGGAGGCCTTGCCAGGGTTTTGCTTCGGTGATTCTGGCCAGCTCAACGGTTTTTTTGACTGTCTCTTCCAGGGATTCCGGCGACAGGTCGGAGGTGTAGGAAAACCCTAACTGCTTGTTGATAAAAACCCGGAGCCCCAAGCCCTTGGAGACGGATTTCTTGAGGGTTTCGACGTCGCCTTTTCTCACGCTGACGTTGAATTCCTTGATGTGCTCGATGACGGCTTCCGCCTCGTCGGCCCCGCCTTTAATGGCTTTCTTGACGATATCTTCTCCGATTTTTCTGTAATCCATGGCTTCCCTCCTTTAGGCTTTTTTCCCGCCAACGGTGATCTTGGCTACTTTGAGCGTGGGGTTGCCGAACCCGACCGGCTTGGACTGGCCGTCCTTGCCGCAGGAGCCGCCGCCGATGACCAGAAGGTCGTTTCCGACCATGGTGATGTTCTTGAGCACCTCCTGTCCGCTCCCCATGAGCATGATGCCCTTGAGCGGCCGGGTCACCTTGCCGGCTTCGATCAGGTAGCCTTCGGTCACTGAGAAAACAAACCTGCCGGTTGTCGGCTGGACGTTTCCGCCGCCTATCTTGGCGATGTAGAGCCCTGTGTCCACGGACTTGACGATGTCTTCTGGCAGCGACTCGCCGGGATGGAGATAGGTGTTGGTCATCCGGGGAATGGGGTAGTGCTGGTAAGATTGCCGGCGGCCGTTCCCTGTCTGCTTCATCTTCATGAGCTTGGCGTTCAGCCTGTCCTGGAGGAAGGCGCTGCAGATTCCCTTGTCGATGAGGATGGTGTTCTGGCCGGTCGAGCCCTCGTCGTCGACGTTGACCGCTCCCCAGGCGCCCTTGTAGGTTCCGTCGTCGGCAAGAGTGACCACCTCGGAAGCGATCGGCTGGCCTAACTTGTCGTGGAAGCACGAAGTTTTTTTCCTTATCCCGTCGGCCTCGAGACTGTGACCGATGGCCTCGTGGAAGAAGATCCCGCCAAACCCGGCCGCGATGACGACCGGAAACTCGCCGGCCGGAGCGTCTTCAGCCGGGAGCATGCGGATGGCCATCTCGGCGGCCTTGCGGCCAAAATCCTCGGCCAGGCTGAGGTCGAAATGCTCAAAACCGTAGGTTCCGGCCTTGGATTCGTAGCCCATGCTTCTGTTTGACCCCTCGAGCGCCGCGCAGTTGACACCGAGCCTGGAAAGGGTCTGCGTGTCTTCGACATAGAGGCCTTCGGAATTGGCGATCATGATTTTCTTGCTGATGTCGCTAAAGCTGACCCCCACCTGGGTGATGCGCTTGTCGAAAACGCGGGCCACGGCGTTCGCCTTGATGAGCAGGTCAGCCTTGGCCTTTGAGGCGATCGTGTCAGGAGAGACCTTGACCTGATAGTATTGAGGAGGGGAGAGGGGTGTGAAATTCTTGGGTTTCTCGGTCGTTTGACCTGAGGCGATGAGCGCTGCTGTCTCAGCGGCTTCTTTCAACTTGGCCAAATCCAGGTCGTCCGAGAAGGCATAGCCTGTCTTTTCCCCCTGAAGAACCCTGAACCCGACGCCCATGTCGAGCCCTCTCGTGGCTGCCGAGATCTTCTCTTCATCCAGAGAGATGCTGTTGCTGACCGTACGTTCAAAATAGATTTCGGCGAACTCGCCGCCGCGGCTGAGGCATACTTCGAGGAGTTTCCTCAAATCTTCCTTGTCCAGGATGGAGAGAGCGGCGGGGTCTGAAGCGAGAAGCGCTTCCGGGTCTCTCGCCGCGAGGCACTTCCACACCGGGAAGGAAATCATCAGGGCCCCTGACAGGGCGCCCTTTTTGAGGAAGCTTCGCCTGTTGATCGTATGATATCGAACAACCTTATCCATTCGTCCTCCTTCCTTTCTTCGCAATATTAATATTTTTTATATTCTTACTCGTGACGGGAGTCAACATGCTTCTATGCTGAAGGGCTCTGTGACGAAAAGCGGGGTGCAAGTTGACTCCTGGGGGCCAAGCTGTTATTCTTATCGCAGATAAAGCATCCGCTTGAAGCTTCCTTAGCGAGGTGAAATCATGGTGGAGCAAATCGCCGACAGCCAGGTAATTAAAATAGCGCTGCTTATCGATGGCGACAACGCCCAGCCGTCGCTTATCGGCAGCATCTTGACTGAGACCGCCAAGTACGGTTCTATTACTATCCGCAGGGTTTATGGGGACTGGACGACGGCCAACATGGCCGGATGGAAAAACGCCCTCAACAATTACGCCATCCAGCCAATCCAGCAATTCCGGTACACGGTCGGCAAGAACTCGACCGACAGCGCCATGATCATCGACGCCATGGACATCCTCCACAGCAGCCTGGTTGGGGGCTTCTGCTTGGTGTCGAGCGACAGCGACTACACCAGGCTGGCCACGCGCATCCGTGAGTCTGGTGTCTTTGTCATGGGAATCGGGAGGAAAAAAACGCCGAAAGCTTTTGTCAACGCCTGCAACATTTTCATCTACACCGAGAACCTTACCCCGAAGCCATCCCCGCCGAAAAGGAGAGGAGCGGCAGGGGTCCCACAGCCAACAGAAGAAAAGCCCAAGGAACTCGACCCTATGCCCCTGCTCAAGGGAGCTTTCGATATGGCCGTCCAGGAAGACGGCTGGGCCGACCTGGCAACCATGGGTTTTTACCTCCACCAGCTTGACCCGAGCTTCGACCCTCGGACGTACGGGTTCAAGCAGCTATCCCAGATCATCAAGAGTTACTCGAACATCTTTGAGCTGAAGTTCAGAGAAGAAGGCGGGACCACCAAGGTCTACGTGCGCGGCAAAGAATAACATCAGTTTTTGGCCGTAAATCGTCCGGCGATCAATCTCCATTTCAATCGTTGAATGCGTTTTGCCTCTGATGGCAGAAAAAGAAAAAGCGAGAGGAAGGGTCAGGCTGGGAAGAAAATGAATGGAATCCTCGTCCAATTGATGTATAATTTCAGCCTTTAAATTCAGGCAAAAAAGGAGGCAAGAGTGAAGAAAAAAACAAGGCTCTTGATTCTCGGCATGGTCTGCCTGGTTTTGATGCTGAATGCGGAAGCTGGTCAACAGACGCAGCAGCAGAAACCCGAGGACGTGATCAAGAATCTCGTCCTGGTCGAAAAAACTCAGCCCGTCCCAGAAAAGATGAAGCCCGGGTTTGACTCCATCACAGCCAGAGATTCCTTGGCCATGCTCAGCTATATCGCCTCTGACCTGATGGAGGGCCGCGAGACCGCAACACGAGGCTACCAGCTGGCCGCAGAATACGCGGCTTCTCTTTTTTCACTATGGAGGCTTAAGCCAGGCGGCGACAAGCCAGACATGAGGCAGGCGGCCATGATGGCCAGGCGGATGGAGGAGCGTCCGCCGGCTCCAGCCGAAAGAAGCTATCTCCAGGAATTTGTGATGAGAGAAATCGCGGACGTTTCCACTTCGATAACGCTTGAAGTCCGACCAGGGGCGCAGCGTAAAACCCGAAATTTTACCTCCGGAGTTGATTTTATGAGCATGTTCTCAGGCGCTGAGTCGGTTGAGGCTCCTGTTGTTTTTGCCGGCTACGGGATTGTTGAGAAAAGAATTGGCTGGGACGACTTCAAGAATCTCGACGTCAAGGGGAAAATCGTCTTGATTCTTTCCGAAGCGCCGGGCAAAGACAACCCGGACTCGCCGTTCCAGAAGGACAAAGAGCTCAAGGAGAAGTATTTTCCTCCCGTGCCTTTATCGCCTTTTGCCCGGAGGGGAGAGGGGTTCAACAAGGCGCGCGAAATCGCCAAGCTCGGCGCAGCGGCGATTCTCCAGGTGCAGAATTCCGTCACGGACAGCGACATGCTCAGGGACATGGCCGGGCCCAGGGCTGTCTCCGATGAGCGGCCGATCATCAACAGGCCCAGGCGACGGCTCTTACTTCCGGGAGGCGGCCAGCAGATGCCCTGGGAAAGGTCGGCTATCATCACCATCACCCGGGAAATGGCAGACGCCGTCCTTGAGAGCTCGGGGCAGCGAATCGACGACCTGAAGAAAAAAATCGACACAGATCTTAAGCCCTTCTCCCTGGAGCTTGCCGGGACAAGGATGACCATCTCGACGACATCCACGTCAACGTTAGTGCGCTGCCGAAACGTCGTTGCTTATATCGAGGGCTCGGACCCGGCTCTTAAGGATGAGGCCGTTGTCGTCGGCGCTCATCTTGACCACCTGGGAAAATGGGGCGATTATGTCTTTAACGGCGCAGACGACAACGGGTCTGGCTCTGTCGGCGTTTTGAACCTGGCCCGGGCTTTCGCTCTCAACCCGGATAAGCCCAAGCGGACAGTGGTTTTTTGCCTATGGACAGGAGAGGAATCCGGCCTTTTGGGTTCCCGCTACTACGTCCAGAATCCCGTTTTTCCACTCGATAAGACCATCGCCTACGTCAACATGGACATGATCAGCCGTCCTTATGATGAGAGGACCTTAAACCGGATGGCCAGGATGATGAATATCCCCTTGGGGGACGAAATCTTCAAAAAGATCCGGGTGAAAGACTTTCTGCCTGTCGCGTTTTCTGCCGGAGCTGGCCTGGACGAAGTCCTCAAGAGCGCCGACCAGGTTGTCGGGCTCGACCTTTTCCTGAGAGAAACCGGAGAAACCATGCAGCGGGGCACGGGAGGCAGCGACCACGCGTCGTTCGCTTCGTTCAAGATTCCCTGGATTTTCTGCATCACCAGCATGCACGATGAGTATCACCAGACCAGCGACAGCGTGGACAAGGTGAGCGGAGAGATGATGGAGAAGGTTTCACGCCTGGTTTACCTGACGACCTTCGCCCTGGCCGACCGATAATATTAGATAATATTAGGGACGCCATACGTAATGCACTTAATTCCCGCCTATTAGTTGTCTTCCCGCAAGACGACTTATCATGTCCCCATGTATTGGTAGCGAGAATTAGTTAATTGCATGCTGTGCCGGTGCTGTCTCCCTAATTCAGTCTAAGGGAAATGCTAGATATATTCAAGAAATCAAGAAACTTCTTGACATTTCTTTTTTGATTCAATATCATATTTAGGGAAAAATAATATTTTGGGAATAGCGCGACATTTTAAAGCTCCTCCTTGAGAAAGGACATCGTAATTAATCGTCGTTAATGATATGAGTTGGGCCATGAAAAAGAAAGTCGGGACAATTATGGACGAGAAGCTCTTAGCTTTCGTCAAACAGCGCGCGGCCGCAGAAGATCGCTCTCTCTCTGGTTTGATTGAGGAAGCTCTCACAGAATACCTCGGTCGCGGCCTTACGGCGGTGGACAAACTCCGGGCGCTCGACAAGTTTATTTCTCATGGCGGCCTTCTCCAACGCGAAGAGATCGAAGAAATCTTGGGTGAGGATATCCTCGTTTAATGACGCTGGCCGAGATTCCCGAGGGCGAAGGCGTTGCCATCGATACGAACATCCTCGTCTATGCTAATCAAGGTCAATCGGACGAGTGCATCAAGTTTCTAAGGCGGTGTGCTTGCGGCGATCTGCACGGCATCGTCCCATTGCCGATGGTCGCAGAGCTTGTGCACGCCCTCATGCTGATAGAGGCTCGAGAAAACAACTGGATAGAGAGGCAGAACCCGTCACGTGCTCTCGCCGGGCGTCCCGACCTGATTCGGCGCCTAGTCCGGTACGAGATCCAAGTCAGAGAGTTTTTCGGGATAGGACTGCGGATAGAGCCAGCACAAGGTGCCGATGTCCTGGAGGCTTTGCGCGTTCAGAGGGAAGTTGGACTTCTTACAAACGACGCTCTCCTCCTGGCGGTTGCGCGGCGGCTGAACTGCATCTCCGTTGCCAGCGCAGATAAGACGATCGCTGCCGCCCCCGGGTTCACATTCTACGCCCCCGGAGACGTTCTGTGATTGCCGCTTGACTCTTGGTACAGGGCATGGGTTGAGCCTTCAGCATCTCCTGGAGCACCAGGGCTATAAATTGATCTTCAGTAACAGATGAAATATTCTCATCGCACGGGCTCATCAATAGCTTAGCCAGTTGCCGTGACGGATAGCCGTTAATGTTTTCAGCTGATAAGTTAAAGGGTCAGCTTCCAGGCGCCGGCTTCCTTTTTAAGTATGCAAGTCTGCCGTCGGCCGGGCTGGATGACAACCTTTGTTTCGAGCGGCTGGGGGGCAAGAAGAATACGGAGCGTGTAAGTTCCTTCCTTGAGCTTGATTTCGTCGCCGCCGACAAGCCCGCGGCCGACTTCTTCGCCCTTTTCGTTAAGCACCGCATATTCGACTTTTAGTGTTTGCTCGAGCGCTGAAAGGAGTCCGGCGGCGTCCTGAGCGTCCAGATACCGCCCCTCTGTTGATTTGGCAATGGCTTCGAGCTCGGCCCGCGCTTCCTTTTCCTTGATATCGAAACCGACGATGTGGACGCGGAGCTCGAGCCCGGAATTTTTGACGGCCGGGCCAATCGATTTGATATCGCCCCCGCAACTTTCAATCCCGTCTGTGACGAGGATAATGGAGCCGTTTGGAATGGTCTCAAAATCTTTGATTGCCTCGAGGACAGAATAAACGAGCGGTGTCTTTCCCTTGAGCTGGATTTTGTTGATCGTTTCGATGAGCCTGGCCTTGTCAAGGGGCCCGATCGGAGCAAGGAGTTCAGTATCCGTGCAGGCCCGCATGTCATTCAAGGCGTATCGGTGTCCATAGACCCGCAGCCCGACATTCATCGTCTGGGGCAAGCCGTTGATGATCTGAGCCAGCACCTTTCGGGCGATCGTGATCTTCGCTTCACCGCCAATCTGGCCCCACATGGAGTTCGAGGCGTCCAGAATGACCTCGACATTCTGGGCGGCCTCTTTCTCCGCACCCTTCTCAAAGTCCACTTTAAGCGCCCCTGAGCCGAGCCTTTTGACGGGCGACATATAAATCGGCACGTGGCCGCAACAGAACTCTAACATCAGGGCGGCCAGGGCGACGCGGTAAATATCATAGTTTTCCTCGCTTTCCGCTCCATCCCAGCTTCCGTCCGGGTTCTGATGGTCAACGAGGAAACGGCACATCCAGTCTTTCCAGATGCGCCAGTCCTCGCCACCGGCGAGATACATCACCCGCGTTCCGTAATACCAGTAATAGAAGGGATAACCGTCTCCCGGCTCTTCGATGTTCCAGCGGGGCGGATGGTTTTGCATGAATCGGATGGCCGGGGGAACCATCGGGTCCTTGGGATAGCCGGAAAGCTGGAGGGAGAGAGCGCCCATCCCGGCTCGGGCGCAAGAATTGCCCATTTCTCCTGGCGAATCATAGCGAAACGACCCGTCTTCTTTCCCCTGAAGGGAACGGACAAACCGGGCCGCTGCCGGGAAGACATAATCAGGGATAACAAAGCCGGCATTTGCCGCAGCTTTTAGAGCGAGAATCTGCCAGCCGGTCAAAGAGATGTCCGAATCCGTGCTATCAGGATGGTAGCGCCAGCCACCGTAATACTGGGAGTCTGACTTTATCGGTCCTCGCAACGTTTTTGGCTTGTGCTCCGTATTCTGGGACCGGATGATGAGCTCTATAGCTTCGCGAGCGATGGCCTCAAGGCTTTCGTCGTTCAAATCAGCCAAGGCTTCGACCAACCCCAACGTGGCGATGGCGTGCTGATACATGTTGTCGGTGCCAAGTGTTCCGCCGTATTTGTCTCCATCCTCCGAGCCTTCAGGATACTTGGAACGCGGCATGAATTTGGATTTTAAGAAACCGAGCGCTTTCTGGATGCTAGACGAGTAGTCCTTCCCTGTGCATTGAGAACCGAGGAAAGCCATGATGGACAACCCGGCGTAAGCCTGTTCGTAGTCTTCCCAGGCGCCGTCTTTTTGCTGGGTTGAAGCAAGATAATCAAGGGCTTTGATGAGCGCCTTCTGCACCTCTTCCTCGGTTGCCGGCGGTCTCTGGGGTTTTCCCACGTAGAGCGTATATTCAGCGCCGATATTTTCCCCGCCGCGGACTTTAACTTTCAAGTAATATGTCCCGGGCGCAAATTTCATCTTAACCATTTCCTCGCCCTGTCCATCCTGGCCAAACCATGAATAGCCGAGGCTCTTCTCCTTGGGGTCGAGGAGTTCGAAGCTGAACCGCACGCCAGGAACAGCAGAGACTGTCATGACGACTATGTCGACTCCGGGCGGAGGCACAGTGAGGACATAATAGTCCTCATCCCCCCCTTGATTGACGCGTCCAGAAAAGGGAACATTAAGCTTGATCTCGTTCGCGCGCTTGATCTCATCGTTGGGCTCAGCTTCCATGCCCTCCTGCCAGGGGCCAAGCATGCGGGTGCTGAGAGTGTAGGGGCTGGCGATGTTTTTCTGATTGCCTCTGACATGGATAAAGTAAACTCCCTGGCTGACGACAAAATAGGGAATCGACTCCGGCTCGCCCTTGTCCCCGTCGTTGGCGTCCCAGAGTCTTTTGCCTTCTTTGTCATAAATTTCCACCCGGCCATCCGTACCAGGAACGCCGCTGAGGTCAACCTGGATGAGGTTTTTTCCCGGTTTGTCGACGATGAGCCTGAAATAATCCTTATCCCCCTTAGCTTGATAATACCCCTGGACACTTTGACCGAGGCGGATTTCGGTGGCTGTTTCGCGGCTGTTGTTCGGTTCAGCCTCCAGTCCTTCCTGCCATGGCCCGAAGATTTTCGTGCTCAGGGTGTAAGCGTCTTTGATGTTAATCTCTCGGGCAGAAACCTCGACATAATAGACGCCTTCGTCGAGGGCCAGGTTGAAGACGGATTCGGCGCCGTCCACGTCCGTATCGTCGACGCTCCAGATGCGGCTTCCTTTCTCGTTATAAACATCGAATTCGCTATCAACGCCAGGAACGGCCGAGAGGTCGATTTGAACGAGGATTTTTCCGGGCTTATCGTTGATCAGCCTGAACCAATCGTCGTCATTTTTTTGTTGGAAATAACCATGAGTACTTTGTCCTATTTTTAGCTCGTTAGCCCTTTCGCGACTATTGTTAGGTTCCAACTCCCAACCTTCCTTCCACGGCCCGGTGATTTTTGTTATCAGGTTGTACTTTTCTGGAGTAGCTTTTCCAGAGCAATAGACCCGGATGAAATAGAACCCAGGCTCAACAGGAAAATGGGTCAGGGATTCAGGCTCATTTTTTGATGTGTCGTTGATTTCGGCAAGCCTTTGATTATTGGAATCATAGATGGAGAAATAGGTATCGACCTCGGGAATGGCGCTGACTTCGACCTTAAGATAATTCTTGCCTGATTTATCAACGACGAGCTTGAACCAATCCTCATCGTAGTCTTTCTGGACGCCGGCCTCGACACTTTCCCCGACGCGGATTTCCTGGGCCTGCTCGCGGTTGTCGTTCGGCTCGACTTCTTTCTTGACCTGGGCCAATCCGCTGGAAAAAAGAAAAAGAAAAGCCATCGCCGGTATTAAAAAGAGGAGAAAGAAACCATTTCTTTTTTTATCCCACATTTCCGCCACCTCCTTCTTGCCTTAATTATATAAATGATGTAGGCGGAGTCAACAAGCCTGAAATTGTCGGTAGGATTTTCGTCTGCCGAAAAAAACGATTCTGCCGCGATGCACCTCCAGCGAAGACGCGAAGAAATTGTTCTATTTCTTCACCCGGAGGCCGAGCTCATCGACAGGAAGACAATATCCTCTTCCCTTATAGACCTCCCTCCTCTCATGAAAACACCTGACAAATATTATTATTATCTATAAACATTAAGCTAAGGTTGAGGAGTTTTTAGCTGTATTTTATTAAGAATTCAGAAGAGAGAGGTGCATGAAGATGATAACAGCCGACGTTCTGACAATCGACGAGCTGTCTATCTGAAGATTCCGAAGTCAACGCTTTATAAGCTCGTTCGAGAAGGAAAGATTCCTTCCCAGAAAATCGGCCGACACTGGCGTTTCCAGAAAGGAGCCATTGATAACTGGCTCTCCGAAGTTCGGATTAATAAGACAGGTTCTGAAGGAGCACGGCAATGATGCATCCTATTGCCAACGGATTCCCTTGGATGATGAGCCAAAATGTCTTGTTATGCCGTCGTTTCTTTATGCAGGCGGCCATCGGCATAATCCGTATCCTCATAACAAAGAAGTAATCATGCGAGAACTGTCTGAAATCCGCTCGCTGCTGGATGAACTGGAACATCGCTCAGCGGATTCCCTTGAAGCTCAGGACCTGGATTTCAAACGCTGGGAATCTCGAAGTATGGACAAGGCCAGCATAAAGGCGGTCGTCAATATGGCCATCTGCATGGCTAACGGTGGGGGAGGGATCGTTGTCTTCGGCATAGATGATAAAGCGATTGGGCGAAAAAAAGCGATTCTCGGTGTCCCGCCGGAAGTAGATATAAATCGACTCAAGCAGGCGGTCTATGACTCGACTGAGCCAAAATTGACGCCAGTCTTTCAAGGACTCCTTGTCCCCGAAGGAACGGGCCGGCTTATCGTCATGCATATCTATCAGGGTCTGCCTCCCTATACAGATACTAAGGGGCAGGGTACTATCAGAATCGGTAAGGATTGCCAGCCTTTAACCGGAACCCTTCGGCGTAAGATGATGATTGAAACCGGAGAGACAGATTTTACAGCAAGCCCCGTTCCTGGACCGATAGAATCACTCATTTCCCCTTCGGCGATGGAGCGCCTCCGCGGTGAAGCGGCAAAAGAAAAAGCCCCTGAGGACCTTCTGAGAAAAACAGACCGCGATCTCCTCCGTGCAATCGGGCTTATCCGGGATGGCCGCTTGCTTCGGGCCGGTCTTCTTCTCGCCGGCAGCCCAGAGGCAATTCGTGAACATTTCCCTGGCTATGTCTGGACCCATATCCGTATGGTTAGTGATACTGATTACATAGACCGAGGCGACGGGAATGACGCTATCCCCGTGGCTCTCGAACGGATTCTTGACCGGATTATGGCCGATAATCCCATCACGACTATAAAACAAGCTCTATTTCATTTTGAAATCCGGACATATCCTGAAATAGCCCTCCGGGAAGCGCTTCTTAATGCGCTTGTCCATGCGGATTACCGCATCCATGGTCCGATCCTCATCAAACAGTTTAAGGATCGCCTGGAAATCAGTAATCCCGGCGGGCTTCCAGGCGGCATTACGCCTGAGAATATCCTCCGCCATGAACCGGTGTCGCGAAACCCAACTCTCGTCGACGCGCTTACGCGGCTTCGTCTTGTAAACCGCAGTAACCTCGGTGTGCGTCGGATGTACCAGGCTTTGCTCATCGAAGGCAAGGAGCCTCCTAAAATCTTGGATGAAGGCGGGGCTGTTCGCGTCATCTTCCGCGCGAGTGAGCTTTCGGTTCCCTTCCGCATGTTCATCGCCGAAGAAGCCGAACGTGGGTGCTTGCTATCCGTCGAACATCTCCTTATCATCCAGCATCTTTTGCGGCATCCAGAGATCGATACAGAAACAGCAGCCAAAATCACCCAGCAAACTGAGCCAGACGCTCGAGAAACGTTGAACCACATGGGGATCGATTTCGGTTACTTGGAGCGCGGCGGCACCGGCCGAAGCACCTACTGGATGCTGCGGCCCGACTTGTATCGACGGCTCTCCTCTGTCGGCCATCCTGAGAGAGCCCGCCGCATCGATTGGGAAGCAGCCAAAACCCGCGTGCTGAGCGTATTGCGCGAAAGTGCGAGGAGAAAAGAACCCGGATTAACGAATGCGGAAATTCGCAAAATAACCCGCTTTGGTCGGTCTCAAGTTAAGCGATTAATGGCAGAGTTGGCACATGAAGATACTGCCTTCAGGGAAGGGCGTGGTCGGGGCGCGAAATGGCTCTTCAAGGAAGAGAGAACCTAAATGGCTTATATAAATGAAGTGCGCCATTTTTTGAGCCATTTCTTGACAGAAATGGAATATATAATGGCCCTGGGCCATTTTTTGGACATTAAAAGCTGGCTATGCGCAGCTTTATGATCTTGCGCATAAGATTGAGCATGAAGACTTATAAATGGCATAAACAATGGAGTAGCCGATGAACGCTCTGACCAAATTTCAGGACCTTTTGCGTGAGCTTTTCCAATTTGATTGCGCCGACCTGGACTTCGGCATCTATCGCATAATGAACCACAAACGCGACGTCATTGAGAACTTCATCACGAATTCTCTTCCCCAGGTAGTCACCGAAGAGCTGAGTCGCGACGCGCTGGCCGAGGAATCGCAGGCAGCCCGGGAATTACACGAGGTTGACGCCCGGATAAAAGAGACACTTGGTTCAGATGCCCTGGATACCGAAGGCAACCTGGCCGTCTCCTATAAGGAAACGCCGCTGGGGGAAAAATACCTGAGTTTAAAGGCCAAAGTAGCCGGCGTCCGCAATCGCGAGGCCATTGAAACCGCCATCTACAATCATTTATATGCCTTCTTTAGCCGCTATTATCAGGACGGAGATTTCATCTCCAAGCGCCGCTACTCAAAGCGTGAGCGCTATGCCATTCCCTACAACGGCGAGGAAGTTTATCTCCACTGGGCCAATCATGACCAGTACTATATCAAAACGGCCGAATATTTCACCGATTATGCTTTCACAGCTCCGAATGACGTGAGCGTGCACTTCAAGCTTCAGGCCGCCGACGTTGAGCAGAATAATGTCAAGGGCGAGAAGCGTTTCTTCCTGCCCCGCCTCGGCGAAATCTCCTGGGAAGAACCGGCAAGCCGTCTCACCATCCCCTTTGAATTCCGGCCCCTTACTGAGCAAGAGACAATTTCTTACGGTCAAAAAAATCAACAAGAGGCAATTATCACCAAAGCTCTGGAGGAAATTCCCAAACGGTTGTCTCCAAAAACCGCCTCTCGCGCGTTGGCGGCCCTGACTACAGAACGTCATAAGACGGCTGAGGGAAAATCGGTTAGCTTTCTCGAATATCACCTGCGGCAATACACACGCCGAAACACGTCTGATTTCTTCATCCACAAGGACCTCAAAGGCTTTCTTTCCCGCGAACTGGATTTTTATTTGAAGAACGAGGTTTTGAACCTGGACGAGATCAAAGCCTCGGGCGAGGAGCGGGCCGAGGGCTGGTTCCAGATGATGCGCCTCATCAAGAACGTGGGCGGCCGGATCATCGAATTCCTCCACCAGATCGAAGAATTCCAGAAAATGATCTGGGAGAAGCGGAAATTCATCACCGAGACGAATTATTGCATTACGGTCTGAAAGCGGGTGGCGCAGAGGATTATTTTGGCCTTATTTATATCGGCGACACGAGCGCCTTCAAGAAGCTTGTCGAAGAAGATTCTACCGGCATAATGCTGGAAGAAGATGCTGTTTCAGGTTCATTGTTCAATGATATCGGAAGACCTGATACAACCCTCGAGATTCTTATCGGCGCCAAGAAGTTTATGGAAGGCTGGAATTCCTGGCGAGTTTCGGCAATGGGACTGCTCAATATCGGGCGTCAAGAAGGGTCACAAATTATCCAGTTGTTCGGGCGC
>JARYMI010000028.1 GCA_029907205.1 Clostridiales bacterium
CAACAAAAGCGGTCAAAGAGGAATGGCTGTTCGAGTGGAAAACGATAGGGCTCTGTTTCGTCGGTTCTTGAGTGAACTCCCTTCGAGCTCGGTGATTGCTTTCGAAACCGTTGGCAATTGGTACTGGATGGTCGATGAGATGGAAACTTCAGCCAGGAGAAGAAGACCTGACTGTTATGCGGGTTGTGATCACCGGCAAGAAGAACGACCGACCTGTGGCCTTTACTTCTGATCTTTACGATCGTTTTGATCCAAGGACCGGGTTCCATAGCATGGCTCGGACGACGGGGTTCACCGCTACCATGGCAGCCAGGGCCTTCCGCCTGGGCCTGATTAAGAATCTGGGGATAACACGCCAGAATTCTTGGGGTTCGACCCGGAATGCTTCCGTTTCATCCTGAGTGGGTTGGAAGAGCGCGGCGTTCGCGTAAAGGAGGAAATGAATTCAAGATAAATTAAAGGCGCCAGCCGAGCAGGTTGTAGAAGGAGAGCACCCAGAGAAAGACAACGGCGGACATAAGAATCATTGTATAGGTCAGGCGTCTGCAGCCATACCAATATTTCTTCCCCCAGGCCAAGAGGGTGAAGGCCAGCACACCGATGGCCAGGACCGCCGCGATGACCGGAAACGCCAGGGCTATCTTGAACAGGCGCGGGACCCCGAACATGACTTCGTAGATGCTGCTGAAAGAGGCGGCCGTGAGGATGAGAAAGACGAAGAAGCAGGCGCTCATCAGCCCGGCCAGCCAGCGGGCCGCTTTCGGGGCCGGGTGGCCTTCGACCTTCCGCCGGCAAATCTTCCTAGACAGCGCGGCGAGCGGCCAGCCGATCGCGGCGATGAAGAAGAAGAGCACGCAAAATCCGATGATGACATAATGGAACATCGGATGCTCATACCACTTAAGCTTGAGCAGGGCCATGTGCGGGACATCGCCGGCAAAGGCGATGGCCACGCGTCCATGGTCGTCCTCTTTAAAAACTACTTTGCCCTGTCCGTCGACCTCTCGGAATACGAGCGGCTCGAGCTCAACGTACTGCCTGATATCTCCGGGAACCTTGACAAGGAGAGTTCCTTCCTTGGTCGGCGCGACCTTGATCTGCATGAGCAGCGCGGCGATTTTTTCATACTTGGTGTGCGATATTCTCGTCATGCGATAAACCCCGCTCACTTTTTTCAGCCTCTTCAGGGCATCGGGGGACGGCTTGAGGTCGGCCAGCGGAGAAGAGGCCGGATAATAGCGGTTGAGAAAGGCATGGAAAAGCTGCTCTCTCGAGCCGCCGGGACTCGTGTTGTAGGAAACGAACCAGCCGACATTCTTATCCGGGATCAGGGCGAGCTGGGAGTGAAAATAGACCGTGTCACCCCCGTGCTCTATCAGACGGAGGTCGTTATAGCCGAATTCCCAAAAACCGTGGGCGTTGCCGTTGACCCGCGGGTCGTGCCCGAACAGCCGGGAGTGCATGAGCTTGGCGGTTTCTTCCTTCAAAATCCGAGCGTCTCCGTAGGCGCCGTTCTGGAGATGGGCGATCATGAACCGGGCCATGTCGGTGGCGCAGGCGCTGAGGCTGCCGGCAGGGGCCATCCCGTTGAGGAGCTCAAACTTCTCCTCCTTGAAGGCGCCGTTTTTATAGGTATAGCCGGTGGACATGTCCGGCGCCAGGGCCTCGGGAAGGGGCTGCCGGAAGGTGCTGCGCTCGATCCCTAACGGCTTGAAAATATTCTCCTCGATGTACTGCTCGAAAGGCACTCCCGAAACTACCTCGATGATATAGCCGGCTAACGAAGTCCCGTAATTGGAGTAAGAAGTCAGTTCTCCCGGCGGACGGACCCGGGCGGGCATGTGAGAAGCCAGCCATTTTCCCAAAGGCGTGAGGTCCTTGGCCTCCCGGGCGGCCATTCCGGTCGACCTTTCTTCGAACCCGGGGGTGTGCGACAGCAGATGATTCAGTGTTATCGGCTGAGGAAATGTGGCGGGAATTTGGAATTCTTTGAGGTAGGTGTTGACGTCGGCGTTAAGGTCGAGCTTTCCTTGCTCGTAAAGCTGCATCACCGCTGTCCACGTGAAGAGCTTGGAGACAGAGCCGGGCCGGAACATCGTCCGGTCCGGGAGGACGGGCGTTTTGGACTTGATGTTGGCGTATCCGTAGCCCTTGGCGAAGAAGAGTTGTCCGTCTTTGACGACGGAGATGGTCGCCCCGACGATGTGGTTGGCCTCGAGGTGGGCGGCCATGATCCCGTCAATAAAGGCCTCGAGCTCTTTCGGGTCGGAGGGCCCCTGAGTCAAAGGCGCTGGGGCCGACCCCGCCTCCTGGCAGGGCGAAACGAACGGAGCGATGCTGAAGAGCAGGACAAAAACGGCCAGACTGATGGTCTTTTTCATTGTACCTCCTTTATAATGAGACTAAGACGTTCATGCATCGAGAAAAAGCAGGCGCGTCGAGGGCGATCTTCAAGGCCAATTCCGGATGAACCCAGATATATCGCCGAAAAGCGTCTGAAGTCAAGAGCGCGGAGTGGAAAAGGGAAAAGACTGAAGGTAAACTATATTCTCCTCTTCATCGTTTATTTTTATGAAAAGCTTTCTTTGAGGTGAAAAATGAGCAAGAGGGTCAGTTCCTTTAATTTTATGGCCATATTTTATGCGGCGATCTTGTCTAGCTCATTTTTTTGGAGTTTGGTCATGTTGGACAGAGTCATGGAGAAGATGATGTCCGAGAGCCAGAGGATTGCCGTGAGCCATATTTCCCTTGCCCTCATAACTCTTTTAATTTTAGCCTTGTTGCCTGGAGAAGGGTTGGCGACTTGGGGGGTAAATTTCAAGAATTGGCAGAGAAGCCTTATGAAGGGGATAATCCTGGGTATTGGCATGGGAATTCTGTTTTCTCTATTCTCTTATGGATGGAGCCTCAGCGGCTGGCATTTTAGCAAGCTGATGTCCCAACTCAATAAAACGGAGACGCTGATCCAGCTTTTCTCTCAGTTATTCCTGGTGGGAACAAGCGAAGAGCTGTTTTTCCGGGGTTTGCTAACAACATGGCTTATGAAGCGCTATCCTTATCGACTGGCGGGGTTGTCTGGGGGAGTCATTCTGGTGGCATTTTTGTTTGCTCTGGTCGAGCTCCATAAATTGCTCTTTGGTTTCCCTCCGGGGAAGGTCCTTGTTTTTGTGCTTGGAGCATTATTTTATGGCCTTCTCTTGGGAGGGATGTATCAAAAAACGAAAAGCCTTCTTGCGCCTATCGTTATTCATAATCTCGGGAATTCATTGATGCTCTTGGCTGGCTTGGGATTCTGAAATATTTCGCGCTGGAATGTGTCTAAACCTGCCCAAGGGGGTCTTTCAGGTCGGCGATCTTAGATCCTTTAATAATGTTTCTCGACTATTTTCGTTGCGTCCATGCCATATTTATCAGAAAATAAAAAAGGATGAAAAAATACTCCCGGCGCTTTTTGAATAAGATAAGCATCGGCGCAATGACCGGGCTGCTCGCCTATTTCGTCCTGCTGCTTATTCGGAGCCCGGTGGAAGAAATTATTGCCGCCTTTTTTATTGGATTGATTCCAGAAATTGTTGAACGAAAAGACTTCTTGATTTTCATTTATGCCCTATCCTGCTCGGCTGGATGGATTGCGGGCCTTCTATTTTTTGGAATGTACCTTGAACTGGGTTTGGGGGCGTGGATAATGGCCGGCGCCTGTCTAGGGTTCACCTCCGGCATTGTCCATGGTTCCTTCTTGAGAGGGACGGCCGGTTTATTGTTGGGCGTGCTGGCCGGCCTGCTGGCAGAGGCGTCCAGATACGCAACCATCCTATCTCATGGCTTAAGGCTTCTTGACATGCAGCTCATCGTGCTCGTGGCGGCCGGGATTCTTCTTCCTTTAGCGGCCACAGTTGTCTCTAAACCTCAAAAAAAAATAACCATGGCAGTTCATTGCAGATTCAAGCGACGGGATTTCCTCAAGAGTCTGGGGGGTCTTCCTCTTTTATTCTCTTCCAAAGCTGGCCCTGACCTCCCTTTTTCCTGGATACGAAGCCATCCTCGGCGCCCTTCTGAGAAATGCTTTGTTCAGAAAGGGAGGTCTCTGCTGGTCATTGTCGAGGGCTGGGATCTCAAGAAAATGCTGGAGGCTGGACTCAACGCTCTGCCAGGTTTCGAGAAAGCGTTAAAAAATAAAAAAAACATTGTCCTAAAGCCTAACGCAACGGCATCTCAATCGTATCCCGTCACAACCGACTCCGATTTCCTCAGAGAGCTCATCGTGAAAATCAAAGCGCTTTCTAACGGCCGGATCACGCTCCTTGATTCTTCCTCCTATGCCGGGCTCACTGCGTACAGGGTTTTCTCAAAACTCGGATACTTTAACCTGGGAAGAGAGCAGGGGATTCGAGCTCTTTCCATCGACCCCACTCTTGGATCTTATTTTGTCCGAGTCTCCGACCTCCATTGGAAGAGAAATCCCTCTCTCCTCACAAACAAAGCTGTTCAGGAATCTGATTTTGTGATTAACTTGCCAGTCGCCAAGCGCCACCATGCGGCGGACTTTACTTGTTCCTTGAAAAACAATTTTGGCTGCACCTATGATACTTTCCGAATGCTGGCGCATGCGAGGTCATCCGGGAAAGGAGAGTCGGGATCGGAGTTCTTCGACCAGTCCCTTGTAGAATTCGCAGATGCTGTCCGTCCGGAGCTCACGATTGTCGACGCGAGGAGTTTGCTCATCAAGAGCGGACCAACCTATGATCCCGGCAAATCTGAGATCAAAGATGGCGTGAACAGACTGATTCTGTCCGGAGACATGGTCGCGGCGGATTCCTATTGCGCCAACCTCATGCAAGAATATGATGAGACTTTCCAAAAAGAAAAAAGAGTTGACCGACAGCTTGAGTATGCGAGACACCTTGGTCTGGGAACAAAGGATCTCAATCAGGTTGAAACGGTCGAGATAGCAGTTTAATAAACCGAAATATCTTAATTTGTCCGTTTGCAATAATCCGGGTGCGCCCCAAAATTGCCGATAGGAAATTACGATCGACGAAATATGCTTGTCATTCTGAGGGATCAGCATGATAGGGAATGCACCCGATGGGTGGCGTGGTTCGGGGGCCCCCCGCCGCCCCGAGCGTTTGATGCTACCCATCTTTTTGACTGATGATAAACAAGATAGACCGCTCGGGGCCGCCGGGGGTGAACCGCGACAGGACCCGTCGGGTGTTTCTATCGGCAATTTCGGGGTGCGCCCCATTACTTGGCGTCGGCCCAGTTGGGTCCCCAGCCGAGGCGCGCTTTTAACGGAACTCGGAGCGGGTAGACGTTCTCCATTTTCTCCCGGACCACGGCTTCCACTTGCGCCCTTTCGCCCTTGGACACCTCGAAAACCAGCTCATCGTGTACCTGGAGGATCATCTTGGCCTTCAGGCCTCTGGTTTTAAACTCGTTCCAGATCTCGACCATTGCTTTTTTCATCAAATCTGCGGCCGATCCCTGGATCGGCGCGTTGAGCGCGATGCGGCGGCCCGCTTGCTGGATGACCTTGTCTTTCTGCTTGAGCTCGGGCACCTGCCTCAAACGGCCCAAGATGGTCTGGGTGTAACCTCTTTCTTCGGCCTCTTTAACCGTGTCCTCGAGGAATTCCTGGACGCGGGGGTGCTCGTCGAAGTAGCGGTCGATGAAACGCTGGGCCTCGCGGGGAGTGGTGGCTAATTCCTTTGCCAGGGAGAAAGCGGACGTCCCGTAAATAATGCTGAAATTGATGACTTTGGCCTTTCTCCGGAGCTCATCCTTAAGGTGAGGAAGGGAAGGGCGGAAGACCTGCCGGGCTGTCTCCTCATGAATGTCCCTATCTGCGGCAAAGGTCTCGACAAGGGCCGGGTCGCCGGATAGGTGAGCCAGCACCCTGAGTTCGATTTGGGAATAATCGGCTGCCAACAAAAAGCAGCCTGGCTCAGGGATAAATGCCCGGCGGAACCGTTGCCCGAGCTCGCCGCGCATCGGAATATTCTGAAGGTTGGGGTCGGAGCTGGAGAGCCGGCCGGTGGCCGCGACTGTTTGATTGTAGGATGTATGAATCCTCCCTGTTTCCGGGTTGATAAGCAAAGGCAGGGCGTCGGCGTAAGTGGACTTAAGCTTCGCCAGTTGC
Source organism: Clostridiales bacterium (assembly GCA_029907205.1). Taxonomy (GTDB): domain Bacteria; phylum Acidobacteriota; class Aminicenantia; order Aminicenantales; family UBA8522; genus JARYMI01. Next base: position 6,140 of record JARYMI010000028.1, read on the forward strand.
CTGTACTCAAGGGCGTACTGGGCGATGGGATGAAGCGGGGCCAGTTCCTGGAGGATATCGAGAGAAGTCGAGTATCTTTTGGTGATTTTGGTTTTACGCGAAGGCGTAAGTTGGAATTTATGGAAAAGGATATCGGCTAACTGCTGGGGAGAGTTGAGGTTAAATTCCTGGCCGCTGAGCTCGAAGATCTTTTTTTCGAGCCGCGTGAGCTCTGCCTCGAGCTCGGCTGAAAGGGCTTCGAGCGCCCTCCGATCAACCTTTACACCCCAGATCTCCATTTCAGCCAAGAGCTCGATGAGCGGCAGCTCGATCTCACGGTAGAGCCCGTCCAGATTCTTTTCGACGACCCTGGGCCAGAGAAGCTCACAGAGCTGCAGGGCGAAATCGGCGTCCTGGCAGGCGTAGGGGACGACCTTCTCGACCGACACCGCGTTCATGGTGACTTCGTTCTTGCCCTTGCCGGCGACTTCCTCATAAGAAATTGTTTTTGCCTGGAGATAAACAGAGGCCAGCTTGTCCAGGTTGTGTTTCCCCCAATTCGGCTCAAGGAGGTAGCTCAGGACCATGCTGTCTTTATCGATTCCACAGAGAGGGATTCCTGCCCGCTTGAGGACGATGTAATCGTACTTGATGTTCTGGCCGACCTTCTGGATCTTAGGATCGGACAGGACCGGTCCGAGGAGACCGACAGCTTTCTCCCTGGCAATCTGGCGAGGGGCGCCCGGATAGTCGTGGCCTAATGGGAGATAATAGGCTTCCCCCGGCTTGGTCGAGAAGGAGATGCCGACAAGATGCGCCTGAGTAGGGAAAGGACTGTCTGTCTCCGTATCTACGGAGACCCGGCTGGCTGCTTTAATCCGTTCGATCAAAGCCAGCAAGTCTTTTTCGCTCAGGACGGCTTTATAATCCTTTTTTATCTCCTCGGGTTTTTTCAGGTAGCTCTCGAGAAGCGACGTAAATTCGAGCTCCCGGAAGAGCCTGGCCAACTCCTCCGCGTTCGGCGGCGAGACAGCAAAGTCGGTTGCCATGAAGGGGATATCGAGGTTCGTCTCGACAGTGACGAGCTGGCGGCTGACCGCGAGCTTGTCCATGCCCTGGGCGATTTTTTCCCGCAGCCTGGGATTTTTGATTTTATCCATGTTGGCCAGGAGATTATCGAGCGAGCCGAACTCATTGATGAGCATTTTTGAGGTTTTTTCCCCGATGCCCGGCACACCAGGAACATTGTCAGAAGGGTCACCCCAGAGAGAGAGGACATCCACGACCTGGCCGGGAGAAACGCCGAACACCTCCTTGACCGTTTTTTCGTCGAGGGTCATCTCTTTGGAGGGGTTATAGACAGCGATAGAAGAGTCAACAAGTTGAAGCAGGTCCTTATCCGTCGTGACGATGACAGCCGGAATTTTTTCCCGGGCGGCTTTTCGGGCGAGGCTGGCCAGCACGTCGTCTGCTTCATAGTCCTCGTACTCAAAACAGGGAATGTTCATGGCTTTGAGCACTTTCTTCAGGACAGGCACTTGGGGGATAAGGTCCTCTGGCATGGGCTTGCGGTGGGCCTTATAATCCTTAAAGACCTTATGCCGGATGGTCGGTCGGCCAGTGTCAAAGACAACTCCGAGGTAGGGAGGTTTCTCCTGGTCCATGATCTTGCGGAGAGTGTTGATGAACCCGTAGATGGCGTTGGTCGGGAATCCCTGGGAGGTCGAAAGCCTCTGAATAGCGTAATACGAACGGTAGAGGACGGAATTGCCGTCGATGAGGAAAAGCTTTCCGGCGCTCATGTCGGGGCGGGTATCCTTATTCTAGCCGGCTCGGTCGCATCCAATGCTCAGCCCTTCTCAAGATCCCGCTTTTTTCTCCTGAGGCGTCAGGTAGTGGTCGAATTTTCCGTCAGCGATGTCTTTGAGAATGGCGTTGTGCTGATCCTCCATGAGGCGCTGGATTTTCTGGTGGACGTCGGGGCTGCCGAGGAAGGACGTGTAGTATGTTTTCCGGGTAGCGAGGAGCTTTCCCGATTTGTAGACCGACGACTCAACATACTGAGCCCGGCTCCCGACATCCTGAGTCTGGACGTGAAAGGCCGCGCCCCGATGTTTGACTTCAGTGTTAAATCCGGTCATCGGCATATTTTTTTTAATTATACGCTTTCCTATGAAGATATCAAGCGTCCCGCGGATGAGATTGCATCTCTATTCCTGTGAAAGCGGCGGGCCCTGTCGCGATTCACTCCGAGCGCCTCCTCGCGGACTATCTTGTCTATTAGAAAATCGGAGAATGATTGGCATCAAACGCTCGGGCCGGCGGGAAGCCGCCGAAACGAGCCATCCGCCCCTGCTATCAGCATAGGGCTGTTGCGGACTTGGAGATGCTTCCGGCGGGCGATCAAGCGGGTTTGACAAAGGGGGGCCGGATGGTATAATAGGATGATTTTTAAGGGACAGGACAATGATTATTGATGTCGATAAAATCCCCAAAGAGGGGCTGAGCGTGTCGCGGGACTTTGAGTTTCTGAACGCGGACCTGGTTGAGGAGAACGCAGAGTTTCTGGAGCCAACCCATGTTGAAGCGGTCGTCCGCCGGCTAGGCCAGGAGGTCTGGATAAAAGGGAAGTTGTCGGCCCGGGTGAGCTTCATCTGCAGTCGCTGCTTGGTGCCGTACGAATTTCCGGTTGAGGCCAGCTTCGACCTGGTCTATCTTCCCGAAGAGATGGACCTTTTGAAAGAGGAGCTCGACGAAGATGACATCGGCCGGGTCTTCTATCACAACAACCAGATTGACCTGGGAGAAGTCATCCTGGAGCAGGTCAACTTGACTTTTCCTCTCAAGCCTCTCTGCTCGGAAGAGTGCGGAGGCATCTGCGCGGTTTGCGGTCAGATCAGGCGGCAAGGAAACTGCGCCTGTCTGGTCAAAGAGGAAGACCCGCGCCTGATGAAACTAAAAAACTTTTTAAGAGAAAAGGAATAAATGCCGAACCCAAAAAGACGCCATTCCCGCTCCCGGAAGGGAAAACGAAGGGCTCATGACGCCTTAACCATGCCCTCTTTCTCTATTTGCTCGAACTGCGGCACCCCCAAGCTGCCCCACCGGGCATGCCCTGAGTGCGGCTACTACCGCGGCCGCCAGGTGATTGAAGAAGCCGAAACTGAATAAAAGGGGACGTTGATGAAAATCGCCGTGGACGCGATGGGGGGAGATTTCGGGCCTCGAGTGACCGTGGCCGGGGCGCTTCGCGCCGCCCAGGATTTCGGGATCGACGTGTTCCTCGTCGGCGTCGAGAGGATTATCAAGAATGAGCTGGAGAAGCTTCATTACGACCGGGCCAAGTGCACCATCGTCGATGCCCCTGAAGCGATCAGCATGGGAGAAGGCATTTTCTCCCTGCGCCGAAAAGCCAAGTCGTCCATCCGGGTTGGTGCCCAGCTCGTCAAGGATAAGCTGGCCGACGGTTTTGTTTCCACTGGAAACACGGCGGCGGTGGTCTATATCTCGCGCAAAGTCATCGGCGCTCTGCAGGGCGTGGAGAGGCCGGCGCTGGCCCTCTTGGTCCCGACCCTCCGCGGCATGAGCCTGCTCATCGATGTTGGAGCGAGCGTGGACTGCCGACCCGGGCACTTAGAGCAGTTTGCCGTCATGGGGCGCGTCTTCATGGAAAGCGTCCTCGGGCTGGAAAACCCGCGTATCGGCCTGATGAGCATCGGCGAGGAGGAATCAAAGGGAAACGATTTAACTCGCGAGGCGTACGAGAGGCTCGAAAACTCGTCCCTCCATTTTATCGGGAATGTCGAAGGCAAGGATATCTATTCAGGAAAGGCCGACGTCATCGTCTGCGACGGCTTTACCGGGAACGTGGTCCTGAAGGTGAGCGAGGGTGTCGTCGAGGCGCTTTTCCACTGGGCCCGCCGGGAGGTGACCCGGAACCTTCTTGCAAAGGTTGGTTTTTTCCTGATGAAAAGGAACCTTAAACGCCTTTACAAGAAGGTTGACTATGCCGAATACGGCGGCGCTCAGCTTCTGGGCATCAACGGCGTCTGCATCATCGGCCACGGCCGCTCTAACCCCCAGGCCGTCAGGAGCGCCGTCAGGATGGCCAGGGATTTCGTCGTCCACAGAGTCCAGGAGAGAATTCAGGCAGAGATGGCCAAGCTTGGAGGAGCAACCCATGGAGCCAAAGCCTAACCTGACCTTCTCGGGGAAAGTGGCGCTTGTCACCGGCGCTTCCCAGGGCATCGGAGAGACGATCGCCCTGCAGCTCGCTGCAGAGGGCTTGACCGTTGCCGTCGTGGATGTCCAGGAGGAGAAGCTGGAGAGGGTGGCCCAGAGGATCGGTGAAAGCGGGGGGCGGGCGTATCCTTTCCCGGCCGATGTCTCCCGGCTTGATCAGGCCATGACCGTGGTTGAGGCCGTGATCAGAGGCCATGAAACGCTCGATTATCTTGTCAACAACGCCGGGATCACCAGGGACAACTTGCTCATGCGCATGAAAGAAGAGGAGTGGGATGCGGTGCTGGCCGTCAACCTGAAAGGGGCCTTCAATTTTTGCAAGGCGGCGATCCGGTCGATGATCAACAAGCGGTTCGGCAGGATTGTTAACATTTCCTCCGTTGTCGGCCTGACGGGAAACCCGGGGCAGGCCAACTACGCCGCCTCCAAGGCGGGAGTTGTCGGGCTGAGCAAGTCCTTGGCCAGGGAGGTGGCCAGCCGCGGGATCACAGTGAACTGCGTGGCTCCGGGATACATCGCCACGGCCATGACCGAAGCCCTGCCCGAAGACGTGAAGAAAGCTTTCCTGGAGATCATCCCGATGAAGAGGATGGGAACTCCGGCCGATGTGGCTCAGGCGGTAAAATTTCTTCTTTCCGACCAGGCCTCTTACATTACCGGCCAAGTCATTCATGTCAACGGCGGGATGTACGGCTAATGGCCTTAAACTTGAAATAAATTTAGGAGGTAAACATGGAGAGAGAAGAGCTTTTAAAGAAAGTCAAGGCGATCGTGTCTGACAAGCTGAGCATCAGCGAGGACCAGGTGACCGAGCAGGCTTCGTTCATCGAAGACCTGGGCGCGGATTCCCTGGACACGGTGGAGCTGGTTATGGCTCTTGAAGATGAGTTTGGGCTTGATATTCCTGACGAGGAGGCCGAGAAGCTGACGACCGTAGGCAAGGCCATCGATTATATCCTGGGTCGCGCCTCCAAATAAAAAGCGCATCTCATGAGTGATTCCCGTTTGAGTTCGGGGGCGACTGCCGCGCGGCGAGTTGTGATCACGGGCATCGGGATCGTCTCTCCTCTCGGCATTGGCCAGGCCAGGAATTGGCAAGCCCTTCTTGAGGGCAAAAGCGGGATCTCCACGATCTCGCGGTTTGACGCCTCGTCCTTCCCTACGAGGATCGCCGGCGAGGTGCGCGATTTCGACCCGCTCGGTTTTATCGACCGGAAAGAGGTCCGGAAAATGGATTTGTTCATCCAGTTTGCCATGGCGGCTGCGCAGCTTGCGGTCGAGGACGCAAGCATAAAACCGGCTCTTCTTGAAGGCGACAGGACGGGCGTCTATATCGGCTCGGGGATCGGCGGGATCTCGACGATCGAAGAAAACCACAGGATCCTTCTGGAAAAGGGGGCGGACCGGGTCTCGCCGTTCTTTCTGGTCTCGAGCATCATCAACGAAGCCTCCGGCCAGATCTCGATCAAGTACAAGAGCCGCGGGCCCAATTCGGCCACGGCCACAGCCTGCACGACGAGCACCCACGCCATCGGAGATTCGTTCCGGCTGATCGTTAGGGGAGAGGCTGACCGGATGCTGGCCGGCGGCGCTGAAGCGCCGATTTCTCCACTCGGCGTGGCTGGATTCTGCGCCATGCGGGCTCTGTCGGTGAGGAATGATGAACCGCACCGGGCCTCGCGGCCGTTTGACGCCGAACGGGACGGGTTCGTCATGGCCGAGGGCGCGGCCGTGCTCCTGCTTGAAGAGCTAGGAGCAGCCCTGAAACGCGAGGCCAGGATCTACGCCGAGATCGTCGGTTACGGGATGAACGCCGACGCCTACCATGTCACAGCGCCTTCCCTTGACGGCGAAGGAGCGCGCGCCGTGATGACGCGAGCTCTCGAAGACGGCGGCATCGACCCGCAAGAAATCGGTTATATCAACGCCCACGGGACGTCGACGCCTTACAACGACAAAGTCGAGACACTGGCCATCAAGAAAGCCTTTGGCGAGCACGCCCGGCGCATCGGCGTTAGCTCGACCAAGTCGATGACCGGCCACATGTTGGGCGCGGCCGGGGCGGTCGAGGCGGGTATCACGGCGCTTTGTTTGGCCAACCAGATCATGACGCCGACTATCAACTACGAACATCCTGACCCTGAATGCGACCTTTACTACGTGCCCAACAGGCCGAGGCCGGCTGAGATTTCCTACGCCCTCTCCAACTCCTTCGGGTTTGGAGGGACAAACGGTTGCCTTGTCTTAAGGCGATACGAAGATAAAGCTTAGGCTGCGTTGAAGCGTAGTGCCGAATTACCACAAAAAGGAGGGGAATGTGGACATCCTTGTTTTTGTCAAGAGAGTTCCAGACACAGAATCCAGGATCAGAGTCAGCCACGAGACAAACACCGTGGTGGAAGAGGGCCTGAACTTTATCATCAGCCCCTATGATGAGTATGCGCTGGAAGAAGCCCTGCGGATCAAGGAGTCAAAAGGAGGCAAGGTCACGGCCGTTTCCGTAGGCAAGGAGGATGCCCTGACCATCCTCAGAAAATGCCTAGCCATGGGCGCCGATGAAGCCGCGCTTATCAAGGACCCGCTCGAAGAGACATACGACGGCCTGCGGACGGCCCGGATCATCGCCGGTTTCGTCAAGAAAAAGTTTCCCCAGGCCAGGCTGCTTCTTTTCGGGAAGCAGTCGGTCGGCGCCGACAACGCCCAGGTCCCCTCGATGCTGGCTGAGCTGCTCGACTTGCCCCAGGTCAATGTCGTGGTGAGGTTAGAGCTCGAGGAAGACCGGGGCGTGGCGTACCGGGAGATCGAGGGAGCTCAGGAGAAGGTTGCCTTTCCGCTTCCCGCCGTGATCAGTGCCCAGAAGGGGCTGAACGAGCCGCGCTACGAGACCCTCAAAGGCATCATGGCGGCCAAACGGAAGGAAATCCCTATTATACCGATCGAAGAAATAGGAATTGCGGCCGAAGACCTGGCTCCCCGGGTGGCCGTCACCCGGCTGGAGATACCTCCGGCCCGGCGGGCCGGCCGCGTGACGAGCGGGCCAGCCGAAGAAACGGCCCGGCAGTTGGTTGAGTTCCTCCACCGCGAGGCTAAAGTCATCTGAGGAGGGGACGATGATCCTGACGTATGTAGAAATCAGGGATAATAAAATAAAAAAATCATCACTCGAGGTCCTGTCCGAGGCGAAAAGAAGAGCAGCCGAGCTCGACGAAGACGCAGCCGCCGTCCTTTTTGGGCAGGCAGTGGAAGGGCTGGCCCCCGACCTCTTTGGCTGCGGCGCCTCCCGGGTTTTTCTTATGGACAATCCTGCCCTGGCCCAGTATTCAACCCAGGCTTACGCGGCGGCGCTGGCGGCGTTGGCCCGGAAAGTCAACCCGAGCGCGATCTTCTTCCCAGCCACATCCCTGGGCAGAGACCTGGCACCGAGGCTCGCTGCCCGCCTTGGGGTGGCTTTAGCCTCCGACTGCACGAAGGTTGTGGTCAAGGATGGCCGGCTCGAGTTCACCCGGCCGATTTTCGCCGGCAAAGCCGTCCTGTCTCTGACCTTGAGCTCATTGCCACAGGTGGCCACGCTCAGGCCGAACGTCTTCCCGCTGGAAAAAGCGGCCGGGCAGGGCGAGGTTGTCAGGGGGGATTACGAGCCGGCCGCCGGGCAAGACCGAGCGCAGGTCGTCGAGGTTGTCGGCGAGCGCGGCGGGGAGCTAGACGTGACCGAAGCTGATGTCGTCATTTCAGGAGGCAGGGGGATGAAGGGCCCGGAAAATTTCGGCCTGCTCAAAGAGCTCTCGGCGCTCATCCCTCGCTCAGCTGTGGGCGCTTCCCGCTCGGCCGTCGATTCCGGCTGGATCGGCCACCAGCATCAGGTCGGGCAGACCGGGAAGACCGTCTCGCCCAACGTCTACATGGCCTTCGGGATTTCCGGCGCCATCCAGCACCTGGCCGGCATGTCCTCCTCCAAAGTGATCGTGGCCGTGAACAAAGACCCGGACGCACCGATCTTCAAGGTCGCTGATTTCGGCGTCGTGGGCGACCTTTTCCAGGTCATCCCGGCGCTCAAAGAAGAGCTGAGGAAGCTCCGCTCCGAATAATCCAAAAAGATATCATCTGGAAGCGCTATATGAAGAAAGGTCTAATAAAAGGATCGCCCTGGATCTCGGCCTAAAAGGTAAGGCGGAAGCTAAAGCGAAACACTCTCTTTCCCAGGAGAGCTTGTGTCATTTGATAGTCCGGCGCTAAGACAAGGCGGCCTGACCTGCCTTCTCCTTCGGCCGATGGCTCCCATACATCGACGTCATTGAGTCCCAGAACAGCCCGCTTGGCCCCGAGGAGATTAAGAATATCCACGGTCAGGCAGAGCCGGCTCCCTTCCCCGAGCCCGAACTCTTTTTCCAAACGCCCGTCGAGGAAGGACGAACTCTCTTCTCGCCGGCTGCCAGACGGCTCAAGATTAACGGGATAATAAATTCTCTCTCCTCCTTTATCTTTACACCAGCCAGCAGGGGGGAGAATCCGGGCCCACCTCTCCCACGGTCGCCCGGTCTGGTGCTGGTAGAAGGCGCTGAGAACGAAACCGAAGGGGAGCTCAGCCGAGGCCTGAAGTTTCAGCAAAACCGGCCGGTCCGCGCTCAGCCTTCCGTCACGATTGAGGAAATAGTTCGGGTCAATGGCCTTTGTTTCCAGCCCGGAAATTGGGTAGGCCAGACCGCTCGCGTTGCCCTCAGCGTGGCTCAAGGTCAACGTTCCAGTTAGTTGCCAGCCCTGGGACATCCTCTTCTCTAAGGTGAACTCAAAGGCCCGGTACTTTCTTTCGAGCTCTGGAACATTACGCCACTGCCGGAAAATCGGCGGAGCATCCTCGGACCGAACAAAAACAGTTACAGTTTGAGCGGGAAAATCGCCGTTGGCGGGAACAGTGGTCGTGAAGGGAATCCAGTATTTCTGGCTTTCTCCTTCTCCCTCTCCATACCAGGTCTTCCCGGAATCCGGATCATAAAGAACATCGGCCGGGATATTCTTCTGGTGCCGCGAGATGAAACGAAAGCCCAGGGAAATGTTCTGGCCGATGAAATGGTCCGCTCCCAGGGAAGCCTCATCCGTTACGGGAGAGCGGAGGTCATCGGCGACCCTCTTATTGAAAAAAGAATCGGTCAGAAAACGGAAATCAAAAGATAGGGGGCTGAATTCATCTCCGGTATCGATGCGGCCATCGCCGTTGGCATCCAGCCAGAAAAAGGAGATATGGCCAGGAAAAAGAGGATGAAGAGGCAGCAAATCCCTTGGCGCAAGGTCATCATGGGTGCGGGCATAGGAAGCTTTGAGGAGCGTCTTTCCCTCTCCCAGGAGGTTAATGACCAGGCCCAGCCTGGGCGAGAGGGCCAACCAGGAGATGAGGTCGCCCTGATCTTTGAACATGAGTGTTCCCCACGGGTTGAGGCCATTAGGAAATAGGTCAGGGAAAGAGGCGAGAGTATAGGGTTTGATATAAGCCTCTCCCACATAATAGGAAAGAGCGCTTCTGGAGAGCTCTTTTTTCGCGCCCCTAAAGCCCCCCGAAACCCAATCGAGCCGGAGGCTTAAATCTATTGTCATGTGCTGACCGATGGTGAACGCGTCCGCAAGATAGCCTCCCAGCCGCTTGGCCTGTCCTGTCACCAGCGTTGAGTTCTTTTCTGGGCCGCACAGCCAGAAACCAACAAGTCCTTCTCCCGGATAGAAATACCTGTTGGCCCGGCGGTGGTCAAGAAACCAGAGGAGGTTATTCTCCCTCCACCAGTCAACAGTGGACGTCGTCTGGAGATAACCGAACCCAGCGCTCAGGATGTGCCTCAAGCCTGCCCAGTTGGGGAAAACTTTTCTGACCGAGGCTTCACCGTTAAGCTGTTCCAACTTGGCTTCGGAATCATAATCGGCCCCGTTTAAAGGGCCATAACGATCGCCGTAGTCATCGCTCCAGGGCAGCGTGCGGGCCTCCTCCTGAAGGAAAGAAAAGACTGTCCGTTGGAGAAAGGAAGCGCGGGCTGAAATGGTCGTGTTTTTGCCGAGGAAGTAATGACCGGCTCCATGCAAGGCCAAGGACCTGTCCCGGTCGAGGACGTGGGTGGACAGATAAGCAAGTCCCGAAGAAGGGTCTTCGGCTACTGGCTGCCGGGAATCGGCAAAGTTTCCCCAGGCCGACACCTGGGCGTTGGCTACCGGTCTCACCGTGAGTTTAAAGAAACCAGAGACGTGCCGGCGAGACCAATCGTAACCGGAATGAGATTGGCCGTGGACATCCTGAAAGGGGGCGATGAAAATATCCTCCTGGGATTGTTTGACGAATCGGCTGGAAAGGAAAAACCAGGCCCGGTCAGCCCAGAGAGGCCCGCCAGCGCTGAGGAAGGGCTCAAAATGATTTTTAACTCCGGCGACGGACGGCGCGCCGCGCTCGCCTGCTTGGGAAGGAGACCAGAGGTCCTTGTTCCACTCGTCATTGATGAAAAACAGCCCGATGCCGCCTGATGTTTTATTGCCGCCGGACCGAGTGATGATGTTGACGTGGCTTCCTCCCGCCGGGATTTGAGACAGAGGTTGGCCTGAGCTCGTGGCCTCCAGTTCCTCCACGATGCCCGAATCAAGGTCGACGGCTGGACTCAGGGTAAAATCATCCGTTATATTGACCCCGTCTAAGCGGTAGGCGCTGCTTCTCCAGGCACTTCCAAGGAGAGCCAAGCTTCTGCTCGATTCCAGGTCAGCGGAAAAAACTCCTGGAGCGATATGTAAAAGGGAACAAAAGTCTCGGCCGAGCGGAAGCCTATCGATAAGCGTCCTTTCGAGAACCGTCATCGCCTGGGATGAGGTGATATCTCCGGCCAGCGGAGCCCTGGCCACGACAGACTCTTCTTCCTTCTCAGCGGGAGGAAGCCTAATCCTGACAAAAGCTGTCATCCTGGCCGTTAAATCCAACGATTCCATGATCACAGTTTTAAACCCGGGCTTTTCTGCCGTCAGGGTGTATGTTCCAGGCGGCAAGCCAGGCACATCAAAAAACCCGGTCTTTTCAGTCAAAGCAATCTGCACGCCAAGCAGAGCCGGCGAACTGAGGTAGACGGTTGCCGCTTCGATTGGTTCTCCTGACTCTGAAGTGACGATTCCCTGGATGGCGCCTGCCCGCACCTCGCTCCATGCGATACCATTAGTTGCCGTAAGAATAAAACAAAAAAGCACCGAGTGCCGTAGGAAACAGAGTTTCTTTCTCAACGCGAGCCTCCACGTCATGAATTCTTCTTCCTTGACTTATTGACCTTTTCTATCTGAAGCAGGCGGTCTTCATCCGCAAGCCTTTTTGAGCGTTTTGAATTATGGGAACCTGATTCAGCCTCGACGATAGAAAAAGGAGCGTCGCTCCTATCAGCAGGGGCGCCATCGTCAGCCTCGCTTATCTTCACGAAACACTCCGGAGAAACAGTATCCGGAACTTCCCATTCAAAAATGCCATCATTTTCCGTTCGGCTGACAACCTCTATCCAATTAAGGCCATTATCGAAGGAATAGTCAATGCGGACTTCCCCCACCGGTGTGCTTCCGGTGAGCCAGGTTATTTCCTGCGTCGACCCAACGGGCCACTCTTCCCCGCCGTTGGGAGAAGTCACGACAATAACAGGCGCATTGCTGATGACGAAGACGCCGTCGCTTGTGTCGGAGGGAATTCCGTCATCAGCTTCGCTTATTTTGACAAGACAGGAAGTGGAGCTTATGTCAGGAACAACCCAACTGAAAAGGCCATCATTTTCTGTTTCGGCGGCGATTGCCTGCCAGGTCGTGCCGTCATCGGGAGAAAAGTCTATGCGAACCGGCCCCACCTTTCCCACGCTCCGCCAGGTAATATTTTTCTCGAGCCCAGAATACCAGATCTCTCCGATATTAGGGGCGGTCACCGTTATCGAGGTCTCCTCGTAACGGACGATGAAAGCATCTCTTTTCCCCCGGAAGGAAGAAGCGGGAACCAGCGACGCGGGGAAGGCCATATCGGCCGAATAGGCGCTTCCTGTCATATACACAACTCCAGAGCCCGCTTTTTCTACGGCCACATCCTGACCAAAATCAGCTTCGGACCCGCCGAGATAGCCGCAGAAATCTAACTTGGCGCCATTGCTGGCAAGCTTGGCAATAAAAGCGTCAAAGCTGCCGTCGAAGGTAAGATCAGGGCCTTCCTTAACCGGGAAAGAATCTGGGCCGGAAGAAGTGAAACCGGTGACATAAGCGCATCCCCAATCGTCAACAGAGATGCCGTTGCCGACGTCGTAGCCCGACCCTCCTATGTAACCGCAATAAATAAGAGTAGTCCCGTCAGGCCGGACTTTGGCCACAAAGCTGTCGTAAAACCCGCCGTTGTAGGTGGAATCGGGGCCGTAAACAATCGGGAAAGATTCCTGAATTGAAGCGGTGAAACCAGTCAGGTAGGCGCATCCTGAAGAGTCAACGGTTATGGCGGTGGCCACATCCTCTCCGGCGCCGCCGATGTACCCGCAATAAACGATTGTTTTCCCGGACGGCGCGACTTTGGCCACGAAGGCATCGGTATCGCCGTTGAAGGTAATGTCTGGCCCGAAAATAATGGGAAAAGAGATCTCGGTCGAACTCGTGGAGCCAGCGATGTAAGCCCCGCCTTCTGGATCGAGCGCAATGCCGTAAGCATAATCCTCTCCTGTTCCGCCCATGAACCCGCAGAATTCGAGCGCCTCTCCTCCGGCGCTGACGCGGGCGACAAAAGCTTCAGACTTGCCTTTGGCATTAAGGAAAGGGCCAATTTTTACAGGAAAACTGCTTTCGTTAGAAAGAGTGTATCCCGCGACACAGGCCCTTCCCTCTTGATCAACGGCCACTCCCCGGCCATAATCATTGTCCGCTCCTCCGATGAACCCGCAATATTCCAGCTTGGTGCCAGCAGGATTGATCTTGGCGATAAAGACATCGAAGAGGCCGTTAGCGGTCAAGTCCGGCCCCTTCACCACCGGAAAGGAATTTTCTCTCGAAGCGGTATAGCCGGCGACATAGGCGTTGCCTGCTTCATCGACGGCAATATCATAGGCAAAATCCCGGTCGTCTCCTCCGATATACCCGCAGTAGACAAGCCTTGAGGAAGACGGGTCAATCCTGGCCACATACGCATCGACGTCGCCACCGCTATGATTCAGCTGAGGGCCGGCCGCAAGAGGAAAGTTCGAAGTGGAATATGTGTAACCGGTGATATAGACATGCCCGGCATTATCGAGGGCTATCCCGTGGGCATAATCGAAGCTCGGGCCTCCGATGTAACTCCCAGCAACCATGACAACAGGGTCAAGAATGAGCTCCTGCGAGCGGTCGTAGGGCCCAATAGAAAAACTGTAAGCGTGCGCTTTGCGCTCTCTCTGCCCTGCATGGTCGAGGGAACTGTGATCGTCGCTGGATGAATGCGCCTCCAGTCGGTAAGATGCCATAACTTCGACTCTCCTCCCGCCCATTTTCTGATAAGCAGTTGGAGCCTCGTCGACAACAGTTCTCCCCGGCGTGGAGATGACGAGCCGTCCCCCTTTGTCAACGAGGACGCTATCGGCTCCCTCTATGGCCAGACGAATATCCCCGGGGTCAGCGCCGGGACTGATAAGGAACTCCGATTTCAACCCCAGGTCGGAGTTAGAATACACCAAATCAATGCCAGGCCAGAGGTTGGGGTAGCGAATCTGGCCATAGACAGGAATGCCAGCCTTCCATTCTCTCTCTGGCCCTTTAAAATAAGAAAAGATAGTCTCAGGCGTTCCTCCTGGGACAGGTTTTGTCCTGGCATGGCCGTTGAGGAATTTCATCTTCACGACCCACGGGTGAGTTTCTCCGGGGAGGAGGAAGGTCACTTCCTCGGCGCTGAAAAAAGCGATCAGGTTCTTATCTTGAACAGCAAATTCGACCGGGTCACTGAACTGTCCTCTGTTGGGAACAAAATAAACCGTGTTCTTGCCCCAAGCTCCTGCCCCCTGGACAAAATTCTTGAGGGCGAATGCAGAAAGTCTTCCCCCAAAAGCCAAAATGGCAGATAAAATGATGCTCAGACTAAACAACGACCTGATTGACTTTCGAACGATCCGGCGCATGGCCAATCTCCTTCGCCTAAAATAAATACCATTTTAGCTAAAATCGTTGCCTAATCTCAATGATAATATCAATCCCAAAATTGCTATTGGGAATTTTTAGAGCCCTGCTTTTTGCAGTCGGAGTGCGGCGATGAGGTTGAGCCGTTAACGGAAAGTCGTGCAATAATATTTTCTTCGGCAAATCAGGGTTCAATGCGGACGGTTGATGACTGTCATCAGTCATGCAATAATAACCCTCCGTGGTCGTCAAGAAAAGGAAGCTGAGCAGGTGACAGCCGTCGGGCCCCGAGTTCGATTGATCTTCGAAGGGCTGATGGAGCCCGATGATCCGTGAATGCCTTCGGCCCTTGAGGGTGGCGAGGACGAAAGGAGGGTGTGATGTCGCCTCGAAAAAAGCTGGGACTTTTGGTTATTCCATGGATACTAGTGGTTGCCTTCAGTGCAGCTTCTCCAGGTCAACTGGAAAAGATTTATTGGGGCTCAGAGGTTCCGGCTGGCTGGTCTGGAGACTGGCCGGTTGAATTCCAAACTGTTCCGGAAAAGACAAACTTCCAAAAAACCACACCCCACCATGAGATCCTCGAATTCATTAATGGTCTTTTATGGAAAAGCGAGAATCTCCATGTCTTCAACATGTATACGAGTGAACTCAGGAATGTCTGTCCTTTGGTTATTATGGCCAACCCCCGCGTCACCTCCCCGGAAGACGCAAAAGCCTCTGGAAAGCCTGTCGTCTATCTTCAGGCGAACATTCATCCTTCAGAGCCTTCAGGTAAAGAAGCCTTGCTCATCCTGATGCGGGATATCCTCTTGGGAGATAAAAAACATCTGCTTAACAACCAGGTAATCCTGGTTGTCCCGAGTCTCAATGTGGATGGGAATGACGCCTGGAGCCTGACAGCATCGACCACATTGCCAGGGCTTCTGGGAACTCGCACTAACGCCTTAGGGTATGACCTTAACCGTGACGCCATCAAATTGGAAACACCTGCTGTGAGGGAATTGTATAGGAATGTCTTCAATCGGTGGGACCCCGTTCTTGTTTACTGCTCGCATCATATGGGAGGACAGAAATACGCTTATCCTATAGTCTACTGCACCTCCAACGTTCCAACGGCGCACCCCGGGCCCCGGGGCTATGTCCATGAGACGTTATTTCCTGCCGTGCGCAGCGCTGTAAGAGAGAAATGGGGAGTTGAAACATTCTTCCATGCCGGGACCAACCATAGTGAAGCGTGGCCGCCCACAATATGGACGTTTGACCTTTCGGCCTGGACGGTAGAAGGGAAGTTTATCGTCAGCGGCTACGGGTTGCGCAACAGGATGTCCATTTTGGTTGAGAGCGCATGGCATAACACTTTTGAAAAGCACATTTATAGCCAGTATGCCTATGCCAGTGAACTTTTAGAATACACAAACACGCACGGCAAAGAAATGATGAAGGTATGCTTCGACGCAGATCAAGATACAGTTAATAAAGTCATGGCCAAAGCCGAGTCCGGACAGTTGAAAAACTGGGTGGAGGGCAAGTATGAATCCAGGGGCAAAGTTGATTTATTCATGTATCCGGAGGTTGAATACGAATACATCCCCGGGACGAGTATCCGCCGAATAAAACCAGCAGCGCTGGAAAAGGGACCTGTCGTCATTCGTGGGATTGAGGATATCACAAAGCCTGTGGGAATAAAGGAAGCAACTTTTCCCAGGGGTTATCTCATCCCGGCAAAATTCAAGGATATTGTAGAGAAATTGCGCATCCACAACATCAACGTCCATGTTCTTGAGAAGTCTGTAAAAGTCAGCGGGGAAGAATTTGTCGTGGATAACCTGAAAAAAGTCCAAAAGAGAGGTTACGAAATGACAGAGCTTGAAGGAGGGTTTCTCAAATCGACAAAGGAATTTCCAGCCGGGACATACCAGGTTGATCTTGCTCAACCGCTGGCAAACATGGCCTTTTACTGCCTTGAGCCAGAAGTCGGAGATGGGTTTGTTGGATGGGGCCTTTTTGATGATTATTTAATATCCATTGGCGTGAGGGAAAGGAGTGTTGTCTACCCGGTATTCAAATACCTGAAAATCGTTGAATAAAAATTCTCTCGTATCATTTTGCCCAAGAAAGGAGACTTCATCATGACAATAATAAAAAAAGCGATATTGGCGCATCCCCGACTCCAGAAGCTTCTTCGAAGAAGAGGCCTTTTATCCTCTGTGATACTTGCCCTTTTTATTTTCACGCTTCTTTTCACCGCCGCCTTCGCACGGGCAAAAAACGAAGCTCAATTCCCGCCGCCTGTTGATCCTCAAAAGGTCAAGGATCAAGACGTCATGACCTGGGAGGATTATCGTCCCCTCCCCGGGCGTGACTGGGCTGACCCTTCCCTCATGCCGGAAAAGGGCTTCCGCCTCGCCGTGGTGGCCGTTGATTTTCCCAATCAGCCATTTGTGATCACACGGCCTAAAAGTTCGGACCTCTTTGGCAACCCTCAAGTAGAACCCATCCCTCGGGAAAAAGTTGCTCAGTTCTATGCTGATTTCTTCACAAAACCCATGGAAATCAACCATGGCCAGAACATACACCGTTACTGGATGGAGCAATCACGAGGGAAATTCGGCATTACCCAGGTGGACGCCTTTGGACCTTATCGTATGCCCAAGCCACACTGGGCGTACGGCCTGAACGAATATGGCCAGAATGACCAGACTCCGGACGGGAGCATCGCCGACAGCCGGCTCGAGCTGGACTGCGATGCCCTGTGGATGGCGGATGTGGGCCAGGATATCCGCCAGAATTATGATGCCATCCTCAGGATTTATGCAGGCTACGATGAAACCGGAGTCTGGATGGAGTTCGGAGAGATGAAGTTCAAAAGCAAGGAGGACATTCCGCCTGAATGGGGCAACCCTAACCCGGACATGCCCCGCTGGGTCAAAACGAGATACGTCGAGTGGACCAGCTGGCTGGCCGGCTCCCAGCAATGGGGCCTCTCCTCGATGCGCCAGGGCGAGAATTCAGGAACGATCGCCCATGAGCTTGGCCACTTCGCTTTCCGTCTTCCGGATTTGAACAATAACCCTTATGTTAAACCCTACCGGAGGGCTGCTGCTGGACCATGGGACCTGATGGACCGGGGGTCCTTCAACGGACCTGGGGGTCCTCATATGCGCTGGGTGGTGCCCCCGATTCGCGGCGCAGCCATGCCCGCCGGATTGATGATCCGCAACCGGATGGAATGCAGCTTCATTCCTGAGGGCCAGATTCTCAAGTTAAGCCGGTCCGGGCTCGCCCAATCGGGCCTGGTCGTAGCTGAAGTCACAGCAAGAGCGGTTGACCCCTTGCCCGGCACTTTTACTGGAATCATCGTCCGTCTCGATGGCTCTGAGCCGGGTGACCGGACTCCTGCCGACGACCCGGCCGTAAACCCCCTGTCTCCCGGAATCCCGAACTATAATTTTTATTCTCTGGAGGTTGTCCAGCGAATCGGTTTCGATTCCTTTTGTCCTGATAGCGGCGTCCTGATCGCGAAAAACAAGGATAACCTGCGAGGGAACAACGGCGGGCCAAACGCCTTCAACAGCTACATCTGGGTTATTGATGCTCATCCCGAGGACATCAACATGGTGGATTATATTAAACCCACTGGAGAGAAAGTGATGCGGACGATCGCTGATTACCGCCAGCTCAATGATGCCCTCTTCCACGCAGGGCTTGATTCTGGAAGCCAGTTTGAGCATGAAGATACGCCCAATCGCCTGCGTTTCTATGTGGTCGATGTGAACAAAAACAAGGACGGAATCATTTCCTACACCCTGGCGGTGCGGTCCTTGGATGGGTCGGGTCCACAGTTGAGGGGCGTGGCGCTCGAGGCTCCTTCTAAGCTGAGAATTAAAGAAGCCCTTACGCCTGTAATTTTTACCCTGAAGAATACGGGTAAACCGGCGAAGGTTGACCCAGCCGTCCACCCGTCCGATGCGAACATTTTTCTGGACCGAGATGTTTATCGACTTTCTGTCTCAGTGGAGGGCATGGGATGGAATGCTAATTTGCTCAACACCTTAGCGGCAGTTGAATTCGGCCAATCCACGAAGATTACGGTTTACGTTCTGGCTGAGGAGGGATGCTCCGGGCAGGCGACCCTGACACTGCAGGCAGCCTCAGAAAGCGACCCTTCACAAACGGCCAAAGCCTCCTTGTCCCTTTCCCGGTGACAAGGACCGCGCGCCTTAGGATTTCATTCAAGGAGAGCCGAGTTAAAAACTATCTATTTCCAGCCAAAACCCGCAGTCTCAGCGGCGGACAATGCGGATGCCAAAGACCGGTCCTATCTCCCTGTCCTCCTTAGCCTGGAAGCGGACCGTGACTTTCGTTTTTCCGCGCGTTAATTCCAGCGGAAGAGGGTATTCGACGTCGTAGAACCTGGATGGCGGCAAAGCTTCGATGACCTGGGAGGCGATGAGCTCCCCGTTGACAAGGATATCGAAGTGAGTTGGGCCGCGGCGTCGCTCGCCGCTGTGGTAGGTGACGACCAGACCATTCTGACGGGAAAGATCGACAGGCATGTCGAAGGAAAACCAGTTCGAGCCGCCGCGGCCGGCTCGGCCCGTCGTCCTGACCAGAGTTGCGTTTTCCCCCTGGTAATTGAAGTCGCGCTCAGGCTGCATCTCCCCCGGCTGGGCGTAGGCGACGGTTATAGCTTCGAGCTGCCTTATTCTTTCTTGTTCGGCGGCATATTCCTCCTGCTGCTTCTTCCAGCCGGCTTCTGTTAAGAGGTCCCAGTAAACCGCGTACATTCTCCGATGGAGTTTGTAGAATGGGTAAAGGTCGACATCGGTCGGACGGCCAACCCCTGCCGTCTTGAAGCGCCCTGTTTCGCCCGGGACGGGTTTCACCCACTCGTCTGGCTCCTTCCCTGCGGCGATGAATACCGGGATGACCGGCCTCGGCGGCCTTTCCTCCCCGGGTTCACGGCCGAATCGGAACTCTGGTCCTATGTCCCCGGCGAGGACAAGAGGACCCCAGAGCAGAGCGACTCGATGGGGGTTATCGGGAGTTGCTTCGAGCCGCAGCGTCTTGGGCAAAGTTACTGTTATTGTGTCGCCAGATTTCCAGATCCGGTCGATTTCAACGTAAGTGCTGATGCCGGGGTCAATATCCTTCTGGTAAAGAAGGGCGATCGGCTGGACTTTGGCCGCTACCGGTGGCTGTTCCTGGCCCGGGAAAAATGTGTCTCCGTTGACGACTACCTTGAACCCATCTCCCGTCCACCAGGGCCGCCGCAGAGCAATCGTCAACCGCCTGGGCTGTTTCAACTCCAGGTTGATGGTCACTGATTCGCCCTCGGGGAAATCAGTGTCAACCGTCATCCTGGCTCCAACGCCTGCCCACTCGGCCTTTGCAGGGGTGTAGATGTTTATCCAGAGCTTGTTCGCGTTTTCATAGAATAGGCCGAAACCGTGAAGGGCATGGCTTTCCATGCCCGTGCCGACGCAGCAAGTGAAGCTGCGGAACATTTCCTGGTACTCGCGCTGGACGCCCCGGCCCACCGGAACCATGTAGCAGGTCCGGCCGTCCTCAGGGTCAATCGAGGATAGGATGTGGTTGAAAAGAGCCCGCTCGTGGAAATCGGCGTAGGCGGCGTCCGGGTTGAACTCGAACAGCCGGCGGGCCAGTTTTATCATGTTGTAGACGTTGCAGGTTTCGGCCGTCCGGTCGTCGATGCGCTCGCTGAGTTTGCCCGGTTCGCCAAAGTACTCGTCTTTGGCGTTCCCGCCTGTAGCGTAGCTGTGGTGGCGGGCAACCCGCTCGAAGAAAAACGAAGCGGCAAGGAAATCGGCCGTATTTCCGGTATAACCGAAGCGGTCGGCAGAACCGATCAGTTTCGGGATCTGCGTGTTTCCATGCTTTCCTGCCAAATTGTCCTGAAAATGGCGAAGAGGGAAGATAAAAGCTTTGTGCTCGAACTTAGAGGATAAATCCCACCAGCGCTTGTTGCCGGTGTCGGCATAAAGGTCAACCAAGACTTCGTTCATTCCGCCAAACTCAGTGTTGAGCATGCTCTGCACCTGGGCCTCGGTCAGCCCGGAAAGAATTTTCTCAGCCCAGGCGGCGAACTTCATTTCAACCTCGAGGGCTTCCCGGTTGCCTGTGTAACGGTAGGCGTCTCGCAGCCCGGCATAAGTCTTGTGAAGGGTATACCAGGGTGACCAGAGGCCATTCAAGTCGAAGCCTGCGGTCTTTATTTCGCCCCTCGCCAAGGCATCGAAAGCCTCCCGGCCGCCTTCCAGAGCCCCGAGGTAGCCGTCTCCATTCTTATCCTGGACTTCTTTCAGCTCCCTGACGATATAATCTGCCCGTTTTTTATACCTGGGGTCGCCGGATACGGCGTACATAAGGCTCACGGCAGATAGGTAATGGCCGGCGATGTGCCCGGTGAGGTTTCGCCCGCCGCCGTCCCACCCGCCGTAGGGTTCGGCCCTGGGCTCAAGGCCCGCCCTTATCCGGTAGTAAGCGAGCATCCTGTCGGGCTCAAGCTCGATAAGGTATTTCGCGTTGAGGTCCTGGGCGTGTTTGAGAGGGCCTCCAGTGAGCCGGACTGCATGGAGCGGGATCGGTTTAGCCCGGGAAAGCTTTTCCTCGATGTGTCTGTCCATGGTGTTCCCGGCTCCGCAGGAAGCTCCGGCAAGAACGGATAAGACAAAAGCGGTCAAAAAAAGAATCCGGTTAGGTTTAGAAGTTATCTTCATCACGATTTCCTTATTAAGGTATCGGAGATTTCAGATGATAAGCATGGACGCAAAGCAAGTCAACAAACGAACGTCAGCGGAATGACCCAGGCCTTATTCCGAAATTAGCAGAATCGAAATAAACGAAACGGGTTCAAGTCTACACATGGAGCTTCATCACGGACAATCTGGCTAACCAGTTTCCCGGTGACGGGAGCGAGTGTAATTCCGAGCATTCCGTGTCCGGTGGCGACGATTAAGTTAGGGAGCTCAGGATGGCGAGAGATGAAAGGCAATCCATCAGGAGTGCAAGGTCTCAATCCGGAAGAAACAGCGAGAATATCGTGGCTTCCCGTCTGTTTAAGATAGTCCTGAGAAAAATTGAGAATTCGAGACACGCCCTTTTTTCTTACCTTGAAGTCCATGCCTTCAAATTCCAAAGCTCCCGCGATTCGGAGTGAATCTTCCAGCGGAGTGATGGCCACTTTTGCTTCGCTGAGATAAAGGGGAAAAGAAGGAAAATTATCGGGCAGCCGGGTTGAGATGACATAGCCCTTGGCCGGCTGGAGAGGGAGGTTCATGCCTATCTTTTTGGCTAGGCTTGAAGACCAGGCGCCGGCGGCTAAAACGACATTCTCGGGGCGAAAGTCGCCTCGATTTGTCCGAACAACGGTTAATTTGCTATTCGTGCTTTCGAAGCTCCGCACCTCTGTCTGGGGGTAAATGGTAACACCAAGATCACGGAGACGCTCGGCCAAAGCAGAAACAAACCTCGCCGGATCAAGATGGGCATCTTCTGGGTAAAAGACGCCTCCTGAAATTTCAGGCAGGAGAAAAGGACAGAAATCAAGAGTTTTTCGGCCATCGAAAATTTCAGCTTTTATGCCGTAAGACTGCAGAAGCTCCCTATCCTCAAGAGCTTCCCGGAATGCCTTCTCCTTTTTATAGACAATAAGCCATCCTTTTTGCTGGAAGCCGCAGGCCAGGTTTTCATTTTTGATTAAATCTTTCCATAATTTTAGACTGGCATGATTTAACTTGCACAAAGCACCCATGCCCGCGCGCATTTTTTGCGCTGAGCAAGACCTGTGAAATCGCCAGAGCCACAGGAGGAGGTCGAAATCAGGGCGCACCCTGATACGAAGTGGGCTTTGGGGATGAAAGAGGCCCTTGAACGCCAGGCGCCTGGTGCGCGGGTTGGCCATGGGAACGCTGTGGCTTGGGACGATGAGCCCCGCGTTCGCTCCCGAGCATCCTGAGGCGAGCTCTCCTTTTTCAACCAGTGTAACAGAGAGCCCTGCTCTTACTAAATAGTATGCGGCGCAGGCGCCGACTGCGCCTCCCCCTATCACTAGAACGTCGGCTCTCTCATTCATCGCAAGAACTATATTTCGGGGCCAGTTTGATGTCAAATTCCTTCAAGAACGCTTAGCGAACGATAACGATATGGAGGTCCATGACGTTAGTTAAGGTGGCTCCGGTGACAAGGAGGTCGCCGAGCGGCTGAAAAAAGTGGTAAGAATCGTTGTTGCCGAGATAGGCCTCGGCCTCGAGGCCGAGCGCCCGGCCGCGCTGCACCGTCGAGCCGTCAACGATAGCTCCGGCAGCGTCGGTTGGTCCATCCGTTCCGTCGGTCGCCCCGCTCAGGATGACGACATCCTCCAGGCCTTCGATGCCGATTGCCGCCGCCAGGCAGAATTCCTGGTTTCGGCCACCGAGCCCCTTACCGCGAACTTTCACCGTCGTTTCCCCGCCCGAAATAAGGCAGCCGGGTCGTCTAACTGGCTGGCCGCTGCGGAGGACTTCCTTAGCCAGGGCGGTGTGCATCCGGGCGATTTCCCTCGCCTCGCCTTCAACAAAAGTCGAGAGAACGAGGGTATTGAAACCGAGTGAGCGGGCTTTTTCGGCGGCCGCTTCGACAGCCTGAGCGTTATTTGCAATGATGAGGTTTTGGGTGCGGCTGAAGGCTTCATCGCCAGGCTTTGGCGTTTCTGGGATTTCACCTCTTTTTCCTTTTTCAAAATGCTCTAAGATGGCGCGCGGAATCGTAATCGTCAGCTCATATTTTTCGAGGATATGGAGGCAATCGCCGAACGTCATCTCATCCGGAACAGTCGGACCTGAGGCAATGCTATCGGGCCTATCGCCAACGACATCGGAGAGGATGAGGGAGATGAGGGTGGCGGGATGGGCTAACCGCGCCAGCTGCCCACCCTTGACGGCTGAGATGTGTTTACGGACGGCGTTTATCTCGTGGATTGCCGCGCCACACTCAAGGAGGAGCTTCGTCACCTGCTGCTTTTCTTCAAGCGTCAGCCCCCCGGCCGGGACTGGAAGGAGAGCTGACCCGCCGCCCGAGATGAGGAAAAAGACAAGATCTTTCTCCCTTGCCCTGCAAACGAGCTCGATGATTTTTTCTGCGCCTCCTCTTCCCGCTTCATCGGGGACGGGATGGCCGGCCTCGCAGACCTGGATTCGCTCCAGAGCTTTAGCATGGCCATACTTGACGTTGACGTGACCCTCCGTCAGCCGTTCTCCCAGAATTTCTTCGAGCGGCTGGGCCATCGCCGCGGCCGCTTTCCCGGCGCCAACAACCAGGACATTCTCGAAATCGTCGAGGTTGTAACTCCGCTCGCCGACTCTTAGAATGTTTCCCTCGCGGCGCACGTGCCTTCGCACGGCCATAGCCGGGTCGACGGCTGTGAGCCCCGCCCGATAAATCGCCTCCGCCTCTTCCCGCAGTCTCTCAACTTTATTTTTCATCGGCTGCTATAGGTAAATTCATTGGATCCTGGTTCTTTGCTCGTAAATCTCGAGAATCTGCTTCGCGCACGCATCCGCATTTTTTAGGATCGTCCTTCCCCAGTACGTGAGTACAACCCAGCCGCGGCTCTGGAGGTAGTTCCTTTTCTGGGCATCGCTTTCAAGCGTCTCCCTATTTCCATGAACGGCAAAGCCGTCACAGAAAACGGCAATTCTTGCATCAGGCCAGGCGAAATCCGGTACTGTGACAAGCCGACCCTCCTCATCCTTGATTTCAAATTCCCGCTCGCCCGGCGGCAAACCTTCGATTTCCTTGAGGGCCCTCCGCAGCGGCTCTTCAATCTCTCCTTTAGGATAGCGCCGCACGGAATCATCCGTCCCCGCCAAGCGCTTTTGCAGCATCTCGCTGATTTTATCAAGTCCGGCTCCAATTCTGTCTTCCTGGGCTTGGACATGCTCCTGTTCAGATAGAATTACTAAAAGATCGCGGATTCCATCCTTATCGAAGAAAGGGTGCCAGCGTTGGTTGCCATAACGTTTAAGGCAAAGATAGCAGGCCTTGCGACAGGAATGACCAAAGAGCCGTTGCATTGCAGCTTGCGCTATTTCTGGCAATTTCGCTGCTATTTCCTCCAGATAACCTGCTCCACCAGGGACTGTCTCATAGTAAACAATTTGCTCTGATATGGAACCAGGCAGACTTTTTCTTACGAAACTCGAGATTTCTCCTGCCTCGAGCTCGAGCAGATTTTGAGCTCCTGCGAGGAGTGCCTCGGCCAGGGTGACAAGCATTGGCGAAAGGCTAGAACGTCCGATTTTCTGAGTATCTCCGCGCGAAGGAATGTTCAGGATCAACGCATCAGTTGAAAATTTATAAGCGAGGATCAACGGGATAGGCTCTCCGGAACAAAAACGCTTATGATAAAAGAGCCATTCTTCAACAGCCTTCTTCTTTTTCGGATCGAGACGGTCGTGGGGCAAATGTCGTCCGCAATCCGGACAAAGCCAGAATCGACTTCCAGAACCTGTCTTGCTTTCGAGTCGTCCCCAGTTGGTAATAAGGACTTCAGCCAGTTTGAGGTGTTCAACGGGCGTAAGTTGATAAAGATAGAGCAGACTCTTTTCGGCGCTTTCGGCAAGGAGCGTTTCTCTTCGCTCCTGGGTCTCCTTTTGTCGCGATTCCTCATCGGAGCTTATTTTCAAATTCTCCTCCGCCTCGAAAGAATCGACGAATACGATGTCAGTAGCTGCCGGGAGGGGCTCGTGGCATCTTGGGCAGCGGTTCCTGCCGGATTCTACCGCCTCGTCACACTGGTCGCAGAAATGGAAAGCCCGAAGCCTACCGCTTGCCTCGGCGTCTGTCCGGCCGGGTGAGGGCGCAGAGGCGCCCGGCCCTCCCGGAAAAAGAACCCTGATGGACTTGAGCTTATGGCCGTTAGCATAAACGTAGTTCCCCGGAGCGAATTCCTCAATAGCAATAGCGGAAGTGCGAAATAGCGTAGGTGTATCGTTAACGCCCGGGTCAAGGCTGAAAGTGTCCACAGGGAATTGATAGGCTGGTAGAATCCCTTTGGTCGAAAGATAATTCAGCGTGTAGGCCCTCTCCGGGTCCTGCGTTATTTCGAAATAAGCTCTTTTCCTTGCGGCTGCCTTCTTATCGTCCTGTCTCGGCGAACCGATTGTAGAAAATTCTTTGAATTCCTTGTCGAGCTGCTTTACTCTCTGCCACCATGTCTCAAATACAAACGTTAAATCATCCCTGAGGCCATCCACGATGGCTGCGGCATCTGCTTCTCCATACCGCATCGTTCTGCCTCCGAGTCGGTCTTGCTCTAAGAGGGCTGCCGTTTCTGTTACGAGCCTGTCACGGCAGCGTCCGATCTCTTCAAAAAAATCCTCCAGCAATTCACTTTTCCATTTTGTCGGGTTGCGCAGGTCGTCGAGGAGTTCGCCCATCCGGTTAGGAAGCTCTGTTTCCAGCTTTTCGAGAACATAGGATCGGAGGTGGCGCCAGACGATTTTAGGGTTGTCGAGTCGCAGTCGTGGGGGGTCGAACCTTCCGGCGACAAACCATTCAGGCCTCTCAAAGGCATGGCGATCGTGCGCTCCTCCTGCGCAAAAAGTGCTCGCAAACCCGATTCTCAATCTTCTGCCTGAACGGCCGACTCGCTGGATGTAATTTGCCGGGGTGGGTGGCGTGTTCCTCAGCACGATGGTCAAAAGCGGTCCGATATCAACGCCTAACTCGAGCGTAGGCGTGCACACAAGAACATCGAGCTTTCCTTCTTTGAAATCTGTTTCTCGTTTGGCGCGGTCTTCGCCGGAGATTTGAGCGCTGTGCTCGACGACAGCAAGCCTTTGTGGGGTTCGTTGAAGATAAGAGCGTGCATAATAGTTTTCTTCGTCGTATTGCGCGGGAATCAGCCGACCGGTTGTGCACTTGGGTGTTGGACAAGTCGGAAGGTAATAGGCCCGCCAAGTCTGGCAGGCATTGCATCTAAAACCATGTTCCGGTGCATGAAGACGAATGACCCGAGGGGCAATTTGTAAGGGATGTAAACCCGAGGTCCTTTCCTTAGCCGGAATGGGAAATTGCGGAACATAGGTTAATATGCCCAATTCTTCTAGAAGAGGGATGACCGTCCGCAGAAATAACTCTGACGCCTCTCGGCTTCCTGCAACCCTGGCGACAATTTTTTGGGGTGCTGTGAGTTGTCCAGCCTTTGGGTTCTCCTGAACAAAACCTATCAGGCGTTGAGCCCTGCGGATATGTTCAGGTCGCTCGAGGGCGAATGCTTTAGGATGACGGTCGCGCTCCGGGATGCGGATGTCATAAGGCTCGGCCTCAACTTCACGATACTTTCGCTTCTTGGCGGGGTCTATATATTCCAGAAAAAAATCATAGGCAATAGAGCGGTTCCTTCTCATGATATCGAGCACCGCTCTAGTCAAATTGAGAGCTGTTTCGGCATCCGCACCCACAAATTGCGCCGCCCGCAAAAAGCGGTCATCTTGCATAAGTTCATCTAAAAACTCATATTCGACCGCGACAATGCCAAGGGTCTCGAGAGAAGCTCGCTGCCGACTATATCGCGTAAATTCGTTAGCAGCACTATACCTTAGAGCAAAAAGCCAGTTCTCGCGCTCAAGCTGAGTGGGTCTTTTTTGGATAATTCCCATCTCCTGATAAGCGTCAAAAAGTCTCTCTGGAAGCTCATCGAGGTAGACTCCCCGGTTCCTCTCATTACGGACTTCCTTGGCAATGATGTGTCTAAGAGCGAAAGTCCTATGCTTATCAGCCGTGTATCCTGCTTGGTGGGCTGCATCCTGACGGTTATCGGCAAATACAAGAAGCTTCCTATCCTCTCCTTTTAGCCTATCAAGATGATGCGTGGCCAGAACGGACACGGTCGAAGCAGTGCCCGTCCGAAGAGGGGTCACGATATCGCCCCGGGGATAGATATCTCCGCATGCAGGGCAAGTGTTGAGCTTCCCGCGGTGCATGAACATAAGAATCGTTTGGCGATTACAGGCGGGGCATAATTGCCCCTCGCCGAGCAGGCGACCGCAACCAGGGCACAGGCCGACGCGCTCAAGCCTGGCTTCTGCCTCGACCCGGCGATTACCCCGGTGTTGCCTTGGAGTTTGGCCCGTCATTTCCCCCGTCTCGGCTGGCTCTTCTTCGGTTTCTGCCTCTGGCCTGTCGGGCAGTTCCCGAATCTCATGAGTAAGGAAAGCGGTATTCTCATCACTAAAGAAATCCCCTGTTCCGACGGGCATATTGTCGTCAGGCCGCTCGAAACGCACTTTTATAAAATCCTGTCCGCAGGTCCGGCATAGAGCAGCCGGTCTGGCGACAGAACCGCAACGTCCACAAACAGTTCCTCCCTGCGGAACCAAAGTCCGACATTCTGGATTGGTGCAAAGGGAGACATCGTAGATTCCATGGAAAAAAGTGTGAAGCTTAGGCTGAAGCCGGGGTGGATGGTCGTCGTCGCCCACACTTCCTACCAGAAGGTAAGCTTCGATTTCGCGTCGAACTTGTTCGAGCGAGAGATTTTTCCTTTCCTCATAGCGGTTCTGAATCTCTCTCGCTGCCTCATCAAGTGACGTTGGCGCGGCGAAAATCTCTTCGATAGCTTTGATGATAAGATTTCCGGCCAGAACTGCGGATATTCTATTGGAGATTGGCCCTTCGGCGGGGCACGATTTTCCTGTAAGGCGTTCGGCGAGAGAAACAACAGCTGAATTATCATTAACGTTGATAGCGTAGAGTTCATCTTTTGCAAAATATGGCGCGGTGGGCATCCATTCAGCCGCCAAGTCCTTTTGTACAACATAGGACTCTTTGATGATATCTTCCATCCGCACCTTTTCCCCAAAAAGAGTTGATGAAAAGGAAGCGAGGGCCTTTGCCCCATCTTCGCCCGAGGCTACAGTCGCTGATGTCCCTATGACCGTCAGTTCGCCTGGAGCCAATCCTGCATGCGCTTTTAGCCGTCGGATCAGGCAGGCAATTTCTGTGGCTAAAGCGCCGCGATAGCTATGGACTTCATCAAGGACAAGATAGCGAAGGGAAGGAGTGAATAATGCCCGGTCTTTCCTCCGCACGAGCAGGAATTCGAGCTGTTTATAGTTAGTCAGGATAATATCAGGGGGTCTTTGACGGATTGCTGCCCGCGTTGTTCTTTCTGATTCGGCCGGCGCTTCTCTTAAGCTCTGGGCCGCCGCGTCACTGTCGCCGGTATAGAGGCCGTAGGAAATATCCAGGCCTGTTCCCCGAAGCAATTTTCTCATTCTCTCAAGTTGGTCATTGGCCAGGGCGTTCATCGGATACAAGAAGATAGCCTGAACCCCTGTCAAGCCGTTTCGTTTCCGGCTGATAATGCCGTCAATAATTGGCAAGAGAAATGCTTCAGTCTTGCCAGAGCCGGTTCCTGTCGTCACAACTAATGACCTTCCGGCTTTTCCAACCTCGAGAGCTTGCTCCTGATGGGAAAAGAGCCGCCCATCGCCAAAAGGCCATCGGGCTTTTAGGACTTCAGGGGCAATACGTCCGGCGTTAGCTAACTCTTGGAGAGAATGCCCGAGCGCAAAATCGCGCGCCAGCGTCACATAGGGCCCCTTGACAATGAAGTCGGTTCGGGCCAGGTGGTCTTCGAACTGCTTCCTTAGATGGTCGTCAAGGAACCGGTAGGAAGTTTTTAAAAACCGGCGATATTCCTCGATTAAGTTATGAACTGCCTCCGGAATATTAACAATCATGGCTTATGCCTCCCCCCCGTTTTCCTGGGCACTATTTATCTCCTTCATATAAGGAGAAAACATCACGAAATTATCCTTTTGTCAAGGAGAGATTCCGCCTGTCATAATGGTCACCGTTTTCCTTTTACTATCTCTTGTACCCGATTAAGAACCCTCTCGAACGGTGGGGCCTTTTTTTCGCTCACAACGCAGCCCTATTTTATCCCCCGCTTCTGCGTGCTTGCGGAATCTCGTAAATTTCTTCATCAGTGAGCCCTGCCAAGCGCAATAGCTCAATTAGTTTATTCCTGCTGATAAGCTCCTCTTCTGCTGCTTCCATGGCCAGAGAGAATAGGCGCTGTCCAGCGTTGTAGAGGAATGCTTGTCGGGGCTTCGATAAAGAAGGTTCGAGTGCATAAAAAAAACTTTCAATCTTTTTCCCGAGCGCGCCTTTTTCTTTGTCCATGAATGCCTTTTGCTTTTCCGTGTTGATCAAATTAAGGTTGCGGAGCCTCCAGGTCGCAGCTTCAAGGCTTGCACCGAAGGTCTTAGCCATGATGACCACATCGATAAAATCAATTTCGCGGACTCGCTCTTTACGCCGTGCTTCGTAGTTAATAATCTTATCCCTAACGATCTGAGGGGCGGGGATTCTTGATGGAATGGCCTTGCCCCGACTGGCCAAAAAATTTTTTATGCCCTCTTCAGGCATCAAGAAGCAGGCTGCAAAGACATCAGCGCGAATCTCCCTATAGTCCTTTGCGTGTTCGGTGCGGGTAACGATTCCAGGGATGTCCTCTATGTCGCAAATGGCATGACAATACTCGTGCACAACCGAATACCGTTGTCGTGTCCAGGCATCTGCGCTGTTCACGGCGCACACAATCGCCGGGTCGGACTGAAATGTAAAACCAGAAATTCCGGGGGGAAGATATATACCTAAAACCAGTATACCCTGGCTATCAAGGATGGCCGAAGGATTATCGATCGGCGCTGTTCCCAGCTTAAGCCTGCTTCGCTCTTGCTCGGCGATTTCTTGCCCTTTTACGACAGCTTCCCATTTTGTGCGGACGCGATGAACATATTTCGTGGGTGTGCTGAAGCTTGTCCGGTTATGGCCCAACTTATTTTCGAGTTCAAGAATTGCGTTAACCACCTCGATGCCACGGCTCATTTCCTTCTGGATGGTCGGGTCCTTTCGGGCCTCCTCGATAGTTCTCCAGATGAACGCGATTCCGTCCTTTTCAAAAGACTCTTCGAAAAAGCTCTGTGGGGGTCTCCCGTACAGCCTGGAAAGAGCCATTAGCTCGATACTGGAGACCTTCCGCTTTCCTGCCTCGATCTGGGAGATTGCTGGGCGCACCAAACCCAGGGCTTTGGCAGCGTCCCCCTGCGTAAACCCCGCCCTTTCCCTGGCTTCCCGCAGCCTTCTTGCTAGTTCTTCCTGAGTAATGGCCATTGCAGCCTCCCTTTTATTAAATATACGCGCCTGTTCTAGATAACTCGTTCATATTACTTCGATAATTTTATGCGCCGCCAGCGAAAGTTATTTTTCCTCTAATAATATTATAAAAATCATACAGAAAATGTCATTATAAGGGAGTTATTGTAATTAAATGATATAAGCATGCGCAATTCTGCTTGAATTGTTTAATCAGAGGAAGAACTCTATCGGAACATGATAAATCAGAATAACTGAAGGACTCAAAATATCCCAAGAAGCCCGGAGCTCCCCTCGATGGGTGACTTAATCTGATTTTTATAAGGACAAAATTTCACCCCAATTTTAACCTCAAAAGATGATTTGCACACCTCCTCGATCTTGCGAGATTATCAGATATTAAAGGAGAAGATGCGATGGAAATCTGCCCTTATCTAACAAGAATAGTCATATTATTATTATTTTCGCTGATATCCATATTTTCAGGTTGCTCTCCTGCAAACGCGAAATCTCACATCGACAATTCTATTGTCAAAATTTATTCCGAATGCTACCCGTATAGCTATATAGCTCCCTGGCAGCTCGACGGCCCCGAGAGCGGAACGGGATCGGGTTGTATAATCGCAGGGAAAAGAATCTTAACCAATGCCCATGTAGTCTCTAATGCCAAATTTGTTCAAGTCAAGCGTGCAGGGGCGAAAGATAAATTTGTTGCTGAGGTTGAATTTATTGCTCACGATTGCGACCTGGCTGTCCTCAAGGTTAAAGAAGAGAATTTCTTTAAAGGAGCCACGCCGCTTCAGATAGGTTCACTTGTTACGATAAGAGACCATGTAACCGTTTACGGCTTTCCAGAGGGTGGAGAGGCGTTAAGTGTCACCGAGGGGATCGTTTCAAGGGTAGAAGTCCACGAGTATGCGCACAGTAAAGCGGAGCTTCTATGCGGCCAAATAGACGCTGCGATTAACGATGGAAACAGCGGCGGTCCGGTTATTAAAGACGGTAAGATTGTCGGTGTCGCTTTTCAAGCTGGTTCTGGCGAGAATATTGGCTATATGGTTCCTTCTCCGGTTATCCAGCATTTCCTAAAAGATATCGAAGACGGCAGATACGATGGCATCCCGAGCTTGGAAATCTCGTGGCAAACCATGGAGAACCCAGACTTGCGATCGAAATATGGATTGAGCAAAGAGCAAACGGGACTCCTCGTCAACAAGGTTTACGCTGGCTCGCCAGCCGAAGGTCTATTGAAGCCTGGCGATGTCATTTTAGGCGTAGCAGATAGGGATATTGCCAGCGACGGGACAATAGAATTTCGCAAGAACGAGAGGACGCTGTTTATTCAAAGGATCCAGGAATTCTTTTTGGGCGACATTGTGTGTCTTCGAGTTTTGCGTGAAGGGAAGATTTTGACTTTAAGTATCAAGCTGACCGCTCGTGTCAATCAAACTCGACTCGTGCCTCATTGCCAATACGATATTCAACCCTCCTATTACATCCTTGGCGGCCTCGTGTTCCAGCATCTAACCGAAAACTATCTCGATCTATGGAAGAAGAATCAAGCTCCATCTAACCTGAGGAACTATTATTTGCACGGCGAACCGAGCAAATACCGAAAGAAAATCGTGATTCTTGCCTCAATCTTGGCCGACGAGGTAAATGTTGGGTATGAAGATCTCGTTGATTTTGCCATTTTCAAAGCTAATGGAGAAACAATTTCTGATTTGCCAAGCCTAGTCGCGGCAGTCGAAAGCAATACCCAGCGTTATCATGTTTTTGAAGATGAGAAAGGAAGGGTCATTGTTCTTGACCGCGAAAAAGCGAGGCTCAGGCACGCACAAATATTGAAGCGCTACGATATCCCCTCAGACCGCTCAGAGGACCTTAAGCTTAAAAAATAACTCAAATTTGCCCGGTTTATAAAATTTATCTAGATGCGCTTGTTGACATCTCCCTATTTTTCTCCGGAACCCCTTTTTCTATATTCCCTCCGAGATTCTGCGGCTACCTGGACCTTACGTTCTGAAGGAATCGGGTATGGTTTTTGGATAGGTTTTGGCGCTCGATCTTCTGCTTTCCATTCGGCGATGCGGTTCTGGAGATAGGCGAAAAATTCGGGGCGTTTGCGGGCGAAGACGGGGAAAGTTGATAGGATGTATTCAAGGTCGTCCGGAGAAAGGCCGTAGGCTTCGGAGATAGAACGGTTTAATAGCCAAATATGTTCAAAGTTAGCTATATCGTTATATATGTTTTCTAAATTGGATAGGTAAGAAGAACGGGTTATAAATTTTGCGATTCCTTCAGAATCCGCTGGAGAAACAGTAGCCATTCGGCCCGCATGAGTAAAATTCATATTAGCGGATA
>JARYMI010000029.1 GCA_029907205.1 Clostridiales bacterium
ATAGAGGATTTGAACCTCTGACTTCTACCGTGTGAAGGTAGCACTCTGCCACTGAGTTAATCGCCCACCCGTTGATGCTTCTATCTTCTGTTTTTTCATTTATTTAGCGATTTATTGCTAAAAATCTTGACCAAAATAAGGCGTTCAACCTCTATTTCGGCCACTTTTTCCACAGCTCGATTATAACATCCTGCGCGGCGATTTCAAGATTTTTCTTTCAAAAAGCGCTCTTCAATTATCTCAACTGCCTTCTTCATTCGCTTCTCGTCTTCATGTAGATATCTCAACGTGGTATCCATTCGGCTGTGCCCGAGCACTTTCATTATATCAGCCAGGCCGACACCCTTTCCGAGGGATTCAGATACCATTATGGTAGCGGAGGTATGCCTCAAAGAATGGAAATCAAAGTCTTCGATACCAGAAATCTTCCTGATTCTGTGAATGACCCACCTGGTATATTTCCTAAGTCCGTCCTGGCTGAATGGAAATACTCGATCTTCCGGTTTCCGCTTCGGTACAGAGTTTAATATCCTCTGGATTCCGGCGGTAACGGGAATAACCTTTTCCTTTTTCTGTTTAGTTTCCGTTCTGCGAAGAACAATTTTCCCATCCCGGATATTCTCCCACTTGAGGTTGAGTAATTCTCCAGCTCTCATTCCGGTAAGAAGGAGCATCATGACAATTCGCTTTGCGTATCGGGTTATATCGGTTTCAAGTCTTGCCTCTCTTTCTATCTGTTCGGCTGCTTTGACTATCTTGGATATTTCCTCATCGGTGAAGGATCGCCTCTTTCTATCCACGGGGTATGGCTTGATCTTCTTAATAGGGTTAGGCCCCGGATGCTTGCCCTGGTCTATAGCATAATTAAAGAGGGTCTTCAGAAGTCCGAAATAATGATTGATAGTATATGGCTTGACACCCCTTTTTGTCCGTAGAGTCTGATCTAATCGGATAAGCTCTTTTTGGTTTATTTCGACAATTGGCGGATTTCCCAGGATATCGCATATTATCCAGAGTCGCTGGTCGAACATTCGCCAGCATTTAACTTTCTTTATCTGCCGCTCATATGTGATGAACTCAGGGATGATATCCGAAAGTCTTGTCTGTCCCTGGGACTTCGGACTCTTCAGGCCGTAGTACTCAGCCCAGAGCCGCTTCCACTCCTGCTCGAAAAGAAACTGCGCCCTGCCTGGGTCCTTGGTATGGAGGGAAAATCTGACCCGTCTTCTATCAGGGCCGAGGCCGATATAAGAGTCAAAGAAGAAATAGCCTGTTTGTTTATTCTTTACCGGACCTTCACGATGACGGGGCAAATTGAAAACTAAACTTATAAGTTCTTAGTTTTTATTCCCACTTTAGAGGTAGTGGACTTTAATTTGGGATCTATTATAGAACCCAGTGCAGGAGATGTTATACTTGATAATGGATTTTTGGCGATGCTTAATGTTGGAGAAGTCCTATTTGTTTGGGGAATAATAGACGCTCGGCACAGGAGATTATTCTTTATTTTCCTCATTTTTACCTCCCGGCTATAATATTATCACCTTAAGTCAATTGTTATGTCAATATATTTTTATTCTTCTCTTTCCCAGCCTTCTTTTCTCTTTAATATTATAACGTCTGTTCTTCCATCTGGAAGTCTTGTGCCAGATATGGCATAATGATACATATAAACATCAGATCGCATTTTGCTTTCAATATAGACAAATTTTGCACTCTTAGCGCTTGAAACAAGATGCGTTCCAGGACTCTGATCTGGATATTCATCCAAAAATTCTGAAACAGGATCAAATCTTTCGCAGATTTTCATTTCTTTTTCATAATCTAAATACAATTCCCACATTAGTTTTTCTAATTTTTCAGAAGGAATTATAATGGTTTCAAGACCAATATCATTTTTTGCTTCTAAACGATTTATTGGGTGTCCATGAAAATATAATTTCGATGTTAATTTATCAACAATTTCATTAATTTTGTGTGTTTCATCGGATCCCTTCATGTGAAGACACAAAAGCTTTTTTGCCATCATTCTTGACTGTGCCAATAATCTCTTTACATTTCCTAAAGCAAGAGGGTGGACTTTTTCTGCAAGTATCTTGAAACCTTGAATCAATTCATCTTCATGCCTTATACCAGCATCTTCTTTTATTAATGCCAAGTAGGCACTAACATCTTCTACATTTATTCCTAATTTTCTATCTGGCTGAGCAGGGTCAGGGGGATTAAATTCATTGGCTGCAGTGGGATCGGTAGGACCCAGCATCCCCATTTGATGCATAACTATTTCATCAGCCCCTAAAGCCGTCAGTGTCCCAGCACTAAAACATCGGTAGGGAATTAGAACACTAAACTTAGAAGAGTATTCTCTTAACAAAGTAACTAATCTCCAAGGGACAGTGCCATCACCACCATGAGTATTTATGAATAAATCTATATTTGGCTTCTGCCTCACTGAATCTATGAGATTTATTACATGTTCGAAAATAACTCTAATTTGGTCCATTGCCATTAGTATTTCTAGATTAGGCCGCGTGTTAGTTAGGTAAGTAATGAGAACAGAATTTCGGTCCTTTTCAATTTCTTCAATTAACCTAATTCTTTCTTGTTTTGGCATAATCTCCTCCCTATTTTTTGTCGGCCTTAAAGGCCTTAGTTTGAAAAATAATCTTCATTTATTTTTGGGTTTCTTTTCTTAAGATATCCCTTGTAGCACACAATTTTTCCCCACAGTGAGCGCAGCGATAGTTATAATAAGCTCCCGAGAAGCTTATGAATTCAAGTTGTTTATTTCCACAGATAGGACACAAAGCTTCATCTATTTCAAGTTCCCGATAAAGACACTTCATGCAAATCTGCTCATGCTCCTCAAGCTCTTGGCCGGTAGGCATTAAACGATAGGGTTCCCCTGATTTTGTTTCCCTGGCAGCATATCTTTCTCTTACCATAGGATTACAAAATTCTTGAAAGAGATTCCGGCAATAAAGAGGTATTTGCCTGTTCATCTATAATAATCCTCTCGATCTGATTCTTCATTTTCGTGATTCTCTCGTACCGCTCTATAAAGGACCCCGGCGGCAATTCCACCGCCTATGATTGGGAACAGAAGAAATAAACCCATTAGTATCATTTTCGTCTGTTCTGCAAAGAAAGGGAAAAGACTCTCAATAATAGTTGGCATGTATAATATGCAAATAATAATAGAGGCAATAGTTACAATAATCACCAGGTAAAGCCACAACTCAAGAATGATTTTCATTATATGTCTCCTTCTTAGTTTTCATTCATAGACACAGCAATATTTATGCCTTTTATTCTCCTTTGTGAGAATAATTAAACTTTTATCCGTCTATATTAATGAGGCGAAAAAACCGCGATGAGCGTCTATTGCACATCTGGGGCCCGAGGCCGAGCCCGGGCCCGCCCGCCTCATATTTCCCCACAGGGTGGATTGTATTTCTGTCTTAGGTTACGTTCGAGCATTCCCCTAAGCAGCTCGCTTTGAACGTTAGTTACATAATAATAAATAGAGCCTATGCGTTTCTTATTCCAACACTCTTTTCGATCATGAGTTTCTATCCGCTCTTTTATATTTTCTGCCTGCCCGACATCTAATACATATGAGGCTTGGCCTCATCTCCTGCCTCCATCCAGTCGCATATGTTTATCTATAAGAACTAAAAACAGATCTATTTGTTCTCTTCTTCGGATAAACTTATTTCCAGCTGTTCCCCTTGTTCAGCCTTGTGTCGTATTGCTCGCTTGAATGTGGCCCCTGCCTGTCTGATTGGTGGCATCTCTATCTTTTTTCCGTTCAAGAGTTCCTCTATTGTTAACAGCTGAATTTTAGGATATTTTTTCCCCCATATCTTTGACTCATAGAATCCGGCAGAGGCAGCCACCGTTCTCATTGGTTTTGTCGGGTTTTTCATAGAAATTAGGACGCCAATGGCTGCATTTTCATTCTCGACAACTCCCCTAAGATCACGGACATGAGCGACAGATGTGTGCCCGGCCTTCACCTGGATAAGCACTTCTTTGAATTCCCCCGGTTTATCAGCCTGAAAAACAATTTTCCCATCAATACCTCTATCCGCCCCCTTCTTCTGTTCTACAGGACGAGCTCCGATAAGCCCTAACGCCCAGAATTGAAATTGGTATGGATCAGATTGGGCAAGTGCTCTGGCATCTGGCAAAGATGCAGGTTCTCCTATGATTTTAAATTTAACCTGATCTCCAAAAGTATCAATTAGGCGATATTTCATGAGGTTTATTGCCAAATGTGTAATATCAATGCCTATCCAGCTACGATTAAGCTTCTGGGCAGCTATAACCGTGGTTCCGCAACCACAGAAAGGATCAAGAACCAAATCACCTTCATTTGAAGATGCTTTTATGATACGTTCGAGCAAAGCAAGCGGTTTTTGAGTCGGATATCCAAGCTTTTCACGCGAGAAGCTCATTATTGCAGGTGAATAAATATCTATCCAAACATCGTCTATAGGAACACCTGCTGGATTTTCACCTTCCCCACCTCGTCTCTTATAGCCTGGCGGATGCGGTTTAAATGGAATATGAAATGTAAAAGTTTCTCTTGAGTCGCGCAAATAATAGAGAATCACATCATGATTTCTTATCCAATTCTTGGCGGCAGACTTAAATCCGGAGACCCACCCACTACGCCAAATGACTTCTCGCCTGAAATTGTGGCCTCCAAATATTGCATCCATCAGCATTTTTAAATAATGGCTCGCCGTGGGATCACAGTGAAGATATATACTGGCAGTCGGTTTCATAACTCTGCGGAGCTCTACAAGTCTCGGGGCCATCATTACAAGATAGGCAAGCATATCACATGTACCGAGGAAAGTCCTGAAAGCTTTAAGACAATCCGCAACTTTATCGCCTCTCGTGACCAGGTCAGCATAGATTTCTTCACTTTCTTGCGTCCATATCCAGGTATCTTCAAATGCTCTGATTTGGCTAGCTGCTCTGCTTCCATTTTGCTCTTTAAATAGGATATTGTAATTCTGGTCACTTTTAAAAGGTGGGTCCAGATATACCAAATCGACAGACTCGTCAGGAATATAGCGTTTTAAAATGTCTAAATTGTCGCCGTAATAAAGAGTATTTTCCATATTACCATCTATCCCTTATTTATTAACTTTTAATTGATTTAATTTTTCAACCAATTCATCACGTGCATTTTCAAGAACCTTTGTGTCAGCTTTTTTCCCAACCTGAGAGACATGGACTTCTATTTTTGTTTCCCCCTGTTCTCTTAAAAATGTAAGTATGGCTTCATAATCACCACGTTTAGCTATAATAAAAGGCCCCTTAGAAACCACTGCAAGTGGGGCTAAGTCTTCAGTCTCTATAGTATATCCCAGATCTTTTAACACTATCTTTGCTTCTTTAAATAACTGATCTGGAGTTTGAGGAAGATAGACATATCGAGAAGTTGTTCCTGCCATATAACAAGAAGACAATAAAGCAATGATAATAAGTGTTGAAAATAATGCCTTGCAAGTGTTCATTTGCCTACTCCTTCCTTTATTTCTTCGGTTCTTCAATGAACCGGTTTAGCACCCATATTACCCGGCCCCGTATCGGCCAGGGGTGATCTCCGTCCTCATGCTCCTTGCAGTCAATTACCATCGGGAAATCCTTAAGGTCATCGGATTTCCTGTCTTCTTCATTCCGGTTGTCGCCATCTATTATGCAATACCGCCCGCGGCTGATCTTGATCAGGCGTTTTATTGTGACGGCATTTGTGCGTTCAAGCCAGAAGGCATAGATTTCACCCTCTCTGGGCTGGACATCCATCCTATCTATCCAAACAATGGAACCGGGCATGATGGTGGGCTTCATTGAAATTCCGGTGGTGGGAAAGGAAACAATTCGATCAGGGTCTGATTTGTATCCCTTAGGAAGCCATTTTTTGGGGAAAGGAATGTAGTCATTGGGCGGGAAATCTGAGATTTCAACGCCTGGGCCCAGGGGCAGCGGTTCGAGGAAAAATTTTATTAGGTCAACGGCCTCCGGGGGTTCTGTATGCTTTTTAATCTGGCTGTATGGGATGAGGGGTTCGTCGGCAAGAAGCTGATAAGCTGGGATATTTAGTGCTTTTGCTATTTTGTTAATTAAGTCTTCGTTATAACGGCGCTTTCCATTTAAAAATTGATTTAGATACGCTACATTTAACCCTTTATCTCGACAGAATTTCGTAAGATTGGTTCCATATCCGAGCTTAGCTATTTCTTTCCTAATATTTTCCCTAATGCTCATATTCATCATCAGAATAAATTAACAATTTGTTTATTACAAGGGGGAAAATTAAAAAATTTGCAATTTGTAAAAATTTAGCTTGACAAATAATTAGCAAATTGTTATTTTTATACCAGGAGGAAAAAATAATGCAGTATGCAAATCTCCTTGAGTATAAAGAAAAGAATGGACTCTCAGTATTGGATTTAGCTAAGGAATTTGGCGTTACTTCTGCCCACATTTCAATGATTCTTGCGGGAAAAAGGTTCCCATCAAGAAGACTTGCACAGAAGATAAGCCAGAAGACAGGAATACCAGTTCTTCGGCTTTTATATCCCCAAGAAGAGGCCAGAGTATGATTCCCGAACTGCTTACTGCCCAGGAAGCCAGAAAACTTCTCCGCCTGGGCAAGAATGCCATTTATGACCTCGCCAGGCAGAGAAAGCTCGAGCATGTGAAGATCGGCGGGAAAATTCTGTTTCCGAGAGAGGCCATCGAGAAGTTCATCAGACAAAACACAATCCCAGCCGCCAGAAACTACTTCTCAATGAATCGTTTCGGATTCCGGCAGCACCCAGGGCGCCGGCCCATTGAGCCAGACCATGATGAGCTCACCGAAGGCATAAATCAGGATAGCCCTCATTATTCACCTCCAGCTGGAAAAATAGACCATAGCTTGACCAAAGACAATCCAAAAAATGAAGAGGGAATAGAGCCATGATTCCTATCCATCAATTAGGAACTGTAGTCGGGAGGAAAAATAAATGACTAATTCTATATCGCCCTGGGCAGCCCTTTTATATGTCAATTTTATTATCAAGAAAAAATATCGGGTCGACGAAGTTTCTAAAGAGATGAGAATCGCTACTGATACCTTATACCGATACATCAGGGGAGAAAATGTTATGCCTCCAGATCGGATCATCGACCTGGTAAAAGCCACCGGCGACATCGAATACCTGGAGTTCTTCTGTGATCCCTGTGGTTATGTCCCGGTGCCGCAGAGCTCGGGCCGGCTAACTAACGAGGAAAGAGAGAAAGAGCAAATCCGCCTTTCCATATTTACCGGCAGGGCGCTTGAGGAAATCGAGAGAGCCTATGAAGACGGGAAACTCGAAAGATCGGAGCTCCAGAAAATTGAGAAAGCCCTGCTTCGGCTTCAGCAGAAGGCAGTGGAGCTTAGGGAAAAAATAAAAAAGGAGGTCGACTCATGAAAGAGATCAGGGTGTATTACGAAACAAGACTGGGGGTGCCTGGAATAGTTGATTGCCGGGTCGAACAACTTGCGTCTGCGCTGCGGATAATCAGGCACCTGGATTGTAGGCTTAAGTCTGTCTGGCGCGGGTTGATCCAGCTTTACCCAATAGAAGGTCTGAACAGAGGCGGGAAATGAAGGTTTTGACACCGCTTAAAGCCATAAGGGCCAAATGCCTTGATTGTTGCGGCGGCTCGGCCAATGAAGTTAAGCTCTGTGAAATTGAGGATTGCCCCCTGTTTCCTTATCGTTTCGGAAAAAGACCGGTCCGAGTGCGTAGGGGGATAGCCACCCGACCGAGTTTGCCCGAAAAACCCCTACTTTTAAGCAATAAAGTTTGTAAAAACGGCGATTCTACGGCCGGTCAGTGAGGTTAAAGGAAATGAAAATTATGAAGAAGGAGGTGAGAATCGAGTGCATCCAAAAGCATTTTAAGGCTTATCGGTCGGGCCTTCCGGCCCAGGGCAGGGGAAAAAGAAAAGGGCCGACTCCACAGGCGAGCCAGCCACACACCACAATTAATTTAGGTTCTTCAGTTCTGGCTGTCAAGTGAGTCGGCAAAAGGAGTCTGAAATGACTGTTACAAAGGAACTAAAGAAGGTAGAGCCGAAGGACCAGCGGATCGTCTTCAACGCCGAGTTCGGAAAGCTCTACCAGGTCGTGCGTGGAGGCCAGGTTCTGGCCCCCGTCAAGGCAGAGATGACTCTTTATGCGAAACTCGGCCAAATCTGTAACATCCAGGGGAAGTGGGCCATCACTTCCCAGGGATACATCCACCTTAATAAAGTGGCTTCCATCTCAATCGTCACACCGCAGAGCGTGATCGTGGACGGCCGTCCTGTGCCGAACCCGCATATTGAGCGGGATCCGAAAACCAAGGCCATCATGGCCGTCAACATCCGCAAGATGGGAATAGGCTATTCCCCCGCGGGAAATATTGTCGTCCTGGACAAGACCCTATTCTACAATGTCTACACCTACCTGATTCAGTCCATCCAGGCCAAGATGAAGCGGGTCAAATATGAGAAGGGCGAGAAAACAAACCAGAAACAGCATCC
This sequence comes from Clostridiales bacterium, assembly GCA_029907205.1. Taxonomy (GTDB): domain Bacteria; phylum Acidobacteriota; class Aminicenantia; order Aminicenantales; family UBA8522; genus JARYMI01. The sequence continues at coordinate 8,578 of JARYMI010000029.1, forward strand.
GGATTGCGCGGTCTATGGAATAGCAGCGGAAAAGCCAAATAAGCCGGGATCCTGGCATTTTCTACCGACAGAAGGGGAAATCGGCATCTGGATCAATCTCGATGATGAGGCCATTATTGATTGCCTTGAAGAGCACACCCAGAGACAGAGGTTCGGGGACAGAATAGCCCAGAAGATTGTCGAGAGAAATATCCTAAAAGATCATCCCGCAATTGGTATCACCCAGGTTTACGTTCCGGAGATCAAGAAGGGCCAGGAATCCAATCAGGGTGCGGTTGCCACGGTTACGGTCTACGGATACCGGAATGAACTCGAACCGGTCAACATTGCAGAGATTATGAGACAGGCCGAGAGAGGCCAGGACTCAGAGATGTTCGAAGTCAGGAAGGAAGAAATCGTTGAAGCCGAGGCTGAGGTCGAAAAGGCCGAGCTTCAGAATATTGCCGGTGAAGAGGCTGATCCCGGTTCTCTTTTCCAGGAGGGGCAGAAATGATGGAAACCGAACTAATTACCATTCCGAAGGTTTACAGCTCAACCTATCAGGAGCTTCAGGACGCGGCCAATGAAATCACAGCCAGGCTGGATGCCGCCCGGCAGGCTAAGAGGGATGAAGAGGAACCGAGGGATCGGAGCGACCGGAACTACGCCTCTGAAATCGGCCATCCCTGCCTCAAGTTTCTCGTTCATGCAAGGCTTGACTGGAAGCAGAGAAAAATGCCGGATATCACAGCCGAGTACCGGCTCGAAGAGGGCAATGAGCGGGAATGGCTTGTGAAGAAAAAACTCGGGGATATCGGGTTCGAGCTGATTCTCTCTCAGAAGTATTACCATCTTGAAGCCCTTAGGTTGAGGGGGAAGATAGATGGAATCATCCCTCTGCCGAGGCCGGTCCGGGGATACAGAGAAGCTCCCGCCGAAATCAAATCCATCAACCCTCAATGGTGGGACGGCATCAAGAGCATTGATGACATCAGGAATCATAGCAAGTGGTGGTTCCGCGGATATGCGAGCCAGTTGAATGCTTATCTGTTCGCGGCCGATTATCCCTTCGGCTATTTCATCCTGGACACTTTCGGCAAGAGGCCGAAGATCATCCCGATGGAAAGAGATGAAGAGCTCTGGACTCATGATTCGGCCAGAATAAGGCAGGTCAATGAATACTGCGAGAGGAAGGAATATCCAGCTCCAATTCCCTATGACCCGGGCATCTGCGGGATGTGCGATTTTGCTCATATTTGTCAGCCGCTGAGGGCTACCGAATACACTGAAATTCCCGCTTCGGAAGAAGAGGTGCTGAAGGAGTTTCTCTGGCTTAGGGAATTCCATGAGAAATACGAGGAAATGAAGAAGACGCTGATAGGGGATAAAAATAAGCCCGGGCGTTTCTGGGGGGTCAATGCGGTTGTGGGATCGGTTGTCATTGAAACGAAGATCCAGCAGCGGACAACCTACGATGTCCCGGCAGAAGTCAAGGCGCCCTACGCGAAAAAGCAGGAAGTGGTAATTACCTCTATCAAGCGAATTGATGAGTGAGGGGAATCAACATGGAAAACATACAGATAACTGAAAAGGCAATCGTGCTGGCACAGGAAGCCCAGAGCCTGGTTGTCAGGGATCAGCAGAGTGCCAATCGAGCGACCGAGCTCATCCTGGCCGGCAAGGAGATGGTGAAGAGAATAAAGGACTATTTCAGCCCGCTTAAAAAGGCTGCAGATGAAGCTAAGAAGAAGCTTCTGGAGGCAGAGAAGGCCGAGCTGCAGAAAGTTGAACCCTATGTTGAAAAGCTTCAGTCCAGTCTGACTGCCTGGCGGCTGGAAGAGGAGAGAAAACGGCGAGAAGCGGAAGAAGCGGCTAGGCGGGCGGAGCTTGAAAGGAAACGGCTTGAGGAGGAACTCCTCAGAAAGGCCGAGGAAGCACGGCGTCTGGAAGAGGAAAAGAAAAGGGTCGAAGGTGAAGAGGCGGCCAGGAAGGCCCGGGAAGAACTCGAAAGAAGAGCGCTTGAAGAAGCAGCTGCAAGGGAAGCTCAATTAATCCCTCCGCCGCCGATTCCGGAAAAGCCGAAGACCGACGGGCTGACGCTTCGGGAAAACTGGAGCTTTGAAATTGTCGATGAATCTCAGATACCTCGTGAATACCTCATCCCCGATCCTGTGAAAATCAGAAGAGTCGTTCAGGTGATGAAGGATAAGACCAATATTCCGGGCATTAGGGTATTCAATCAGCCTGTCGTAGTGAAAACAAGATGATGGCCGGAGCCGGGGAGTCCAGACCAAGAGGGCGGTTTTCCGCTCCTTTCCCGCCCTCTCTCCCGGGCTCTCTTTTTCAAATGAAAGGATTAAAACCATGCCAAGAAAACGGATGATCGATCCAGAATTCTGGAATGATGAAGAAGTCGGAAGCTGGTCAGTTGAGGCTCGGCTTTTTTACATCGGCCTCTGGAATTTTGCTGATGATGAAGGAAGGTTGCGGGCTCATCCAAAGCTTCTGAAATCTCAAATATTTCCTTATGATGAAAAAATTAACATTGAGAAGCTTAAAGTCGAAATATCAAAAAAGGTCTTATGGTATCAGGTTGATGGACAGGAATATGGATATATCAAGAATTTCTTAAAACATCAGATTATAAATCGTCCCGGCAAATCCCAAATCCCTCCACCGGACAGACAATCTTTAAATGCTTTCCTGAATAAAAAACAAGAACTCAATGAAGATTCAATGAAATTTCAGGGAAAACTCAATGAAGATTCATTGAAGATTCAGGGAGCGTTCACGCCTAATTTAAAAGAAGTTAATTTAAAAGAAAAGAAAGATATATACGTCGACGATTCGTCGACGCCCGCCCATCAAAAAAACACGGACGATTTCAAAAAATGGAGTCAGAGCATCATTTCTCAATGGAATGAGTTTGCGCAGAAAGCCGGGCTGCCGATCATCAGGGCCATCGCACCGGGATCAAAAAGGGAAAGATTCCTCAGGGCCCGTTTCAAGGAAAAAGAGTTCGATTTTCAGAAAATACTCGAGAAGGTCAGCCAGAGTGAGTTTCTCCTCGGGATAAAGACGGACTGGAAGGTTTCCTTTGACTGGCTCATCTGCCCTTCGAACTACGTCAAGGTTCTTGAGGGGAACTATGATACCAGCCAGGCTTCCAGACAGTCAGTAAAGGCCTCAAGAATCGGAGAGAATAGAGTCAAGGTGGATTATCCGCCAGGGTACTGGGATAAGGTCAGGGAACTCAAAGCAAAGGGTCTTTCCGGCCAGGCGCTCAATGAAGAGCTGATGAAGATCCCGGATTTTAAGGTTTTTTTTCAAAAGCAATTAGGGGGTGTGAAATGATGGAAATAGCGAAATTGATAATCTTAGCCATGATATGTTTATTTCTCGGAATTTCTATTGGTCAGGGCAAGCGTGAGAAAAAAATAAAAGACCTCGAGCTGGCAAACCGCGTAATGCGGGAAGCCCTTGAATCCGAGCGAAGAAAAGTCGAAACCCTGAGCGATTTCCGTGGTCTGGAGAGGGGGAATTATGCGAAAAACTGACGACTGGCTCCGGGCAGTACTCATGAACTATTTCCAGAAGCGTCGAGGAAAGGAACGAGCCACGCCGAGGGAAGAAGTTCTTAAATTCCTCAGATTATACGATCCGTCTGTCGATGACAGAAGAATGCGGAGGATATATTCAGCACTTCCCATCTGCAGCTGCGACAAGGGGCTCTTTCTTCCCAGGCATCCCAAAGAAGTGGAAGAATTCAGGGTCTATCTGCTGAAAGGCTGGGGGCCGGTTCTTGCGGAGAGACGGGTTCAGATAATTTATGCCTTCTACCCCTGGCTGAAAGAAAATCAGCAACCTGGCCTTTTTTCAAAAAGCAAGGAGGCGGGAAATGGCTGAAACGACAATCAGTCATGTCAGCGATGCTTATGATCGGGCTTGCGATGGTTGCCCGTTTAAGGATGAATGCGAGGCTTACCGGGAGGCTTTCGGTTCAGGGGAGTGTTTTCGGGATGACTGGGCAAAATCTCTGATGGACTATCTCAGGCATTCAGGTGGAGAGGAAATATGCTGAAGAAAATTAAATCCTATCTCAGGACCAGGAAGATAAAGAGACAATTAACCGCTGGTCTGAGACTGATTGCATCCGCCAATCGGTTGATGGCTAAAGAGGGCTGGCCGAGGCAGAGACGGCGGGAATTCTGGAGAGCATTCATTGCCAAGGCCAATAAGATGGACGCAATAGCCGGCCTCTTCGATGGGGGAAAGAATGAAGAATAATGGCGTGCTTGCTGTTTTATCCGTCCTTGCTCTTCTGCTTGCCATTCCATTGGGAATCCTGTTGGCCTTTGCCTACCTGGGAAGAATCGTGGTCAGGCTCTGTGAGGGGTTAAGATGAAACCTAAACCTTGTCCGTTCTCTGGCCGTTCAGAGGCCTTCGGCCAACAAGGGAAGAACAAGCTTCAAGGCTGCGTGGCGAACAGCCCGGTATGCCCTGTTATATCAAGAACTAAAAAATTACATCCCAGAGCAAAAACATTCCCCGAAAGGTAATTATCGTGCTTCAATATATAGAAAAAACTAAAATTGAGGAGGCGGGAGGGACAAAATGAAAATCGGTTTGGTATTGACGGTAGAACCGAAACGAGACGGAAAAAATCTTGTGTTGACCCGTCTTTCTTTATCTTGCGATAGTCAGGCTGAATGTAATATCTGCCCCTTTTATAAATCTTGTCATAGTCTAACCCTGAAGCATTATCCTTCCCTTTTAGGGAAGCGTCGTTCTTCAGGATATAGAAAAAACCAAAAATGAGGAGGAAAAAATGGTAGAAAACAAGGTTTTGGGGGATATTAGATGCGACCACTGCGAATATAGGGATATGTGTGAATATATTGAGTATATTAGCTTCAAAGACGAGTGTCCGTTGCCAAAATTTCAAGCGGGATGGATTCCCACTGGATATGATGACCCTGACCGACCAAAATGGATGGGAATTCGAGAGTGGTTGGAACTTCTTGGTTATAAAGAATTATGAGAAATAAGGAGGATGAAGGATGAAAGAAATTAAAGCCCCGCAAGTAAGTATAGGCTCAAGGGTGAAATATGGGGTGGGGAGTTGAAATGATTAGACGAATCGCCTCGACAATTCTGGCCGAAAAGAAGCGGTGGGAGAATAAAAGATGAGATTATCAAGATATTTAAGAGGTTGGTTGAGAAAGAAAGGCGTGGCGAAATTTTACTTTGACACTCAAAAAATTAATAAAGAAATCGGTCTGATAAAGATAAATGGCAGAATATTTGAAAAGATTGATGATTTAAAATTCAGGCCAAGATTTGATTATCTTAAATTTGAGAAATGCGAACCAATAGCTGTCCTGATAATTAAAGATATTCTTTTTATCCTTATTAAAACAGAGCATAAGGGACAGGAATATTTCATTTATATTGATCCCATCACAGGGTTTTGTTTATGCGACGATTACAGCAAAACAATTGAGGTGGCAACAATCATGGCGGTTAATCAGATATTAAAGTATGCTCCCGGGAATAATGTAGAAGACAACTGCCGGGAAATCAAAAATTTTATCTTGGGTGTCCTGAGTGATTATGAACTCAATCCCGCATATAAAGAAGGGCAGAAAAAATGATAAGGCGGATTTTTGGCGTCATTCTGGCCGTCATTCTGGCGGTGCTTGTCTTTTACATCGCCTTTGCCTGGACGGCCTCGTGCCGGCTGGAAAGGGAGATGGTAAGGGCGGAAGTGGAGGCAATAAATGGCTTATAAGTCATATTGTCAATTTTGTTTGTGTGAAGTAAGCAGTCTCAGGTTAAGAAAAATTAAAGTCGTGGTATCGGAATTGGATAAAAAGGCATCGTGGAAAACAAGATTTACTTATATGAGGTCTATCTGCCCGGAGTGTTTGAAGATATTAAGACGAGATGGGATTTATTTTAAGGTTTAATCGGAGGCAATGAAATGAAAATTAAACCTTGTCCGTTTTGCGGGTCAGATAAAGTCAGGGTTATTGGAAATGATTATTTTATGAGGGTTGCTTGTGATGCTTGTAATGTGGCAGGGCCTTTAATAATGCTCTACGATATTAAACCGACGAGAATAATAATGACGAAGAAAGAGGGGAAAGAAAAGGCAATTGAAAAATGGAATAAAAGAGTGGCAGACGAAATATTGGAACTGATTTCAAAACGAACAAAAGGAGAAGCGTCGGCCAAAAGAATCTGGCGGGTGGGTAGGTGAGGTTAATCATGCCAATCAGACCGGAAAGAAAAAAACTTTATCCGCCGCACTGGGAAAAGATAAGCAGGCTTATCATTGATAAGGCCGGGGATAGGTGTGAGCTGTGCGGAGCCGGGAATGGGGGCCGACATTGGCTTACCGGCAGGAGAGTTGTGCTGACCGTTCATCACATCAACCACGACCCCACCGATAACAGAAAAGTAAACTTGATAGCTCTCTGCCAACGCTGCCATCTGCGGCTTGATCGGCCGTTCAAGTTCACCAGGAAAGAAATTGGGCCTCTTATTAGGGAGGAAAATCAATGAAAAATTATACTAGTCAGGTTTCGGTTGAAAAAACAATAAGCCTGATAGAGCGGTTCCTGGCAAAGGCCGGAGCGTCCAACATTCTGAAGAATTTCGAGGCCGGGGTGATTTCCTCAATCAGTTTTACCCTTTTTGATCCCATGTCCAGAAAGACCGTGTTCATAAGACTTCCGGCCAGAGTTGAGGCCGTGGAAAAGATTCTGTATCGGAAAATCAAACGTCCCAGGAATGAAACAACAAAACGCATTAGGGAGCAGGCGGCCAGAACGGCCTGGAAGTTGATGCTTGATTGGATAGAGGTCCAGCTCTCACTCATAGAGATGGAACAGGCGGAGGCACTGCAGGTATTCCTGCCGTATATCTGGGATGGGCAGAAGACGCTTTATGCCGCAATCAAAGAAAATAACTTCAAGTTCCTTCCTTCAGCATCAGTGAACCATGAGAGAAATGAGTAAACGCGTTTTTCAGGTAATCATTGCCATTTTTCTGGCTGTGCTGATGTTTTATGTCAATCTTTGGGTGTCAGCCTGCTGGCTTGAGCAAAGAGCGTTGAGATTGACCGAGATGGGGAAATAAGCATGAAATATGACGCATACAAAAAGCGATTGCTGCGGGCGAGGAAAGCCGCGGAGAAGAAACTGCGTGAAGCGGGATATGTTTCATTTGAAATTGATGATCCGAGTTATCCCGCCTCGCTTATTGCCCTCGACCCCGAGACGGAAAGAGCAAAACTCGTAAGAATATGCCTCACGGAGACAGAGCTTTCATATCTCGGAAAATTGAAGAAGGCAGAAATCAGAACGGAAATCTGGTTTCGCCAGCCCGGAGAAACGAGCTTTCAGATCATCAAGATTTGAGCCAAAAATCCCCCTCCTTATAGTCATTTTTCAAAACATGTCAAGAGTCCAATTGGGACGGGTAACCCGTCCCGGAGGGACGGTTACCCCGTCCAAATGGGACGGGTTGGCCGGTCAACCCAAAAAACCGGGTGTATATTTTCCCCGGGATGGCAAAATACTTTCAGACCGCCGAATTTGCCTGCCGCTGCGGGTGCGGTCTGTCAAAAGTCGATCCAAAACTGGTTGAACTCCTTGATGCGGCCAGAATCATCTTTGGCCGTCCCATCATCATCAAATCGGGAACCAGGTGTGAGAGGCACAATGCTGCCATCGGCGGTGCTGAAAAATCAGCGCATCTGGTCGGGCCTGACGGTTTTTCTCATGCAGTTGACATCAGGGTTCTCAATGATTTCACGCGCTGGCATCTGTTTCAGATATTTGAACGTCTCGGAATTCTCAGGTTTGAGGTAAGCAATCTTCATCTTCACATAGACAATGCCGATTATCTCCCGCATCCGATTCTGGCGGGGACTTTCTTTAAGGAGAAATGATCATGAAAATCTTAATGCTTTTTCTTCTCTTAGCGTATCTCTGGATGAGTTTTTCCTTACTTTTCCGGGAAAGGCCGGAAAAGGCCGGGCGGACTGCCGCGCTTCTCTTCTTCGGACCCTGGATTTCCGGATATAAAAACATTTGCTCCGGGCTGGCTGGGAAAAGATGAAATTCAATCCGGAAGTAATAAGCCTGATTCTTCTCTGGATAGGCGGTGTCGCAGCCGTCCAGGCACTTACCCAAAAACTCAAAGGTCTATGGAAAAGTGCGGACCAAAGACTGAAGAAGGTCCTGAATTATTCGGCTTCAATAGTGGTCTGCTTGATTGTTAGTGGTTTGTTTTTATATCTCAATGATTCTTTCTCACTCAAAGGATTATTTCTCTATGCGATTCCGGTGTGGCTGACCGCTTCGGGAATTTATGATGCCTTTCGGCAGCCAAAGACACAATGAAAAAGACAATGGTTATTATCCTGGTGATCGGCTTTATCTTGATGGCAGGATTGTTCTTTCTTGAGCGGGAAAAACTCAGAAGCCTTAAAACAGAGGCCCGGGCAGAGAAAGAAAGGCTGGCCGAACTCGAGAGGCAGAATCATGGACTCGATATCCGGCTCAAGATGATCTCGAAAATGAACCAGGAACTGGAGCAGAAGCTGTCCGCCTTGGAAAAAGAAAGAGCACAACTGAATGAAAAACTTCAGGTCAGCCAGCGGAGGCTTAAAGAAATCCAGAAGCAGGTTGCGGAAGCGTCGCCGGATGATTTGGTCTGGGAAACGAGACGGATATTACAGGAAGCTGGAGTTGAAAAAATAGATGCCGGGGCCCGGTTCAGTCTGGCCGCCTTTAAAAAGAACACCGGGATTCTTCTCGAGTGGGAAGAGTTCAACCTGGTCAGGGTACCGATTCTGGAGAAAAAGGCCGAGAATCTCGAAAGGTCAAACCTGAATCTACAGAACCAGGTGCTTCTCTGGAAAGAGGCCGATAGACTCTGGAGACAAAAGAACACCCTCTGGCTTGAAGAAAAGATGGTTATGAACGGGTTGATCATCAATTATGAAAAACAGATATCAAGCCGGAAAAGGCAGAGGTGGTATTTTTTTATCCTGGGGGCACTGGCCGGAGCAGGCGGCCATGCCCTTATGAAATAGGGGGCTAAGGTGGAGTTGTCGCAGATAATCTATGGTCTGGCAATCATCATTCTGGCAGCCTTTATTGCCAGGGAAAAAATCAGAGAAATTAAACTTACCAGGCAGCGCGGATTGAAAGCAAACCCGGAGCGATGCGCTATTCATGAAACAAAAATCGGTCAGCTGCAGGTCGAGTTGAATGAATTTAAGAGGGAAAACGAGCAGGACCACGACAGAATATTCCAGGCGCTCGATAACGTCAGGGAAAGGCTGACGAGGGTGGAGGCGAAGCTAAATGGGAGTCTGAGCAAATGAAGAGGGAGCAGAAGAAAATCGCCTTTGAAGCCCTGATTCAGCAGGTTTCGATCAAGAGCCTGCGGAGCGGAGACAAGTCGATGCGGATAGTGCTGGAAGTGGACCAGCCCGGGGACAAGCTTGTTTCTACCCTGAACGAACTGCACCGGGCCGACCGTTTCGTGGCCGTGGGTATAGCGGAGATTAAAGAATGAATGGAAAAAAGAAAAGACCTGGCCAGCCGACGAAGTACAGCCAGCATGCTACTAACCATGTGCTCAGAATGGCCAAAGAAATAAACACGCAGAACTTTCTGAAATATTGCTCTGTGTATCATATCGCATCTGCGCTTGGCGTCCATATTGACACGATCTATGAATGGCAAAAACATCACCCTGAATTCTCCGAGGCGATAAAAAAGTGGGAGACAAAGAGGAATGCAGTAGCTTTTGAATTTAAGGGCTGGTCAGATGCCAGATGGATTTTTTGCATGAAGAACTGGACCGGGATGTCTGATAAGCAATCGATAGACATGCCCCAGGAATTTACGATTAAAATCCAGAGAATTATTACTGACCGGAAACCGGAGGAGTGATGGAAGCGGTTATGAATGTTCGGCATGAGATTGTGTTGCCGATTCATTATCATTCCGGGCAGAAGAAGATATTTTTCGAATCGAAGGCCAAGAAGAAAGTCATCGCGAAGGGACGCCGCTTTGGATTGACGAAAGGCTTTGCAAATCTGGTCATCGAGTATCTTCTCGAAGGAATCGGGCCCGGGCTGTGGGTTGACACGGTGAACTCAAACATTGACCGCTACATCGAGAGATATTTCTATCCGGTGCTTCGACACCTGCCGCCGTCAGCCTGGAAGTGGAGACAGCAGAAGAAGGAGCTGACCATAGGAAAACAAAAGCTCGACCTGAGAAGCGCGGACCGGCCTGAGCTCATCGAAGGATTCGGATATCGGTTCATAATTCTAAATGAGGCCGGCATCATTTTGCGGGATGAATATCTATGGCACAACACCATACAGCCGATGATGCTGGATTATAACCCGGACGTACTCATCGGCGGAACGCCGAAGGGTAAGGGGCTATTTTACCGCCTGGCAGTGATGGCGCAGGAAAAGGAAGGCTGGGAATATTTCCATTTCACCAGTTTCGACAATCCTTACCTCAGCAAGAAAGAGCTCGACGAGCTTGTTTCTGAAATTCCGCCTTCTATCCAGAAACAGGAAATCTATGCTGAGTTTCTGGAGGATAGCTCGACGGTTTTCAGGAACATCAGGAAGGCAATTGGTGCGGAGCCTGGAGAGCCTGAACCAGGAAAGCAATACGTGGCCGGCCTGGACCTGGCCCGGCTTCAGGACTACACCTGGCTGATTATTCTCGACCACTTCGGTCATCAGGTCTATTCGGACAGGTTCAATGAGGTAGACTGGGCGATACAGAAAAGGCGCATAGCTGAGGCCGTGAAGAAGTATGAAGCCCGGCTGATCATGGACTCAACGGGCATTGGCGATCCCATATATGAGGACCTAAAAAATATGGGTCTGAATGTGGAAGGCTACAAGCTGACCAACGAAAGCAAGAGGCAGCTCATCCAGGCGCTGATGATGTCTTTCGAGCTGGAGCAGATCAAGATTTTCGATGATCCCGTTCTTCTTAATGAGCTCGAAATATTCGAATATGAAATTTCACCTTCTGGTTCAATCATATATTCGGCTCCTGAAGGGTATCACGACGATGGTGTTATTGCTCTCGCTCTGGCCAACTGGGGATTCAAAAATCCCTATGCTGAACCCCGAGTATGGAGGGCATGATGGCAATCTGGCCATTTAGGAAGAAGGCGATCACGGCGATAGCGGGCGGATATACGGTCATTGAGATCCCGGGTATAGGAAGAATCGTCTCCGACAGGCTCGGTAGTCACATCAAGGCGATGGCTCTGTCGGATGCCGTCTATGCCTGCATAACTAAGATCCAGCTCGCAGCTTCGACTGTACCCTGGTATCTGTATCAAAAGAGGGGAAACGAGGTTGTTGAAGTCGAGAACCATCCAGTCGTTGATTTTCTTAAACGGCCTGGAAGCCGGATGGCCTGGGGCGAGTTTATCGAAAAATACCTGATGCACAAACTGCTGACCGGAAATGCCTACCTGTTGATCAATTTGCCCACTTTTAAAACAAAAATAGAGACTTCTTTCCTTCACCCTAATTGGACTGAACCAATTAGAAGTGGCGATAAGATTAATTATCAATATGGCAGCCAGATGTTCTCTGAGGAAGAGGTAGTACACTTTAAAATGCCGAATCCTGAAGAAGACGGAATAAATGTTCTGAAGGGGTTGAGTCCAATCGCTCCGATTGCCAAGAAGATTGATATCCATTCTTACTCTGAGGAATGGATGTTCAGACTTCTGGAAAACGGAGCGATGCCTCCGATTACACTGACGACAGATAAGCCATTAACCACCGATCAGAGAAAATTCCTGCAGGAGCAGCTGCAGAGGGAATATATGGGTCCTGAAAAAGCAGTAAAGCCGCTGATTCTTGAAGGTGGGTTGAAAGCCCAGAAGGTTGGATTTTCTCCCACAGACATCAATTTCCAGCCGCTCCAGGTCGGAATTCTGCGCAGGGTTGCCAATGTATATCATGTGCCGTCCGAGTTGCTGGGGGATGTGGAATATAAGACTTACAGTAATGCCAAAGAAGCAGTGAGGGCGCTCTATCACTGGGCGGTTCTCCCGCACCTTCAGAAGCTCAAAGAGGAACTCAATTACCGTATCGTCAGGCAGTTCGGCGAGGATCTGTTCATTGATTATGACGTGAGTGGAATTGAGGCGCTATCTGCTGACCTGGCTGAGCTCTGGGAACGGGTCGGCAAAGCCAAGGATAGGGGAATCATCAATATCAATGAGGCGAGAGAAGAAATCGGCTGGGGAAGAACGGAAGAACCCGGGGCCGACAAGCTACTTATCGGCGGGAATGTTGTCCCCTTGGAATTTATCAGCGGAACTACCGAGGAAGAGGAATGATATACGAGCTTATTGAACAGAAGATTCGCAGGCCAGAGCGGATTATTCTGACCGGACGCAGTCATCGGGGAGAGTTGCTGTCCTATCTTCAGAATGCTGAACCCGCGCTTGTGAAGAAGGTGAATATACTCTGGAAAGCGATAAAAAAGGCGGTCACTGATAAGGATATCGAATATATCAGACAAACCGGCTCTGTTCAGCAAGGGTTGATTGATGCCTGGTGCATTGTGGTTACGGAATGGGCCGAGGCTGCCCTTGAACCAGCCTGGAAAAGAGCGATTGGATCGGCGGGAAATTCTATGTTTGAGGCGCTCAGAAGGCCAAGAAAAGCAGCAGAGTTCAATTCCGTCCACTCCAACATCCTGAAATGGATGGCTGAACGCGGAGGAATTCTAATCCGGGAATTGACTGAAGGCCAGGCAAAAACAATCAATGCCCTTCTCCGCCACCAGGTCTTTCAGGGAATTACAAGCAATTATCAGCTCTCGAGAATGCTCTTATCCTTCATAGGGCTACTTCAGAAAGAGGCTATTGCCGTAGCCAATTATCGAATGGAACTTATTAGCCAGGGCGTGACTCTTAAGAAAACAGATGGGCTGGTTGAAATATATGCACGCTCTCTTCTAAAGAACCGGGTCAAACGCATAGCCAGGACAGAGCTCTGCTCAGCTTACAACTTCGGCCAGTGGGAGAGTTTGAGGCAGATGAGAGAATCCGGCCTGGTGGACGAGATTGAAAAGGAATGGCTCACTGCCGATGACGAGAGAACCTGCCCTGTTTGCGCAGGGTTAGATGGAGAAAAGGTGGGGCATGACGAGCAATTTTCCTGCGGCCAGATGCATCCGCCTGCCCATGTGCAGTGCCGGTGCAGTCTCGGCTATTCGGCTTTGAGGAGGTGAAAATGCCAATCGAAAGAAAAACCTTTCCTATAGAAATCAAGGAGATATCTGATTCGGGCACACTGGAAGGTTATCTCTCCGTTTTTGGAAACGTTGATGAGGGTGGCGATATCGTAGAAAAAGGAGCTTTCAAGAAAACAATCAAGGAAAAGAAGACGTTTCCGCTTCTCTGGCATCATAACTCTTCCGTCCCGGACCTAGTGGTGGGGACTTTCAGGGCAGAAGAGGATACGAGGGGCCTGGCAATCAGGGCTGAATTCTTCGATGATGAAGATAGTCAAAAGGCGCGGCGGAAAGTCCAGAGGCTTCAAGAACGGGGCGTCGTTGTTGGCCTCTCGATAGGATATCGGGCCATCAAGTGGGCCTATGACACAATCGAGGGCCGAACTGTTAGGAGACTGAAGGAAATTGCGCTTGATGAGGGCTCTATCACGCTTTTTCCGATGAATCAGGAAGCTCTGGTCGAGAGCGTGAAATCCCTAATTGACCGGATAGACAGGCTCGAAGAAGAAAAAGCTGAATGGACCGCTGCCTTCATCAATTCACTTCCAGATGCTGCCTTTGCCGTTATCGAACCGGCATATAAGAACGGAGACACTGAAGACAAAAGGGCCAGGCATCTGCCACATCATAAGAAAAGCGTCACTGATCCGGATGATGATGATTCAGTTGATCTCCCGCACCTCAGAAATGCCCTGGCCAGAATGAATCAGATCAAACCGGTCACAGATTCGATATCAGCTGAAGAGCTTAGAAAAAAGGCGATGAAGCATCTAATCGGTCATGCAAAACGTCTCGGCATCGGTGATTATGAGGATGCCGATAAATCAATATCGCACTCTGCCGGAGAGCCGCCTGATAGCACTCTATCCGGAGAGCCGCCGAGAAGCCCACTTTTTCCGGTAATCGAGGCGCTGGAAAAGCCGGGTAAATCCATATGGTCAGAAGTCCTCGAGAAAGTTTCAAAGTGACGGAGGTAAAAATTGGAAGGACTGCAAGTAAAGGAACTGGTTGAAAAGGTGAAGTCCGAGCTAGCAAGAGAGGCCAAAGAGGACGCCGAGAAGATCATCAAGCTCATCCATGATGAGCGCCAGAAGTATGAGGACGCCCTCAAAGGCCGGATCTCAGAATCGGACTTCAAGGTTTTCCAGGAAAAGAGCCAGGCTGCCGAGCTGGAGATCAAGAAAAAAATTGATGAACTGGAACTCAGGCTGAAACAGATTGCGGTGGAAACGGCGATGAAGGAACAGAAGGGAGCAGCTTCTCCGGAGCGCAAGGCATTTGTTTCCTGGATCAGGAAGGGCGAGAAAAATCTTTCAGCCGACGAGCTGAAGGTTATGCGGATTTCTGAAGATGTTACCGGTGGTTATGTGACCCCTGTGGAGTTTGATTCCCGTATCATTGAGATCTTGAAGGTATTTTCGCCAATAAGGGAAATGGCAGAAGTGTTTTCGATCGGCGGGGCTGGAGTTGAGATCCCGAAAGAATCGGCGGTAGATATGGATGCCTTTGCTGCCTGGCCCGGGGAGACTCTGGCAGCTCAGGACTTGAAGTTTGCGGAAGAAAGGTTTACGCCCTTTGAGCTTCAGGCGCTGGTGACGCCAAAGCGCACCCTGATTGAAGATGCTGCTTTCGACATCGAGGGTTACATTCAGAGGAAGGTCGCCGAAATCTATGCCTATAAAGAGGGCAAAGCTTTTGTCGTCGGGGATGGTGTCAATAAGCCCGAAGGCCTGCTGAGCGCCAACATCTCTTCAGTCAATTCTGGTGACGCCTCAAAGATCACTGCAGATGGCCTATTCAAGCTTGTCTACAATGTGTCCACTCCCTATGCCCGTGGAGCTGCCTGGCTGTTGAACCGCCTCACCATTCTGGAAGTCCGGCTCTTAAAGGATCAGGAAAATCGGTATCTGTGGCAGCCCGCGCTTCAGGCCGGAGAGCCATCAACTCTGCTAGGATATCCGGTTTACGAATCTCCGGACATGCCCACCGTGGCAAGCAATGCCTATCCCGTGATCTTCGGCAATTTCAAGGCCGGATACAAGATCGTCGACCGGGTTGGCATGACTGTGCAGAGACTGGTTGAAAAATGGGCCACTGAGGGCAAAATCGGATTCCTGTTCTGGAAACGGGTTGACGGCGGTGTAACTGTGCCGGATGCCTTCAGAAAACTGAAGATTGCAGCCAGCTAATGGAGGTGAAAAGTGAGCGTGAGAGATCTGTATAACAATCTCAAGGCTGTGGTGGCGATTAATACCACCACCGGGAAAAATGACCTGACCGGAAATCTGATAGACCTCCAGGGATTCAATGGAGCACTCGTTGTTGTTCAGAGCGGAGCCATTACTGACGGGACCTTTACTTTCGAGCTCCAGCACGGAAACGCCTCGGATGGTTCTGATCTGGCTGCGGTGCCGGATGAGGACCTGCTGGGGTCGGAGCCCGTGTTCGCACCTACTGACGACAACGTGGTGAAGCAGTTCGGATATGTCGGCACCAAGCGTTATATCAAGCTTGTGGCCACGGTGTCCGGATCTCCTGCCACCGGTGGAACCCTTGGGGCTATTGTGATCAAGGGTTTTCCGAGACACGCTCCGGTCAGCTGAGAAAGCGCCAATTAATTTGAATATATGGGGGCGCAGCTCTTGAGGCTCGCCCCCTGGCGCTCTTTCTTTAGATGAGGAAGGAAGAAATGAAACGAATAAGAATGCTGCAGACCAGATACGGAAGTCCTGATGGCATTCAGGTTTTTCAGTATCAGGCTGGCCAGATTTATTCGATCCCGGATAACTTGGCTGATATTTTTCTGTCCCAGGGCTGGGCACAAGAGGATAAGACGCTGGATGGCATGATGGAGACAAAACAAACTGTTACCCGGGGAAATGAACCACGAGCTGAAAGAAAAATTAGAGGTAGGAAAGGATAAACATGGCAGTAATCAGTCTCGAAGAAGCCAAATTGTATCTCAAGGTTGATACAACTGACGACGATGTTCTGATTACCTCTCTTATTACTGTAGCGGAATCCACTGTAGAAAAACTAACAGGGCGAAAACTCCTAACCTCTGACTTCGCCTACGTGCTTGGTATTCCCCATGATCCCATCTTGATTCCGTTCTGCCCACTTCAGGAAATAACAAAAATTGAAACGGTGGCCATTGACGGCACCACCACAGAGGTGGATCCCGCAATCTACGTGGTTGATATCTCCCAGGACCAGATGGGGAGGATCTGGCTTAAACCTGGCTGTTCCTGGCCAGCACACCGGGGTTTTGCCTCATTTATAATTACCGGAAAAGCGGGATATGGGGCCGATGCTTCCGCAGTCCCCGCTCCGCTAAAGACAGCTATTCTCATAGCCTTGGCATTTCTCTATGAGAACCGCGGCAAAGTAGAAAGCCAGGCATTGCTTGACTCGATATCTGCTCTTTGCTGGCCGTATCGTATCGTGGAGCTGTGAAATGACAATAACTCGGTTTAAGAGATCCGAGCTTCCCGAGATAGGAGAACTACGTCAGCGGGTGGTGTTTCAATCCGCAGTCAAACTGGATGATGGCTATGGCGGCAAGCAGGTTATCTGGCAGGATGCATTTTCTGCCTGGGCGTTGATTGAGCCGTTATCAGCTCACGAGAAGTTCGAAGCCATGAGTGTTCAGTCTCGGGTAACACATCGTGTTTATATCCGGTACCGGTCTGATGTTAGCACTGGGATGCGGATCAGGTATGGCGACAGGTTATTTGAGATCGAGGGAATCCTTGATGTTGGAGAGCAGAAAAGATTTTTAGAGCTTTTATGCTCGGAGTGAGAGATGGCTGCCAAAGTTGAAATCAAGGGCCTGAATGAACTGGATAAATCACTCGATAAGATTCTCTCCAAAAAAGAGAGGATTAAACGGGAAGTGTTATTTACGGCCCTTGATATCCAGAGCAAGGCCAAGAAAAAACTACGGGAACAGAAGGCTATCGATGAAGGGTATTTGAAAAATTCGATTGTGGTCGATACGATCCGGGGCGGACTGGCGGCCGAGATAGGTTCAATCGCTCCGTATGCGCCTTATGTTGAGTTCGGGACGAAACCGCATTTTCCGCCTCCGGATGCCCTGGAGGATTGGGCCCGTCGTCACGGCTTTGATTCAGCCTGGCCGATATGCAAGGTCATTGCCAAAAGAGGCCTGAAAGAACGGCCATATCTCAGTCCGGCCTATGAAGAAGAAAAAGATGGATTCGTTCAGAGAATCAAGAAGATCCTGGAGAGCGAAGAATGAAGTCCCCATTTTTGGTCCTTCACAAAGCCATCAGGGACAGGATCATCTCTGCCACGGGAAGAGAAGTTTATGACGATTTTCCCGAGAATATCCCCATGCCGCACATCATCGCCGGAGAAATAGATGGGCGGGACTGGTCGGACAAATTCCAGCCCGGGCAGGAGGTTACGGCCACGATTCATGTTTGGTCCGATTATCCCGGCAAAAAAGAAGTGTCTGAAATTATGGACGAAATTCTGCAGGCCCTGACATCAGCCCCGCTATCGCTCGGGAATTCATTCAGGGCAGTATGTGAAAACGTGGATATGTCGGAAATCATCGTTGATATAGACGGGGTCACCAGACACGGGATTCTGAAATTTAAATATCTCATTGAGGAGGTTTGAGGTGGGAAAGAAAAAGAACGCCCCCCGACCGCAGAGTATCAATATTTCGGAAATTCTGACCCAAAGGTTTCAGAATGAATTAGTGGAAATAAAGCCCTGCCAGATTCCCGCTGGACCAAAGATTGATGAGGAAAAGGACCATATAGTTTCGGTCAAATATCGCGGTATCGATTTGAGAGATAGCCTGGATGAACTTATCGCCCGGGCAAAAGAAGAAGTCATAACAGAAAAGGCAAGGCTTTATCTTCACGCCTGCCGGAAAGTATTTACCCGGGATGAAAATAATAGGCTCCTGATGAAGGGGCTGAATCTATATTACAGGCTGAAAGGCCTAAAATTTAGGAGGTAAATATGCCAAAAATCAGAGGAAAGGACATTTACGTCGAGGTCAACACCGGAACCGAGCAGACGCCCGTCTGGACTAAGGTAGGCGGCGCGACCGATGCCTCAATTGACATGTCCGGCGAAGGCATTGATGTAACCGATAAGGATTCTGAAGGCTGGGCCGAGTCGCTCATCGGAATCAAATCGGTTGAGGTCTCTTCAGAGCACTTCATGCTTGACAGCGATGTCGGGTACTCTGAGCTCGAGGATGCATATCTCAATGATACGCTGCTCGATCTGCGGTTTACCGTGGCTGCCAGCAAGTTTTTCCGCGGGAAATTCAGGGTCAGCAAGCTTTCGATTAAGGGCCCCCTGAAAGAGGCAGGGACCGTTTCGGTGAGCTTCAGCCTTTCCGGCCCCCTGTCCACAACCTGATGAAGAGGTAGATGGTGAAAGAATTTGTTCTTGAACTGGATCGCCCGAGAAAGCTTGTCTATGATTTCGATGCCTGGGACCTGATCTCCGAACATTTCGGCACTGGCGATGGGAAAGAATTCGATCTGGACTCGCTGAATATCACCTACCGAGATCTGCCGTTTCTGGTCTATGCGGGGCTGAGATGGGAGGACGAATCACTCTCCTACGAACAGACCAAGAAGTTGCTGAACGGGGCTATCCGTTCTGGAAGGCTTGATATCATGCAGATTCTCGATGTGGTGATGAAGGCAATTTTTGCTCAGAGTGGGGTCAAGCAGCGATCGGAATTGAAAGCAGAGGCAGCTTCGGCAGAAGAGGTCCAAAAAAACGGGTTGACGGCGGAGGGAACTCCGGAGATTGGCTCAGGCAGCAAAGAAAGTTAGCCGCTGCCTATCTGGGGATCTTCCGCCAGAAAGATTTCAGTCGACTGCTGCCCGAAGAGCTTTTGACGGCTATGGAGGGCATATCGGAGCGGGAATATGAGCGAGAGCGGGCGGAATGGATTCGAATGGCCTGGTTCACGTCCATTCTGCTCGCTCCGCATAACAATGGCAGGGCGGTAGATTTCAATGACCTTCTGCCGGAATGCTTTCAGGTAGAAAGCAAGAAGATGACCCGAGAAGATGTCAGGGGAGAGCTTGAGAGTCTGAAAAAAAGACTGGCGATTGAATAAACATGGAAATTAAGAGCCTGCTTGTCAAGATATCGGCGGATATTTCAGAGCTATCCAAAGCGCTCAAGGATTCAAAGTCTAAACTTCAGGAGGTCGGAAGATCCTTTCAAACAGTAGGGGCCGGGCTATCCGCCGCTGTCACCCTTCCGCTCGTCGGGGTTGGCACGGCAGCCATCAAGGCAGCTATGGAAGCTCAGGAGTCCGAGAATCTCTTTGAGGTTTCAATGGGGAATATGGCCGGAGCCGCAAGGGCCTGGTCAGAGGACCTGAGAAAACAGCTCGGGTTAAATGCCTACGAGGTCAGAAAAAACGTCGGTACGTTCTACAATATGTTTGATGCGATGGGACTCGGATCGCAGAGCGCATATGAGCTCTCAACCGGCCTGACCAAGCTGGCCTATGATATGGCCAGTTTCTACAACCTCAATCCGGAAGAGGCCTTTCAGAAGCTCAGGGCGGGGATAACGGGAGAGGTTGAGCCTCTTAAACGACTGGGCATTGTGGTTGATGAAGCTGCCGTAAAAACATATGCGTACACGCACGGAATCGCTCAAATGGGATCGGAATTGACTCAGCAGCAGAAGGTGATGGCCAGGTATGGACTGATTATGGAACAGACCAAGAACGCCCAGGGCGATCTGGACAGAACAATGGACAGCCCGACCAATAAGCTCAGGGTTCTTGGCAGCCAGCTCAAACAGACAGCAATTGACCTGGGAATGGCCCTTATGCCTGCCTTTCAGGCCCTTTTATCTGTGGCCCAAAAGGGAGTCAAAATCATCAGCGAGGTTATCCAAGCATTTAATTCCCTGCCAAAGCCAATTCAGACGGTAATTGTCGTCATGGCTGGCTTGGCGGCTGCGGCCGGTCCAGTGATGATGATCACAGGTCAATTCCTCAAGATGCTTCCCGCTCTTGTAACCGGATTTAAGCTCCTGATCGGAGCAATCAATCCACTTACGATTGCTATAGGCGCCGCGGCGGCAGCCGGATTCACGCTTTATAACATTCTTTCCCAGTTAAAAGAACAGGAAGAGTATAACCGGCAGGCAGATGAGAGATTACGAGAGACACAGGAAAAACTTAAGGCCAAGCTCTGGGAGGCGGCCCAGCAGGCAGGAATGACCGGAGAACAGTTTCAGGACCTGACTGATAAATACAATGGCAACATCGCCGCAATGGCTCGTGCAATCTATAAAGGTCAGGAAGGAGTTGAACTCCAGAGGGCCCTGGCTGAGGTCGGGAAAAAACATGCCGAGTCCATCGATAAGCAGAGAGAAGCCCAGGAAAAAGAAAGGCTTGAGAAGGGAAAGGCACTGGCTGCCGGCCTCCAGACCAAAGAGCAGATTGAGAAAATTATCTCTTTACGGAAGCAGCTGACTGACGAGATCAAGAAGGCTACGTTAGGGGAGCTTGAATACAGCCGGTACTCGCTGCGGGCTCAATATGAGGAGCGCGTTGCCCAGATCAATCAGGAAGTGAACGATGAAAAGACCAGAACGGAGTTATTGCTGGCTGCCCGTCAATCCTATCATGCTCAACTTGCGGCCTTGGAAAAGGCGGCAAGGGAAAAAGAGCTAAACGAAAAGATTGAGTTTGCTAAGAAAATTAAGGAGGAAGAGCAGGCCCTGATCCTGGCCAGGATCCAGGCGGAAAAGGATTACCAGGCGAAAAAGCAGGAAATCAGTAATGCCATCGTCATGATGTCATTAAATGAGAAGGATCAGAAGCTTTTTGCGCTGGAGCAGGAGCGGCAGGCGAAGATGGCGGCAATCCTGGAGGAGCAAACCTATAATCAGACACAGAAGGAAATGCTGCTTGCCCTCTGGAATGAATATTACGAGAAAAAGCGCGAACAGATACTGGGAGAATATGACGCCTGGAAGCAATATGTGGAGTTTGTCCGGGATTCTATTGAGAATACCCTGACTTCCAGCATCAATAACTTTCTGGATGCTTTTGCTGCCTGGGGAGAGCAAGGGGGAAGCATTCTTTCTGCCTTTGGCAATGCCTTCAAGTCTATGGCTAAAACGGCTATCAGGGCGCTCCAGGACATGGTGGTGGCAACGCACCAGAGCGCAATAAAGACCATTGCGGCCAAGAAGGCAGAGGCCATAGCCTGCCAGATAGCAAACGTAATGAAGTCAATCCCATTTCCCCTGAATATTGTCCTGGTGGCTGGAGCGATAGCCGCGGTATCAAAGTTATTTTCCGCCATCAAGCTGGCCGAAGGCGGGATCGTTACAAAGCCAACCCTGGCCGTTGTCGGAGAGGCGGGTCCTGAGGCGGTAATCCCACTGAACCGCTATCCCGCCTTTGCAATGGCCGGCACCGGAGGGCCGAACATTAACCTTTCTGTGAATATCTATGGTGATGTTAATAATGCTGGCGGAGTAGACGAGATATCTGAACGCATGGCAGTTAAACTTCAATCCATGCTCAGGGGGATGCGATGACAATTAGCCCTCCATTTCTAAAAGACACGGATGCGAATATCCTGTATTTCCCATCAAAATTCTATATACGGTCCGAATCAATGAGCAGGCGCTCATCTCTTGTGCAACTCCCGTATTCGGACCTTAGCAAGGAGACCGCTGATGGGTGTTTCAATCCCCGAAGAGTGGACGTATCTGGCATCCTGTATGCTGAGGATGAAGCTACCGCCCGGGCACTCGTTGATTCCGTCCATGCTTTTTCACATAAGAAAGGCCTGGAGCTGTGGTATAAGGGCAGGCGGATAAGAATAGATAAACTTCTGGAAAGCACGATTCAGGATAATGGCAAAAGAGGGTTCCTCTACAATATCTCCATCGGATTTCAGGCCGGAGACCCGTTCTGGTATTCTGAAGAAAAAGAGATCATCCCGACATCCAACCCGTATGAATTTGAGATTAACGGGACAGCAGATACTTTCCCGATAATCCAGGTTACAATGCTTGGTCCTGCTTCTCTGCTAGCCCTGGAGGTCAATGAGTATAGCTGTCAGTTCAATGCCCCACTGATTCAAAATGACATTCTGGAAATTGATTCATATCACGGCAAAGTTAAACTTAACGGAGAGGATGCCATAAAGAATTTTTCCGGCTTATTCCCGAAACTTAATCCTGGGAAGAATACGATCGAAGTTTCAGGCGGATCCGGATCCGTTGTCATCAATTACTCGGAGGCCTATATCTGATGTATTTCCGGGGCGGAAAAAGATTCAGGGAAACAAGATTTTCTGGACATTCTCCGGGAATTTATGTTCCACTTTATATTCCGGCTGGCCCTGGTTTCAAGCTTGTTTTCTATGACCCAACTGATGAAAAAATCGGAGAGCTTGGCAGTGATGCCTATTCTCATCTTGTTGAGGAAGTGAATTTTGAGCTCCTTGAATCTGGCTGCGGTTCAATGGAGCTTACCCTGACAGAGAAACCGCCTTTTGAGATTGGATATCGAACCCGTGTTGATATTTTTCCATTCTTCAGCTCTGATCCCTGGTATACCGGCTTTATATATGACCTTCCCAGGAAATCTTCAAAAACCACTGAGCTGAGATACCAGGGCTTCGGATATTTCGATCAGCTCGACTGGGTTCTAGTCTCCGGCTCGTGGATATATAAGAAGGTCAGTGAAGTTATTGCCGATATTATTGAGAACCAGGTGGCCCCGAAAACGGCCATAAAATTTAACCGGCCAAAAATCTTAGAAAGCACAAGTGCAGTCGAAAACTTCGCGGCTGATAAGATTACTGCAAAAGAGGCGCTCAAGAAATTATCGGAATTCGAGCCATTATTTGTCTGGGGAGTTGACAATTTTCGAGAATTCTTTTTCTCTCTACGCTCAGCCCAGATAGTTTCTAAACTCTGGGTCGGGAAGCATTGCGAGGATTTTGAACTTGAAGAAAATGCCAGCCAAATTGCCAACCGCCTGTATATCAAGGCGGGCATCATATCACTCGGTTCAAACTATGTGGCGGTTATCCAGGACAATGATTCAATATCGAAGTATGGCATCAGGGAGGCGATAATCTCTGCACCTGAGGTCCAAAGCATTGAAGACGCCGTTACCTGGGGATATGCCCAACTTGCACAGAAAAAGCTGAAAAAGCTTGCCGGAGTTGCCAGGAATGTCTTTCTTGAGAATATGAAGCCCATTGAAGCAAGAGGGAAGGCAGTAATAGTTGACGAGGCCGGGGCCGAAAGGGAACTGAAAATAACCGCAGTTGATTACATGATTTCAACGTCCGGTATTTTGGCCACCCTGAAGTTGGAGGCTTATGAATGAGCAGGTTTGAGGAAAGGATCATGGAGTTGATTCACCAACTGCGCGAAGAAATCCGCATGAATGACCAGAGGATAAAGCAGCTTTCCGGTGGGAGCGGTGGGGGGATCGACCTGACGGCCATAATGCTAAAGGCCATATATGACCAGGATGAAGACGGGATTGTGGACAACGCAAAGAGACTTGATGGATACACCCTTGAGGAAATTCTTAGCCAGGGCGGCGGGAAGCTCGTTAGGGTAAAAGCCGATGAAAGCGGATTAGAGTTTGTCTCTCCCTCAGCGGGGGAACTTGATGATTTTCTTGATTTAGCTGATACCCCATCTTCGTATTCTGGGGCTGGTGGAAAAATCGTAGGGGTTAAAGCAGATGAGAGTGGGCTTGAATTTATTACTCCGTCTTCGGGTAGCGGAAGAAATGTCATAATTGATGAAGCGTTTAACGGATTAACAGTAGGCAACATAGCAGGACAGGGAAGCTACGCTTTTGCGAGTGCTTGGCAAGCTGAAACTTCAGGAACTGCTCAAGTTGTTGTGAAGGATGGTTCAGATAAATGCCTTGAAATTACTGCTAATGCTGGAACGAGTTTGAATGTAAAGACTATTTTTTCCAATAAGTTTGGTTTAACACCTGGTTGTCGTGTAAGTTGGAAAATGAAGATAAGTAGCGATGTATCAGGCATATCTGGTGGTGTTCTTATAGCTGATGCCACCCCCACAACGAGAGCTTCGGTTAGATTTGGTTATTCAAGTGGGTTAAAGCTGAGGGTCTATAACGGTTCTACAAATGTTGATATTATGGCCGCCTCAAAAGATATATGGTACCAGATAGATATGATATATTTCCCATCATATTCAGCCAACGGAGCTATTTTAGTATGGGTTGATGGTGTTTTTCAGGGTGTCTATGCGAACTATGGCGGTATAGCAGCGGGCGGAAAAGGCATACAAGAGTTGAGAATGTATATAACTTCTCCATCTGGTTCCGCAGAAAAGATATATATTGATGACCTTTTTGTTGAGGTTTATCACCCATTAGAGGCAGCGTAGGAGGAAATATGGCAAACAGATTCTTTCAATCTTGGGCAAATCGTCGGCGGAATCCGTTCACGGACCAGGAAAATCCGGTTGAAAAGCGGGAAACGGGTCTGATCATTCCAACTTCAGCGCCTTATCTGGTCCAGCTTCTTGAGGTTCCGCTGAAAGAACTCCCATCCTCTGTTACCGTCTACAACGTAACAGATTCTCAATATATGACGGAGGTAACCACTTCTCCCGCCCAGGGCCAGTTCAGGGTCGATTATCCCGAGCCAGGTGGAGAGGGTACCGGACTTATAGAATTCAATTCTGCTGACGCTGGGAAGGTGATCAACATCAGCTATAAAGGCACCGGCTCGCCAGTCATAACGGAATTCCTGGATGCGATAGTAGAAGGCTTTGAACAGCATGAGTATGCGACTGCAGCCATGAAAGCATCTGGAAATGTGAAGAATTCTAATGATGCAGAAAAGGTAACCGTCTCGACAACGCCAGTCAAGCTAAAAGAAATACGGATCAACAAAAATTATGAGGGAAGCCTAAGGGTAGTCTGGTTAATGAATTGCGAGAAGGGTTATGGGGTATGGGGCCAAGTCTATAAGAATGGGACTCCGATAGGCACTGAGCAGAAAACTACCTATTTAAATCCAACTGCCTTCACCCAGGACATATCTGGCGGTCTGGCGGCGGGAGATTTGATTCAAATATACCTCAGGGCTGCCTCTGGAGATACCGGCCATGTTAAGAACATGAAGTTAGCTTTTGATTGGCTGCTGACAAAGATAATGAACTGGATTCTTTCGACTCCCTTGGCCCTCTCTAATACAGATGGGCTTGATGTAACGAATCAGGACCCATGAATTCCTTGATTCTGCCTTTCTCAGGATAATAAACTAAAAATCTACCTCGGAAGCCATGTTGCCAGAGCGTCATGAATAAGGCTTTATCTTCCTCAGAAAAGTCATCGGGCCATTTATGATTGTGCACTATTGCCGAAACGGATGTCAGACTATTTTTATTTCTGGCAAGGGTTCTTATAATATTGGCCAACCCGATTGAAACCTTGTTCTGGCTTCCGCCCCTAAATTGGAATATTTGCCCATCTTGGCAGATAAAAATTAACTTTTCTGTTCTGTTTCCCTCCCAGTCTGAATATTCTTTCTTCAAGATTTGAATTAGTTCGCCATCGGAGAGATCCTCATGGCTGGCTGCCGATGTGACATATAAAGACGAGAGCAAAAAAACCAGCATAAGAATCTTGACCAAATCTTGACCAAACAGTTGGAGAAAAAGAGAAAGTAAGGAAATTTCGGGACTGGTCGGGTTGTGCCCGAATATGGGGAAAATATCTTTTATTAGGGGATATATGAGGGAGGGGAGAAACTGGCTGGAATGAGTTAATCGCCCACCCAGCTGATTTAATTTTATTCAAATCGGTGCGGCTGTCAACCTGAAATCCAGCTGTATAAAATTTTCAAAAA
>JARYMI010000002.1:0-158165 GCA_029907205.1 Clostridiales bacterium
AGCGTGTACTCCTGGATCGCCAGCCGCTTCCCAATCTCACCCGCCACCTCCTCCGAAACCCCCACCATCGCTCCCATCCCACCGCTTCCGCCTTGCCGCACCAGCCAGTCCCCAAACGTCGAAAGTGACGGCATCCTCCGCAGCCCAATCGCCTGCCTCAAGGCCCAGTCGTCCTGAATCTCCCGCAGGTCCTCGATGTGCCGTCCCCCACCTTCCAGCATCAACAACAAAGGCTCAATATATTCCCAGGCCTGATATCCCCGGTTCGAGCCAGGACGAGGAAATCTCTCCCTCACTTTCCGATCGACTTTCAATGTCCGGATGACTTCCGCAAACAACGCTAACCCGCTTCGGGGGGTGATGAGTTCATCGGTGTGTTCAAGCTTGAAAGGCAAAATCCCTTGCTGTATCATTAACATACCCTCCTGGTTAAGGTGTCACCCAACGGGTGATTTATTTTTTTATCAAAAATAACCTTATACCAGGAGGCTCTCCGTTTCAATTGAATTTTCTATCGGCAATCTTGGGTCGCCTGTCTGCAATTGACTTTTATCGACCCGCTATTTATATTTTTTTTCAAGAAGGTGATAAACCGTTCGCGTTTTTTGGGACAAGCGTTGCGAGCAATCATCGGAAAAACAGGGGCAAGAGAATCGGGGAGGTTAGGAAATAGGGTAAACGGGTAAGGCGTCCCCAATTTACAATAGGGCCTGTGAATTATCTTTTGCTATTTTATCTCCTCGCCCGTCATGGGGTCGCGCAGGTTGACCCGGTGGACCTTTCCGAATTGATCGAGACCGCCCGGCAGTTTATCCGAGCCCTTGTTGCAGGGCTCCCAATCGCCGACGACCATGATGGCTATTTTTTCGGGATGGATGTATTTTGTCGCGACTTCCATGACTTTCTCCTTAGTCACGGCTTTGATTTTGTCCCGATAGGTCTTGTAATAATCCATCGGCTTTCCCTGTATCTCGAGCATGGCAAAATTGGCCATGGTTACCTGCGGAGACTGGAAGTTATCTGAGAAGCTCTCCAGGTAATAGTTGATCGCCGTTTCCATCTCCTCATCTGCAACGGGCTCCTTCCGGATGCGCTCAAGCTCTTTGAGGATCAGGGAGATCGCATAGCCGACCGTGGCGGACTTGGTCTGGACATAGCCGGAAAAAACGCCAGGAAATCCCCATGTGTAAGTAAAGCGACTTCCCTGATTGTAAGACAGGCCCTCGTCGGACCGGACTTTTGAGGTGATCCGGGAGGTAAAGCTGCCCCCTCCGAGGATAAAGTTCATCACCTGGACAGCGAAGTAATCGGGATTTGTGTCCTCGATGCCCAGGTGGCCGAGGCTAATGTAGCCCTGGTTGATCGCCTTCTGGATGAAATAAACGCCCGGTTCAAACTGCGGAAACTGCTTGGAAAGAATTGGCAGGACCAGGCTTCTATTTTTCCAACCCGCGATTAGTCTGTTAATTTTGGTTTTCAATTGGGCCTTGTTGAAATCACCACTGGCTGTCAGAATGATGTTCTTGGGGAAAAAGTACTCGCTGTGAACGGCTTTGAGGTCGGCGACCGTAATTCCCTCATAGGTTTTTCGAGTCGGGTCCCAGGTCAGAGGATGATCGCCGTAAAGAAGCCGTGAATATTCACGCGCGAGTACAACGCTGGGCTGGTCGTTGGCCTGCCTGAGTTGTTCGATGAGACGGGCCTGGCCGAGTTTGAGGGCGTCTCCTCTAAACTCCGCGTTCATCAGGACATCGAAAAAAATGTCCAGTCCCTCATTGAGATCCTTGCTCAGGACGGAAAGCGAGAGCGCGGATGTTCGTTCGCTTACGAAGAAGGATAGAGAGCCGCCCAGGAACTCAACCCGTTCTTCGATGACGCTCCCTTCCTTGGTTTTGGTTCCTCCTTTGATCAGCGTTTCGCTCATCAGAGAGCCAAGGCCGGCTTTGTCCTTTGGAACATAAAGATTGCCAAAACCAATGATGGCAGAGAGGTCGACGAGCGGCAGGCTGTGGTCCTCCTGGATGTAAGCCCTGAGGCCATTGGCAAGCTGGGTGCGAAACACCTTAGGGTCCGGCGGCTCGAACTTGAGCGGAGGGAATTTCAGGTCTGAAGGGTTCTCCACCTGGCCGAACCCGAACCCAGTTCCAATTCCCAATAAACAGATGACTAAGCCCACAAAAATGATTTTTTTCATCGTCATCCTCCTTCTCTACCGTCCCATCTTCCTTATGTAGACGGCCGTGAGGCTGTTGTCCCTGACAAAATATTTTGCCGCCACACGCTTGATGTCATCGTTCGTCACTTTTTTCAGGTCATCGAGGTCCTGGAGGAGTGCCTTCCAGCCGCGGTTGAGTTCGGCCCGGCCGACACGGGAGGCTAGGCCCATCGGACTCTGCAAACTGCGGAGGAACATGGCTTCAGAACGGTTTCTGGCCTTCTGGATTTCATCAGGTGTCACCCCGTCTTTCTTAATCTTTTCGACTTCAGCCCAGATCTCTTTCTCCAGGTCTTCGGGTGTCACGCCTTTGTCAAGGCGTGGCACGGCGTTGAACTGGAAGGCACCGACATACCACTGCGGCCGGCTGAAAGCGGAGATAGTGACGGCCATTTCTTTTTCTTTGACAAGGATTTTATAGAGCCGTCCGCTTCCTGCGCCGGCACGCCCGCGAAATCCTCCAGCGCCTGAACCGAGTACGTCAGCCAGGACCGAAAGCGGCGCTGTATCAGGGTGACCGTCCGGCGGTGTATGGAACATCATCTGAAGACTGGTGGGGGCAGGGCCTTCTCCGTAGAGCCTTTTCTCGCTGTGCTGAGCTGGCTCATGAGTCCGGATCGGTTCGAGGTCTGGCCCCTTGGGGACACGGCCAAAATATTTCTCAGCCATTGCGATAATGTTGGCAAAGTCGATGTCTCCGACATAGATGACGACCGCGTTATTAGGAACATAGTAGGTGTTATGGAATTCCTCCATGTCCTTCTTGGTGATTCTTCTCAAGTCGTCCATCCAGCCGATGACTTGCCAGCGGTAGGGCGAAGCGGCATAGAAAGCTGCGATGACTTGCTCGCTGAACAGAAAACCGGGCCTGTTTTCGCTCAGCCGCCGCTCTTCCATGACGACATCCTTCTCGGAGTAGAACTCGCGGAAATAGGCGTTCATCATCCGGTCGGATTCGAGGAGCATCTGGAGCTCGACCTTATTCGAGGGTAGCGTGACGTAATATCCTGTCACTTCGTTTGATGTGGATGCATTGAGCCCGGTTCCTCCGTTTTTCATGTAGAGCTCCCACAGCTGGTCCTTGATGATATATTTTTTTTCGTCTTTGACGAGTTCATCCACATCCTTCTGCCACTGGGCGATCTTTTCCTTATCCCCGCCGTCAGCTTTCCAGTATTTTTCCCGGTAGATCTTGTCCATGAGTTCGTCAATCTTCCGGTCGATGGCAGCGTCGGCCTCAAAATCAGTGACGCCCATCATTTTCGTGCCCTTGAACATCATGTGCTCGTGGAGATGGGCGATCCCGGTGATGCCAGGCCGCTCGTTGATCGACCCCACTTTGTAATAAACATGACAGACGACCCGGGGCATACCGGGTTTCTGGAGCATCAGGATTTTCATTCCGTTGCCGAGAACATGCTCTTTGACGTTGAGCGTGACTTCTGCGGCCAAGATAATCGAGGTCAAGGCCAGAAAAACAGTAATTGCCATAAATGCGCGTTTCATGCCATTAAGCCTCCTTTTAGAAGAATTGCCGCGAGCTTCTCGCAAAGCCCTCCAATTTATTATATTTTAGACGCAACCGCCATTCCATTTCTTCCCTTAGACTTTACTGCTGCTATTTGAATCGCATAAACTGAGATGCTCACGCCGTTTTTTGACGTTTGACAGCTTCCGGAGTAATTGATATTCTTTAGGCAACCAGAAAAGACATTCAATCCGCCATGAAATGCCCTAAATGCTTTTCTGAAAACCTCGATACCCAGCATTTCTGCGGCGAGTGCGGGACCCGACTCATTCGTTCCGATGAGGGCGCTGAGTCTCATAGTGAAACGCTTCTTCTTCCTGGCCTAGAATTGACTCCCGGAGCTACCTTCGCCGGGAGATACCAAATCATCGAGGAGCTGGGGAAAGGCGGCATGGGCACCGTGTACAGGGCGTTGGATAAAAAGCTCGGCGAGGAAATAGCCCTCAAGCTGATCAGGCCAGAAGCCGCTTCGGACAGAGTAACTCTCGAACGCTTCCGGACTGAACTCAAGGCCGCTCGCCAGATTGTTCACAAGAACGTGGCCCGAATGTTCGACCTTAATGAGGAGAAAGGGATTCCCTACATCACCATGGAATATGTCAAGGGGGAGAATCTGAGGCGCCTGATCAAGAAAGTGGGTCGACTGAGCCCCGAACAGGCGGTCCCCATCGCCAGGCAGGTTTGCCAGGGACTGGCCGAAGCCCATCGTCTGGGCGTCCTGCACAGGGATTTGAAGCCGCAGAATATCATGATCGATGAGGAAGGGAAAGCAAGGATCATGGATTTTGGACTGGCTCGTTTTCTTAAATCAGATGGGACCACAGAGACAGGAGTCGTGATCGGCACTCCAGCCTACATATCGCCAGAACGGGTGGAAGGCCAGGAGGCAGACGGCCGCTCGGACCTATACTCGTTGGGAATTGTTCTCTATGAGATGGTTGCGGGAAGGACGCCTTTCGAGAGTGAAAGCGGCTTGAGCCTGGCGCTTAAGCACGTCATAGAGACGCCCAAGGATCCGCGCGAAATTAATGCTGATATTCCTGAAGCTCTCAGCCGCATCATCCTGAAGTGCCTGGAAAAGAATAAAGAGATAAGATACCAGAGTGCGGAGGAGCTGATCGCAGACCTCGATCAAGTGGAGAATGAGCTCAAAACAAGAGAAATCTTGAGGCCAATGAAAAAGTTAGGTTGGAAAAAAGCCCGGCAGTGGGCAAAGGGTCTCCGGCTTGCCCAGGCGTTCATCATCGTAGCCATCCTCATCATCGCAGGCACCTTCATCTCCCGTCAGATTTCGAAGTCAGGCAGACTGCCATGGAAAAGAACGATCGCTGTCCTTCCCGTTGAAGACCGCAGCCCTCTCAAAGACCAAGGAAACCTCTGCATCGGCCTGCAGGATAACATCATCACGAAACTTGCCAGCATTCCCGGTCTGAGACCCCTTCCAATGCTTTCTGTTGCCAGCTACAATTACGATAGAAAAGATGCCCAGAGGATTGGACAAGAGCTTGGCGCGGATTACCTCTTGCGCCTGACGCTTCAGGCCGATGAGGAGAAAATCCGGCTGAAAGCTGAGCTGATCGACGCCAAGCAAAATTTCGTCTTCCAGTCCTATCAGGTCGACCGTGACAAGGCGAGTTTTTTCGCCCTGGAGGATGAAATCCCAAGGTACATCTCTCGTGCGCTGAAAAAACAACTGGACGAGAAGAAGTTGGACACAAGCAAGTTGATGGAGCCGATAGATGTGGAGGCTTTTTTCTATTACCTGGAGGGGATGAGGCTTCTCGAAGAAGTCTATCCGAGTTCTCGCCGAGAAGAAGATTTCAATGAAGGGATCAGGATGTATGAGAAGGCCATCGAGATAGACCCGAATTATACACTGGCCTATTGGGGCCTGGGAAATGCCTACGAGGGCCTTTATCACGGCACCAGGAAGCCGGAGGAAAGGGAACGAGCTCTGGAAAAGATGTTCAGGAATTATAATGAGGCCCATCGTCTCAACCCAGAATCTGCTGAAACGAACCTGGGCCTCGGTTGGGCATATTTCAACAAGGCCGAAAATGATCGGGCGTTTCAATGTTTCAAGAAAGCTCTTGAGCTGGATCCAGATAATCCCGTCGTCAACGTCGATGCGGGCGCTTTTTTGAGAAGCATGGGACTGTACCAAAAAGCCGCCAAATTTTTATCGCGAGCGGCTAAACTTGACCCTCTTTATGTCTCGCCTCTCATTCAGAACGCCTACTGTCAGCTGTGCTTGGGGGAGTTCGACAAAGCCATAAGTCTGATTGAGACGGCTATCGAAAAAGACCCAGAAAACTTCTCCGCCCGACTATATTATGCCATCCTGCTTGTTATGACACACAGGCTGGACGAGGCAGAAAAAGAGATACAAAGGGCCCAGAATATAAAACCCAGTCATCCAGACGTAACCTTGAATAAGGGTTTATTAGAAGCCGCCAGGGGAGAAAATGAAAAGGCCCTGGCCTGTATCCATAAAGAGGAGAGAAAGGGATTCGTGGTTACCTGGATTTATATTCTTCTCGGGATGAAAGCTGAAGCGATTCGCAACATAGAAGCCGGGATCGAGAAGGGGTTTGAGACTCACGGCGAATACCTATATTCCTATCCCTCGTTGGCCAAAAACCCCGTTTATAGGAAGCTGAACGATGAGCCGGATTTCCAGGAGATTCTTAAGAGAGAGGAGGCAAACTACAAAGAAAAATTGAAAAAATACCGCAAGCTCTGACTGACCTCAAAAAGGATGAAAGGGGGTGGCCGATGATTGAGTAACAAAAGAAAAAGGCTTTTATCGTGCGAAGGAGGCAAAACAAAGGAGGGCAAAGGTGAAAAAACCTGCGTATTCAAAACCTAAGTATCGGGAGCCAAAGATTTTTTGGACAGGGCCGCTTTTTATGGAGAAACGGGTGGCCGACAGGATTGAAAAAGAAAACATGACGCTCGGGAAGATGGTAAGCGATCTGCGTGAGAGGCCAATTCGTGATAAAGATGCTCAAGAAAAGTTTTTAAAAACGTATCTCAAGAATCCTGTTCTCAAGAGGCGGGGAAGAAGAACTTCAACTGGATGGAAAGATGTTCTGAAGGAACTGAGAATTATCGTGGACAAGCACAATTTATCTAAAATTCAATCCCGAGTCACATTGGCATACACTCCTTTAAAAAAAGGAACACCCGGGGAGAGAGATATCGACCTCAATGTTCATGTTATGACAACGTTATTTTTTAAATCAGACGATATGGCTGTGCTTATTGAGGGCGACCTGTTCCACCGACGCCCCTGTCCCATAGACCCATAGGAAAGAAGTCAGGACCGGGGCTCAAGTTCCTCCAGGCGTTCTGGTTTATATTGACACTTCGGTGCCTTTTGGATATATTTTGTTTCGACCTGGTCTTCGCAAAGACATAAGCTCATCATGTCTGCTCAATTTGCGACTAAATAAAAGGGAAGACGGCCATGGCCAAAATACTTCTTTTGGACTTTAAAGACAGCGATTGCCGGCGCTTTTTGGATGAGAAATTCGATGTCGAGCTAAAAGAAACAAACTGGAAAACGGGAAAAGTGGAAAGCCTTTTTTTGGCGGAGGACTGTCGGGTTGTCTTTTATCAAGCCGAGCTGAGCAGCTATGCCAGCGGTCTCCATGCCGGCGATTCCGAAAATTTCGAGAAGATCGTCGATGAGGGCGGGGCCATCGTTTGTTTCGTCGGAAACTGTCAGGAGTACCATCTGACTAATATCATAGGTGAAATTCCTCATTTGAAATTCGAAGAGAATAAGCTTCCCACAAAGATTTACGAAATCGCCGAGGAGCCGTACGCGACGATCTTCGCCCAGTTCGGGCCATACGTCTCTCACGCCTACGAGCTCTTTCCGACCCAGAACAGCTTAGGGAAAAGCCTGAACCTGAAAGAATGGGACCCTCCCTACAACGGTGAGCTTCAAGTCCTGGCTGAAAGCTACAGGAATTATCCCGTGTCTTTTCTCCTCCGCAAGGGCAAAGGGTTTTACCTTCTCCTGCCCTGGTTCGGAGAGAAAAACCTGGATGTCGCCAGGTTTGTCTTGAATGAGATTCTGGGTGAGATCCCCCCCCAGAGAGCCTCAGGAGCAAAAGAAACGGAAAGCTGGCTCAACTCTTCCGACTATTTCTTTCCTGGACTTTTGGATATTCGCAGGCAAATGGACGAGGAGAAAGAAAGGCACCGCCAGGCCATGCTCAGCCTGGAAGAAAAGATCGAAGAAATCAGGGCGACCGAGCAAGAGCCCTTTAACAGACTGCTGACCGCAGAAGGTCCAGACCTCAAGCAGGCCGTGGTCCGGGCGTTCAAGTATTTGGACTGGCTCAACGTCATCGATGTCGATGAATACTGGAGGCATGTTATCCGGATTAAAGAAGAAGACATCTGGCTCGTTGATGAAGACGAAAAATCTGTCGAACAGCTCATCAGGGGCAGCGAGCTCATTCTTGTGACGGTAAGGAGCAGCGAAAGCGGGGCAACAGACGATGACTGCCTCCTTCTTCAAAGATATAAGGGGAGACGAATGCAGGAATTCGATAACACCAGGATGAAAGCGCTCTTGCTTGGGAATTATCATTGCCGGACCGAAGCCAAGTTGAGGGGAGTTCCGTTTACTGAAACTCAGATAGGCGAAGCCGTAAACGACGGAAACGGAATATTGACGACTTACGAGCTTTTCAAGGCCATCAAAGCTGAGAAAGAGAAGAAGATCACCAAAGAGGCCATCCGGGAACATATCAAAAATAAGGTCGGGCTTATCACCTTCGATTGTTGATCCCTCCGTCAAGATAAGATAATGACGCCCGCCCAACTTGCCCGAATTGGCTTAAGATTCTCGTTCAACGCACGACTCTCCGTTATTCCATCGAACGGTTCGAAGACAAGAAAAGAAAAAGCATCCTTGAGGCGACCAAGGAAGTCAGGTTGCCTCCAATTCCTCCTTATCCAAAAAGAGATAAATAGAAGAACACCCGGGAATCATGATTGAGAAAAAGAAAGTCAGTTGTTTCCGTTGCGGCGCTACAAACTACTATCCCCTCGACGCCGAAGGAAAAACAGTCGTCTGCGGCCGTTGCAAAAACGCCCTTCCCGTGCCCGGCACAGTCCTCGAGCTGCCGCCAGAAAATGTCGCTGTCCTGATCCAGCACTCCGTGCTTCCCCTCCTCATCGACTTCTATTCGCCCGCATGCGCGCCCTGCACGATGATGCACCCGGTCATCGAACGGCTGGCCAAAAGGCGCGCTGGCGAAATCATGGCGATTAAATTGAACGTCGACCGTCATACCGAGCTGGCCGCTTCGTTCGGCGTCAAGGGAGTCCCAACTTTTGTTGTCATTCAAAAAGGAACAGAAAGGGGCCGGACGAGCGGCGCCATGGCCGAGACAGATTTTTCCCTCTGGGTGGCAAGCCGCACCTAAACGTCTGCTGAAGGGAATTAACTGAAACGGAGGGGGAATGCCGAAGAGGGGACTCGAACCCCTACTCCCGTATACCAGGAACTAGCCCCTCAAGCTAGCGTGTCTGCCAATTCCACCACTTCGGCATCCACTCGGGAGGTTTTCCCGGTATATTAGTTTAGGTCTTTCTTTGGCGCCTCGGTTTTCTGCTCTTTTGTCTGCGCCTCTTTGGCTGGCGACTCTTCCTCTTTTTGGGTTGGAGCTGCCGGCGCTTGAGTCTCTTTCGTTGTCGGCGCCGTTGCGGCGGCTGCCTCCTTTTTTGGCGCTTGCTCGCTGCTGACCACAGATTTAGTTCCCCTGGCCGAGAGCATCCATAACCCTAACGAAGTCACCATGAAAAGGACCGCGCAAATCGTCGTGACTTTCGAGAGCAAGGTTGCCGTTCCTCTTGGACCAAAGGCGGTCTGGCTGCCCCCGCCGCCGAAGGCCCCGGCCAGGTCAGCGGCCTTGCCCGACTGAAGAAGCACAGCGATGATCAGGATGAAGCAGACGAGAATGTGGATAAAGGTTATTAACGCGCTCACTTTTTTTCCTTAAACGCCTTAATTGCCTGTTCGATGATCCGGATGAACGACTCAGCCTCGAGCGACGCGCCGCCGACAAGGAAGCCGTCGATATTCTTCTCGCTCAGGAGATCGTAAGAATTCTCAGGCTTGACCGAGCCGCCGTAGATGATTATAGCACAGGAGGCCGGGTCTTTTCCATATCTCGAGGCAAGTTTTTCCCTAATAAAAGCCTGGACTTCCTCGGCCTGAGCTGGGGTGGCTGTCTTGCCGGTCCCGATCGCCCAGACCGGTTCATAGGCGATGATAACGCGCTCGAAGTCGTTGCTGCCCAGGCCATCAAGGCCCTTTTCGATTTGACGGGCAACCTTGCCCATTGTCTCGCCTTTTTCCCTTTCTTCCAGGGATTCGCCTATGCACACAATAGGGAAGAGGTCGTGTTGAAGTGCGGCCTTAATTTTTTTGTTGACGCCGCTATCAGTCTCGCCGAAATACTGTCTTCTTTCTGAGTGGCCGATGATGACGTACTGACAGCCCGCGTTTTTGAGCATCGAGGCTGAGATTTCTCCGGTGAAAGCCCCTTTTTCTTCCCAGTAGAGGTCCTGGCCGGAAAGTTGAACAGAGCTGTCTTCAAGGACTTTCATCACCTCGCTCAAGGCTGTGAAGGGAGGGGCGACAACGATCTCTGCTTCGGACAGCCCAACGCTTGATTTGACAATTTTTGAGGCCAGCTCCCGGGCCTCAGGTATGGTCATGTGCATTTTCCAGTTGCCGGCGACAAAAGGAATTTTGGTTTTTTTATTCATCCTCAACCAACCTAGCCAAGGGCTTCGACGCCGGGTAATGTTCCGTTAGCTAAATACTCGAGCGAAGCGCCTCCGCCGGTCGAGATATGGCTTATTTTGCTGCTCACGCCGGCTTTCTCCACAGCCGCGATCGAGTCTCCTC
Organism: Clostridiales bacterium; assembly: GCA_029907205.1. GTDB lineage: Bacteria > Acidobacteriota > Aminicenantia > Aminicenantales > UBA8522 > JARYMI01. The sequence continues at coordinate 10,681 of JARYMI010000002.1, forward strand.
CGCCGACAATGGACAGGGCCGCGGATTTTGCGACTGCTTCAGCAATCTTGACCGTCCCCTGGCTGAACTTGTCGATCTCGAAGACGCCGAGCGGACCGTTCCAGAAAATGGTCTTGGCAGCGGCGACGATCCCGGCATACTTCTCGATAGTCTGCGGGCCTATGTCCACGGCCATCTTATCCGCGGGAAAAGGGAAACTTGAGGCAACTTCTGTGGCCGCTTCTCTGTCTACGGCCGTGGCCAAAAGATGGTCGAGGGGAAGGACAAAATCAACCTTGCTTTCCTTGGCCTTTTTCAGGATGGCCAGCGCCTGCTCCTTCAATTCTTCTTCAACCAACGACTTTCCGACATCCTGTCCTTGAGCTTTGAAGAACGTGTAGGCCATGGCGCCGCCGATAAGAATATGGTCGGCCTTGTTAATCAGGCTTTCTATAACTGGAATTTTATCCGAGACCTTGGCTCCGCCTAAGATGGCGACATAGGGTTTTTCTGGCGTGCGGACGGCCCGGCTGAGATAGTCTATTTCCTTTTCTAACAAGTATCCAGCGGCTTTCTCCTTGACATAATTGGCGATGGCGACAACCGAGGCATGAGCACGGTGGCAGGCGCCAAAAGCGTCGTTCACGAAGACGTCAATTCCCTGGGCGAGTTTCTGAGCAAAAGAGGCATCGTTACTCGTCTCCTCAGCCTGGAAGCGGACGTTCTCGAGGAGGAGCGCCTGCCCGCCATTGAGGTCTTTCTTCAACCTTTCTACCTCATCGCCGATGACAGCCGGCGCGAGCCTCACTTGCTTACCGATAAGCTGGGAGAGCCGCTCAGCGACCGGCTTCAAGCTGAATTTGGGATTAAACTGGCCTTTGGGCCGGCCGAGGTGGGAGGCTATGACCAACTTGGCGGATTGGCTGAGAAGATGGTTGATCGTGGGCAAAGCGGCCCGGATTCGCGTGTCGTCTCGGATCTCGCCCTTCTCGTCCAGGGGAACATTAAAGTCCACGCGGAGGAAGACCGTCTTTCCTGCAAACTCAATGTCCTCGAGGCGTTTCATCGTCTTTCACCTGGAGATGTATTTGATCAAGTCGCGCAGGCGGCAGGAGTAGCCCCATTCGTTGTCGTACCAGGCTAAAACTTTAACCAGGTTCTCGTCAACCATCTTGGTGTACTCTCCGTCGACGATGCCCGAATGGGGGTTGGCCATGAAGTCGACCGAGACGAGCGGCTCTTCGGTAAAATCAAGAATGCCTTTCAACTTGCCGCTGGCTGCTTGTTTGAAGGCTTCGTTGACTTCTTTTTCTGTCGTTTTCTTCTTGAGAAGGGCCACCAGGTCGACAACCGAAACGTTGGGTGTGGGCACACGGATGGCGATCCCGTCGATCTTTCCCTTTAGCTCAGGGAGAACAAGGCCAACGGCTTTGGCAGCGCCTGTTGTCGTCGGAATCTGGGAGACGGCCGCTGCCCGGGCCCGGCGCAGGTCTTTATGCGGCTGGTCAAGGATTCTCTGATCGTTGGTGTATGCATGGATCGTCGTCATGAAGGCTTTTTCGATGCCGAATGTCTCATGAAGGACTTTGGCCACCGGAGCCAAGCAGTTCGTCGTGCAAGAGGCGTTGGAGAGGACATGGTGTTTTTCGCGATCATAAACTTGCTCGTTTACTCCCATGACGATCGTCGCGTCCGGGTCAGTGGCCGGGGCAGAAAAAATGACCTTCTTGGCGCCGCCCTGGATGTGTTTGAGGGCCTCGTCTTTTTTCTTGAATTTTCCTGTTGATTCGACGACGATCGTCAACCCAAGCTTTCCCCAGGGAAGATTGGCCGGGTCTTTTTCAGCGAAGACTTTGATTTCCTTGCCCTTGACGATGATGGCATCGCCCGTTGCCCTGACTTCCTCTCCGAAGCGTCCGAGGATAGAGTCGTATTTTAAAAGATGGGCCAGTGTCTTGGCGTCCGTGATATCGTTGACAGCCACAAATTCAAGCTCCGGATCCTGATATGCAGCCCGGAACAGGTTCCTGCCGATGCGCCCGAAGCCGTTGATGCCTATCTTTATGCTCATGAAAAACCTCCTCTCGTTATTTATTATGGGTCTTAGAAAATAACATAAAAAACGCCGCTAATCAATTGTCTGGGAGGGTCCTCCTGGAGGACCGTCCCCCGTAAACGCTGTCAACATGGCCAAGGCTGTGGTAAAATCATGTCCAAAGAAAAAAGAAAGTCATTCTTGATGGTCGAGGAGAGAACATGAAAATCCTGACTTCAGCGGAAATGAAGGAAATCGACCGCCGGACGATAGAGGACATCGGCATTCCGGGCCCTGTGCTCATGGAAAACGCCGGCATCCAGGTTTTCCGAGTCCTCCAGGCTCTCTTTCCCGGGCTGGCTCAAGAAAAAATCGTCATCGTGGCGGGAAAAGGCAATAACGGCGGCGATGGCCTTGTCGTCGCCCGGCACCTCCGCAACCATGGAGCCAGACCTCAAGTCCTTCTTTTGGGGTCAAAGGGGGAAGTCCGTGGCGATGCGGCGCTCAACCTGAAAATTGCCTTAGCTGTTGGCGTGGCCGTCAAAGAAGTCCGCTCGTTTTCAGATTGGAAAAAACAGCAGAAAGCCCTCCAGGAAGCTGCGATTATCGTTGACGCCATTTTCGGCACCGGCCTCGTCAAGCCTGCCGCTGGCCTTTATGCCACGGCCATCGAGAGCATCAATAAAACCCGGGCCTTTAAACTGACTGTGGATATCCCCTCTGGCCTCTCTTCGGATACTTACGAAGTTATAGGCCCTGCGGTCAAGGCTGACCTGACTGTGACCCTGGCGGCGCCGAAGATCGCCCATGTCCTTCCGCCTGCTGAGGAGTTCGTCGGTGATTTTGTTGTGGCCGATATCAGCATCCCGCCTTTTGTTTTTGATGATGAGGCCCTCAAGCTGGAAATGGTGGAGAAAGCAAGCCTTCTGGCCTGCTTCAGGAAAAGAAAAAGGGAAAGCCACAAGGGGAACTACGGCCACCTTTTTATCATCGCCGGCTCACTCGGAAAAACAGGCGCTGCGGCGCTGGCTGCCAGAGCCGCCTATAAGACGGGCGCTGGGCTGGTTACTGTCGGAACGCCCCGAACGTGCCTTCCTATCGTGGCCAGGTCGATGATGGAATTGATGACCGAGCCTCTAGCAGAGACGGAAGAAAAAACGATCTCTTCAGAAGCGCTGCCAAGAGTTCTGGACCTCATAAAGGAAAAAGATGCGGTGATAATCGGTCCAGGCATATCGACGCAGGAGTCCACCCGCCGGTTTGTCTGGAATCTCATTCCCAAAATAAGACAGCCTCTCGTTATCGACGCTGACGCGCTGAACATCCTCAGCCAGAAGCAAGAACTGCTAAAAAAGCTGCCCAAGCCAGCGATTCTGACGCCCCACCCCGGTGAATTCGCCAGGCTCCTCGGCCTCACTGTTCCCGAGGTGCTTGGAAAAAGACTCGAGCTCGTCCCGTGTTTCGCTCAAAAGCACGGAGTTATCCTTGTCCTCAAAGGATACAGGACTCTTGTTGGAGCTCCAGATGGCCGGGTCTTCGTCAACCCCACCGGGAACCCGGGCATGGCCACCGGAGGGACCGGAGATGTATTGAGCGGAATGATCGGCTCGCTCCTGATGCAGCAGAAAGACCCCCTCATGGCGGCCTTGGCGGCTGTCTATCTGCATGGGATGAGCGGCGACCTGGCCAGCCGGCGAGTCGGGGAGAGGGCCATCGTTGCCGGCGATCTCATCCGCTTCCTTCCTCAGGCAGTCAAGGCCATGGAGATGGAAGCCGAGGCTCAGCGGGGCTGACATGCGGGCCATCTTATAGAGAGCCGGTCGAAATGAACTAAATGCTTTCGCATCATTATTGCGAGCGATCAGCCGGAGTGAGGCAGTCTCGGCCATGAGAACTGAGAACGAACCAGACGGAAAGCCCAAGTCCGCAAGCATCACGCGATCGGAAGAAGAAACCTTCCGCCTGGCCAGGGACATGGCCAGAAAATTCAAGGGCGACGAAGTAGTGCTTCTCATCGGTGAGCTGGGCGCCGGGAAAACGACTTTCGCAAGGGGAATCGCCGCCGGCCTGGGGCTAAAAGACCTGAATCAAGTTTGCAGCCCCTCTTTTACCATTCTCAACATTTATCGGGCGGCTTGCCTGGTTTATCATTTCGACCTTTACCGGCTGGAAAAAGAAGCGGACATCCTTGACCTCGGCTGGGAAGATTACCTGGACAGGGGAGTGGTTATCGTGGAATGGGGAGAAAGATTGCCTTTTGAACTCGACGCGATTCGTGTTTACATCGCTAAGGGGAAGTGCGATGAACGACGAATCACGACCGAGATTCCTCCCCCCAAGACTTAATAATTGGGTCAAAAGTTTTTCGGAGATGCTCTCAGCGTTGTTCGTGCAAAAAAAGGTAAATAGATAAACTGTCCCAAATTTACGCCAATTTACGCAATTTGTGGAGCGGGATTTTTTCTTACTTTTCCTATAGTTTCTATAAATTTAGTAGAGGCTTGGCGCGGGCTCGCGGCTGAAGCGATGGCCGAGATCACGGCCACGCCGTCAGCGCCAGCAGCCATAACCTCACCCACATTGGCCAGGGTAATACCGCCTATTGCCAGGATGGGAAGCCGTGTTTCGGTTCTGATCCTTCGCAGGCCTTCAAGCCCCAAGAGAGGCTGGAGGTCGGGCTTGGAGAGAGTGGCAAAAACAGGGCCTGCTCCCGCATAATCCGCGCTGGCTTCTTCGGCTCTCCTTGCCTCCTCAGGAGTGTTAATCGAAATTCCGATGAGGCGGTCCTGCCCCAGAATCTTTCTTGCCTCGCTGACCGGAAGGTCATCCTGGCCTAAGTGAACGCCGTCGGCTCTGCAGGCTAAAGCGATATCAGCCCTATCATTGATGATAAGCGGAATTCCTTTCGGCCGGACAAGCTCAACCGCTTGAACCGCGAGCCTCAGGAAGTTTCGGACTGTCCATGTTTTCCCGCGAAGCTGGACGATCGTCGCCCCTCCGGCAACAGCTTCCTCGATAAGCCAGAGGACATCTCTTCCACCAGAAGCCTGAGAATCGGCAATAAAACAAAGGCTCCAGTCGATTTGCCGGATCTTTGCTGGCGCTCGATTTTTCTTATTCACCAAATCCCTGTTTCATCAAGATTATAACAGATGTTGGCGTCTCGGGCTAACATTCCGAGACGCCTTCAAGGCTTTGTTTCTTACGTATTAACCACCCCTACCGGCTTTCAACGAAAGACGCCTTCAAACATAATTTCTTAAGCATTAAATCCCCCTACCCCCTTTGGGCAATCAAAGGGGGTCGAAAACTGTAGCGTCTTTCGAGAAGGTCGGAGGGGGATAAATGTTGGCGTCTCGGGTAAGGTCAATGAGGGAGGCCAAAAATATAATAGACAAGGCAAAGCAAGCTTAAGACCACGGCGCCGGCGTTCAGTTCTCTGGCCCGTCCGGCCACCAGTTTGAACAGGGGATAGAGCACCAGCCCGGCCGTTAAGCCATTGGCTATGTTGTAGGTGAAAATCATCATGACGATCGTGGCAAAGGCGGGAATCGACTCAGTCAGGTCGCCGAAGTCAATTCTTGTGACAGAACCCATCATCAGCAACCCGACGGCTATGAGTGCCGGGCCATAAGCGTAGCGAAGCTGCTGGAGCGGTTCGACGAGCGGAATGAAAAATAACGCTGCCAGAAAGAGCATCCCTGTTGTAACAGCGGCCAACCCAGTCCGCGCGCCTTCCCGAATTCCAGTGGCCGATTCGATATAGGCCCCGCTCGTTGAGGTCCCGACGAGAGCGCTGAACATGCAGCTTGCGGCGTCGACCATCATCGGCCGTTCGATATCGGGGAAGTTCCCTTTTTCATCTAACATCTTGCCCGCAGCCCCCACCCCGACAAGCGTCCCCAACGTGTCCAAAAAACTCATCAGAAAAAGCGTCAGCAGGATAGGCAGAAAGCTAAGCTTCAGGACGCCCAGGATGTCCAGTTTAAAAGCGATAGCGGTCAGGCTGTATTTGCCGACAAACGGGATGGCCGCCACAGCCTGAGGAGACTTCCCCAACCCGAATATGTAGCCTAGGACCGCCGTCACAGCGACGCCGAGCAAGATTCCTCCCCTGACCCGGTGATACAAGAAAAAGCTGATGAGCAAAAAGCCCAAGACTGCCAGAAGCACCTGAGGGCTGCGGAGGTTGCCGATCTTAACCGGGACATCGGGAGCGGAGAGGAGGGAAGAAGCGCCTCTGATCAGGGCCTGGGGCGCCATTCCCTCGACCGAGCTCGTCACGATGCCCGTCTCATAGAGTCCTATAAAGGCAAGAAACAACCCGATGCCGACGGCAAAGCTGTGTTTCAGGCTGGCAGAAATGGAGTTGGCCAGCCAGGAGCGGATGCGCAGCAGCGTGATAAGCGCGAATACCAACCCGCTGACAAAGACCGAGCCGAGGCGCATCTGCCAGCCGATGCCCATCGCAGCCAAGCCAAAAGCGATGAAGGCGTTCTCTCCCATATAAGGCGCAACAGCAATAGGCCGGTTTGCATAGAAGCCCATTAACAAAGACCCGAATGCGGCAGCCAGGATGGTGGCCACTGTGCTCGGTCCCTGGGGGATTCCGGCGAAGCTCAAAATGGCCGGGTTGACGACGATGATATAGGCCATTGTGATGAAGGTTGTCGCTCCGCCCAGGATTTCTGTCCGGACCGTGGCTCCTCTTTCCTTCAGCCTGAAAATCCGTTCTGTCAGAGGAAAAGCCATCTTCGACCTCCTCCTTTGCCTATAATTATACCTGCCTCCTGGCGATGTCAAGAAACAATAAGGCTCCAGTCAAGTTGTTGACAAGGAGTCGCTTTTGTCCTTAAATGAAGTCGATTCCACGGAGAAGGAATAGGCATGATCGAGACCGTCAAGAGCAAAATCTGCGAAGTCAAAGATTTTCCCAAGCCGGGCATCGGGTTTAAAGACATCACGCCGGTCGTCCAGGATCCCGAGTGTTACCGGTATGCAATAAGCCGGATGACTTCCTGGGCCAGGAAGAAAAAGCCCCAGGTCATCGCCGGCATCGAATCGCGCGGCTTTCTCTTTGCTGCTCCGGTTGCTCACCGACTCGGATTGGGCCTGACAATCATCCGCAAGAAAGGGAAGCTGCCGCGTCAGACCGTCTCGGTCAGGGCTCCTAACGAATACGCCGTCGAGCATTTTGAAATGCACGCCGACGGCGTCGAGCCCGGCCAGCGTGTTCTCATCATCGATGACTTGATCGCGACCGGTTCGTCATCTATCAGCGCCATCAACTTGGTCAAAAAACTCGGAGGGAAACCCGTCGGTTTTGCCGCTCTCGTCGAGCTTGTTTTTCTCCGGGGTGTTGAAAACATCAAACGAGTCCATCCAGAGGCGGAGGTGTTTACTCTGATCAAATTTGAGGAATAAAATCCGCACTAAATCGTCAAATCAAAGAATGAGGTTTTCAGCGCCTCTGCTTCTCCTTAGTCTCGCCCTCCTCTTCAGCCTGAGCTGCGCGCCGGCCATCCTAAAGCCCGGACTAAGCCCAAGCGGCCCCGATGAGATGAAGTGGGCGAAAAAAACCCTGGACAAGATGACCCTCGAGGAAAAAATCGGGCAGATGATTGCCTGCCGCTACATGGGAAGGTTTGTCAGCTCGGATAGCGATTACCTCCGGGACCTCGTCGCCCTGGTCAGGCGGGAAAAGATTGGCGGGTTGATCATCTTTGGAGGCGAAGTCTACGAAACCGCCCACCTGACCAACTTCCTTCAGGAGAAAGCAAAGATCCCTCTTCTTATCGCCGCCGATTTTGAATGGGGAGCGGCCATGCGGATCAACGGGACAACCCTTTTTCCTCCGTTCATGGCCTTGGGCGCCACCGGCTCTGAAGACCTAGCATACCAGATGGGAAAAGTCACGGCCATCGAAGGCCGTGCCATGGGAATCCACATGACCTACGCGCCAGTTGTTGACGTAAACATCAACCCTGATAACCCTATCATCAGCGTCCGCTCGTTGGGAGAAAATGCGGAAGCTGTGAGCCAGTTAGCTGCAGCTTTTATCAAAGGTTGCCAGGAAAACGGCCTCATCGCGACAGCCAAACATTTTCCGGGGCATGGCGACACCGACCTCGATTCTCACACTCTCCTGCCAGTGATCGCCGCCGACCGCGATCGCTTAGAGAAAGTAGAGCTCTATCCCTTTGCCCGGGCGGTCAAGGCGGGTGTAGAGGCCATCATGACTGCCCACCTTTCTGTCCCGGCTCTCGACCCGACGCCAAACCTTCCCGCCACTCTTTCGTATCCTGTATTGACAGAACTCCTCAGGAGACAAATGGGCTTTAAGGGACTGATTGTTACAGATGCGTTAGACATGGGAGGGATCACCAGGTCGTTTTCTACCCGAGAAGCTGCTGTGCGGGCAGTCCATGCTGGCGTGGACATGCTCCTTCTTCCGCCTAAGCCAGCCGAGGCCATCGACGCACTCGTCCAGGCTGTTTCTTCGGGCGAAATATCAGAATCGAGGATCAACGCTTCGGTCGCCAAAATCCTCGAGCTGAAAGCGAGGCTGGGACTTCATCGAAACAAGCTTGTCGATATTGGTCAACTGCCCCTCAAAGTCGCGACCAAGCCGCACCTTGATTTGGCTGCGACAGCTTTTGAAAAATCGGTGACACTTGTTAAGAACGAAGCCGATGTCCTGCCGCTTGGCCCAGAAAATCTTAAGAAAAAAATGGCTGTCTTCTCCTTGAGCAGCGACGCCAATGATTATTATGCCGGGAGCACGTTTGTCAGGGAGATGGAAAAAAGGAGGCCTGGAGTTTTAAGCGCTTATGCTGATGCCTTCACAGGCCAAGAATACGTTCTCGGCGCGAAAGAAAAAGCCAAGGGTGCCGAGATTATCATTTTCGCCCTTTTTTCGAGCCTCAGGACGGCCAAAGGAAGCGTTGACCTCGTTCCTCAACATATCGAACTGGTCAAGGAATTCGCCGCCTGCCCGGCCCGGGTTATTGTCATTTCTTTCGGCAGCCCCTATTTTCTGAGGCATTTTCCTGATGTGGACGCCTATATCTGCCTGTACAGGAACACGGCTCAGGCGCAGGAAACGGCGGCCAGAGCTCTTTTTGGCGAAATCAAGGTCCAAGGGAGGCTGCCCGTTTCCATTTTGGGGCTTTACCCGGCCGGCCATGGCATCGAAATTTCCGGAAGATGAGTTTCAATAGCGAGAGATTTGATTTCTCTGCGTCGTCTATAAGACAATGATATATCGCGGGATGAAAGAAGCAGAAGGAGGGCAAGTCCGATGATTTTCCCCAAAAAAGTCCTTGCAGGCGCGTTAGTCGTCGTCATCGTCGGCGTGGCCGCGTATCTCCTGTTTTTCACCAGCAAGAAAGAGGGGACTCCAGAAAAGGTAGGGGAAGAGAAATCCCAGCCGGGCCAAAAAGCTGAAGAGGCCGGCCTGCCGGTCAAAATTACCAGGATCAGGCGTGGGGAGCTGGTGATGAGGCTTAAATCTCCGGGTGAAGCCTTCACGGAAAAAAGAATAGCCGTCAAGGCCGAAGTCTCGGGTACGATTAAGAACCTGAATGTCAAAGAGGGAAAGCATGTCCGGGAGGGCAATCTATTGGTCGAGCTGGATGAGCACGAATACAGGCTCAAGTTAGAACGGGCCGATGCCCTTCGTTTGCGCTACCTCTCTGAACTCCTCTTAGAAAAACAATTCTCCGAACAGGAAAAAGAGCCCGACCCGAAAACCGTCGCGAGAATCAAGCAATCTGAAGAAGCATTTTCCCGGGCCAGCTCTCTTTTTAGTCGGGGCCTGTTATCGAGGGATGAATTCGAGAAGGCCAGAAGAGAGTACGAGCTGGTTTTGATAGAAACGGGACGGATGAAGGAAGAAATCATGGCCGCGGCCAAAGGGCTAACTCAGGCGGAAATCGACGTCAAAATCGCCCAGATGGAACTCGACAAGACCAAGATCAAGGCGCCGTTTTCTGGCATCATCACGGACATCAAAGTATCACCCGGGGAAACGATCTCGGCCGGACGTGAGCTCTTCACTCTGGTCGACATCAGCCAGATCAAGGTGCAGGCTAAGGTTCTCGAAAGCGAAGTGGGAAAGATGAAGGTGGGGCACGAGGCTGACCTGAAGTTCAGCGCCTTTCCGGGAAGGGCCTTCAAGGGCCGGGTGGAGGCGATCAGCCCTGTCATCAACCCCGAGGACAAGACCTGCACCGTCCATATCCTGGTGGAAAACCCGGCCGGCGAGATCAAACCGGGCATGCATGCTGACGTGGAAATTGCGGCCGATATCTATAAAGACAGATTGCTCGTTCCTCAGGAAGCCGTGCTCGTCCGTGGAGGCAGGAAGCTTGTCTTTGTCATCGAGGAAGACCTGGCCAAATGGCGCTATATCGAGGTCGGGCTAGAGAACGAAGACTACGCCGAGGTTCTCGACGGAGTTAAAGAAGGCGAGATGGTCATCACCGAAGGCCATTTCACCCTGGCCCATGATGCCAAAGTGAGAGTGACCCAGGAATAGATCAGTCATGAAGCTCGCCAAAATAGCCATCGAACGTCCCGTTACGACGTTTATGTTCTATGTCGCGATCGTTCTCTTAGGGTTCGTCTCCCTGAACCAGTTGAGCGTTGACCTCCTACCTGATATCAGCTACCCACGGCTCTCTGTCGTCACCCAGTATTCCGGGGTCGCGCCCGAGGAGATCGAGACGCTCATTACCGCTCCCCTCGAGGCAGCAGTCAGCCGGATCCCTGGCCTGCGTCGTGTCGAATCCGTGTCCAAAGAAGGCGTTTCCTACCTTACCCTCGAGTTCGGCTGGGGAACAGACATGGACTTTGCCATGCTCCACGCCCGGGAAAAACTCGACGGCGTCCGATACCTGCTTCCCGAGGACGCAGAAAGCCCGACCATCATCCCGCTCGACCCGAAGAGCAAGCCGATCATGGTCATCGCTGTCTCGGGCGAGGGAACACTCCTCGAACTCAAGGAGTTCTGCGAGGACCTCATCAAGCCGCGGTTGGAACAGGTCGAGGGAATCGGGTCGGCCGAGGTTGCTGGCGGCGTGGAAAGGGAAATCCAGATCGAGATCAACCCCCAGCTTCTTACTCTTTACGGCCTGACCATCGACGAAGTAGCCCGGCGCATCGATGCCTTCAACCGCAACCTGCAGGGCGGCAACATCCGGAAAGGCAAGTTCAAGTACGCTCTTCGAGTTGTCGGCGAGTTCGAGGTCATCGAGGAAATCGGGCAGATTAGCCTGCGCACGACCAGGGAGAGAGGGGTTATCCGGCTGCGAGATATAGCCTCCATCCAAGATTCTATCAAGGAGCGCCAGGGCGCGACGCGGCTGGACGGCGAGGAGAGCATTGGCATTCTCGTCCGCAAGGAATCTGGCGCAAACACGGTCGATGTCGCCCGCAGAGCGACGGTGCTTCTCGAGCAGATCAAGAAGGAATACCCAAGAGTCCAGCTCATGGTGATCTCCGAGCAAGCCAAGTACATAGAGCAGGCCATCTCCTCGGTCAGGGAGGAGATCGTGGCTGGAGGGATTCTCGCTTTCCTGGTCTTGCTCATTTTTCTCCAGGAATTCAGGACGGCCTCGATTATTTTTGCCGTCATTGTCGTCTCTGTCATCGCCACCTTTAACCTACTTTTTTTTCGCAACATGACGCTCAACATCATGTCCCTGGGAGGCTTAGCCCTTGCCGTGGGCATGTTAGACGACACGGCTGTTGTGATCTCGGAGAATATCTTCCGCCATAGAAGCCTGGGCAAGAGCCTTGCCGAGGCCGCTTATATCGGCACCAAAGAAGTCGGGATGGCCGTGAGCGCGACCATTTTCACGACAATCGTCGTTTTCCTTCCCGTCATCTATGTCCACGGCGTGGCCGGGCAGCTTTTCCGCGACCAAGCCCTGACCGTGACCTTTGCGCTCCTGGCCTCTCTCTTTGTCTCACTCACACTCATTCCCATGCTCTCCTCAAGAAAATTTGAGGCAAAAGTCATCCCGGAAAAAATCGAGATGGAGAAAAGAAGGGGAGAGTCAACGCCGGCCAAGCCTTCCCGTTCTCGCTGGCGTTTCGTTCTCTACCCTGTCAAGGGGTTGCGCTGGCTTCTCTATTTCGTTCTCGGCCTGGCCGTGAAAATCTTAGGTTTTCTGGCCAGTTTCGTCGCTCAACTCTTCGTTTTTCTCTTCCATTGCCTGAGCCTGCCTTTCCGGCCTGCGGTCCGGGCCATTTTTAAGGGGTTTAACCGAGTCTATGGAAAATTCACGGTTCGGTATCATCAGTTTCTGGTCTGGAGCCTTGACCACAAGGGAAAGGTTCTCCTGATTTCCCTCGCTCTCATTGGCCTGACTTTTCTGCTGGGAGTTTTGCTCCCGAGGGAACTTATGCCCAAGCTCAGAGTTTCTTCATTCGAGGCTCACCTCAGGGCGCCGGTCGATTATTCTTTCGAGCAAACATCAGAGACGGTTTCTGCCCTTGAAAGATGGCTGGCCGAGCGGAATTCAGTAAAGACATACTTCTCAGAAGTTGGGATTATAAGCGGCATGGAAAGCTTAAATCCCGATGTTTCGATTAACTCAGCGAGGGTCCGGGTTGAAGTCAAGAGCCCGGACGTCCTTGATGCAACGGTCGAGGACCTACGGAGGTGGCTCCAGAATTTTCCCGACCTCGGCGTTTCCATTATCAAGGAGCAGACGACGCTCGCCCAGTTCCTGGCCTTTCCCACAGCGGAGCTCGGGTTGAAAATTAAGGGCGACGACCTGGACACTCTGAAACTCCTGGCTTCTGAGCTCAATGCCAGGCTACGGACAGTCCGGGGGATCGCGGATGTGAACACCAGCCTGGAAGAGGGAAAACCAGAATTCCTGATCCGGATCAGGAAGAACATTCTCGAGAAGTACGGCCTTTCGCCTGAGGTCATCGGGACTTACTTAGTCAACGCGGTCCAGGGACGGGTTGCCACTCAGCTACGGGAGCTGGACAAGAAATACGACATCCGCGTCCGCCTGGAGGAAGCGACCAGGGAAAACATCGAAGCGCTGTTCAACCAGCCGATCCTCCACCAGAGTAGGTCTATCCCGCTGAGGGAACTGGTGGATCATGAGATCGCTCTTGGCCCTAAAGAGATCCACCGGGAGAATCAGCAGCGGGAAGTCCTAGTCACAGCCAACATGAGAGGAGCGAAGATCAGCCAGGTTACCCCAGAGGTCAGAGCGATAATCGAAGGGCTCGCCCTTCCTCCCAATTACCGGGTCGTTTTCGGCGGCGAGCAGGAGGAGATGTCAAGATCATTCAGGAGCTTGATCTGGGCTTTTGTCCTCTCGGTCCTCCTCGTCTACATGATCATGGCCGCCCAGTTCGAGTCGCTTCTCCATCCCTTCCTGATCATGTTTACGCTTCCCATGGGCCTGGCCGGGACGTTCATAGCCCTGTTTATAACCGGACAGACCATTAACGTGATTTCGGTCATCGGTATTATCGTCCTTATCGGCATTGTGGTCGACAACGCCATCGTCAAGGTCGACTACACAAACCAGCTCCGGCGCGCCGGACTGCCGCTGCGGGAGGCGGTGGTCGAGGGAAGCAATGTCCGGCTCAGGCCGATCTTGATGTCGTCCATCACGACCATGTTCGGCTTGCTTCCTCTTTCTTTAGGGTTGGGCGAAGGAGCCGAGCTGAGAAGGCCGCTCGGAATCGCGGTCATCGGCGGCCTTCTTTTTTCCACTTTCCTGACGCTCATCCTGATTCCCGTCGTCTATGAGCTGGTCGAGAGGCCGCGGGAGAAAAAGAAAACCCTATGAGGATATTCGTCGAACGCCCGATCGCCACGGTCATGCTTTTCCTGGCCGTGGCTTTTCTCGGCGCTTACTCATTTCTCAACATCCCGCTCGAGCTTGCGCCCAAGGAGGATTTTCCTCAAATCACGATCCAGACTGGCTGGAGCGATGTTCCGCCCGAGATCATCCAGACCCAGGTCACTTCTCCTCTCGAAGAGGTAGCCTCTACCGCTCGAGGGGTCAAGAAAATTACATCGACATCATCCATCGGCCTTTCCCGGATCGTCGTCGAATTCAACCCCGGGACGAACATGGAGTTTGCCCGGCTCGAGCTCATGGAGAAAATAGCCAGGATTCGCCAGGAGCTGCCCTACGCCGCCAACCGGCCTCAAATCATCCCGTATGTCCCGGAAGATTTCCGAACCGCTGACTTCCTCCACTTCACTATTTCAGGCGATTATTCCTTGCAAGAACTTCGGGAAATGCTGAAGGAGAGGTTCGAGTACGGGCTGGGTGCGGTCAAAGGGGTGGCCGGCGTGGAGGTTTCAGGCGGGTCCGACCCGGAAATCCGCATCACCCTGAACAGGGAAAAAACACAATCTCTGAACATCCATCCCTACCAGGTCCTCATGGCTCTCAACCGCTGGAATCAGACTTTTCCGGCCGGCCGAATCCAGAGAGGCCAGCAGGAGTATCTGTTTAAAATCTCGAGTTCGCTCGCCAGCACCAGAGATCTCGAAGAGTTGATCATCGTCCACCAGGGAGGTGTGGCGGTCAAGCTCAAGGACGTCGCCCAGGTCGACCGGACGTACGGCGAGATTCGTTATCTCAACAGGATTAACGGCCAGCCAACAATCCGGTTGATCATCCACAAGGAAAAAGGGACGAGCACGCTCAAGGTGGCCAGGGCTGTCAAGAGCCGGCTCGATGACATCAAGCAAGAGATGCCGCGGAACCTGATTTTCCGTGTCGTCAATGACGAGAGCGAGGAAATCCTGAAGAGTTTGCGCGAGCTTTTCCTTCTCGTTGGCATCATCCTAACTGTGATTTTCCTCCTGGTCTTCCTTATTCTCAGGAGCCTTAAACCCTCGCTTCTTATCCTGAGCTCCATCTTTTTTTCTGTTTTGATCACGTTTAACCTCATCTACTTTTTCAAGGTCTCGATCAACATGCTGACGCTGGGCGCGCTGGCTCTCGGGTTTGGTCTCTTTGTGGACAATTCCATTGTCGTTTTCGAGAATATCCTCAGGCTAAGGGAAAAAGGCCTGTCGACGGCCGAGGCCGCCGTTCGTGGGCCAAAAGAGGTCATGTTGGCAGTTTTCGCCTCGACCCTCACCACCGTCTCTGTTTTTTTCTGCTTCCCCTATTTCCAGGGCCGGCTCAAAATCTACTACCTGCCGCTTGGCATCGTCATCGCTTCGGCTTTGTCTGTATCGCTGCTCGTCTCGTTCTCCCTTATTCCGGCCCTCAGCCAACGACTCCTTCAGGTGAAGCGGGCAGCCCGGCCGGAAAGGGTTCGCAAATTGTATGAAGGATTTGTCCGTTTTTGCCTCCGTCATCCGCTCGAGATCCTAATCCTTGTCGGCGTTCTGTTTTACGGAAGCTACCGCTGGTTCAAGAAAGAAGTGACCATCGGCGAGTTTTTCCGCTGGTATTCGCAGGACAGGCTAACCGTCTGGATCACCATGCCGCCCGGCACAGACCTCGACAGGACGGATGAGGTCATCCGCAAATTTGAAGCCTTGGTCATGGAGAAAGATTACGAGAAGGAGATGAACTCGACCATCAGTTCCGAGAACGCCTACATTCAAATTTCCTTTCCGCCAGAGGTAGAGTTTTCCTTTCGGCCTTATGCCCTCAAGGAAGAGCTCATCCAGCTAGCCACCCAGTTCGCCGGTTTGAGCGTCGGAATCTCTGGGTTCGACCCGCAGGGTTACTACTCGAGTTTCGGAACGGGAACATTCTACGATTCCTACATAAAGTTTTTTGGCTACAACCTGAAAAAACTCAAGGACATAACAGGCGAGCTCGAGCAGAGGCTCAAACAGAACCCGCGCGTCAAGGAGACACGGATCGTCTCCAGCCGCTACGGATGGTGGCGGGTGGATTCTTTCGAACACATTTTGAAGATTGACCGGGAGGCCTTGAGGAAATATGAGATCGACCCGCAGTATCTGTATTACCACATCCAAACGTTGCTGCGGGGCGAATTCTCCTCGCCGGTCAGGTGGCGGACGGAGGGCAAAGAAATCGCCATCTCGATCAAATTCCCCGAAGCCGACCGTCTTGACCTCGGCGCCCTCCTCGACTCGCTCATCCGGACCACTGGCGGAGAATACATGAGGTTAGGAGAAATTTCCCAGCTCTCAGAAAAGCCGGTCGCGGGATCTATCGACAGGGAAAACCAGCAGTTCCAGCAGACGGTCATGTGGGAATTCAGGGGGCCGGCCAAGGCCGCGGAAAACTACAAGAAGGCGGTCTTCGCCAGTCTGAAACTGCCACCCGGGTTCTCGGCCACCCTGGAGGAGACATGGCGCATGACCGAGGAAGAAAAGGCCCAGATCAAATTCGCCATCCTCTTCGCCCTCGTTATCATCTTCATGATCTTGTCATCGCTTTACGAATCGTTCGTCCAGGCTTTTTTCATCATCCTGGCCGTGCCGCTGGCCATGATCGGGGTTTTTGTGGCCTTCGTCATCGCCGATTTCTCCTTTGATTCATCGGCTTACATCGGCGTCATCCTGCTCGGCGGGATTGTCGTCAACAACTCTATCCTGCTCGTTGACCATATTAACCTGAAGCGCGGACAGGGCCTGCCGCTGCTTGAGGCGGTCGTCATTGGCGCCAGAGAGAGGGTGCGGCCAATCTTCATGACAACGGGGACCACGGTGTTGGGAATGTTTCCTCTGCTCCTCATACAGGCAGAAGTCGCCAAGCGAAAAATATGGGCATCCCTGGCCCTTTCCACTGTTGGCGGACTCATCAGCTCGACCATCTTTATCCTCATCGTCATCCCGATTTTTTATTACTACGGCGATGGAATTCGCTTATCGGCCCGGCAGAAAATAGCTGAGCTCGGGCAGGCCAGACAACGATTATAGCCCCTTTTTGTCCTGTGAAGGCTCTCGAATCATGTGGTTTTTTATTATGCTTAGGCTGCCTGAAATCAGTTGTCAGATGCCTAAGAAAAGGAGATAATAAGAGTTCTTTCGGAGGAGGGGAGAAATGGCTGGCTTCACCGTCCAAGAAATTAGAGCCAGGATTGCACGCTTTCCAAAACAAACGCTTATCCATTTGCCAACGCCGTTCCGAAAGCTCGACAGGCTCTCGGCCGAGTTAGGCGGACCGGAGGTATATATCAAGCGCGATGACCTGACTGGCCTCGCCTTCGGCGGGAACAAATCACGAAAGCTAGAGTTCATCATTGCCGATGCCCTGAGCAAAGGAGCTGACGTCATTATCACGTGGGCAAGCCTGCAATCGAATTGGTGTCTGCAAACGGCAGCAGCGGCGCGGCGATTCGGGCTTCAACCGATCCTCGTTCTTTTTAAAACATACGACCTGGCGCCCGAATACGATGGCAACCTCCTTCTTGATTATATCGTCGGCGCTGACATCAGAATCAGAGAAGCGGAAAAAGGCAAGGTCGTGAGCGAAGAGCAGGCTGTGGGAATCATCGAAGAGATCTCCAACGAAGTCAGGGAATGGGGGCACAAACCATATGTCGTCTCGGTGGGAGGCTCGCTGCCGGGATTCTCGATGGACCTTCCGCTCGGCGCAATCAGTCATGCGGCGGCTTTTGTCGAACTCTTAGAACAAGCCGAAAGCGGGGGAGTCAGCCCAACTCATGTCGTCATCGCCACCGGGTCAGGTGCCACGCAAGCAGGCCTGACTGTGGCAGCTATGGCTTTGAAGAAGGACGTCGAGATCATCGGCATAAGCGTCTCCGAAGAGAAAGAAGCCTTCGCCCGCATTGTGCTCAAAATCTCAGAGGAGACCGAAAGGGCTTTGGGGCTTGATTCGAGCATCAAGCGCGATGATATCATCGTCCTCGATGACTATCTCAAGGAAGGGTATGGTCACGTCAACAGAGAAGTGGCTGAAGCGATTCGGCTTGCCTTCACAAGGGAAGGCATCGTCCTCGACCCTGTTTACACAGGGAAAGCCATGGCCGCCCTGATAGACCTTGTGACAAAAGGACGGTTTTCGAAAAAGGACAGAGTCGTCTTCTTCCATACAGGAGGGACGCCGGCGCTTTTCCCTTACCGGAAAACACTTATCGAGCTTCTCGGTTGAGATCGCTTTGACAGCCTGCGATACAACGAGGAAAGGAGAAAAACAATGGCATTCGTCTGGCCGACTTTTGAAGATATTTTAAGAGCCAGGTCGATCATAAAAAAATATCTTCCTCGGACACCCCTCTATAGTTATCCTCAGCTCAATGATTTCCTCGGCGCTTCAGTCTACGTAAAGCATGAAAACCATCTGCCCACGGTCTCTTTTAAAGTCCGTGGTGGGATTAACCTCATGCACCATTTGCAGCCGGAGGAAAAGAGAAGGGGAGTCGTGACAGCATCAACCGGGAATCATGCCCTTTCCATCGCTTATGCCGGCCGGCTTTTCGGCGTTCCCGTGACCATCGTCATGCCTGAGCAGGCCAACCCGGTGAAGGTCAAGGCTGTGAGAAGCCTTGGGGCTGAGATTGTTTTTCACGGCCGGATTTTTGAAGAAGCCAAAGACCGGGCTTTGAAATTAGCTGAGGAAAGAGGAGCGCGTTTCATCCACCCGGCTAATGAGTCGTTTCTTATCGCGGGAGTAGCCACCTATGCGCTCGAGATTCTGGAGGACTGTCCCCAGGTGGACATGATCATCGTTCCGGTCGGCGGGGGGAGCGGCGCTTCAGGTTGCTGCCTGGCCAAGCGGGAAATCAAGCCCGAGGTCCAGGTCATCGGTGTCCAGGCGGAGAAGGCGCCGGCAGCCTACCTGTCCTGGAAAGCTGGGAATATCGTCTCGTCCAGAATGGAGACGGTGGCGGAGGGGCTTCAGACACAGATGGGCTACGAGCTGACTCAGGAGATCCTCCGGGCACTTCTCGCCGATTTCATCCTCGTCTCTGACGAGGAGATGTCCCGGGCCATCCTGACTTATATAGAGCTCGTCCGCAACCTGACCGAGGAGGCGGGCGCTGCGCCGTTGGCCGCTGCAGTGAAAATCAGGGAACGAATAAGAGGAAAAACCATCGCTTTGGTGCTCTCGGGAAGCAATATCTCGCTCGAACGTCTGAAGGGCCTATTCCTTCTCTGAGCTCGGCAGGGACTTGAGGAATTCGCTGTCCGAGGAGAGCTAAGCAGCCAGCTTCCCGGCTTTTTCCTGTTAGTCCAGCTTATCCTGGGTTTAAAGGGAAACCTATGAGTTTTCTATCGCCAAATACAAGGAGATTCTGTTGACGATTTATATTAATTTATTATAATATTTCCTTTCCCCAAGGATAGCAACAGTAATTACTAATTGAGGAAGTTACTATGGCTAAATACACGATTACAGTAATACCAGGTGAAGGCACTGGTCCGGAAATCTGGGAATGCGTGCAGATGATACTGGACGCGAGTGGCGTTGATCTTAGTTACGAATACGCTGACGCAGGATTGCCCGCCGTGGAAAAATATGGTTATCCAGTTCCACCAGAGACTATTGAATCAATCAAGAAAAACAAGGTCTGTATGAAGGGTCCCACCACCACTCCCGTGGGTTTTGGGCACAAAAGTGCTAATGTCACGTTAAGGAAGGCGTTAGACCTCTATGCCAATGTCCGGCCCGCCAGGAGTATTCCCGGGGTCAAGACGCCGTGGCAAAACATTGACCTTGTGGGCATCCGCGAAAATACCGAAGATAGCTATGCCGCCATTGAACATTGGGTTTCGGATGAGGTGGCCCAATGTCTGAAGGTAATCACTCGTCCAGGTTCGCTCCGCATCATTGACTACGCTTTCAAATATGCTCGTGCTCATAACCGCAAGAAAGTCACGGTCGTGCATAAAGCCAACATTATGAAGATTACCGATGGTCTCTTCCTCAACTGTGGTCGGGAAGTAGCAGCACACTATCCCAATATTGAGTTCCAGGATTTGATTGTGGACAACATGGCTATGCAGTTAGCCCTCAAACCTTACCTTTATGATGTCATCTGCTTGCCTAATCTTTACGGCGATATTCTTACCGACCTGATGGCGGGGCTCACCGGGGGCTTGGGTTTCGCCCCTGGCGCCATCATCGGCGATAACTACGCCATGTTTGAAGCGGTGCACGGTTCCACCCCCAAATACATCGGGATGAAGCGAGTAAATCCGAGCGCAGTCCTGCAAGCCGCCATTATGATGCTGGAACATATCGGAGAAAAAGAAGCGGCACAGCGGGTTTACCACGCAATGTGTGCGGTCTTGGCCGAGGGCAAAAAGGTGACCGCGGATGTGGGAGGAACATGCACGAATGAGGAATACGCCAAGGCCATCGTCGAACGCTTGAAAGCAGCCTGAAGGAGTTTACAACCATGTCTCACTTAAACTACCCTAAACCAGTAAGAAAAATAGAATTAGTCGGGGTTGATGTTTATATCATATCCCCCGAGTTGCCAAAACTCCCGAAGAAGGTTGGCCCCTTCCATCTTGATATCATTTCCAATCGGGGGCTGAAGGTCTATCCCGGGCCCACGCCGGAAGCGCTATGTGTCAATTGGTGGCGCTGTCGTTACAAAGCAGATAGCCCCATTACTGATAAGGACGTGGATAACTTTGTGCTTGAGCTTAGCCCCCATTTCTGGTGGTCGGCAGTGCAGAAGCTCTGGAACTATGATGGCGAACCAGGCTTCACTGTCGCGTACTAAGCGCAGGCATATCGCCTATAACGAAAGCTATTAGTGTTTAGGCGTTCCCGGCGGCTGAGGAATGGGCAAGCACACTTCCCTATGTCAGGCATAGGTTCGCCTATTTACAAAGTGCTAATGGCCTGTAGCGAAGCATCGCAGACACGCCATCATTTGGAAAAGCTCAGATTTTAATAAAGTAAGGAAAAGCAATGGTAAATTGGCACTCGATGGAAGCCGCACAAGTTCTAAAGCAACTGAAAACGGACCCCCGGGATGGCCTTGCAGAAGATGAAGTTCAAAGGCGACTTGAAAAATACGGTTATAACGAACTAAAGAAAGAAGAGAAGGCATCGCCTCTCACCCTCTTCATCAGCCAGTTCAAAAATATCCTCATCATCATTCTTATCATCGCCATTATTCTTTCAGCGCTGGTTGGTGAGGCACTTGATGCGGCTATCATTGCTGTGATTGTCGTCTTCTGTGCCGTCCTCGGGTTTATCCAGGAGTACCGAGCCGAACGCGCCCTCGAAGCATTGAAGAAAATGCTCACCCCGACCATCACTGTGATGAGGGAAGGGAAGGAGAAGGAGATTCCGACCAAAGATCTGGTTCCGGGAGATATCTTGCTCCTGGAATCAGGAGACAGGATTCCGGCGGATGCGAGGTTGATCGAAAGCTTCTCCTTGCAGTGCGATGAAGCGCCCCTCACAGGAGAATCCGTCCCTGTGAGAAAGGATGTTAAACCACTGCCGATGGAAACGCGCGTCAGCGATCGGAAGAATATGATCTTCGCAGGGACCAGCGTGACCTTCGGAAGGGGTATGGCGGTTATCACTTCCACAGGGATGAAGACCGAATTCGGAATGATTGCCGAGGAGGTCACGGCGGTCAAAGCCGAAAAAACGCCTCTTGAAAAAAGGACGGAAGAGATAGGGAAATGGCTCGGCATCGGAGCCCTTTCCATCTGCTTTCTTGTCGCGGGGATCAGTGTTGTAAGGGAGGCCTTGGGTCGGGGGATTGATCTCCCCTTTATCGTGACAATAATCATGTTTGCCGTCGCTCTTGCCGTGGCTGCCGTTCCTGAAGCCCTGTCAGCCATCGTCACGGGCGCTCTTGCCATAGGAATGCGCCAGATGGCAAAAAACAACGCCCTGGTCAGAAAGATGCCTGCCGTTGAAACCCTAGGATGCACCACGGTGATCTGCTCCGATAAGACCGGGACGCTCACCAAGGGGGAGATGACGATTCGAAAAATATTTGCCGGAGGCCGATGGGTGGAGGTTTCGGGCGTAGGTTATTTGCCGGAGGGGGAAATGAGAGGCTCCGGCATCCTCCACCCGAAGGATGTTCCTGCCCTCCAATTGCTCCTCCAGGGAGGGCTTCTATGTAATGACTCCGTCTTAGAAGAGAAGGATGGAAAATGGACGATAAAAGGAGATCCGACAGAGGGGGCTCTCGTGGTGGCGGCCGTGAAAGCTGGGATGCATCAACTTGAGATGAGGCTTGAAAACCCCAGGATCGAGGAAATCCCCTTCAGCTCCGAAAGAAAAAGGATGACAACCATCCATCAGATGAAAGACGGCAGGAGACTGGTCTTCATGAAAGGGGCTGCGGAAGTGGTCCTGGAAAAGTGTCATCAGATGCTCGGCGATTCCGGCCCTCGGGAACTGGGAGAAAGAGAGAAGGCAGAAATCCTTAAAGCCAATGAAGAGATGGCCCAGGGAGCCATGAGGGTGCTCGGGTTCGGTTACAAGGATTGTATGGATGGATTAAGGCATACAGAAGAACATATTGAAAAGGACCTGGTCTTTCTTGGGCTGGCCGGGATGATTGATCCGCCCAGGGAGGAAGCGATCGAAGCGATCCAGGCATGTAAAAAAGTGGGCATCAAGCCCGTTATGATTACAGGGGATCACAAACTCACGGCCTTAGCCATAGCCAATGAGATGGGGATTCGTCAGGAGGGCGATTTTGTCTTGACAGGCGAAGAGCTGGAAAAAATCTCTGATGAGGAGTTAGAAAAGATCGTGGATCGAGTTACTGTTTATGCTAGGGTTTCGCCAATAGATAAACTGAAGATCGTCAGGGCCTGGAAAAATAGGGGTGAAGTTGTTGCTATGACAGGAGACGGGGTCAATGATGCACCAGCCTTAAAACATGCTGATATCGGGATTGCCATGGGTATTACTGGGACGGAGGTGACGAAAGAGACCGCGGACATGGTCCTGACCGACGACAATTTTGCGACGATCGTCACAGCAATTGAACGGGGAAGATGCATCTATGACAATATCAAAAAATATCTGATCTATCTCCTTGAGAGCAACGCGGTGGAGGTGACCTTTATCGGAGGAATGGCCATTCTTTTGGGGCCGCAATATTTGCCTGTTCTGCCTGCCGCCATTCTCTATATCAATTTGGCAACCGACGGGCTTCCAGCCCTCGCCCTTGGGGTAGCTCCCCCTGATCCCGACATCATGCAAAGACTGCCGCGGAATCCGCGCGAAAGCGTCTTCACGTGGGATGTGAGAGCCTTCATCCTGACGATCCTCATGATTGAGATCCCTATCCTCTCCTTTATTTTCTTAAGCGAACTGCCTGACCTGACTCACGCGAGGACGATGATTTTTTTCTTCTTCGTCATCACCGAGCTGGTCATTGCCCTCCACCTCCGTTCCGTCAGATACAGTGTCTTCAAAGTGCCTCCGCACAAATGGCTCCTGATCGCCCTGGCCTGGGAGGTTGTCATGCTGGTTGTCCTGATCCAGTTCCCTGTATTGCTGGACCGCTTTGGGATCGCCAAACCGTCGATTGAAGACATATGGGTCATCCTGGGCACTTGCGTTGTCCTCACGCTCGGGATGGAGGCCGTCAAGGCCATTTTGAGAAGAAAAACGGTCTCCGGAAGAAGGAGGATCGTTTGAAAAGATTTTGATAGAAGGAGGAATTTCTATGGAGAAGCCATTGGTTGGGATTCTGATGGGAAGCGACAGTGATTTGCCTGTGATGGAAAAGGCGACGGAGGTTTTGAGAGAGATGGGCGTTTGTTATGAGATCGATATCAGCTCCGCCCATCGGTTGCCTGACAAAACAGCCCATTATGCAAGGACAGCGAGGGAGCGGGGCATCGAGGTATTGATTGCTGGAGCGGGGATGGCGGCTCATCTGGCGGGGGTCCTGGCTGCTCATACCACTCTGCCTGTCATCGGTGTTCCACTTAAATCAGGAGCTCTGGAAGGAGTGGATGCGCTTTACTCCACCGTCCAGATGCCGCCCGGAATTCCGGTGGCGACGGTTGGAATTGATGGAGCGAAAAACGCAGCCTATTTGGCCTGTGAAATCCTTTCAATAAAATATCCAGAGATCGCAAAAAAAATGGAGGATTCCCGATCAAGGATGAGAAAATCCCTTGAGGAAAAGTCAAAAGCTCTAAAGCTGGGGAAGATTTAAGTCGATGATTTTCTGATCTCGCCGGCATGCAATCTTCTTCTACTGGGATGGGACGCTCATCGAAGGTATGACCCCTTTGTCTAAGGGCGTGGGTTCATGCCCCGCCCGAGAAGGGGAGGCAGAGAGGCCCATGAAAACTGTTTATTGCTCGAGTTGAAAATCCGCCTGAAATAGATGGCAAAATTGAAGACCCCTTGGCAACGCGGTGTTTTCCAGTCGCATCTCTGGCGAACATGAACTCCGCGCAACCCGCAAGGCCAAACCCGGCCATGCGGAAAATCAAGCGCCTTAAGGGCCTATTTCTTCTCTGAGCTGCGCAGGAACTTGAGGAATTCGCTATCCGAGGAGAGAAGGAGCCAGGTCTCGCTGTCCAGAGCCTGGCGGTAGGCCTCGAGAGTTTTCATGAACTGGTAGAATTCCGGGTCCAGGTTATAGGCCTGGGCGTAGATTTTTGTGGCCTCAGCGTCCGCTTTACCCTTGATCTCCTGGGCCTTCCGGTAGGCCTCAGACTGGATTCGTTTCAGTTCTTTTTCCTTCTGGCCGCGAATCTCAGCGCTTTTGCCGTCTCCTTCTGACCTGTATTTTGAGGCGATTCGCTTCCTCTCAGCGATCATCCGGTCGAAGACTTTCCGCTGAACTTCGTCGACATAGTTGATGCGTTTAATCCGGACATCTTTGAGTTCGACGCCGAACTGTGGGGTGATTTTAGAAGCGCTCTCCAAGATGATCTGGGCGATTTTCTCCCTGCCGACCTCGATTTTTGCGATGGCCTCCGCGACCTCGAGAAGAACTGTCTCTTCGGTCAGCTCAAACTTGCGGTTGGAAGAGCGAACGACTTCGATAAGGTCGTAATTGGCGATGGCGTTCCGGGTTTCGCCGTCGATGATATCATCCAGCCTGGATTGGGCACCTCTTTCGTCGCGGACACGCTGGAAAAACGTGAGCGGGTCGCTGATCCTCCAGCGGGCGTAAGTGTCCACCCAGATGAACTTCTTTTCCTTGGTCGGGATCTGGTTGGGGTCGCCGTCCCATTCGAGCCAGCGCTTCTCAAAATAGTTGGCTTTCTGGATAAAGGGCGCTTTGAGGTGCAAACCGGGAGAAGTGACGGCCCCGCCGATGGGCTCTCCGAATTGCGTGATTATAACCTGGTTGGTCTCGGAGACGACGTAGACGGCGTCAACGAGGACGATCAGGCCCAGGAGGACGACACCGGTTATGATCAGGTTTCTTGTGGCGGCACTCATTTTTTCACCTCCTCGCCCAGGTTGAGGAGCGGCAGGACATTCCTTAACTTCTCATCGACGATGACCTTTTTCTTGATCTTGGGCAGGATATCGTTGAGCGTTTCGATATAAAGCCGCTTGCGGGTGACGATGGGCGCGCGGGCGTACTCCCTGTAGACAGAGGTGAAGAGCGCGGCGTCGCCGACCGCGCGGTTGACGCGTTCGGTGGCGTAGCCTTCGGCGCCCCGGAGCACCTGCTCGGCCTCGCCGGTAGCCCTGGGTATCTCCTGGTTGTACTCCGACCAGGCCTCGTTGATTTTGCGCTCCTTTTCCTGAATGGCTTCGTTCACCTCATTGAATGAGGGCTTGACGGCGTCAGGCGGGTTGACGTCCTGGAAGATGAGCTGGTTCACGTCGATCCCGATTTCGTAAAGGTCGCAGAGATGCTGGAGCTCATCCTTGGCTTCATTGGCGATCCGAGCCCGGCCTACGGTGATGACCTCGTCCACAGAGTTATCGCCGACGATCCGCCGTACCATGGCCTCGTTCATGTAGCGAAAAGTATCCTCGGGGTTCCTGATTTTGAACAAATAATTGTAGGCATCCTTGATCTTGTACTGGACGATCCACTCGGCAACGACGACGTTCAGGTCTCCCGTGAGCATGATTGCTTCCCTGGCCGCTTCCGGGGTGACGCGGTATTCCGAACGGATGCCGGGCCGCGCTGTCCGGAACCCGAACTCCAACTTGAGCTGTCTCTGGACGGGAACTTTGGTTAATTTTTCGATTCCCAGGGGCAGCTTGAAATGAAGACCGGGGTCTGCGGTTCGGACAAACTTGCCGAAGCGCAGGATTACTCCGAGCTCCTCGGGGCTGACCTGGTAGATGGACCCGATAAGCAGGATGACCGCGACGATGCCAATGATGACGCCGCGGATGATGCTGAACTTGATCTTGGGAATCTTAAAGTCAATAGGTTGAAAATCTCCTCTCATCCAGACCTCCTTTCATGGATTTTCTTTATTTATTACTATAACACATGCTTTTCTTCCTGGCCAGTTTAGAGTTTTAGAAGTTTTGGATAGATGTTGTGTTTTTTGAGGGCCTCCATTGCCTTCAGGCCGCTTCCTGTAACGACAAGGACAACCTCTCCTCTCAGAAGCTTCCGATCCCTCGAAAGCTTGACCAGCGCGGCCAACGTTGTCGCTGATGCCGGATCGGCAAGAATGCCTTCCAGCTCGGCCAGCTCTCTCTGGGCTGCCAAGATTTCCCGGTCTGTAACATCCATGAGCAGGCCCCCGGCTTCCCTAATCAGCTTGAGTGCCAGGTTGCCTGCTGGAGGGTCAGGGTTGGAGATGGCATGGGCGATTGTCTGCGTCTTGAAAACCCTCCGGAATCTGTTCCTTCCCTCACTGAAGGCCCTGGACAAAGGAGAGCATCCCTTAGCCTGGATGCCCACAAAAAAAGGCATTTGGTGAATGAACCCTTCATCCTTTAGGTCCTGGAAGCCGCGGATGAGCCCGACCAGATGCCCCGCCGAGCTCACCGGAACGAATACAAATCGGGGCGGCCGCCGCTCGAGACCGATAAAAATCTCGTAAGCCGTGACTTTGTAGCCCTCGATTCGCATGGGGTCGACCGAATTCATAAAATAGATACCCTCTTTTCTGCCTATCTCGAAGCTCTTCCGGAAAAGCTCGCCATAATCGCCTTTCACCTGGAAGAGCGCGGCTCCGTGAATCCCCGTCGAAAGAATCTTCTCAAGCGAGGATCCCTTCTTGAAAAAAATAATGGTCTTGAGCTCAGCCCTTGCGCCATAAGCCGCTGTTGAAGCAGCCATGTTCCCGGTTGAGACAGTGCCGATTTTTTTGACGCCCAGTGAGACGGCTTTCTGAACCGCGACCGCTGTGCCTCTATCCTTGAAGCTGTGGGTAGGGTTCATCGTCTCGTTCTTTGCCAGAACCAGAGGCAGGTTATGATTTTTCATCACCCGATAAAGGGGCACAAGCGGCGTGTTGCCCTCACCCAGGCTGATCTTCTTGTTCACGCTTGCCAGCGGCAGGAAATCCCGGTATTTTTCGAGGCTGAGCTCTCGCTCCAACGCCATTGTCCTTGTTCGCGGCGGGTAAGCCACGACCATCGGCTCTCTACACAGAGGACAAAACGGGTTAAAAACATCGAGAGGGAATTTTTTTCGGCAGAAAAGGCATTCCAATCTAAGCATGGCAAACTCCGCTTGATGAAAATGCTCTCTCAGTTTATAAAATAATCAAGGGCGATGCAAAGCCGAGGGCTCGCGATGATTTTACTTATCAATCGGCTTCCGGTCGCGGCATGCCGGTTGTAAATTTGGACAGACAAAGGTAAAATCAACCCGTGAAAGTTGCTCGGACAAATGCGGAAGAGAAGTTCATGCGAATAGCTCTGGCTGAAGCTCGGAAGGCTGCTCGCGCGGGAGAAATTCCGGTTGGCGCTGTGATTGTCCTCGACGACAAAGTCCTCACCCGCGCGCACAATCAGCCCATCAAGCGTCACGACCCGACAGCTCACGCGGAGATCGTGGCCATCCGGAAGGCAAGCCGGATGCAAAAGAACTACCGGCTTCCAGGTTGTGACCTTTATGTGACTTTAGAACCCTGCGCTATGTGCCTCGGTGCCGCCGTCCAGGCCAGAATCAGAAGACTCGTGTATGGCGCAGCCGACCCCAAAGCTGGAGCTGTCCAATCAATCATGAGCTTCCCTTTTGAAAGGACAAACCACCAGCCCGAGGTCAGAGCAGGGCTTCTGGCTCAAGAAAGCGCTGCGCTCCTCAAAGACTTCTTTAAGCAGAAGCGGCATAAGCACAAGGCTTTAGATTAAGATTTAAATAAATCGGCTGCACCCGGAGAGGTGGCCGAGTGGTTGAAGGCGACGGTCTCGAAAACCGTTATCCCGAATTTTCGGGATCGTGGGTTCGAATCCCACCCTCTCCGCCATTCTCCCAAAATCACTCACGAGTGAGCGCGAAAGATGGAGAAAGCCATGACAGAAAAGGCTGTTAACCTTGTGTTGATGGGCTTCGGAAACGTCGGAAAAGCTTTTGTCAAGCTTCTCGAGGAAAAGACTGATCATCTCAGGGAAAGCCACGGACTATCCCTTTTTCTCCGGGCCATTTTTAAATCAACGGGAGGACTGTTTCCCTGCGCTGGCTTCAAACTTAAGGATATCCTCGATGATCCAGGGGCCGACCTTCGCGTCCACGCTTTCTGGAAACAGAACCTCTCTTTGGAATCAATCGTGCGAGAAGTCGAGCCGGGTGTGCTTGTCGATTGCACCCCATCCAACCTGAAGACGGGAGAACCTGGCCTCACTCATGCGAGGCTGGCTCTGGATTCCGGCTGGCATGTTGTTACGGCCAATAAAGGACCTCTGGCTGTCAATTTCAGCGGCTTGCGAGAGAAGGCATCACGAAACCGTTTAGCCCTGAAATTCAGCGGCGCTGCCGCGGCCGCTCTGCCCGCGCTCGATGTCGGCCTCTGCTCATTAGCTGGAGCAGAAGTCCTGGCCGTCGAAGGCATTCTCAACGGCACAACCAATTTCATTTTAACCGAAATGGGGGAGGGGAGAAGCTACTCGGAAGCCGTTCAAGAAGCCCGAGTCCGGGGCATCGCTGAGCCTGATCCCGCCTCTGATGTGGAAGGCTGGGACACCGCTGTCAAGCTTCTCCTTATCGGCAACGCCGTCATGGGGCTTAATCTTCGGCTTTCCGATATCTCAGTCGAGGGGATCGTCGGCCTCCCGGCTGAGCTCATAGACCGCGCCCGGCGCGAGGGCAAATCCGTCAAGCTTCTTGGTCGCATACGCCGTGAACAAGGCGGAATAACAGCATCAGTAGCGCCTTGCGTTATTGACCATTCGCACCCGCTTTTCGGAGTCGAAGGCACGGCCAAAGGCATCACCTATTTCACGGACACAATGGGCGATGTCACCCTCACGGGCGGAAAATCCGACCCTCGAGGCGCTGCCGCCGCCGTCCTTAAGGACATCATTAACATCTACCACCCATAAATTGACGTTCTCTTGGTTTTCTGATAACGTTAAAAACTCGAACTCAAGGAAGATTCCGAACAGGAGATCGTCCTCAGAGCAATGAACCCTTCCCCGCGGAGAGGTGTCCGAGTGGTTTAAGGAGCACGCTTGGAAAGCGTGTGTGCGTCTCGACGGCGTACCGCGGGTTCGAATCCCGCCCTCTCCGCCAGGCCGTTTAATGAGAGGAGCAATTATGGACAGCCGAGACTACATCCTTCTTGAGGAATTGTACAGTGCCCAGAACTACCATCCCCTGGACGCCGTCCTGACAAAAGGAAAAGGAATCTGGGTCTGGGATGTCGAAGGCAGGAAGTATCTTGATTTCCTGAGCGGCTATTCCGCCGTTAACCAGGGCCACTGCCACCCCCGCCTCATCAAGGTCGTCAAGGACCAGGCGAAACGTCTAACTTTGACCTCGCGCGCTTTCCGCAACGATCAATGGCCTCTCCTGGCCAAAGAGCTTTGTGACCTGACCGGTTTCGATATGGTCTTGCCGATGAATTCCGGGGCTGAGTCGATCGAGACCGCCATCAAGACGGCCCGCAAGTGGGCCTATAAAGTAAAGGGGGTGCCTAAGGACAAAGCTGAGATCATCGCTTGCGCCAACAACTTTCATGGCCGCACCGTGACCATTGTCAGCTTTTCCACCGAGTCCCTTTACAGAAACGATTTTGGCCCTTTTACGCCTGGGTTCGTGGTCATCCCCTACGGAGACATTGATGCCCTCCGCCAGGCCATTACGCCGTACACGGCCGCCTTTCTGGTCGAGCCTGTCCAGGCAGAAGCGGGAATCCTCATCCCTCCGCCAGGCTACCTCAGAGAAGCCAAGAGAATCTGCGCTGAGAACAACGTTCTTTTCATCGCTGACGAGATTCAGACGGGACTCGGCCGGACGGGCAGGCTCTTCGCCTGCGATCATGAAGAAGTGAGGCCGGACATGGTGGTCATTGGAAAGTCCTTGGGAGGCGGATATTATCCTGTCTCAGCCACCCTGTCCACCAGACAAATCCTGGGCGTTTTCAAACCGGGGGAGCACGGCTCCACCTTTGGCGGCAATCCCCTAGCCTGTGCCGTGGCCAGAGAAGCTTTGCGCATCATTCAAGAAGAGAAACTCATCGAGAATGCCGCTGTCGCGGGGAGCTATCTTCTGGACAGGCTTAAGAAAATCAAAAGCCGGCACATCAAGGAAGTGCGGGGCTTAGGCCTGCTCATCGGCATAGAGCTCAAGCCAGAGGCAGGCGGCGCGCGGCGCTTCTGTGAAGAGCTCAAGAAAGATGGGCTGCTGTGCAGAGAAACACACGAAAACGTCATCCGCTTTGCGCCGCCGCTCATCATTAAACAGAAAGATTTGAGCTGGGCCTACAAGCGAATAAAAAAAGTCTTCAAGCAACTTAGCTGATTCACATACTCATGTTCGGAATGAGGTATCAGCTGTAATCTTTCTTGGACAGCCGCGCCGGAAAAGAGTAAAATCCAGGATAGGTCACCCTGGTGTGAAAAGCTTTGGCATGATACTTGCTAAATAAACTGATGGAAAGGAAGGAATGAGCCATGAGCAAGAATGTAAAAAATGTCTGGATCGTTTTCTTAGCGCTTCTTTTTGCAGCAAGTTGCATCATTTATGTGCCCTATGATGAAGAGCCTTCCCCGCCTCCTCCAGCGAGAGAAAGGTATCAGGAGAGAGAGTTTGGAGACTATCGCCAGGAGGTAGACATCGCCTTCTTTTATGATTATCTCTCTCCTTACGGAACCTGGGTGTACTATTCGCCTTACGGCTATGTGTGGGTGCCTCGCCGCGTCAGTCTAAGATGGCGGCCGTACACCTATGGCCGTTGGGCCTGGACAAGCTACGGCTGGACGTGGGTTTCCTACTACGAATGGGGCTGGATTCCCTTCCACTATGGGCGCTGGGGTTGGAGCCCTCGCCTCGGCTGGTTCTGGGTCCCGGGAACAGTCTGGGGCCCTGCCTGGGTCACCTGGCGGTGGGGCAATCTTTATATCGGCTGGGCGCCTCTTCCTCCTGATGTCGAGTTCGTCGCCGGGTTCGGTGTCCGCGGCCTCCCGTATGAGCTTCCCGGCCATTACTGGGTTTTTATCGAGGGTCGCTACTTTCAGTATGACTA
This sequence comes from Clostridiales bacterium, assembly GCA_029907205.1. Taxonomy (GTDB): domain Bacteria; phylum Acidobacteriota; class Aminicenantia; order Aminicenantales; family UBA8522; genus JARYMI01. The sequence goes on from JARYMI010000002.1 coordinate 42,222, forward strand.
TTTGGATCGCTATGTCCTTCCTCCAGAGAGAAACAGCACGGTCGTCCGTTTCACCGTCTCCAAGGCCAACCTTGTCGAAAGGAACCGTCAGGTCATCAATCAAGGAGTTGACGTTGATCATGTTCGGAGGATAACCCGAAGCGAGGTCTCCAAATACGAGCTCGAAGATGTCCGCCGAGCCGGCCCATCCAAAATTAGCGGCAATTCTATTCGGGTTTACCGCCCGACAGTTTCCAAGAGCGAAGCAACCAAGCCTAAATCCTTTATCCAAAAAGAGGAAGCTGAGGCTAAAATTCCTGAAATCCAGCTCAGAGGGCTTGATGAGCGAGGGGCCGCTGTCGAGACTGAACGCCGCTTGAAGGAAGAGCAGGAAAAGGAGCTTCGGCTTGTCGAACAGAGCCAGCAGAAAGAAAAAATCGAACTCGAGAGAAGGCATGAAGATGAAAAAAAGCTTGTTTCTAACCCTGCCGAAAAGGAAAAAATAGAAAAAGAGTATAAGGTTAAGGCTGCGGAGCTCAAAAAGCAGCACGAAGAGGAAAAAGCCAAGGTTATCGAGCGTCACCAGGAAGAAGAAAAAACAGTCAAGAAGAAAATCAAGAAAAAGGACGAGATCGATTAAGCAATCGCCTCCCTTCCCGCACTGAGATCATCAAGGCGGCGCTGAGAATGACCAGCCCTCCTCCCAGAGTCCTGGAAGAAGGGACTTCTCTTAGTATCAAATAGGCGAGGGCTATCCCGTAGACAGGCTCAAGCGCGCTGATGATGCTGGCGGTCTGGGCTCTGACCCGGCGCAGGCCTTTGATGAAGAGCGTATGCGAGCCAGCCGTGCACACCACGCCGAGGAAGGCGAGGAGTAGCACATCCCTGGCCGTCAGGCTGATTGGATAAAAGAAAAGAAAAGGCAGGAGGAAAATTGCCGCAGCGAAATCCTCGACAAAAGCGATGGCCAAGCTGGAATAGGTCTGGGAAAGACGCCGGTTGAATATAGTCAACAAGGCAAAACTGAGCCCCGATACAAGCCCCCACAAAACTCCTAGATAGACAGCATTTGCAAGGCTGAACCTGGGCACAATCAGGAGAGCGCCGCTCAGGCAGACCGCGGCCAAAAATAAGTTCGTCCTGTCGAGCTTCTCCTTGAAAAAAAGAGGCTCGAGAAGGACAGTGAAAACAGGAAAGCATGAATAGGCAAGGAGCCCGACAGCCACAGTGGAGACCTGGATGGACGTGAAAAAGGTCACCCAGTGGACGGCCAGGACGAACCCCAGGACGGTTAGCAGAAGAAGGTTCTCCCTCAGGATGTTCCTGAGGCTGTACCTCAAGGACAGGAGAAGGATGCTCAGGGCTAGACTGGCGAAGACGACCCTTCCCCAAACAATGAGGGAGGGGACGAGGGTCAGCCACTTGCCGAACAGCCCGGCAAGCCCGAAGAGGAGTGTGGCCACGTGGATTTCGAGGAGGCTCTGCCGCCGCGACACTGATCATCTCCTGGCCTGAGATTATAAGCCACCTTCAACATTTGAGCAAAGGTAGCATCTAAATATGGGATCTTTATGATGGGCGCGAGGGGCAGCCCTGAAGCCCCCGTAGCGGAGGGGGGACCCGTCGGATTCTCCGACGGGGGGAACCGACGGGACTGGTTCCCCGGGGTGCGGGGGCCAAGGTCTGCCCCCCACGCCAAATTTGATCACCTAAATTCAGATTCTTGCTTTGAGCAAAATTTTCTTTGGCAAAGCACGAAAAATGTGCTAAGATGAGTTTTACAAAAAGGAAAAACTTTTCCTTTATGAGACTCACCATTTAAGACGATGTCGTATCTCATCTACGCCCGCAAGTACAGGCCACAGACCTTTGAGGAAATGGTCGGGCAAAAGGCAATAGTTCAGACTCTGCAGAATGCCATTAAGAACAATCGGGTGGCTCAGGCCTACATTTTCTCAGGGATGAGGGGGATCGGAAAGACGACCGTTGCTCGAATCCTGGCCAAGGCCTTGAACTGCCAGTATGGCCCGACTCCCACTCCCTGCAATAAGTGTGAATTCTGCCTCGCCGTCAAAGAAGACCGCTCGGTGGACGTGCTTGAGATAGACGGTGCCTCAAGCCGGACAGTCGAGGATATCAGCCCGATCCGAGACACGGCCAAATACAAGCCTATCGCCAGCCGCTACAAGGTTATCATCATCGATGAAGTCCACATGCTATCCGGCCACGCCTTCAACGCCCTCCTTAAGACACTCGAAGAGCCTCCAGAGCGCACCATTTTTATTTTTGCCACAACCGAATTCCACAAAGTGCCGGCCACAATCGCCTCCCGCTGCCAGCATTTCGAGTTCAAAAAAATATCCCAGAAAGAGATCGTCAACCATCTCCTGGACATCGCCCAAAAAGAAAAGATAACCGTTTCTCTCTATGCGTTGAACCTAATCGCCGAAGCGGCTGACGGTAGCTTGAGGGATGCCCAGAGCCTGCTGGACCAGGCCGTGGCTTTCTCCGGAGAAATCATTAACGACGATGATCTCAAGGAGATCCTTGGAGTTATCAGCAAGGACACTCTTTTTGAATGCTCGAGCCTGATCTTGGAACAAAGGCCGGCCGAGGTTTTCGCTCTGATCGAAAAAATCATGGAAAAGGGTCATGATTTGCGATTTTTTTATAAGGAGCTTGTACAGCACTTCAGGAATCTGTTGCTTGCCAGGTCTGTCCAGGAATTGAAGGATCTTCTTCCCCTGAACGCTGAGGAAATTGGCCAGCTCAAGACGGAAGCAGCCAAGGCTTCAGCCGAGGAAATCCTCCGCTATCTCGTGGCGCTGCAGCAGGCGGAGCCCGGCTTGCGCTACTCTTCGCACCCCCAGATCTACCTCGAGACGGTTCTGGTCAAGCTCTGCCACTTCAAAAAAATCGTCCCGCTTCAGGACCTCATCCAGGAAGTGGAAAAAATCGTCAAGGAGAGGGAGGCCGCATCCCGCGGGCTGTCCGAGCCGCCGCCGGGAATAAAGACCGGAATGGACAAAGAGAGGGGAGTTGAGCCGGGGCTGAAGCCCGTTCCTGTCCAACAGGCTCCGAGAATAAAGGTTGAGGAAGATAAGGACATTTTCCATAAGATCGTAGAAGAACTCCAGAAAGAGAAAAGTTCCCTCGCTGCTGTCTTTTCCCGTCAGACCTCTTTCCAGATCAAGGACGAGACGCTGGACATCAAGTTTCACCCGGAAAAGAGGTTTGTCATCGAAAACCCCGTCATTCTGGAGATTTCTTTCCCGGCCGGAGAGGATTTTTATCGCGAGACCGTTCAGAAGGATATAAAAACCGTTGAAAGAGTAGCCTCGGCTGTTATCGGGCAGAAGGTCAAGGTCAGGCTCATTGACGCTGTCGACGGGAACGCCAATAAGAGAGACAGGGACCTGGAGCTGGCTCTCAAGGATCCCACGGTTCAAACGTTCATGGACACGTTCAAAGCCCAGGTTCTCTCCGTCGAGCCGATCAAAAGGTCCAAGCAAAAGGAGTAAGGGAAGGCAAAAGCCCGGGCGTCGCGCAAAAAGGAGAAAATCATGAAAGATCTTGCTAACCTCCAGAAAATGCTCAAGACAGCCAAAGAAATGCAGGAGAAATTGCAGAAAGAACTGGCAGAGATGCGAGTGAGCGGGACGAGCGGTGGCGGAATGGTCAACGTCACAATGGACGGCCATAAGAATGTCACCTCTGTCCACATCGATCCAGAAGTCGTCAACAGGGATGAGGTAGAGATGCTCCAGGACCTGATCCTGGCTGCGCTCGCTGATGCCATGGCAAAAGCAGAAGAACATATCGCTCAGAAATTGGGGGACTTGGGCGGGGGATTAAAAATCCCGGGACTTTTCTGATGTTTGATTATGCTCAACCTCTCCACCTGCTCATCGAGGAGCTTAAAAGGATCCCCGGCATCGGCGCCAAGACTGCCCAACGCATCGCTTTTTACCTCCTTAGCCTTCCGCAGGAGGACGCTGACCGGCTGGCCGAGTCCATCAGGGAGGTCAAGAGAAAGATTTTCTACTGCTCGGTTTGCAACAACATCACCCATGTCGACCCGTGCCTGATCTGCGCCGACCCGAACCGCAGTGACAACCTACTCTGCATCGTCGAGGAGCCTTACAATATCTCCTCGATCGAAAAAACAGGCATCTTTCACGGCCGCTATCATGTTTTGCTTGGGGCGCTGGCTCCCCTCAAGGGCATGGGCCCTGACGAGCTCCGCCTGGAGAAGCTCACCCAGAGAGTTGAGAAAGGCAGGTTCAAGGAGGTCATCATCGCCACCAACCCGACGGCTGAAGGAGAAGCCACCGCAGTCTATATCGTTCGGATTTTAAAGAAGTTTCCAATCAAACTGACCAGGCTGGCCATGGGATTGCCAGTCGGTTCGGATATTGATTTCGCCGACCAAGTCACCATCAAGAAGGCGTTGGAGGGTCGGACAGAGTTAAAGGAATGACGGGAGAAAATGATATCTGATAAGGAGGCTCGATGAAAGAAACACTTGAGGTTCGCTGGCATGGACGAGCCGGGCAGGGCGTCGTCACCGCCGCCGTGACGCTTGCCGATGTCCTTGCTTCGGAGAAAGGACGGTATGTCCAGGCGTTCCCCGAGTTCGGCGCCGAAAAACGGGGAGCACCCATCCTGGCTTTTAACCGCATAAGCCAGAAGCCAATCCGCACCCATAGCCAAGTCTACCATCCGGACATCGTCGTTGTCACAGACCCAAGCTTGCTGGGTCTTGTGGACATCGCCGATGGCGCTAAAGAGGACGCCGTCTTTCTCATGAACACAACCTTTGACATCCAGCTGATAAGAAAACGGCTGGCGTTAGGCAGCAGAAAAATTTATGCCCTGGATGCCTACACCATTGCCCGCGATGAGCTGGGCCGGGCCATCCCCAATGTGCCGATGGTCGCGGCTCTGGTCAAGGTCCTCAACCTGCTGGACCTGAAGAAGTTCAAGGAAAACATCAAGCTCTCGCTTTCCAAGAAATTGAGGCCTGAGGTAGTCGAGATGAACCTCAGGACGATCGATAGGGCTTTCCGGGAGGTTAAAGAAGGATGAAAAAAGAAACATGGACAGAACTCGCCATCGGGGCACTCAACCTTCAGGCGGGCAACTCCGTGTCCAACCTGACGGGAACATGGCGCTCGGGCCGAAAGCCTGAATTTATCGAGGATAACTGCATCCAGTGCTTTTTCTGCTGGCTTTACTGTCCCCATTTTGCCGTTCGCGTCGAAGAGGGCAAAGTCACGGGCTTCAATTACGATTACTGCACCGGTTGCGGGCTGTGCGCGGAAGAGTGTCCAACCAAAGAAAAGGCTATCGTCATGGTAAAAGAGGAAACCAAGATCATTGAGGAGGGAAAAAAATGAAGGCAGTCAAGATTCTTAACGGAAACCAGACAATCGCCGAGGCTGCCCGCCAGATCAATCCCGACGTCGTGGCGGCCTATCCGATAACGCCGTCAACGGCCATCGTGGAGACAATCGCTCAGTTCAAAGCGGACGGCATGATCAGCAGCGAGTTCGTCTGCCCGGAAAGCGAACACAGCGCAATGAGCGTGTGCATCGGGGCTGCGGCCGCAGGAGGAAGAGTCATGACCGCCACGAGCTCCCAAGGCCTCGCCCTGATGTGGGAAATGCTTTATATCGCAGCCGGGTTAAGGTTGCCTGTTGTCGCTGCCATCGTCAACCGGGCTTTGAGCGCGCCGATCAACATCCACGGTGACCACAGTGACACAATGGGCGCGAGGGATTCGGGTTGGATTCAGATATATTCCGAGAATTGCCAAGAAGCGTATGACAATTTCATCCAGGCCTTCCGCATCGGTGAGCACCTGGATGTTAGGACTCCGGTCTTGGTCGGGCTGGACGGGTTTATCATCAGTCACTCAGCCGAGCCTGTCCTCATCGAGGACGACAGGGAAGTCAGAAGTTTCATCGGCGAGTTCAAACCGGTCTTTCCACTTTTGGACACCAGCCGCAAAATCACTGTCGGCCCGATCGATTTCACTGACTATTATTTCGAACACAAGAGGAGCCAGATCGAAGGAATCGAGAACTCGCCCCGGGTCATCGAGGAAGTTGGCCGGGAATACGGCCAGAAGTTTGGCCGGTTTTACGGGTTCTTTGAGGAATACCGGATGGACGATGCAGAAACGGCCATTGTGGTGATGAGCTCAGCGGCCGGGACAGGCAAAGATGCCATCGATGAGCTGCGCAGCGAAGGGCTGCGCATCGGGTTGCTCAAGCCGCGCGTTTTCCGGCCTTTTCCGCACGAAAAGATTGCCGAAGCACTGAAGAAAATCAAAGCGGTTGCTGTGCTCGACCGTGCTTCGAGCCCGGGTGCTTTCGGTGCGCCTCTTTTCACCGAAATCCGTTCCGCTCTGTATGATTACGGCCAGCGCCCAAAAATTGTCAACTATGTTTATGGGTTGGGGGGCAGGGATATCAACGTTGAGCACTTCAAAGAAGTGGCCGCCAAGCTCCAGAAAATCGCTGAGACGGGCAAAGTCGAAGAAATGCTCGGTTATCTCAACCTAAGAGAGTAAAAAGCTCGGAAAAGGAGACAACGACCATGGCAAAACTTAAAGACTTAGCCCAGATGGAAGACAGACTGGTCGCCGGGCACGGAATGTGCCTGGGCTGCGGAATTCCTCTCATCTTCAAGATCATCCTCCGGGCCACTGAAGACCCGCTCATCATCGCCAACGCTACGGGCTGCCTTGAGGTGTGCACGACTATTTTCCCTCGCACGGCCTGGAACGTGAGCTGGATCCATAGCGCTTTTGAGAACGCCGCCTCCACCATCGCCGGCGTGGAGGCCATGTACAAGGCCCTTAAGAACAAGGGGAAAATTCCGGCTGATAAGAAAATCAAGTTCCTCGGCGTTGGGGGCGATGGAGGCACGTACGATATCGGTTTGCAGGCTCTCTCTGGGGCAGTGGAAAGAGGTCATGAATTCGTCTATGTCTGCTATGACAACAACGTCTACGCCAACACCGGTGGACAACGCTCTTCTGCAACTCCCCTGGGAGCTTCGGCAACGACAGCCCCCTCTGGCTCGAAAAGCCCGGGAAAGATACAAGGCCGGAAAGACCTGGCCCAAATCATGGTCGCTCATAAAATCCCCTATGTGGCCCAGGCAAGTCCTCACCGTTGGCAGGACCTTTACAACAAGGCCAAGAAGGCTTTTGAGGCTGTTGGCCCCGCTTTCCTCAACGTCCTCTGCCTTTGCCCGACTGAGTGGAAATACGATGAATCGAAAGGAATCAAGCTTGCCCAATTAGCCGCGGACACCTGTGTCTGGCCGCTTTACGAGGTTGAAAACGGCCGCTATAAAATCAACTACAAGCCTAAGCAGAAAAAACCTGTCCTCGAATGGCTTGAATCCCAGGGTCGCTTCCGCCATCTGTTCAAGGAGGAGAATGCCTGGATAATTGAAAAAATACAGCAGGACGTGGACAGGGACTGGGAATGGCTTACTAGGTTGGCCGAGATCTCGTCCCGGCCATGAGGGCCCTCCCAAAAGTCCTGCCAGTGGTGCGTCTCGCAAAGAACTCGGGTTGGAACTGTCAGTCAAGACGCGCCACCGCGGGGGAGTTTGAGGGGGACGGCGTCGTTCCCCTCAGGGGGTCAGCGGAGCGGAGCGAAGCGCCGAGGGGGGAGGTTGACTCCCCCTGGAAGTGTCCCGTCTATGCGGAGGACTTTGGAAAGAGATTTACGAGACGGGACACTGGGGTTACTCCCTTGAGGTGAAGTAAAATCCCATCTGGATTCACCCTTAGGGAGGATTGCCCTTTACTGGCTTGTGAAGCATCCTATCCCTGGCTCTTTGAAGGACTCGTCCGCTAACCTTAGGGCCATAATAACGCATGAGCAGGAAGGAAAAAATGGCTTCCCCGGCAAAAGGGAAAAGACCTGTTCTTCCCCTCATATTCATCTCTCTCGTGGCCGCTTCAGCTGTTTTTCTCTTCGCCTTCGACAAGAAACTCCGCGTGGCCAGTGATTACGCCCACGTCCACCTCAAACCCGATGATACCAGCCCAGTAGTCGATACCTTGGAAAGGGGACACCTGCTCTCCCTCCTTTATTCAGGGAAGCAGAAAAAAAACTGGTATTACGTCTGTTTCAAGTCGGCTAAAACAGGCGTTACTAAATCAGGTTATGTCCTCGATTCAACGGTCGAGCCGCTCTTCGAAGCTCTTAACTCCGTCGTCATTAAAGAAGAAAATGAAAGCCGCAAAGTTAGCTACGCGCCTCGCAAATTTGATGAGATGAAGTGGGGCCTGTCCAAAAAACAGATTCTAGAGATGGAAGGAAAGCCGGCGCATCAACAAAGATCCAAAGGCCTGGACATCATGGTTTATGAGCAGAAGGTTATCAACTTAGACTGCTCGATCGAGTACATTTTTGCCTCAAACAAGTTGAGCCAAACAAAATTCCGTTTTCAGAACAGCTACCTCGACAAGAACGCCTACCTCCAGGATTATCAGAAGATCAAGGAGGCCCTCGTCCAGAGGTTCGGGAGACCTCTCGAGGAGAACTTGAAATGGCTGGATTCAGCCTACAAGGATGATTTCCCGGCCTGGGGCGAGGCCATCAGCCAGGGCCATCTCAAGTTAAATTCCCGCTGGCTGACATCACAGACCGAAATTGTCGCCTGCTTGGACGGCGGCAATGAAGAGGTTGTTCTGACCGTAGAGTATACGGGCCTCCAGCTCAGGGAACTGGCCAAAAAGACCGCCGAGGACTAAGTCAGGGCGCCGGTTTCTGTGCCTGAACTCCGGGGCCTGCCACAACCACAACAGCTTTTTCCGGGTTAAGAAGGCTTTTTATGTATGCCGCTGTCTCATCGAGCGTCAGGTCCTCGAGTCCGGCCAGAAATTTATCGAAATAGTCAAACCCGAGACCGAGTGCTTCAAAAGAAGCGAGCGTTGCTGCTTTGATCATCTTGAGCTCATTATCCCTTAGGAAGTTCGCTCTGGTCATCGCTCTGGCAGCCTCGAATTCCTCTTGAGTGAGCCCTTTCTCCCAGACGCTTGTGAGCGCATCAGTGAGGGCTTTCAACGCTTCTTCTATCTTCTCCTTGTCTGTTTCAAGATAAGCTTCTAAAAGACCGCCCTCGAGCATTTGCGTCACCCGACAGCCCATACTGTAAGCCAGCTTCTCCTCGGTCCGCAACGGCCACAGCTTCGACCCGGCCCCTTCCCCAAGGAAGTTTTGAAGGAACTCGTTCAAAAGAAAGCTGCGCGGCGAAATCTCTGAGAGAGGAAAAGCCAGGCTGACCAGCGTCTGCTTGGTCTCCCTCTCTATGAAAATTTTCCTTTCCTGGGGGACCCGCCTGACCACTTCCGGGAGGGGAGTTGATGATTCAGCGGAGGGAAATTGAGCCAGGTATTTGTCCAGCAGGCTGAGGATCTGTTCCTCCTCCAAATCCGAGGCTACTGAAAGGACGATATTCGGAGCCGTAAACCAGCGTTTGTAGAAGTCTGAGGCGTCCTTTGCTTTAATGGCGCGGAGCGTCTCCCCATGGCCGTAAATCGAGCCTTCGTATCCTGGTCTTCCGAAGAAAGCAGCCAGGGAAGCATGATGCCCGATGATGAGAGAATCGTCCTTCTCAACTTCAGACTGATGGCTCATGTATTTTTTTATCGCGTCAGCTCTCAGTCCCGAGATAATAGGGTCGGCGATGATCTTGGACAGAATCTTGAGCGTCGGCTCAAAGTTCGAAGTCAGGCATTCGATGTTGATGAGTGAGTAATCTCCCCGTGAGGTCACAGAGAAACGGGAGGATAAAACCATCAATTCCTGGATTTTGCTCGAGTCCGGTATTTCAACAGCCAGCCGGGTCGTCAGAAAAGACAGGCCCTGCTTCCCCTCCGGCTCGGCCCTCCGACCGCCTCGAATGAGAAACTGCATAAAAGTCGTGGCCGAGGAATCATTGTGTTCGAAGATAACAGTCATGCCGCTCTTCAGGATTTCCTTATGCGCCGCAGAAGATCCAAAGCCCGGCGCTGCAAAGATCAGGATTATGCCCGTCAAAATGAAAACCGCCGCCCGGCAAACAAAACCTTGTGTCAGCAGACATCGCCAGCTCATAACAGCGGGCATCTGACTAATCCTTTTTTTTCGGGACGATCGAAACGACAACGTATTCTCCACGGCCAAAATATTTGGCCGCCGCTTTCCTGATGTCAGAGGAAGTTAGTTCTTCTATATTCTTAAGATAGGATCCAGCGGTATCAGCCTTGCCGAGCAGCAGGTGCCTTACCAGGGCGGTGGCGATAGAAAGCCCTTTTTCCTGGGATTGAGAGGCATTATACCGAATCTGGTTTTTCGCGCCGCTTAGATAATCGTAGGCGTACAACCTCTCTTCGCCTAGAAGGTCATCAGGAGAGAAATTCTCGGCATAAGCCCGCTTCAGAAAGGTGATGGTCTCCCGCTTGGCTGCCTGCACGTTCCTTGGGTCGAGAGTCAGATAGACGAGCGCCAGGCCGCCGTATTGATGGGCATGATAGTCCATGAAAACAGTCTCGACCAAACGCCTTCTTCCTCTCAGGACAGAGCCTAACATGGGATTAAGGCCGCGGCCAAAAACCTGCGTCAGGACGTCCATGGCATACTGGTCAGGATGATTATAATCAGGAGCCAAGGCACCGATAACCAGGTAGGCCTTGTTTACATCCAGTTCAACCTCGAGCTCAGTCGTGCCCTTTTTGGGGAGCTGCGGTTGGCCGAATGCCACCGGCTCAAAAGTTGGACCGGTTACATCACCAAAAACTGCCTTCACCCTTTTCTCCATTTCAGCCGCGTCAAAATCACCGACAACAGCCAGCGCACAGTTGGAGGGAACAAAATACCGTTTGTAGAACGCCTGGATGTTGTCAACGGTGAGGCCGTGGATGACCTCCTTATTGCCATAGATGGGATTTCCGTAGGGATGCCCTTGGAAGAGGTTCTGGTAGACGAGGGCTGTGGCGTACCTTATGGGGTCGTCCTCGATTTGACCCAGCTCCTCGAAAATGACCTCCTTTTCTTTATCAAGATCCTCCTGGGTAAGCTTGAGGTCAAATAAAATCTCCTTCTGGTTGCGTAGGGCGAAATCGGCGTGTTCGGAGGGAACAGAAATCTCAAAAAAGACCAGATCCTGAGTTGTGTGGGCGTTGAAATAGCCGCCGTGACGACGGACTTCTTGGCTGATTTCGCTGCCGGAGCGAAGTTTGGTGCCGCGGAAAAGGATGAAATGCTCCAGCACATGGACAAGGCCGCTCGTCTCCGCTGTTTCGTCCTTGGATCCAAGATTTACAGCGACCACAACGTTGACCAGCGGGACGTTACGCTTTTCCAACAAAAAAGCCCTCAGGCCGTTGTCGAGCGTAAAACTTCGCGACGTCTCCTTGGCCTCTGAAAAAATGGCCCAGGCCCAAACCAAAGTGAATAAAGATATGAGATAAGCCCGCCGCCCTATTCTTAACCCAGGCCTATTCAGCCTTTTTCGCCCGATATTTTCAATCGACATTCTTGCCCTTATGCTACCCCAATTCAATCTTCCTGGCAATTGCTCGCTTTTAGCCGGCTTTATATCGAGATTCCCGATGCTGGCGGGTGGGTTCTGTCTGTGATAGAATATGAAAAAAGAGGTGGAAATGAAAAGCGCACACAAAGCCAAAATCCTTGTTGTTGATGACGAAGAGAATATTCGCAAATCCTTGAAGATGATCTTGGAGTATGAGGGGTACCAGTTTCTCGAAGCGGCCGACGGAGACGAAGCACTCCAGCTTGTGGATGAAACCATTGGGCTTGACCTCGTCCTGCTCGATATCAAGATGCCAGGCCGGGATGGTCTTGACGTCCTGGCAGAGATCAAGAAACGGCCTTATTCGCCCGAGGTCGTCATGATTTCAGGGCAGGGGACTATTCAGTCCGCTGTCGAGGCCACCAAGCTTGGCGCTTTTGAGTTCCTGGAGAAACCCCTCCATCGAGATAGAGTCCTGCTGTCGATTCGCAACGCCCTGAACCAGAACAAGTTGCAACGGGAGTGCTTGGACCTTCGCCGAAAAGCCGAGAAAAGATACGAGCTCGTTGGCAACCATCCCCTGATGAAAAAACTCTGGACGGAAATCCTCAAGACTGCTCCCACGAATGCCACAGTCCTCATCCAAGGCGAGAGCGGCACGGGAAAGGAGCTTATCGCCAGGGCCATCCACAATCATAGCCTTCGAGCCAGAGAAAAATTCGTCCAAGTCAACTGCGCCGCCATCCCGGAAGAGCTGATTGAGAGCGAGCTTTTCGGTCACGAGAAGGGCGCCTTCACGGGAGCAACCGAACGAAAAATAGGCAAGTTCGAACAGGCCGACAGAGGGACGATTTTCCTTGATGAAGTCGCTGACATGAGCCTGAAAACACAATCCAAAGTCCTGCGCGTCCTCGAGGAAGGTGAAGTCCAGAAGGTTGGCTCGGCAAAAATCAGCAAGGTCGATGTCAGGGTGATTGCCGCCACCAACAAGGACTTGCGCAAAGAGATAAACGGAGGAAAATTCAGGGAGGACCTCTATTTCCGGCTCAATGTCGTGCCCATCTTCTCTCCGCCCCTCAGGGAAAAGAAGGAGGATATTCCGCTTCTTATCGAGTACTTCTGCCACAACCTTGCCGAGGAAAACAATTTTAGAATGAAAAAATTCTCACCCGTCGCCCTGGAGGCCATGATGAAGTATCCCTGGAAAGGAAATGTCAGGGAGCTTAAGAACGTGGTCGAGCGATTGCTCATCATGACTGATATCGATGTCATCGACAAGAAACACTTGCCCGAAGCGATCAGGGGAGAGGCCGAAGTCAGGCTGGCCGAACCGGGCAAGGTCAAGTCGCTCAAGGAATTCCGGGAGATGGCCGAGAAAGAGTTCATCCTGGCCAAGTTAGAGAAAAACAGCTGGAATATTTCCCAGACAGCCCGTGAGATCGACACGCCGCGCAGCAACCTCTACAAAAAATTGGCCCAGTATGGTATAAAGATAACTGTTGGAGTGGGCGAGGCGGTTGCTCCCGTTTCTCCGGCGGAGAAGACGGGGGAGGAAAGTCCGAACTCCACAGGGCAGGATGGTCGCTAACAGCGACTCCGGGCGACCGGAGGAAAGTGCCACAGAAAAGACACCGCCGAAGGATGAGGGCCAAACCTCATCCTGGCAAGGGTGAAAAGGCGAGGCAAGAGCTCACCGCCCCGGCGGCGACGACGGGGGCAGGGTAAACCCCATCCGGAGCAAGACCAAACGAGCCCCATTTTGGGATGGCCCGTCCCACGGGGTGGGTAGGTCGCTTGACCTCTTGAGCAATCAGGAGGGGAGACAAATAACCGCCCCTGCTTCAAAGCGGGAACAGAATTCGGCTTACGTCCCACTCCTCCTTTGATAGACCTCTAATGGGATTACAGGAAGGAGACGGCCATTCGGATGATGGTCAAAATATTGCCAGGGAAAATGCCGAGCTGGAGCACGCCGTAGAGGCATAGAAAAAGCACCAAGAAAAGAGCGGGATTCTCCTGGTCGATCGTAACTTCCCTGTCTGGCGACGGCTCTCTCATGTACATGGCGACGACGATCCTGAGATAATAAAAGACCGAGATCAGACTGGCCAACACTCCAATGACCACAAGCGGCACCAGGCCTACCCTCACCGCCGCGCTGAAGACGTAGAACTTGGCGAGAAACCCTGCTGTCGGCGGGAACCCAGCCAGTGAAATGAGGAAAACGGCAAAGGTTCCCCCTATCCATGGGTACTTGAACCCAATCCCTGCAAAATCCTCAAGCTCATTATATTCCTTGCCCTTCTTGCTCATCCCGATGAGCGCTGCAAAAGCACCGACGTTCATGAAAAGATACGCCGTCAGGTAAAAGACCAGGCTGGATTGATCGCCTGCCAGCACGGCCACCAGCATATACCCTGCGTGAGCGATCGACGAATAGGCCAGAATCCTCTTGACGTTTGTCTGCCTCAAGGCGATGAGGTTTCCGACAACCATGGTCAAGACGCTGAGGACCCACAGAGCCCAGAAAACGAACTCCGTCTCGGCCGAGGCGCCCCAGAAATCCAAAAAAATCCTCAGCAGGACAGCAAACCCGGCGGACTTTGGAGCCACCGAGAAAAAGGCTGTCATCGGCGTCGGGGCGCCTTCATAGACGTCGGGTGTCCACATGTGGAAAGGCACTAAGGCAATTTTAAAGGCGAACCCTACGATGACAAGCCCCAGACCGATGAGCCCCATCGTCTTGCTCGCGGTTCCAGCTTGAAAATATTCGATAATTCCCGAAATGACCATCGAATGCGCCGCGCCGTAAAGGAGCGCCAGCCCTAACACCAGAAAGGCGCTGGCGAAGCTTCCCAGCAAAAAATATTTTAGCGCCGCTTCTGCTGACTTCTCGTCCTTCCTCTTCAGCCCGGCCAGCGCATAGCAGCTCACCGAAAGGACTTCCAACCCGAGAAAAATGACCAGCAGGTCGGGGGATGAAACCATGATCATCATCCCTGAAAGGGCAAGCAGGAGCAACGAATAGAGCTCGCCGTGGTTGGCTTCCTGGTCGGAGATGTACTTCAAACTGAGCAGGATGATAAAGGCTCCGGCCAGGCTGAACAGCAGGAAAAAGAAAAGGGCCAAATTGTCGAGAATAAGAGTCCCATTGAAAAAAGAATACAGTTTGTTCCAGGACCGAACACACAGCGCTGCCCCTCCCGCTAAAAAAGCGAGGGAAACATACCCTAAATAGCTCTTGTTTTCTTTATTGAAAAGAACTTCAAGAAGAAGGACCAATAAGGCTCCCAACACAACACACAGAAGCGGCGATAGGGCGGCCAGGTTATTCATCGGGGTTTTCTCCCCTTTCTTTATCCTCTGCTTCGAGTTTTTCCTCTTTTTTTGCCCAGTTGCCGGTGATCATATCTACTTCTATAACGGCATTCTTGATGGCCGTTCCCTCTGCCATGCTCTCTTGTGTCCAAGCCTCGACCGGTTTCGCTACAGCCAGTTTTTCTCGCGCCGGCCCCGCTTCCTGGACAAAGACCCTCTGCCGGTTCTTGACCCGATTGAGGAGATGGACGACGGAGCTGTCCATCTTTCTCAGGAACGTCTCAGGATAGATCCCCATCCAGAACATCATGATCACGATTGGTGCCAAATACGCGATCTCCCGGAGGTTCATGTCCTTGAACGTCCAGATTTTTTCGTTTGTGATCGGGCCATGCATCACTCGCTGGTACATCCAGAGAAGATAGGCTGCGGCCAGGATGACCGTGGTCACACCCAGGATCGCCATGAGCGTGCTCACTCTGAACACGCCGAAAAGGCAGAGGACTTCGCCGACAAACCCGTTGAGCCCCGGCAGACCGACTGACGATAGCATGCAGACTAAGAAAAACGCAGCAAAAACCGGCATCTGATGGCTTACGCCGCCGAAATCTTTGATCAACCTGGTGTGGGCTCGCTCATAGAGAATGCCGACGATCAAGAACAGCGCGCCCGTGCTAAGCCCGTGGTTGAGCATCTGGTAGATGGCGCCCTCAACGCCCTCGACATTGAGGGCAAATACGGCCAGCATGATGAGCCCCATGTGACTGACGCTGGAGTAGGCCACGAGCGACTTGACATCCTTCTGGATAAGCGCCATCAGTCCGCCGTAAATAATGCCGACAAGGCTTAGCACAGCGAGGAGCGGTAGGAATCTCTCTGTAGCGTCCGGAAAAAGAGGCAAAGCAAACCGAAGGAACCCGTATGTCCCCATCTTCAGCAGCACGGCAGCCAGGATGACTGAACCGGCTGTCGGCGCCTCGACGTGGGCGTCCGGAAGCCAGGTATGGAAGGGGAACATCGGGACCTTGATGGCGAAGGCCAGGGCAAAGGCCAGAAAGAGCCATGCCTGAACCCCGGGATTAAGGATAAGCTGGTAATGGTCGAATATGTTGAACGAATATATGCCCGTTGCTCTATAATAATAGGCATAAAGAACGAAGATGGCGACAAGCATGAGCAGGCTGCCGAACATGGTCATGAGCACGAACTTCAGGGTGGCGTAGATCCGGCGCGGCCCGCCCCAGACGCCGATTAGAAAATACATCGGGATAAGCATCGCTTCCCAGAAAACATAAAACAAGAATAGATTGAGCGAGACGAACACGCCGATAATCCCTGTTTCCAGAAGGAGCATAAAAATGAGATATTCCTTGATACGCTTCTCGATGTATGTCCACGAAGAAAGCAAGACGATGGGCAGGAGGAATGTCGTCAGCAGGACGAGGTAGAGGCTGATCCCGTCAATCCCTAAGTGATAGTTTATCCCGTAACCGAGCCAGGCTGATTTTTCCTCGAACTGGGGAAGGGGAGTGGTGGCGTCGAAATTGAAATAGAGCGTGAGAGAAACGGCGAACGTCGCTAGCGCAAAAGCAAGGGCCGCATACCGGAGAAGGTTTTTCTTCTCAGCCGGCAGGAAAATGAGCAGAATCGCGCCGGCCAGCGGAAGGAACGTGACCACGCTCAGAACCGGAAAGTTCATCTTCTCCTACTCCAGCATGACCAATCCTAAAACAGGAGATAGCCCAGGAATATGACAACACCCAGTAGCATTGCCAGGGCATAATCCTTGACCAACCCGCTCTGGAACAGGCTCAACACCCGGCCCGCTAACCCCGTCGCTTCAGCCGTTCCGTCGATAGTGCCATCGATGACCTTGAGGTCAAAATGAGTGTAGACGGCCTCCGACCCTTTGACCGTCGGGTTGACAAAAATGGCGTCGTACGCCTCATCAACATAGTATTTATTATAAAGAAGCTTGTAGACACCCGGGAATCGTCTGACCAGAGTGTGCGGCATTTGGGGCGACTTCAGGTAGAACACATAAGCGACATAAATTCCGCAGATAGCCACAGCCACGGAAACCAATATCAGCGTCCACTCCGTGCCCAGGCCCAGGTGTGCCTCATGAGCCGGCTCGAGGACAGGCTCCAGGAACCTGTTGAACAGGTTGGCCTTCTCGCCGAAAACAACCGGAAGCCCGACATACCCAGCGACGACAGAGAAGAACGCGAGGATGACAAGCGGCACGGTCATCACCCTCGGCGACTCATGGAGATGTCTCTTGGCCTCGGCCTCGATCCGCTCCTCGCCGTGGAACGTGAGGAAGATCAGCCGGAACATGTAAAAAGCCGTAAGCACCGCGCCCATGATGCCCAGAGCCCAGACAAAATACTGTCCATGAGCAAAAGCCTGGGTCAGGATGGCGTCTTTGGAGAAAAACCCCGAGAGAAATGGGACTCCAGCGATGGCGATCGCGCCGATGAGGAAAGTCGGGTAGGTGAGGGGAAGATACTTGCGCAGCCCTCCCATCTTGCGCATGTCGAGCTCACCGGAGAGGGCATGCATGACGCTTCCCGCCGCAAGAAAGAGCAAGCTCTTAAAAAAGGCGTGCGTGTAGAGGTGGAACATCCCGGCGGCGTACGCGCCGACCCCGCAGCCGATAAACATGTAGCCTATCTGGCTGATTGTGGAGTAGGCCAGGACCCGTTTGATGTCGTTCTGCGTTAAAGCCATGGTTGCCGCATAAATAGCGGTCAACGCGCCCACGACAGCCACGATCTGGGCTGCTTCGCCTGAAAGCGTGTAGAGGACATTCATCCTGCTTACCATATAAACGCCGGCCGTAACCATGGTCGCGGCGTGGATGAGGGCGCTCACCGGCGTCGGGCCTTCCATGGCGTCGGGCAGCCAGACGTAGAGAGGAATCTGGGCCGATTTGCCCGTCGCTCCAATAAAGAGAAGAATCGCGATGAGCGTGACCAGGCCCGCTCCTAAATGCCCGCTGTGGACGGCCTCGTTGATCGCCCGGAACTCGCCGGTTCCAACGTGGACGATGAGGAAGAAAATACCTAAGATGAAGGCGGCATCTCCTATCCTGTTGACGATAAACGCCTTTTTCCCGGCACTGGCCGCCGAGTGCTTTTCGAACCAGAACCCGATCAGAAGATAGGAGCACAGGCCGACGCCCTCCCATCCGACAAACATCAGGACGATGTTTGAAGCCATGACCAGAATGAGCATCGCAAAGGTGAAAAGATTAAGGTAGGCAAAGTATCTGGTGTAGCCTTTGTCGTGGCCCATGTACCCGACTGAATACACGTGGATAAGAAAACCCACGCCCGTAACGACCAGGGCCATGACAGAAGAAAGAGGGTCCAACTGAAGCGAAAGGTTGGCGCTAAAGCTTCCGGAGGCAATCCAGGTAAAAAGCGTCTTGACCAAGGGTAAGCTCTCATGGTCAACCTTGAGCAAGCCAAGCCAGGCGACTACGGAAATCACGAAAGAGGCGAAGACCGAAACGCAGGCCTGGAAGGAAACCCATTTTTTGGGCAGCCATCTCCCGAAAACAGCCAGGACGAAAGCACTGGCTCCGGGGATGAACGGTATGAGCCAGAAGGATTCGGTCATGTTAGCCCTTCATCAGGCGGAATTCTTCAACCTTGATCGTCTTCTTCTGCCTAAAGACAAGCAGGATAATGGCCAGCCCGATCGCTGCTTCAGCCGCCGCCACGGTGATGATGAAAAAGACAATGACCTGTCCGGAGAGAGAACCGGAGGCCTTGGCGAGAGAGATGAAAGCCAGGTTGGCCGCGTTGAGCATGACCTCGACCGCCATAAACATGGTGATGAGGTCTCTCTTAATGAAAAAAGCGATGATCCCGAGCGCAAAAAGGAGCAAGCTCAAGCCGAAGAAATAGCTAACCGGAATCATCTCTCGTCCTTTTTCTTTTTAACGAGCACGATGGCGCCGACCAGAGCAGCAATGATCAGGATTGAGGTGATTTCAAAGGGATAAAGATAATCGGTGAAGAGCAGCCGTCCGAGCTCGGTTGGGCTGCCGATCGCTGGTCCGGCTTCACCGCGGATAGAAGCGAGCGTCCCCTTGACTGCCAAGCCGAGCTCGATGAGCAAAAATACTGCCAGCCCCGCGGACAAGCGAATCGTCCATACCTTTCTCTCCGGCCGGATGCCCTCCTTGAGGTTGACCATCATGATGACGAATATGAATAGGACCATGATGGCGCCCGCGTAGATGATGATCTGCACGGCCGCGATAAACGGCGCGTCTAACAAGCCGAAGAGTCCGCCGAGCGAGGCGAAGGAAAGGACCAGGAGAAGGGCATTATGGGCTTGGTTTCTTGACAAAATCATGCCAAGGACTGAGCCCACACATAACAAACCTAACAGGAAGAAAAGCAAAGTACCCATTTTTTGGTCCTCCATTATATTTTTTGTATTTTGACGATGTCAAGATTTTTTCTGTCCTTTGTTTTTTGGTTCTTTGACAAGCGAAATAATTTTGCTATAATAACGGCGACAACGCGGGGTAGAGCAGTCTGGTAGCTCGTCGGGCTCATAACCCGGAGGTCGTTGGTTCAAATCCAACCCCCGCTACCACCCCCCCTTTACGCGGCTATTCAATGAACCATTTCCAAAAAAACTCCGCGTGTTGCGACTAAATCCATGGCCAGAGGGCCAAAGATATAAGCTTAGGCGTTTCCTCTGTCCCGCCGGATGCCGCTAATGTGGACGAACCGGCTTGTTGGCCCGACAATTTATCCAGGTTTGGCAAAGAAAAATTTTTCCCTGTGTTTCAATTTTATCATGGGCTCAGCGACTAAACAGATGAAGACAAAATTACGTGGGTGACGACCCTGCAGTGTGGAGCGAAAAGAAATGAATAATGAAAATTTCGCAGAAAATGACGTTAAGATTCTTGTCGTCGAAGATGAGGCCATCATCGCCATGGACATTCAGCTTATTCTGCGCAAACTTGGATTCTGGGACTCGGAGGTCGTATATTCCGGCGAAGAATCCATCCAGAGGGTCGCTGAGCGCAAACCCCACCTCGTCCTCATGGATATCAAATTAAAGGGAAAGTTGGACGGCATCGAGGCCGCCACGCACATTTTCTACGACTATAAAGTTCCCGTGATTTACATTACGGCCTTCGGCGATGAGGACACGTTGAAAAGGGCCAACGGGAGCGCCCGTTACGGCTTCATTACCAAGCCTTTCGAGGAGGCCGACCTCCAATCCACCATCCAGAACGCCCTCCACAAGGCTTATAATTAGCTCTTATAATCATTCCGCTCAATTTCCGGATCAAAGGAAATTCGTGTTTAATTTGGAACGCTTCCTTCATTTCTCTTTTCCTGGCCGATGGAAAAAGAAGCTATCGCAGAAGAAACCCGCGTCGGAGAGGGTCATCGGGGTCGATCAGGAACTCGTTTCTTCCCGTGATATGAGCGCTTCCTGTCACTTCGGGAGTGACCGCCTCGTATGGCCCGAATCGTGTTGTCTCAACAATCCGACACGCGAAGCACGTTCCTAAGATGCTTTCTGTGACAAAAGAATCGCCGACCGTCAACTCTCCTCTTGCATAGTGAAGAGCAGCCCTGGCGCTCAAGCCGGTTCCGGTCGGGCTGCGGTCAACCTCCCCGTCGGCGAAAACGCAGACATTCCGGCTATGATGGGCAGGATCCTCGGGCTCGCCAACAATGATTGTTCCGTAGAGAAACTCTAAATCCTCCTCAAATGGATGTCTGATGGGCAGCTCTGCCATGACCGCCCTCTTGACCAGCATGCCCGCCTCGATCAGACACCTAAATTCTTCGGGCACAAGGCGGACACCGAGGTCCTCTGCCAGGCACAACGCATAAAAAGCGCCTCCAAAAGCGACATCATACTTCACTCTTCCAACCCCGGCTACATTCACCTCTTTGTCGAGGGCATAAACAAAGGATGGGACGTTGAGGAAAGAGACAGATTTTACCTTGCCGCCTGAAATTTCAGCGGACGCCCTGACCTGCCCGGCCGGCGTGTCGATCTTGAGGACGACCGGTTCGCCCTTGACTCTAACCAATCCGGTTTCGAACGCCACCGTCACCAGGCCAATGATCCCGTGCCCGCACATCGTGCTGAATCCCTCATTATGGAGGAAAAGAACTCCGAAGTGGCTATCTGGCGAAACGGGCTCGGTCAGGATGCACCCGTACATATCGGCGTGGCCCCGCGGCTCCCACATGAGCGCTGTGCGCACCTCATCAAGATGCTCGCGGGCATAGCGACGTTTCTCGACAATTGTCCTGCCAGGAATAGGGGAGAGGCCTTCGGTGATGACGCGCAACGGTTCGCCTGCCACATGGGCGTCGATCGTCCTGACGATGAGCCAGTTGGGCGGTGGTTTCCAGTTAATGGCCATTTTTCTGTATTTTATCAATTGGCCCGCTCGCCGGCAACATCTTCGTTTTCTTGAATTCAACCCCGTAATTTGATATACGGAAATAGCCACTCAATTTTTTTGTTAAGGAGTACACATGTTTAACGCAAGCACATACATCAAAAGGCGAAAACTTTTGCGCCAGCAGTTCAAGTCCGGCCTCATTCTTTTTCTGGGCAACGAAGAGAGCCCGATGAATTATCCTGCCAACACCTACCGCTTCCGGCAGGACAGCTCTTTTCTCTACTTTTTCGGCCTTAACACACCCTCTCTTGCTGCCGTCATCGACATCGACGCCGGCAGGGAAATGGTTTTCGGCGATGACGTCAGCCTTGAGGATGTCATCTGGATGGGCTACCTCCCGAGCCTCAAGGAACGGGCCCAGGTTGCCGGCATCCGCCACACGGCCTCACTTTCCCGCCTCGAGGAGCCGATCGCCAGGGCGCTGAAGCAAGGAAGGACGATTCATTATCTTCCGCCTTACCGGGCAGAGACAGCGGTCAGGCTCTCCACGCTCCTCAAAAAACCGGCTGCCAGGATCAAGAAGGCCGCCTCAGTCGAACTCATCAAAGCTGTTGTCAGCTTGCGTTCGACCAAGAGCGCCGAGGAAGTTGCTGAAATCGAGAAGGCCCTCGAGGTCAGCCGCGAGATGTACCGGGTTGCTTTGAGGCTGGCCAGGCCCGGCCTTTATGAACGCGAGATTGTTGGCGCCATCGAAGGGATTGCCCTGGCCCGGGGCTACGAGACGGCCTTCCCGATCATTCTGACCATAAACGGCCAGATCCTCCACAACCACTACCATGGCAACAAGCTCGAAAAAGGCCGGCTGCTTGTCATTGATGCCGGCGCCTCCTCGCCGCTCGGTTACGCCTCGGACATCACGCGAACGGTTCCGGTGGGCGGCGAGTTCACACCCAAGCAGCGAGGCGTTTACGAGGTCGTTCTGCGCGGTCAGCTCAAAGCCATTGAATCCATCGCGCCCGGCATCAAATATAGAGACGTCCATTTAGCTACGGCCAGGGCCATGGCTCTCGGCCTTAAAGAGCTGGGGCTGATGAAAGGCGACATCGACGAAGCCGTGGCCGAGGGCGCTCATGCCCTTTTCTTCCCCCATGGTCTTGGACATATGCTCGGTCTTGACGTCCATGATATGGAAGGCTTGGGCGAGAATTACGTCGGCTACGATAAAACTGTCGAGCGCAGCAAACAATTCGGCCTGGCCTATTTGCGGCTGGCCCGTGAGCTGCGTCCAGGGTTCGTCCTCACCGTCGAGCCGGGCATCTATTTCATCCCGCCGCTCATTGACAAGTGGAAGGCCGAGAATAAATTCAAGAGCTTTATCAATTACGCCCGGGTGGAAGGCTATCGAAACTTCGGCGGCATTCGCATCGAGGATGACGTTCTTGTCACTGACGACGGCTGCCGGGTCCTGGGAAAGCCCATCCCCAAGACTGTGAGGGATATAGAGACGGCGATGGCGGGGAAAAAATGAAAATTGCCCTCGTCCAGCAGCACTCCACCGCAGACCGCAATGAAAACTTGGCGCGGGGCGTTGAGGCATTTCGCGAGGCTGCACGGCAGGGAGTGGATCTCGTCGCTTTTTCGGAGCTGGCGTTTCTTCGATTCCTGCCGCAGAGGCCGGCAACCCAGGAAGCGCTTGCGGTGGCCGAGCCAATCCCGGGCCCGACGACTGAGACGTTTGTTGAGCTCTGCCGAGAGCACGGGATCGTGGCTGTCCTCAACCTTTTCGAGCGATGTTCGATCGATGGCAAAACATACGATTCCTCGCCTGTCATCGACGCCGATGGCCGGCTCGTCGGCGTCACACGCATGGCTCATATCATGGAAGGCCCCGGGTTTCACGAAAAAGGTTACTACGCGCCTTCGCCGGAAGGGCCGCGCGTCTACGAGACGGCAGCCGGCCGGGTCGGCGTGGCCATCTGCTACGACCGCCATTTCCCCGAGTACTTGCGCGCTCTCGGCCTTTCAGGTGCCGAGATTGTCGTCGTGCCCCAGGCTGGCGCGGTGGGCGAGTGGACTGAGGGTATCTTCGAGGCTGAACTTCAAGTAGCGGCTTTCCAGAACGGCTATTTCGCGGCGCTTGTCAACCGTGTCGGAAGGGAGGAGGTCGTCTATTTTGCCGGTGAATCTTACGTCGTCGACCCCGACGGCCGGGTTATTGCCCGGGCGCCCCGAGACCGGGATTGTATCCTTTACGCTGACTGCGATTTGAGCAGGATCGCATCCTCGTTCGCCCGCAAGCATTTCCTCCCGGACCGGCGGCCCAGGTTTTACAGGTCTTTCGGGATAATCGAGGAATAGAAACGAAAGAAGAGAAGCTGGTCTCTGCCCATGAAAAGCTGGTTCGTCATCAACACCAAGCCCAAAAAGGAATTCCAGGTGAAAATGATTTTCCAGGAGGCTGGGTTCAACTACTACAACCCGGTTTACGAGAGCGAGGGCAAAGTAAAGCCCTTTTTCCCGGGATATGGATTCCTCTTTTTCGACTTTCCTGGCCAGTACCAGCTCGTCCGGTTCACGCGCGGGGTCAAGAGAGTCGTCGGCAACCGCGAAGGCCCCATT
Organism: Clostridiales bacterium; assembly: GCA_029907205.1. Taxonomy (GTDB): domain Bacteria; phylum Acidobacteriota; class Aminicenantia; order Aminicenantales; family UBA8522; genus JARYMI01. The sequence continues at coordinate 66,088 of JARYMI010000002.1, forward strand.
CCCATCCCGGAAGACATGATCCAGGAAATCAAGAGGCGCGAGGTCAACGGCCTGATCGAGCTGGCCAAATACGGCGAGGAGCCCGAAGTAGGGGACGAGGTCGAGATTGCCGAGGGCCCATGGAAAGGCTTGCGCGGAATTTTCAAAAAGGAGCTCAGCGACAGGAACAGAGTCATGATCCTGCTCAGCTACGTTTCCTTCCAGGGCCAGCTTCTGATTGAAAAGAAGAAGCTCAAGAAAGTGGCCAAATAATGCGCACAGGAGGAGTGCAGAGATGAAAAGTCCGGCGATGAATATCCCCATCCTCGACCTTAAAGCCCAGTATGCAGCGATAAGGGAGGAAATTAACCAAAAAGTTCTTGCCATCCTGGATTCGCAAAACTTCATCCTTGGCGCAGAGGTGAGGGCGCTGGAGGAGGAGATCGCGTCCTTGAGCGGGACGCGGTTTGCCGTGGGCGTCTCGTCTGGTTCGGATGCGCTAATTATCTCGCTCATGGCGTTAGGAGTTGGTGCCGGAGACGCTGTCATCACGACGCCCTTCACGTTCTTCGCCACAGCCGGAGCCATCGCCCGGGTTGGAGCTGAGCTTGTCTTCTGTGATATCGATGAGCGCACCTTTAACCTCGACTCGGAGCGGCTCCGGGAGGTCATAGAAAGGCGGATGAAGAGAAAGCCGGGGAGGGCAGGGAGCAGAGGCAAAAAAGGGAGAGGAGGGAAGCGCACTTTGAGGGCGACTGGAAGGAGGACAGGGAGGGAGCAGGCAGGCCAGCTCAAGGCCGTCATTCCAGTCCACCTCTATGGCCAGTGTGCTGACATGGACCCGATCCTGGCAGTGGCGAAGGAATACGGGCTGGCCGTGGTCGAGGATGCCGCTCAAGCCATCGGGTCGGAATACCCATCCCAGCGAGGAGTCAAGAAGGCCGGGACAATGGGCGCTCTGGGCACACTGTCTTTCTACCCTTCAAAAAACCTGGGGGGCTGCGGCGACGGCGGCATGGTCCTGACTGAGAGCCAAAAGCTCGCTGATAAACTGCGGTGTCTCAGGCAACACGGAGATACAAAAAAATATTATTATAAAATGCTGGGAGGGAATTTTCGGCTCGATGCGCTCCAGGCAGCCATTTTGAGAGTCAAGCTAAGGCACCTAAATGCCTGGCAGGCGATGCGGCGAGAGAGGGCCACTACCTACGACCGGAGATTCGCTGAGAGCGGCCTCGTCGCTGCCGGCCTTGTAAAGCCCCCCGTTGCAGTTTACAAAAATTGCGGTATTACCAATTATCATACCTTCCATCAGTACGTGGTGAGAGCAAAGAAGCGGGACGCGCTTCAGGCTTTCCTGAAAGAAAAAGGAGTGGGGACGTCAGTCTTCTACCCGCTGCCGCTCCACCTCCAGAAATGCTTTGCTTACCTGGGCTACAAGAGAGGCGATTTTCCGGTGTCGGAAAGGGCGGCAAAAGAGGTGCTGGCCCTGCCCATGTACGCCGAGCTCACTCCAGACCAACAGGATTACATCATCTCCTGTTTCAAGCAATTCTACGGTAATTAAGGGGACGTCATACGTAACTCCTAAATAATATTTTATAAGGGCAGCTTATCCTGGGCTCGGACTTCTACGGATAGCATGAATCGTGAAGTTGCCCGACTTCGTAGACGTCCTATGATGAAAGAACTGCCGTTTTCAATGACTCAGGAATTGAGCGAAATTAGGGAATTACGTATGGCGTCCCCCGAATACAGAGGGTTAGCGGCAGGTGCTGCAAGACTTACTGGAGCAGGAGGAACAGGCGCTCGATCCCGACGCAGATGCAGACGCCGACGACGTCGAGGAGCGACTTGTCCCTCCACCGATCCCAAACGTGGAGTAGAGCTTCTGGATCTCCGCGCTCCCGCAATCGGGACAGGCGACATCTTTTTCTCCGCCCATCCGGACGAGCGCCTCAAAGTGGCGGCAGCATTTCTTGCAGACAAACTCATAGATCGGCATCTTAGATCAATATTTTAGCCCGATAGCTCTGTATTGTCCAGGCTGAGTGCAATCCGCTCAGCGCCTTTTATTTCTATTCTCAAGGAATTCTGGGAAGCAAAATAGGGAGAAAAAAATCAGGTAATCGCGTAAGCTATCCCCAATTTTATAGAATGGCGATGGCCTCGATCTCCACCTTGACGTCGCGCGGCAGACGGGCCACCTGGACAGTCGCCCGCGCCGGAAACGGCGCATTGAAGAATTCGGCATAAACCTGGTTCATCCGGCTAAAGTCGTTCATGTCCTGAAGAAAAACCGTGCACTTGACGACCTTATCGTATGAACTTCCTGCGGCCTCTAACACCGCGCCCACATTCTTGAGAACAAGCCGCGTCTGCTCCTCGATCGTCCCGGTGTTGAGCTCGCCCGTTGCCGGGTCGAGCGGAATCTGCCCTGAGGCGAAAACAAACCCGTTGGCGATGATTCCCTGGGAATAAGGGCCAATCGCCTTGGGCGCCTTGTCGGTTTTTACTTCCTGTTTCATGCCTTTTTCTCCTTTCTTTTGCGCGGGAATTTTCTTGGGCTCACCGGAGGGCGAAACTCCAGCCGCGGAAAAAGAGGAGGCGATGGACAAATTGCCAACCGCAGCCAGCGAGCCTAGCGCCACAAGCGCTTCTCGTCTTTTCATGATTTTATCTCCTTGCGCGCTCAGTTCAGCACCTGAATCCTGACCGGACGGCTTTCGCAGGTTTCTGTCCCGCATACGAATTTCGCTTTGATTGTATACGTTCCGGGCTTAAGATTCCAGAAAAAAACAAAGGGCTGCGAAGAAGATTCGCCGGTTTTTTGCCCGTTGATGACCCATTCGACGACGCCGTCCCCGGCCAGCGCAGTGAGAAAAACCGCCGCGCGGAGCTTGATCCGCTGGTGCTCGAGCCGAAGCACGGGGTCAATCTTGAAGACATCCCCATCGCCGGGAAAAGTGATTTCAACTTGGAATGTTTGCGTTGGACTCAGGGCCGTTGAAGAAGAAAAATTGGCTGCGGTGGTGGAGCCATACCATGGCTCTCGTGCCAGAATATGACTTGTCACATCCGAAAGTGGCGCGCCGGAATGGCGAGAGCAGGCGGCGCGCGGCTCCGTTCCCGCGATGAAAATCTCCTCGACGGCGCCCGGGCAGAATTCCATCGGAAGCTCTCCTGACTCGGGGCAGACAGATTGCCTGACGATTCCCTCTGGCTCCTCAAAAGCTGCCCATCCTTCCTTCCGGTTAAGAAGAAACATGATGTCGCGGAAGAGAGGGCCACAGCCCGTTATGCCAGAGACGCTTTGCATGGGCTTTCCGTCGAAATTTCCTACCCAGACCCCGACCGTGTAGCGGGACGTGTATCCCACAGTCCAGTTGTCCCGAAAATCCTTGGATGTCCCCGTCTTCGCTGCGACAGGAAAGGGAAAAGAAAGAGGCGTCACGTATCCGAAGCTCGGGACCCGCGCATCCCTGTCGGAAAGGATACTTGTGATAATGTATGCCACCTGGTCAGAGAAAATGCGTCTGCTCCCGAGCGAGGGGCTTTGCGACTCTTTCTGTTTTTCTTTTTTCCTTTCTTTTTCTCTTTCTATTTTTTTAGATAGCGCTCCGCTCTTGTCCGTTTTCGCCACGACGGCGAGCACCGCCTTTTCCGGCCTGTACATGCCCTGCCTCGCCAGCGCCGCATACGCCCGCACAAGCTCTAAGAGCGTCACCTCGCCGTTCCCCAGTGTCAATCCCAGCCCGTAATACCCCGGGCTCTCCTCGAGGCTCTCGAACCCGAGCGCCTTGAGACGGCGGTAAAGGAGGTCTGGCCCTATCTTTTCGAGGAGCGAGACCGCTGGGATGTTGTAGGAGCAGGCGAGCGCGGCCCTCAGGCTCATCGGACCGTGGTATTTACGGTCAAAGTTAAGCGGGATGTACGCGCCCGTATCCGTGGGAAAAGCCGATGGAGAATCTTCGACAATCGAGGTTGCGGTCAGGCCTTTCTCTATTGCCAGGGCGTAGGTGAAAGGCTTGAGCGTCGAGCCGGGCTGGCGCCTGGCCAGAGCGCCGTTCACCTGGCCGGCTCTGGCCTCGTCAAAAAAGTTTTTCGAGCCGACGAGGCTCAGCACCTCGTCTGTGGCGTTATCGAGGACGACGACAGCGCCGTTGGTGATGCCGCGGCTCGATAGCGAATCGAGGTATTTGCAGAGCATGGCCTCGATTTTTTCCTGGAGGGCGAAATCGAGCGTTGTCTGGATGAAGCTGATCTCTCGGCGCCGCTCTTGCGGAATCCGGCCGAGCACCCAGTCACAGAAATGGGGCGCCAGAAAAGCGACCTCAGCGGGAACTATCCGCGGCTCCTCGCCAAGTGCCCGCGTCATCTCCTCTTCAGTGCAAAACCCGAGCTTTGCCATCCTGTGAAGAATGGCGCGCTGGCGGCCTTTCGAAGCGTCCCGAGCTTCGTCGGAGCGGTAGGGATTAAAGAGAGACGGCGCGCGCGGCAGCCCGGCCAGAAACGCCGACTCTGCCAGGCTGAGCTCAGAACACGGCTTGCCGAAATAAAGGCGAGAGGCGGCCTCAGCGCCGTACGCCTGGTTACCGTAAAAGATGCGGTTCAGGTACTGGACCAAGATTTCTTCCTTGGAAAGCGTCCGTTCGAGCCTCAGAGCATACCAGGCCTCCCGGAATTTCGAACCCACGGTGCGCGGGCCGGGCCAGATATTCCGCGCCAGTTGCTGGCTGATAGTTGACGCGCCGGAGACAACGCGGCCGCTCCTCAGATTCTGGACAGAGGCACGGACGACGGCCAGGACATTCAAGCCCGAGTGGAAAGGAAAACGCCTGTCTTCAGCAGCGATTGTAGCCTTGATGAGGTGCGGAGAAACATCTTCAAGTTCGACCCATCGGCACCGTCCTCCTTCATCAGAAAGAACTTCACGCAAGAGCTTGCCGTTGCGGTCACGGATTTCGAGCGATACGACCGGCGCCGGGCTGAGTCTTGAGCGAGGCACAGGGATGAACGCAGAGAGAAGAAAAAGCAAGGTAAGCACAACGGCAAAGACAAAAGCCACGAAGCCAGCGAAGAAAAAAATGCGGGGGGAGCGCAAGCAGGGGGAAAGCAGCTTCTTTATGGTCATTTTCACTTCACGATATTGACGAGCGTTTCCTGGCTTCGTCCAAAGACTTCGGGAGAGTACATCTCCTCGGCCTTCGTGCCAGGCAGGACATACGCGCCGAAATTGAGAGCCCGCGCCAGGTAACGATGCGTATGGAGACCCGGTGCGAGGGAATCGGCAAAAAGAAGAACGCGGTCGTCGTGCATTTCGATGTGGCTGAACCCGTGCCACCATGGCGAAGGCGTGCTGTCCGAGGCGATGATCTCCCCGAGCCGGCGCGCCGCTTCCTCGCTTTCGGTGATGAAGTTAGGGTTGACCGCATCAAACCCGGCCGGGAGAGGGTCGTCAACGACGACGTAGAGAGATTCCTGCGGCACAGCCACCTCGACCGTGACCACGACGAGTGAGCCGGCTTTTATCGTTTCAGTGGGCTTGCCACCGCGGTCAAGCGGCTCGATTTTCTTCACGACGGCGATTCCCTCGTCGCGAGGAACGCCCGGACGAGCCGGCGCATAAGTCAGCCGTGCGCCGTAGTACAAAATCCCTTCTCCTTCCTTACGGATTCTTAGGGGGAGTTCGCGCTGTCCGCCAGTCGTATCCTCATCACGGGTCTTGAACTCCCTGAAGCCGAAACGGGCGGTCTTGATTTCTCGGCTGGCCGAACTAAATCGTTCTTCCAGGAGAGTACGACCGGCCAAAGTGACTTTTCCTATAAAATCGGCTGGAACGCGCTCACGGGAGCTGTAAAACTCGTTCAGGCCATAGAAAACATAAAAATTCTCCTGGGTGGAGCCGAAACGTCCTGAGGATTCCCTCTGTTTGCTCACGAGCCAGCGGGCGACTGAACCGAGAAGCGGATGGTCTTGGCCGGTTTCTATGAGCGTCTGGAGGATGAGGGCTGTCGTCCGGCTGTTGGATGAGTAGATCCAGCGGCCTTCGCTTCCCTCGTCGTCCTCAAAGTGTGCGCCGCTGGGGCTGACCTTGATTTTGTTGAGAAGATCCTGGAGCAGCGTGGCGAGCGCGGCGGGCGAGCCCTTTCCGTGGTGGAGCGCCTTGAGGAGGAGGGTCCGCGCGAAAAGCGATAGCCTGTCTTTTTCGGCGTAGAGACGTTCAGCAAAGGCGGGCTGGGGTTTCCCTAACAGGCTGAGGACATAGAGGGCATAGGCGCGGGTCGTTTTCCAGGCACGCTGGCCGAAGGGCTGGCGGCCTTGGCTCCACTCGGTCCGCAAGAAACTGATGAGGTAACCGGCAGCTCTGTCGAGGCGGTCGCGGTCAACCTCAAACCCCGCTTCCTGGGCCTGGATGAGGGTGAAGGCAGCGTAACAGGTGAGGAAGGGAGACTCGAAGGAGGAATCTGGCCAAGAACTGAACCCGCCGTTTTCTTTCTGGAAAGCAGCAACCTCGTTCAGGCCTTTGCGGACGAGTATGTCAATATCCTTTTCTTGGAGCGAAGTCAGCTTGAAATCAACGAGGACGCGCCGGGCAACAACATAAGGAAGGATGGCCGACAGGCGCTGTTCCAGGCAGGCATAGGGGTAGTCTGTGAGATAGTCAAAGCTGCCCTTGAGACTTAGCAGGGCAGACGAAGCGGCATGCACTTCAAGGCGGCTCTCCTCTGGATAAACGTCATCCGGGACCAAGACCTTCTCCTCGGCGGCCTCTTCGGTTTCGCCAGAAAGAGCGACTGTTTCTGTCGGCCGGGGAAGATAAACGGGAAGCTTGAGCTCAACGCCGTCGGTCTCGTCGGCCAGGCGGCCTCTGAAGGAGAAAGTGGCGACCCCCGGCCTATCGGCCTCCAGGCGGAAGAGGACCTCGCGGCTTTCTCCATGCTTGAGGATGAAGCGGCGCGCTTTTGTTTTATCGAGGAGGCGAATGCCAGATGCCTCCACGCCAAGGTTGACATCGCCCTTGACTGAGGAGAAGTTGTGGATAACGACCCCTGCCTCAAACATGTCGCCAACACGGCAGAAGCGGGGGAACGAAGGCAGGAGGAGGAGCTTCTTGGACACGCGGAAGGAAGTCTCGCTCCGGCCGAAATGAGACTCTCTGGTCTGCGCCACCGCCATGACACGGAAAGTGGTGAGGTTATCGGGAAGCGTAAAGGTGACGCTGGCTTCTCCGTTTTCATCGGTGAGCAGGGAGGGATTCCAGTATGCAGTCGATTTGAAATCTCCGCGCAGCTCGACTTCGGTCAGGCCCGGAGCTGCAGCCATTTCTTTCTCTGTGCCAACTCCGCCTCCCGGCTCTTCGCCCTTTTCGCCGTAATCGCGCTGGCCGACGACATGAAGCCGGGTTTCTGATGTGCGGACTGAAAGCGGGCGCTCGCCGTAGAAGAACGAGAAGGGGTCGGGAGTCTCGTAGCCGATCAGGTTGAGCACACCGAGGTCAACGACAGCGACCGAAAGGCAAGCAGGCAAGCCGGCATCCGAAGAAGAGCTTGCAGAGACCCTGAATTTCAACCTGACGGTCTCCCTTGGCTTGTATTCGGTCCTGGGGTTTTCAATACTGACCGAGAGCCTCTTCAGAGCTGGGTTTACACTGAGGTTAACATAGCCAATTTTGAAAGAAGGCTGGCCGAGGTCTTTAAGTCCAACAGCAGAAGTTTCAACGCGGCCATAGACGAGCAGGACGGAGATAAAAACATTCGGGATGTATTCTCGAAGGATGGGGATTTCAATATGGCTGGCCGTGCCCTCGATGTCCAAAACCCTGGCTTCTAAAATCGACTCGCGCTCGATGGTAACCAGAGCTTTAGCCCGTTCGTAAGGCGATTTCACCAGAATTCTGGCGCGGTCGCCAGGCCTGTAGGATTCAGCGTCAGCCACGAGTTCTATGGCATCGTCGTCAGTGCGTTCCCAGGGAACGAAATCACGACCTGTTACGTAGAACGAGGTCGTGGTTGTGATCGTATTTTTAAGGCTGTCCAGGGAAGAGGCGAGCAGCAAATAGAAGCCCGATTTGTCGGGAGCCAAGGAGACGGTTGCGGCTGACATCCCGGTCAGGACGTCGCGGCTTTCGACCTCCACATCCTCGCGCTCGGTGAGCCAGCGGAAGAGGCCGCCGACGCCCGCCTGGCGGACCGACCGCCACTCGCGCCGGACGAGCTTGAGGTTGATTGTGCGGCCGGGAAGGAGAGTGCCATCAGGCAAGGCGGCGATAACATCGACCGAGATGGCCTCTCCTTTCTTGAGAAAGGAAGTCGATGGCTTGAGCCCGATGGTGAACTCGCCTCGGTGAACCAGAGTCTGGATGCGGTTGGAGATGGTGCGGCGACTCGGGCTCGTGACTGTGGCTTCGAGGGTGGCAAGGACCGAATCTTTTTCTTTTTCCGGGAGAAGCGGCACCTTGAGGGTGAGTTTGCCTTGATCATTGAGCCTGGTTTCAGCAGAAGCCAGGAGGCGGCTTTCGGCTGGCGAGGTCTCTTCCTCTCCCCAGTCAATCTCATTGCCGAAAATATAGCCCTCATGGCCAGGCGGAGCGAAGGAGGTTCGGTTGAGACGGAGATGCCAGGTGACGTCCTGGCCGGCCATGGCTCCCCCGAAGAGATAATTCGCTCGGATTTCGGCTCTGTAGTCGCGGCTGAAGACGAAGCTTTTCTCAGCGGCCCGGAGGTGAAGTTCAAACTCTGCCGGACGGAAGGCCTCAACACGAAATGAGCCTGAGAACAATACCGGCTTTTCGCCCGGCAGGCGCGGCCGAAGCTTGGCCGTGATCTGATAATAGCCGAGTGAGGAGTCCTCAGACGTCGTGAAATCAAGGGCAAAAGACCCGAACTTATCCAGAGGAATCGTGCTTTTAAAGATCCGTTTTTCGAAGGGATCCAGGATTTCGCAATCCAGGGAGAGCGGAGAAGAAGCAGGAGGAGGGGCTGACGGGATCTGCCACTGACCCTTGACGCTTTCCCTGATGATGCCCTTGATATGGACTTTTTCGCCAGCCCGGTAGATACCTCGTTCGGTAAAAATATATCCTTGCCAGACGGCCGGCTCAGGGAACCAGTCGTACGATATCCTGAAGCGGTAGGGGTCGATCCCCGTGCCCCATTCGGACGAGGAGAGGGCCGTGTCGGCGCCCCGGGAGGCAAAGACCCACTGGCGCGGCTCGGCGTATTCGTCTCGGCTTGAAATGCCGAGTTTCTTCCAGCCGGGCGTTTCGGCCTTGCCAAAGGCGTCGGTTTTGCCCCGCCATTTAACTGTATTGGCGTCGTCGCGGAGCTCAACGGCTGCATCGGGCACGGGCAGACCGGTCTTAAGCTCGGTGACCCAGATGATGTTGTTATCAGCTGAGAACTTGGCGCTGATGCCGAGTTCTGTAACCTGAAGGAAGGCTTTTTTATAGCGGTCCCATTTATCTTCAGGGCAATTGGTGTCGACCTGGAGAAAAAGCAGCCCGGGAGTGTTGGGCGCGGGAAACAGCTCAGAAAGGTCAATGGGAACGGTGCGGCGCTTGTTCCGACCGAGGTTAAGGTTGAGAGTCTTTTCAACCTGGAAAAACCCGGCGGGAGCGGAAAATTTCTCATCCGGCCAAAAAACCTTGGGCTGACGGAGCAAAGGGATAACAGCGTCTTTGGCGAGGCGAGTCGCCTGGATGAAGACGCTCTCCTGATTGATAGCCTGGAGGGGATACCGAGGGCCGGGAGCAATCGTGGCTTCGATGACACCGTGGCCGGTGACCATGGAAACAGAGGGAGGGAAGGAGCCCGTCGAGAAACGGAGAGAAACGGCCTCGCCCAGCGAGTTGCCAAACTCGTCGGCCAGGTCTGGAGAGAGACGCACCGAGTAAGATGAGTCCGGCTCGAGCGGGAGAGAAAAATAGAGCACATCGCTGCTGTATTCCCATTCGGAGTAATAATCGGGAATCTCAACAGGCGGGTCGAACGTGATTTTAGAGACGAAATCTTTGTAAAAAACCTGGTTGGTGAACTTGAATTGAACGGGTTCGCTTGGGGGAAGGTTTTCCGCGTTCTCAAGGCCTATGAACCGAAAAGGAGCGAAGGTTTCGAAGCTAAAGGAATGATCTTTTTCCAAGCCAAGAGGGCCTTCTTTGGCAGCTAAGCCCCGTTTGAGGGTGATGAGGCAGGTTGATCCTGGCGTAAGTTTTTGTCCAGACGACAGAGTGAGGAGCAGGCCATGATCGGGCGGAAGTTCAAGCCTCTCGCTCTTGAGTTTTTCCGCCGGAGGGTGAGCAATATCGAAGGGGAGAGCTCTCGGCCGACCGGGTTCAGCGCAAGCAGTGGCGGTTGGCGCTTCTGTCCATGAAATGAAACGCGCTGCTTTGTCCCTATCAATCGGCTGGTTGAAGAGAAGTAGAACTTGGGTATCGAGTTTGACCCATCGCTGTCCATCGACAGGAAAATTCCTGACGAGGCGAGGTTCGATCGTCTTGAATGACCATATGAAATCGCGCGGAAGAGTGCTGCCGTCGAGGGCAGAAGTTCCTGCCGGCACAGTGACGTTAATTTCAGAGGCAAAAGGGAAGCGTTTGTCGGGAGCAAAAGCCAATGTCCGACTGCCGATCCACCGGTGCTTGCCGGCTGCTGGAGGGTCGAACCTGAGGAGAGAACGATCTAATGGGGCTTTTTTTTCGATGGCTTGAAGAGCGACCATTGGCCGGTCGAAAGTGACGACGACAGTCTCGGATTCGTGGGGCGCCGCCGTTCGTCCCTGGGGAGTCGCGCTGAGGACACGCAGGTCAGTGACAGCCGCGGCAGGAGGTGGCTTCAATGGATTATTTATATTATCCCGATAGGCTCGATCGATTTTATCCGTGCGGGCCGATTGTCCCGCTTTCCCTGGCTCCTCCTGTTTGCAGCGTTGAAGAGTGAGGACGAAAACGAAAGCGATGAAGAGCCAGGTCATCAGGACAGAAGTGAACTTTATTTTTCCCATGATCCACCTCCAATAGTCGCTTCAGACCAATCCGCGCGGGCAACTATTATCAAAAAAAATTTCAGGCGATTGACAGCGCACAGCGCTCAGGCAAGCTCTTGGAGGCAAGCGGTCAGAAACTTCCAGAATTTCTCCACCGACCCCACGTTGACCCTTTCTTCCGGAGAATGAGGATGCTCGATGGTCGGCCCAAAGGAGATCATGTCCATGCCAGGGAATTTCTCGCCGATGATCCCGCACTCGAGTCCGGCATGGACGGCTTTGACCACAGGAGCCTTATCAAAAGTCTTGGCGTAGACCGTGGTGAGCTTTTTGAGCAGCTCAGATTGAAGGTTTGGCTCCCAGCCCGGGTAGCCCCCCGGCTGGGCCACGCGGGCGCGGGCGAGTTCGGCCGTCGCCCTGATGGAGTCCTTGACAGCCTTCAGGGCTGTGGCAACTGAACTCCGGCTGCTGCAGATGATCCGGGCTGTCTTCTTCTCACAGCGGATAATGGCCAGGTTTGTCGAGGTTTCAACTAGTCCGGCGATCTCGGGATGCATGGCGATAACGCCGTGGGGCAGGCTGAGAAGGAGTTGGAGAAGCGTCTTCTGGGAAGCTGCGGTCAGGGGGTCGGCAATCCGGGAAACACCCTCAATTTTCTCGAAAGAACAGCTGGCCTCTTTCTCGACGGCCCTGTATTCATTCCTGATGCCATCAAAATGGCTCTTGAAGAAGACGTCCAGTTTTTTGGCGACGCGCCGGTCGATGGACAAGTCCGCCCTGGCTTCTCGCGGAATCGCGTTTCTCTTGTTGCCGCCTTCCACTTCGATGAGCTCGAAGGCAAACTTCTCTTGGGCGTTGTAGAGAAGCCGGGCAAGAAAGCGGATGGCGTTCCCCCGGCCTTGGTTGATGTCAAGACCGGAATGGCCGCCCCGGAGTCCATAGAGCTTGAGACGGTATGTGTCTCTAAGGCTCCGCTTTTTCCTTTCCAGGGGAAGCGTGATTTCAGTGTCTCCGCCCCCGCTGCAGCCGATGGTGAATGTCCCTTCTTCTTCGCTGTCCAGGTTGAGCAGTTCCTTCCCTTGAAGGAAACCCTTCTTCAGCTTGTTGGCGCCGGTAAGGCCGGTTTCCTCATCAACCGTGAACAGGCATTCCAAAGGCCCATGGACAAGAGTATTATCCTCAAGAGCAGCCAGGGCAGCAGCAACGCCAATCCCGTTGTCAGAGCCGAGGGTTGTCCCGACAGCCTGGATCCAGTCACCTCGTCTCTCTGCTCGAATCGGGTCTTTGGAAAAATCATGCTCAACATCCGAGTTCTTTTCGCAGACCATGTCTATGTGGCTCTGCAGGATGACGCCGGCTGCGTTTTCATGGCCGGGCGTGGCCGGCTTCCCGACGACGACGTTTCCGACCTTGTCCCGCTTCCAGGATAGGCTAAGTCTTTCGGCAACAGAAATGATATAGTCACCGAGAGGTTTTTCATTTCCCGAGCAGTGGGGAAGTTTCAAGATTTCGGAAAAATGTTTCCAGAGGAGAGCGGGTTTAAGCTCATCAAAAATAGCTGTCATATATTCCTCCCTGAAAATGGTTAAAGATAGGCTGAGTTTTTTTGAAAAAGCTCGAACCATCCATTGGAAGGTCTGAATCATGCCATAACTCAGGGCCCAATTCAAGGGGATTATGCGCCGGCTGATTCAACAGGAGTTGCCCCAAAAATAGGGGCTGATTTTTGCTAGATGGTTCTGATATCATATCCGTTTTCAAAAAGATGCGTTGCAAAGCTGTGCCTCAATGTATGCACTGACGCTTGCTTTGTAATCCCCGCTTTCCCCACAGCAACCTTGAACGCCTTCTGAAGTAAAGCGGGATGGACATGGTGCCTTCTGACAATATTGCTTCTTTGGTCAATGGAGAGCGATTTCGATGGAAAAACCCAGAACCATCCCCATTCCTTCCCGGCATTGGGATATTTTTTCTCCAGGGCATCGGGAGGCGTAGTACCCCCATATCCTTTCGCCAAATCCTGGTCATGCATCTTCTTTATTCTCTGCAGATGTAATTTAAGAGACTCCTTAATCTTGTCAGGCATTATGGTGGTTCTATCTTTCTCTCCTTTTCCCGAGCGGATGATCAGGAGATTATTGGCGAAATCGATGTCCTTGATTCTTAAGCGGATGCATTCCAGAAGGCGGAGGCCGCTTCCATAAAGCAATTGAGCCATAAGCAGATATGGCCCCTCAAGAAAAGAAAGGAGCCGATTAACCTCTTCGCGAGTCAAGACAACGGGGAGTCTTCTCTTTTGCCGCGCCCTTTCGGTGTCAGACAGGTCGCACAGGTTTTTCTGCAGGATATTCCGGAAAAGAAACAATAAGGTCTGTTTTGAAAATATTTGAGAAACCTAACCACCCAGTAGACATAGAATCTGGCTTTTTCCAGGGGGACAAATCGATGGCGCCTGAGAAAGTCTTCAAAATCGGAGAGGTTTTTTTGATGGTCCAATCGGCACCCCCAGGGCGGTTTGCAATTTAATATGGATAATTCTAAGATAATATTGCAATTTTGCGAGGATATTAAATGCAATCACGTAATATACGACGGTCATCGGGGCAAATTTGTATCAAAGACAGCACGCTGTATATTAATAGTTAGGCGGTGCGTGAGGGCAAAAGACGCCTCAGTCAAAGTAGAAGTGCGAGGTAAGATTGGCAATGCTAAATCTGGAGTCCGCAGATAACCTTTTTCAGACGGGAGATTTCACAAAGGCGGAGAGGCTCTATGCTGAAGCGCTGACTGGGGATCCGAGGAATTTCCATGCTGTCGTTCGCTTAGGCTACATTGCTCTACTTGCTAATCGTCTGGACGATGCGCAGAAGTGGCTAACTGAGGCAATGGACCTCAAGCCTGAAGATGCCACGCCAAAAACCTTACTGGCAGAGACTTTCTATCGCCGTGACGATTTCCAACAGGCAGCCCCATTACTGCGTGCCCTTGGCAGAGAGGCCATGGCAAAGAAATTGGAAAGTTTCAATGGTGCTATGCCATACCAAATCGAGGGCAAGGCTGAAGTCACATATCTGAAGTTCGTTATGACCGACCCATTGCCTGTTATCCAAGTGCAAGTCAACCGCAGCGAGCCTGTCAACCTTTTCATTGATACAGGCGGAGCAGAGGTGATCATTGATACGGAGTTTGCCGAAGAAGTGGGCGGAGCGCAGTTTGGGACGGAGAGAGGCACTTTTGCAGGGGGGCAACAGGCAGGCTACCAACAGGGACGAATAGACTCCTTAACGCTCGGTGATTTCATTATCAAGAATGTGCCTGTGCATATGATGGATGTCTGCCGTTTCTCTTCTGTCTTTGGAGGAAAACGAGTAGACGGCGTTATCGGGACGGTTTTGCTATATCACTTCTTGGCTACCTTGGACTATCCCCAAGGCGAACTGATTTTGCGACGCAAGACGAAGGAGACCCTGCAGCACTTTGATCAGGACGAAAAGGAGCAAAAGCATATCGTGGTTCCCTTTTGGATGGCTGGCGATCATTACATGGTAGCGTGGGGGACAATTAACAAAAGCCAACCGATGCTTTTCTTTGTGGACACGGGGTTAGCAGGCGGTGGATTCACATGCCCAGAATCCACGTTGAAGGAAGCAGGCATTCAGTTACGGGAAGGCCTTGCAGATGAGGGAATCGGCGGCGGAGGGAAAGTGAAAGCCGTTCCGTTCGTGGTGGAGGAATTGACGTTTGGGGGTGCCAGGGAGCACAACGTTCGGGGGGTGTATGCAGGCGCTTTTCCTTTTGAAAATGCCTTCGGGTTTCGCATTGGAGGCTTGATATCGCATGGATTCTTCAGGCCCTATGCTCTGACCCTCGATTTTACTAGCATGAGATATTTTCTGGAGAGAAAAGAATTCGCAGAGGCCGCCTAACAAGCTGCTGGAGCCGACCGCGCCAACGCGCGCGGCAATTCAAGCGCTCATTTCCATTCGTGCCATTCTGGGAAGAGGGCGCGGCGGCTCAGGCGCAGGCCGTTATGCAGAAAAGGAGGTAAATTGCTATGATAAGCATGAACATGAAATGGAGGATGTTTTGGCTGATAGGGATGTTGCTATTGGCAACCAGCATCACCTTTGCCCAGGAAGAAGATGTGGAAGGGAGTAAAGACCATCCATTGATTTCACGGTATCCGGGGTTGGTCATCAAATATTACGATGTGAAAGAGTTTAACGAATATGTTCTTCCATTGGGTAAACTCGAAGAAAAAAAACTGACAAAGAGCCAAAGGTTGGAAGGAAAAGTGACACAAATCACATATTCCGCTCCAGCGGGCAGGTCAACACTTGAGATATATCGTAACTACGAGTTAGCCCTGAAGAAGGCTGGCTTTGAAACTTTATTTACTGTGACAAGTAAGGAATTAGGAGAATGGGGATGGGATCCATTTGCAAATGCATTTGCTGCTGCTACTTCTCCTCGATCTACAGAGTACTTAGGTGCCTTCTTAGGTGGTGAAGGACGATATCTTGCTGCAAAATTGACTCGTCCAGAAGGAGATATTTATGTAGCTCTTTGTATGGCGATAGGGTGGTACTCCAATGCAATGGTCCAACTTGATGTAATTGAACTCAAACCAATGGAGACAGGATTGGTAACAGTGAATGCAGAGGCATTGGCACAAGATATTACAAGAACCGGACATGTGGCTATCTATGGCATCTACTTCGACGCAGGTAAGACAGATGTAAAGCCTGAATCTGAGCCGACCTTAAAAGAGATTGCCAAGCTCCTCCAACAGAACCTCGAACTTAAACTGTATGTTGTAGGTCATACTGATAATATTGGCACCTTGACTGGCAATATGGAACTCTCAAAACTCAGAGCTGAGGCAGTGGTGAAGACGCTTATTTCCAAGCACGGTATAGACTCAAAAAGACTCCATCCTGTTGGGGTGGGACCTTTGGCTCCGGTCATTTCTAACAAAACCGACGAAGGTCGGGCAAAGAATCGCCGCGTAGAGTTAGTGGAACAGTAATGTTGAAAAGAAGGGTTTTGATTTTTGCTCTGCCTAACCAGTCGCTGAAGCTGACGGCGTAAACGCCGCAGCTCAGCTCTATCGTTCAGGCGAATTATTCGACGGGATTACCTCTTAGAAAATTTTGGGGTAACTCCTGGCTGATTCAAGCCTTGCGTTGGCCCGAGGTCTCATACTAAAATGCTTATAGTCTGAACATGCCTGAAGAGGAACAAACACTTTTTCTCAAGCTTTACGGCCGAGCCGCTGAAGTTCTGGCCTCAGCTCCGGGAAGGATCAATATTATCGGGGAGCACACCGATTACAACAACGGTTATGTTCTGCCGGCTGCCATCCATCTCCGCAATCACTTCCTGGCCTCCCGGCGGACTGATCATGAGGTCCATGTTTGGGCAAAAAATTTCAGCGAGACCGACGTGTTCTCACTCGAGGAGCTGCAGCCTCTGCCTGACAAAAGATGGGCCAATTACATCAGGGGCATTTTCTGGGCGCTCGTTGAAGAGGGCGCGGCCCTGGGCGGCGTCGACGGACTTGTCTGGGGCGACGTGCCGATCGAGGCAGGGCTGAGCTCATCGGCGGCGCTCGAGGTGAGCGTCATCAAAGGCGTAACCGAGCTATTCGGTCTGAGCATGGAGCCGGAGAAGCTGGCCAAGCTCGCCCAGAAGGCTGAGCACGAATTCGGCGGCGTCAAGTGCGGGCTGATGGACCAGTTCATCGCCGTCTTTGGCCAGGAGAACAGCGCTCTTTTCCTGGACTGCGAGACTCTCGCCTTCGACCTCATTCCCCTCAACCTCGATAAGGCTGGGCTTGAAATCCTGGTCTGCGACACCCGCGTCAAGAGGGAGCTTGCCTCTTCGGAATACAACAGGAGGCGAGAGGAGTCTGCGGCTGCTCTCATTGTCCTGGGGAAGAGAGGTATCCGCACGTATAAAGAAGCGACCCTCGACCTTCTCGATGAAGCGAAAGCCGTCCTTGACGATGTCAGTTTCAGGCGGGCCAGGCATGTCATCAGCGAAAACCAACGGGTCAAAGACTCGGCTGAGGCGCTGAGGGTTGATGATTTCATCCTCTTGGGCCGCCTCCTCTTTCAGTCCCACGAAAGCCTCAGAGACGATTACGAGGTCTCTTGCCCGGAGCTCGACTTGGTCTACGAAACGGGAAAAGAGTTCAAGGAGTGTTTGGGCGCACGGTTGGTCGGTGCCGGGTTCGGTGGGTCGGCGATTGCCCTTGTCACAGAAGCCAAAGCAGAAGAGTTTAAGAGGATGGTAACGGCAAGAGCGGAAGAGCGCGGGTTTCTGCGTCCCGAGTTCTACGATATCTCGGTCGGGCGCGGCGCCGCCTCAGAACGCTTGTCACCAATTTGAGCGCGGAAAATATTCCGTTGATATGAAATATATAAGAGAAGACACGACGGGTGAGGAATGAAAAGACAAATTTCTCGGATCGGTCGGCTGAGTATTGGCCTCGCCTGCGGGCTTGCTGCGGCGTTTGGGTTGGAACTTTTTGGCCGCAACTCCGCGAAAATTCGCATCGTGGCGTCTATTCTTCCTCTCTATGAGTTTGCTCGTTCTGTGGTCGGCGACAGGGGAGAGGTGACACTCCTTTTGCCTCCAGGAGCCGGCGTTCACACCTGGCAACCGCGAGCGAGCGATATCATCCGCATCCATTCAGCTCATCTCTTTGTCTCCATCGGCGGAGGGCTCGAGCCCTGGCTGGACGACATCCTGCACAGCCTGCCGCCGCCGAAGCCCGAAGTCCTGACGGCGGCTGAATTCCTGCGTCTCATCGAGGACGAACACGATCACTCACAGAAGACAGAAGTCGAAGAAGGGAAAAAACACAGTGGCCTCGACCCCCATGTCTGGCTGGATTTTGAACTTGACCAGGTTCTGGTCAGCCGCCTTGCCGAAGCCCTGAGCCGCCTCGACCCAAGCCACGCCGCCTTCTACCGGACAAACTCAAACCATACGATCTCACGACTCGCTGAGCTTCACCGCAAGTATGAAAAGGGTCTTCTGTCCTGCCGGCAGAGGGTTCTTCTGCTCGGAGGCCATGCCGCCTTCAGTTACCTGGCGCGCAAATATCGTCTTGAGCAGGTCTCGCTCTATGGCCTGAGCCCAGACGCTGAGCCGGCGCCCGGCCGGATGATGTCAGCGATTCGCATGGCCAGGGAGAAGGGCATCAAGGCTGTATTCGTCGAGGCCAACACGAACGACAGAATGGCGAGGGTTCTCGCCCGGGAAATCGGCGCCGAGTTGCTCGTCCTTAATCCCGGCTCTAACCTCACAAGAAAAGAGCTCACCTCGGGCCTGACATTTTTTGCTATCATGGAAGAGAACCTCAGGACTATGAGAAAGGGACTCGGCTGTGAGTGAAGAGAAGGAAGCGCAATCATCGAGCGGAACAAAGAATGCCCTGGAACTCGTCCGCGTTGACGGCGTGAGCTTCAAGTATGATGCGGGCCCGAATGTCCTCGAAGAAATAAGCCTGACGATTCAGGCGGGGGACTTCTTAGCCCTGCTCGGCCCCAACGGTTCGGGCAAAACCACGCTTGTGAAGCTCATCCTTGGCCTGCTCAAACCTTTGGCGGGGAACGTTTTCATCAAGGGGCGGCCGGTCGAGGAGTTTGAGGAGTGGCCAAAGATCGGCTATGTGCCACAGAAGGCAACCCACGTCGACCCGTTTTTCCCGGCCTCAGTCAGAGAGGTTGTGGCCATGGCCCTTTTTTCGCGAAGGGGGGCCTCCCTGAAGAAAAGCAAGGAAGAAGAGAAGGCCATCGCAACAGCCCTGCAGAGCGTGGGGATGGAGGATTTCATGGGCCGGCCTGTCAGCCGCCTCTCTGGAGGACAGCAGCAGCGGGTCTTCATCGCCCGCGCCATCGTTCACTCGCCCGAACTCCTCATCCTGGACGAGCCAACAGCCGGCGTTGACGCCGTGACGCAGGAACGCTTTTATGAGATGCTCTACCAACTGAACAAGCAAAGGGCTATCACGATCCTGCTGGTCACACACGACATCGGGGTTGTCACCATGCACGTCAATAAGGTGGCTTGTGTCAACCAGCGGTTGACCTACCACGGCACCCATGAAGACTTCTGTCAGTCGGAAGCGTTCAAAGCCATGTTAGCGGCTGGCCATCTCGTTTCCCACAGGCACTGAACAATGGAGGCTTTTTTCACTTACGGGTTCTTGCAGCGGGCTCTTTTCGCCGGAATATTCGTGGCCGTTGCCTGTTCCATGCTGGGCCTTTTCCTTATTTTACGGCGTGACGCCATGATCGGCCATGGTCTGGCTCATGTCGCTTTTGGCGGGGTCGCTTTCGGGCTTTTCCTGAACATGATGCCGCTCGCCACAGCCCTGGGAGTGACGGTGTTAGCCTCCTGGGCTGTCATTAAACTCAAGGAGAAAGCCGGGCTGCACGGCGACTCAGCCATTGCCGTCTTCAGCAGCGTCGGCATGGCCATCGGGATTCTTCTTGCAACTCTGGCCCATAACCTCAACGTCGACTTGCTGAGCTTTCTTTTCGGCGACATCCTGGCTATTGAACCGATTGAAGTCTGGCTTTCTATCGGCCTGGCCGCTGCAGTGGTCGCTTCCATCCTTATCAATTACCATCAATTGATGTTCCTGACCTTTGACAGGGAAGCAGCTCGCGCAGCGGGGATCCGCCCGCAGGGCCTTGATTTCCAGCTCACTGTCCTGACGGCAATCACGGTCGTCCTGGGAATGAAGGTCGTGGGGATTCTGCTCGTGACAGCTCTTCTTGTCATGCCGGCTGCAGCCGGTCTGCAGCTGGCCTCGAATTTCAAGCAGGCGCTGTGGATTTCCGCTGTGGTGGCTTTCCTTTCGGTCACAGGCGGGCTGGCGGCTGCCTTTGCGTTCGACCTCCCCGCATCGGCAGCAATCGTCCTTCTTGCCTTTTCCATCTTCGGGGCCTTGTTCCTGTTGCGGCGCAGGAAGAGGTTCTGAAAAAAAGAGCCGGCGAACGAGAAATAGCAAGAATCAGCAGGCGAGCTTTTCCAGGGTCTTTTCGAACACGGAAAAGGCTTCCTGCCCGTAAAGGCAGAAGATGATTTCCCGGGGATAGTCATTTTTTTTCAGGAAATCCACGGCAGTCTGGAGCATGATCTCGCTGCACCTCTGGAGGGGAAATCCGAAGATGCCGGTGCTGATGGCTGGGAAAGCGATGCCCCCGACCATCCTGTCCCTGGCGATCGTCAGGCTGCTCAGGGTGGCCGCCGCCAGCTTGGCATCCTCATGGCCCTCCCCCTGGATGGGCCCCACGGCATGGATCACATAGCGTGCTTTGAGGTTTCCGCCGCCAGTGATAACGGCCTGGCCCACTTCGATAGGGCTCAGGCGATCGCATTCTTCCTGGATGGCCGGGCCGCCGAAGGTGCGGATGGCGCCGGCCACGCCGCCGCCAAGCTTGAGGCTTTTATTGGCGGCATTCACGATGGCTTCGACATCAAAAAGGGCGATATTGCCTTCGACGATTTTTATTTTCTTTCCGTCAACGGTCAATTCGGTCATTCTTGCCTCCCAGAGAACCCTGAGGTCAAGCCTCCAATATTTCTAAGTTATCATGAACGCAAGATATAACAAAATACCACCCCATGGGCGTCCCGCGCGTTTTTCAGATCACTGATGATGTCTGTATCAAATAACGATGGCGCCGTAAACCTTCTCCATCCGGCGCAGCGAAAAACGGTGCGCGTCGGGGTCAAAATCAGCCACCCCGCCCGTGTGAACGACGACCGGATAATCACGATTCCTGAGGTCGCCCACTGTATCCATGACACAGATCGACGTGCACACGCCGACAACGTGGACTTCGGTGACGGCCCGGTCTTTGAGGACTTGCTCAATGTTGGTGCCGTAGAAAGCGCTGTAGCGGGTTTTATCGACGATGACATCGCCTTCTGCTACAGGAAGCTCATCGATGATTTCCGCACCTCTCGTTCCTTTGACGCAGTGCGGCGGGAACATCCTGAACTCCGCGTCGTCCTGGCGGTGAGAATCCTTGATAAAAATGACCAAGCCGCCGGAACAGTGGAAATCTTCGATTTTCTTCTTGATGAAAGGGATGATCCGCCGCGACTCGTCGCCGCAGCACAGCGCTCCGCTCTTCTCGATGAAATCCTTCAACATGTCAATGACTAACAGAGCCTTCATTAACCTCTCCCTGCTTTCGTTTTGGGAAACGCATCCACCAATGTCGCTTTCATTTTAGCTTGAATGGAGTTGGATGAAAAGGCCTTCCGCGGCGGAAGCTCACAGAGAGGGAATCCTGAGAATTGAACGCTTAGTTGGAGGCGTAGACGGCGACCTTGTTCTTGCTGTTTCTCTTGGCTTCGGAGAGAGCAATATCAGCGAGAGTAATGAGCTCATCGGCGCTCTGGCCCGCCTCGGGATAAGCGCTCACGCCGATGCTGATGGTGAACTGAATATCCTCCTGCCGCGAGTCAATCCGGAACGGAGACAGCACGATTCTTTTCTGGAGACGCTCGGCCACAACCTCGGCTTCCTGTCGGCTGGTCTCGGGAAGGATGATCAGGAATTCTCCGCCGCTGAAGCGGGCAGCAATATCCGAAGGCCGGATCGTCTCATGAATCAGGCGGGCGAAATACTTCAACAAATGGTCTCCGGCTGCGCGGCCGTACTGCCTGTTCAGTGTTCTAAAATTGTCCAGGCCGATCAACAACAAACTGAGCGGGTGGTCATACCGTTTGGAGCGGTAGAATTCTTCCTCCAGCCTCTGCCGGATGTAGCTTTGGTTGAACAACCCAGTCAACCCTTCTTTTGTGATCAAGCTGGTCATCCTTTCTGAAATAGCCAGGCCGCTCAGGCAGATGAGCAGGATGACAACCATCCCAAGAGTCAATATTGAACGGCGCAGCGGCTCAAAACCAATCTTCTCCCAGTAATAAGGAATGAAATCGGCCAGGGAGGAATAAACGAGGTAAGCGACAACGATGATAATGATCGCCCAGAGCCTGGTCCGGAGCCCCGTGGTCGAGAGAGGCAGTCTTCTTCGCATGGCTGTTTCTTTCGTTCATTCCCAGGATGGAAGAAAAGACTCCCTCCCGCAATAGCCACCAAAGGTGAAATTCAGGGTGATTTTTAGCCCTGCCGTCTCACCGCAAGAGATGAGAGGCAACCGTTGCTCTCAACTCTGCGCCGGCTTTGGCCACTTCATTCCTTAAGGTCTTGGCCCGGCCGCCGATTTCCTCTTTGAAGGCGGCATCCTTGATGTTAAGCAGGTTGATCATTACATTATAGTAAGCACCCTCGGCAGCAGCCTCGGCCAGCAAACCGCTCACGCCGGCGTCGCTCAATGAATTCTTGTTGCCTTTCTCAGCGACCAACCTGGCTGCTTCCATTAGCCCGACGCATTTCTCCAGCACGCCAAAGGGAACCAGGGATGCTCCTTGAGAGGTCATCTCGATGGCCGCCTCCCTTTCTTTGGCCTGCTCCTCCGTGTTCTTGGGCATTCGGCAAGCATCCATGACCCTGTTGAAGGCCCTGGAGTCCTCATCAACGGCCCTGAGCATCTCGTCTTTAAGCTGCTGGGCCCTCACGGCAACTTTTTTCATCTCTTCCTCTGCTTCCTCATAGCCTTTTCTCCCGACTGTCAGGTTGGCCACCATTGCTGTGAGTGAAGCAGACAAGGCGGCCGCAAGAGCGGCAGCGCTTCCGCCGCCAGGAGTGGGTGAATCGGCAGAAAGTCTGTTGGCAAACTCCTTCAAATTGAGACGGAGGAGCGAAGGCCCGGCCTCCTTGATTTGGTATTCGATGATCTTTTTGCCCGGGTCAAAAGGCGCAACATCATTGAGTCCGAGCGATAAAACGGCTGTTCTGATGAGTTCCTCCTCGGGCAGGCCCGGGCTTTTTCCCTGTTTTTCCAGATAATATCGTCCCGCCATGAGTAAGGCCTCTTTTGGGATCAGCCCGACGAGTTCGCTTCCCGTGACACGCAATCCCAGCTTCTCCGCCTCTTTAATCGCCTCGTCGAAAACGACATGAACCGGCGTTATTTTGTAATTCGTGAAGTTGATCGATATCTGGGCCATTCCATAGTCTTCAATGTACCAGCCCACAGCTTTGATGTGTTTGAATTTTCCTGGCACCATCACGCTGTTTCCATCAGCATCCTTGACGATATTTCCTTCAGCATCTCTTTTGGCCCGTCCGCTCTCGCGCAGGTTAAGGGCGATCTCATTGGCCAGCCGCCGGTCTCTTGTGTTGAGGTTGATGTTGTACGCAATCAGGAACTCTCGCGCTCCGATGACGGTCGCTCCTGACTTGGCGTTGAATACCGGCTCGCCGTAATCTGGAGCCCATTCCGGGTCTTTGAGCTTCTCTGGCAGGCCTTCGTACTCGCCAACCCGGATCGTCGCCAAGTTCCGTCTTTCAGCCTTCTGGGCAGCTTCCTCATAAAGGTAGACGGGAATCCCAAGTTCCTCGGCCACCCGCTGGCCGAGCTCATGAGCCAGCTGAACGCACTCCTCCATTGTCACACCTGAGACAGGGACGAACGGGCAGACGTCAGTCGCGCCGATGCGGCTGTGCGCCCCCTTGTGCTTGCCCATGTCAATGACCTCGGCTGCTTTGCGGATGGCTCTGAACGCTGCCTCTTTCACGGCCTCGGGCGGGCCGATGAATGTCACTACAGTCCGGTTTGTGCTCTCGCCGGGGTCGACATCGAGCAGCTTGATGCCCGGCGTTTGTTCAACCTCCCGGGTGATGGCTTTTATTTTTTCAGGGTCTCTCCCTTCGCTGAAATTCGGCACGCACTCAACAATCTTCATTCCACCACTCCCTTTGTTAAGGTATAGCGATACTCCCCCTTGGCGTCGAAAACTTCGATTTTTTCGAAGCGGTCGATGAAATCGATAACCACACTTCTGTCCCCGACGATGACGATCACCGGCGGGTGAAGAAGGTACTTGCGGGCTACATCGTAGACTCTCTCAGCATCGACGCCCATGACACTCTCATAAAACCGGCCCCAATAGGCGCTCCCCAGGGAATGTGTCGCTATCCTGAAGGTGCAGGCGGCCAGGTCGTCCAGCTTTTCCACCAGAATGGGAAAATTGCCGATGAGGTAAGACTTGGCCTGCTCGAGCTCAAACGTCGAGACTCTTTCCCGGGCTATTCTGTCCAGCTCCTTGAGAATTTCTTGGACCGCGTCGTGGCAGGCAGATGGCCTCACTCTTGCCTTTACGGCGTAGACGCCGCAGCAACGGAAGAACTCTATCTCGCTGAAAGCAAAATAAGCAAGCTGTCTGGTCTCCCTAAGGTTCATGAACAGGCGGCTGTGGAGAGCCCCTCCTAAGACCTGGTTGAGCACGGAAAAAGCGAAATAGTCTGGGTCGTCGAGCGGAAAAATCACGTTCCCCAGGAAAAGAGTCACATCTTTGGCTTGAGGGAGGTCAACGAAACAAACCCGCCTCTCTGTATTTGGGAGCGGCGCCGTTAGGGCTGGCCTTTCGAGTTCGCTCTTCCGCCACGTGTTGAAATAGTGGCTGACCTTCCTCGAAGCTGTCGCCAGGTTCAAGTTTCCTGTCAGGACGATGATCGCGTTATTAGGCCGGTAGGTGGCTTGGAAAAAAGCAAGGACGTCTTTCCGGCTGATGTTCTTGATAACATCCTCATTGTAGAAGCCCCGTGCATAAGGATGTCCTTTGAATAGAAGGCGCAGGAGCTGGCGCCTGGCCAATTGATCCTGATCACGGCGCTTCTCCAGGAAATCATAGAACTGGATTCTCTTGACATTTACGATCTCCCTTTCGGTGAAAGCCGGCTGCAGGACCATCTGGCTCAGGAGGTCCAG
The DNA here is from genome assembly GCA_029907205.1 of Clostridiales bacterium. Taxonomy (GTDB): domain Bacteria; phylum Acidobacteriota; class Aminicenantia; order Aminicenantales; family UBA8522; genus JARYMI01. The sequence continues at coordinate 90,915 of JARYMI010000002.1, forward strand.
CGCCTGGTCGAGGTACTCATCCAGGAAAATGAAGGAAAAGCGCGTCTGATCGAGTGACACGGTTGTGGTCAGGCTGCCGCCGATAAACTCAACCCGTTCTTCGATATCCGCCGCCGAAATCGCGACCGTGCCACGGTTTATCATTTCTGCTGTGAAGCTGGCCAGGCCAGGGAGCTCCGGTGGAGAAGAGCTTTCGCCTGTCTGGATGACTAGCTCCAGGCTGATGAAAGGATGGCTGTTCTCGAAAACGGCAGCCACGCTGAGTCCGTTGCTGAGCCGGACGGACTCGACGGAGGGAAGCCGGAGCTTGCCAAGTGGCTCAGGAATGGGCGCTGATTTCCTGAACCGTTCCTGGGCAAGGGAGGCCGGCGCCAGAAGCAGGACCAAGCCGCAGCAGACAACAATTATCTTGATTATGTTCGTCCTCATCAGGTTCATTATCTTATCCTGACAATCAAGCTAACGCTGTTTTCCGGCCCGAGGTAGCGGCTGGCGGCCCCAACGACCTCAGAAGGCGTGACCTTGAGATACTTATCTATCTCACCCGTTGCGTATTCGAGGCCAACAGACGAAAAATGCATCTCAGCCAGGAACAGGGCCGTCTCCATGGTCGTGGAAAAGCGGCGCAAGTAGTCTCTTTTAAAAAGATTCTTCGCTTTCTGAAGCTCGGCATCAAGAACAAAACTCGTCCTCAATTTCTGAACCTCTGAGAAGATGGCCTTTTGACAAATATCAATCATGGTCTCATTATTAACCATCGCAAAAATTTTGAGCGCGGCCACATCTTTTCTTTTTTCTATCCCGCCGCTCAGCGAGAGGGACAGGTTATCTCGCCTCATAATCCGACTGTACAGGCGAGAACTCTTGCCTTTGAGGAGGATGTAATCAAGAATAGTGAGCGGATAGAAATCAGCAGAATACGGTGCCGCCATCCGGTAGCCCAGGTGAATGGCTGGTGACGGCGCGAGCAGCTCTCGGAAGGACTGGACGATTTCCTTTTTCTCAGCCGGCTTGGGCGGCTCGTAAGGCGGGAGCTCTTTGCCCGGGGGGATGCTTCCAAAATATTTCTCAACAAGGTCTCTTGCCCTGGCCAAGTTGAAGCTCCCGACAATACAGAGAACAGCGTTGTTCGGCACATAATACGTTTGATAAAAATTATTGATATCCTCGAGACTGAGTCTCCGGATATCCTCTTCCTTGCCCAAAATAGGATGGCTGTGGGCCACATCGGGATAGATGAGGCGGTCAAAAGCCCATGAGCTCTCCAGATATGGCTCTGTCGATCGGCGTTGGGCGATCTCGTCGAGGAGGGACGCTTTTGCTTCCTCAACCTTGGCGACGTTTATTTCGAGCGATCTCATGCGGTCAGACTCGAGCCAGAGAGCCAGAGCAAGCTGGTTGGAAGGCACCGTCTGGTAGAAGTAGGTGATATCTTCGGTCGTGTTGGCGTTCGCCACTCCACCGATCCTGTTGATGTGGCCGATGTGCTGCATCGGGCCGATGTTCGCCGAGCCCTGGAACATCATGTTCTCCAGGAAATACGCCAGTCCCGTTTTCCCTGGCTCTTCATAGATCGATCCAGCGCCGAAGGCGACGACCACAGAAACGATGGGGAGAGAATAGTTCTCAGACAGAACAACCTCAAGGCCGTTTTTAAGCTTATACCGGGAGAAGGATAAAATTGGGCTCTTGGTTTCCTGCACCCCCTCAAGGAAAACCGAACCAGAGACAGCGATCAACAGGAATAAGCTCCACGCGCCGAGAATTTTTATTTTCATAACCTTTTTTTAATAGGAGCATTTTATAAATAACACAAATAAAAGGAAAAATTCAACGCGCGCCTCGCTTTCCCATTGAAAATCCGAAGCTTTTGGTATAACATGTCGCTTAATTTAACGAACGAGCGTGTTGAAGGAGAGAGAGATTATGAGCAAGGCCGGAAAACATTTGTTCTCCTCGGAGTCTGTGACCGAAGGCCATCCCGATAAAATCTGCGACCAGATCTCCGACGCCATCCTCGACGACCTCATCGCACAGGACCCGAAAAGCCGCGTGGCGTGCGAAACGCTTGTCACCACTGGCCTCGTCTTCATCGCCGGCGAAATCACGACCGACGGCTATTGTGACTTCCAGAAGCTCATCCGCAACGTGGTTAAGGATATCGGCTACACAAAGGCCATCTACGGCTTTGACTACGAAACCTGCAGCGTCATCTCCTCGATACACGAGCAATCAGCAGACATAGCCATCGGCGTTATCGAAACAGAAGACCACGAGCAAGGCGCAGGAGACCAGGGCATCATGTTCGGCTATGCCTGCCGAGAAACCAAGGAACTGATGCCGTTGCCGATCATCATGGCCCACGGCCTGGTCAGAAGGTTAAGCCAGGTCCGTCGGGAAAAGATCCTGCCTTACTTGAGGCCAGACGGAAAGTCCCAGGTAACTGTCGAGTACGAGGGCGACACACCCAAGCGCGTTCAGGCTGTCGTCATCGCGGCCCAACACAACGCCACAGTTAAGATGGAAGACTTGAGAGAGGACATCAAGCAGGCTGTCATTAAAAAAGTCGTTCCCTCTGGCATGTTGGATAAAAACACCAAGATCATCATCAACGGCACTGGCCGGTTCGAACAAGGCGGCCCGCTGGCGGACACCGGGATGACCGGCCGCAAGATCATTGTCGATACCTATGGCGGCGTTGGCAGCCACGGTGGCGGTTGCTTTTCCGGCAAGGACCCCTCCAAGGTTGACCGTTCCGGCTCCTACATGGCCCGTTACATCGCCAAGAATCTCGTGGCTGCCGGGATCGCCGACAAGCTCGAGGTGCAGTTGGCCTATGCCATCGGTGTGGCCGAGCCCGTCTCGATCATGGTCGATTCTTTCGGAACGGCTAAGATCGACGAGGACAAAATTAAGGAGCTCATCCGGGCTCATTTCCCGCTCAAGCCCAAGGGCATGATCAGCTATCTGAACCTTCTGCGGCCGATCTACAGAAAAACCGCCTGCTACGGCCACTTTGGCCGAAACGACGAGGATTTTACTTGGGAAAGAACAGATAAGGCCGAGGCCCTGCGACGAGAGGCCGGGCTTTAGCCGGAAGAGACGAGGTGGCATGATCCCCGTTTCAGGAGATTCGATCATGTCTCCCGGTCTCAAGGTTTAAAAAAGGAAAGGATAATGGACTACGATGTCAAAGAGTTGAGACTGGCTGCGCAGGGAAGGCGCAAGGTCGAATGGGCCAGCCGGTTTATGCCCGTCCTGGAATCCATCAAGAAGAAATTCGCCAGGGAGAAGCCTCTCCGTGATATCAAGATATCGGCCTGCCTCCACGTCACCAGCGAGACAGCCAACCTGATGGAAGCTCTCAAACTGGCTGGGGCCCGGGTGGCCCTGACCGCCTCAAACCCGCTGAGCACTCAAGACGATGTCGCCGCCTCGCTGGTCAAGGATTTCCGCATCCCCGTCTTTGCCGTCAAGGGCGAGGACAACAAAACCTATTATCGGCACATCAACCAGGCCCTCGACCACGGCCCGCAGATCACCATGGACGACGGGGCGGACCTCGTCTGCTCCGTCCACTCCCGGCGGAAGGACTTGCTCGGCAACATCATCGGCGGGACCGAAGAAACAACGACAGGAGTTATCCGGCTGAAGAGCATGGCCATGAAGGGGGTCCTCCACTATCCCATCGTTGCCGTTAACGACGCAAACACAAAACATCTCTTCGACAACCGTTACGGGACAGGACAAAGCACGGTGGACGGCATTCTCCGGGCCACAAACATCCTCCTGGCCGGGCTGAAGTTCGTTATCTCCGGTTACGGATGGTGTGGCCGCGGCGTGGCCATGCGGGCCAAGGGCGCGGGGGCTAACGTCATCATCACGGAAGTTGACCCGCTTCGCGCACTGGAAGCAGTCATGGACGGGTTTGGCATCATGTCGCTCGAGCAAGCGGCCTCTTGCGGCGACATCTTTGTCACTGTGACAGGGGATAAAAATGTTATCACCCGACGCCATTTCTTGAAAATGAAGGACGGCGCCATCGTCGCCAATGCTGGCCATTTCAACGTTGAGATCGACATTCCAGCTCTGGAAAAATTGTCCCGGAGAAAAAGAAAGATTCGGGATTTCGTCGATGAATACGAACTTAAAAACGGAAAGAAACTTTTCCTCCTTGCTGAAGGCCGGCTGATCAACCTGGCTGCTGCTGAAGGTCACCCGGCCATGGTTATGGACATGAGCTTTGCCAACCAGGCGCTCGCCGTCCTTTACCTCAGCCGGAAAGGCCGCTCGCTCGATAAAAATGTTCACCCCGTGCCACGATCAATCGACGAGCAGATCGCCAGGATGAAGCTCCGCTCGATGGGAGCGCGGATCGACACGCTCACTCCCGATCAGAAAAAATACCTGGAAGCTTGGGAAGAGGGGACTTAAGCAGCGGAAAACCCGCGGTTCTTCATTGTCTTCAGGTAGGAATCGAGTTTTTCTTTTGTCTTGGGCTCGACGACGAGCGGCGCGATCTTCTCAAGGATTTCGAGGGCCCGGCTGAAATCGCCGTTCTTGAAGTGCGCCTCGCCAAGGTTGAAATTGTAGTTCACGTCACCAGGGACAATCCTGAGCGCTTGGCGGAAGGAGTCGATCGCTTCGTCCAACCGGTTCTTGTTCTCCAGGATCAACCCTTTGAGATTGTAACCCATGTGAAAACGATTGTTCAACTTGATGGCGTTTTCGACGTAAAAAAGGGCCTTTTCCGTGTCATCCCGGATAAAAGACAACCTCGCCAGGTTGTAGTAAGGCAGCTCCTTGTGGCGATAGCCCGGGTCTTCGATCACCCTTCCAAATGCCTCTTCAGCCTTATCGATGTAACCGAGCTCCTGGTAGACCGTTCCCAGGTTGTTTCGGGCTTCAGAAAATGCGGGGGCGATCTCCAGGCACCTGAGGTAGTGCTTCACGGCCTCCTCGAGGTTTCCCTTCATTGACTGCGCCAGGCCCAGGGCGTTCAGAGCCAGGTGGTAGCGAGGGTTGAGCGCCAGAGATCTGTTCAGGTGCTTGATGGCTTCATCCACGTTGTTGCTGTTCAAGTAGAAAAGCCCGACGTTGTACTGATACTGGGGATCCTTCTCCCTTGCCTGCTGGAGCTTTTTCTGCGACGAAGCACAGGACACAAGGCTGACCAAAACCACTATCCCCAAAAGCCTTCGCATTTTCATCGCCAACCTCCGTTTTTTATTTCCATTTTACGCTCCTCAGAAGAAAGGTCAACCTTGCTCCAAAAAGTTTCCAGGCCTTTTACTCCACCTTAAGCTCTCGCGACATGAGATATCGCAGCGAATCCCTCGGGCTTTTGTTTTCGTGGAGGACTTTGCATATTTCGGCTGAGATGGGCATGTCCACGCCTTCGCGCTCGGCGAGGCGGCGGACAGAGGTCGCTGTCGTGATGCCCTCAGCCACCGTTTTCATCGAGGCGAGGACGACGGAAAGGCTCTTGCCTTGTCCCAGCTCAAACCCGACATGATAATTGCGACTCATCCTGGCCGTGCATGTGAGAACCAGGTCACCCAGGCCGGCGAGTCCGAGGAATGTTTCCTTGTTGGCCCCGAGTTTGAGACCGAGACGGGTGATCTCAGCAAGCCCCCGGGTGATCAGAGCGGCCCTGGAATTGTGACCGAACCGCAGGGCATCTGAAATGCCTGCGGCCAAAGCGATGACGTTTTTGAGCGCGCCGGCGAGCTCAACGCCGGCAACGTCCTCGCTTGTATACACCCGGAAGGTTAGATCCGATACCAAGCGCTGGATCGATCTGGCGACATCTCTGTCAGACGACGCCGCGACAACCGCGGTCGGATGGCGCTCGGCCACTTCCCGGGCGAAGCTCGGGCCAGAGAGCACAGCGATCCGGGGACGCGATAAGGCCGGAAAAACCTCGGCCATTATCTCGGTCATTCTCTTAAGCGAACCTTCCTCAATGCCCTTGGTCAGGCTGACGACAATCTGGGTTGCTCGGACCGAAGAGGCCATCTTCGTGTAGACGTGGCGGCAAAACCGAGAGGGCACGGCAATGAAAACGACATCTGCCGTTCGAACAGCTTCGGCAACGTCCCCAGAGAAGCTAACCTTGGCAGGAAGGACAAATCCTGGAAGGAAGAGGCGATTCTCGCGTGCGGATCGTAGCTCCTCGAGGATTTCAGGTTCGCGAACCCAAAGCGTCGTCTCGATGCCAAGGCGGCCGAGATGAAGGGCAAAGGTTGTTCCCCAGCTTCCTCCGCCGACAACTGCGGCTTTCATCAACGCTTAACCTCCATGCGCTGGCCGAATTTTCTCTCCTGGCCGCGGCAAAGCCGCCTGATATTTCCTGCGTGGCGAAGAGCAATAAGGAGAAAAACAGCCAGCCCCACAAGCGCAAGCTCTCTGTCGCGTTCGATGACCAGGGCGAGAGCGGGAAAAGAAAAAGTAGCCAGGAGCGAACCGAGCGAAACGTACCGAGTCCAGGCGATGACGCCGACAAAAATGGCCAGGCTCAAGCCGAACGGAAGCGGCGCCAGCACGGCGTAAGAGCCCATGGCCGTAGACACACCTTTTCCGCCCCTGAACCTGAGGAAAACGGGAAAACAATGTCCCAGCACAGCCATGAAAGCAGAGGCAAGCGCCACTCGCCGGTCATCGAACAGCTCGAGCGCCAGCCAGACCGGAAGAGCTGCTTTGCAAACATCGAAGACGACGACAGGCGCCGCGTACTTCCAACCTTTGAGCCTTAAAACATTTGTGGCGCCTGTGCTCTGACTGCCGAATAGGCGGATGTCTTTTTTTTCGCTCATCCGGAAAAAAATATAGCCAAACGGCACAGCCCCAAGACAATAGGTCAGGACAATGAATAGAGCTTTCACCCCAGCGGGTACTCCCCAAGAATGCTGTATTCTGCGCCCGTCGGCTTGAGAATGCTCTGAAATAAGGTCAAACGCAAAACTTCTGTTTCGCCGAAAACCGTGGCTGCCTCTTTCTGGAATTCCTCGATCACTGGCCCAAGGCCATGGGAGGATTTGACCCGGCCCAAGGTCAAATGCGGCTGAAAGCCGCGCTTTTCCCTGAGAAATCCCAGTCTTTCCATTTCCTTTTCCAGGTCCTCTTGAAGCTCTCTCAGGTCAGAGATGTCCTTGATGCCGACCCAAAGGACGCGCGCCTTGCGGCCGGGAGGAAAGGTGCCCGTGCCCTGAAAATTTAGGACGAAGGGCTTATGCCGCCTGGCCAAAACACCGAGGGCGCTCTTGACCTTTTCCGCCGTTTCCTCTCTGATTTCGCCGAGGAACTTAAGCGTCAAGTGCATTCCTTCCGTCCTAACCCATCGGATATCCCCGCCCCGACGGCGGAGCTGGCAGATTAACCCCCCCAGCTTTTCTTTCAGGGGTTTATCCAGGTCACAAGCGATAAAAGCCCTCATTTTTTTGTTTTTTCTCCTCTGAAGACAGACAGGCCGAGAAGACGGCGACGCAGCATGTCCAGGGCCTTTTGGGTGGACTGAAATTTTATCTGCCGTCTGCTGCCCAGAAAAAGATTTTTCTCGACTTCTGTTCCCTCAGACGAATCTAAGGCAACAAAGACAAGCCCGACGGGCTTGCGCAGGGTGCCACCAGCAGGGCCAGCGATGCCGGTGATAGCGAGACCATAGCTGGCCCTTGCACGCTGGCGAATGCCTCTGGCCATAGCCAGGGCAGCCTCAAAACTAACCGCTCCGTGTTTGGCCAGAAGAGAAGGGTCAACAGCCAAAACGTCGGTTTTTGCTTCGTTTGAGTAGACGACAACGCCTTCCAGAAAATAATCAGAGCTTCCCGGGACGTTGGTCAGTCTGTGGCCGAGCAAACCGCCGCTGCAGGACTCGGCCACGGCCAATGTCTTTTTTTTTCCTCTGAGCAGGTTCCCGACCACTTCTTCGAGCTCTTGGCCGCCTTCAGAAAAAATATGATCCCTGAGCCGGACGGAAATTTTTTTCCTAAGCCTTTCGAGTTTTATCTCAGCCTGGCTCTGGCTTTTGACAGAGACGGCAGAAAGGTGGACCTCGATCTGCCCGGGGCGGGCAAGGAGGGTGACTTTCACATCGCCTTTCCTCGGGTAGAGGTCCCTGATCAGGCTTTCTACTCTTGACTCAGTCATTCCGGTCGTCTTGAGCACTTTCCGCGCCAGATGCTTATACCGCTGCGCTTCGAGCCGTGGCCGGACAAACTCCTCGAACATCGGCTTCAGCTCATGCGGGGGACCAGGAAGGAGAACGATTTTATTTGTCCCGGCCTCAACCCATTGGCCAGGCGCGGTCCCTCTCCGGTTGGGAAGCGCGACGGCCCCTTCGATGAGGTACGCTTGCTTGATAGCGGAGGAAGGCATGGCGATTTTTCTTTTTTTGAACCGCAACCTGATCCGCCTCAAGACGTCTTTATTTAAGACCAGCTTCCTCTTTAAGACCTTGGCGAACGCCAGGGAGGTCAGGTCGTCAGCCGTTGGGCCAAGCCCTCCCACAGCAAGAAGGAGGCTGGCCCGGTCGAGCGCCAAGGTGATGCAGAGAAGGAGGTTCTCCAAGTCATCGCCAACGATCGTTTTGAAAGAAACCTCGTAGCCGAAGTCGTTAAGCTGTTGCGTAAGGTAAAGTGAGTTCGTGTCCAGGTAGTAAGGGGTGAGGAGCTCGGAACCGATAGCCAATATTTCGACTCGATCAAGGAATTTCTTCTTCACATCAGAGCCCTAAAAACGAAAAAAAGAAAGACCCGGGCTATCAGCCCGGCCAATAAGTCATCAGCCATAATACCCCATCCGCCTGGAAGCCTTTCTGCCCTTCGGATCGGATAAGGCTTAACGATGTCGAAAAACCGGAAAAGGAAAAAAGAAAGGCCAACTGCTGTCCAGCTTGCCGGCACGGCGAAGAGGGAGATGAGCTGGCCTGAGGCTTCGTCCACAACGATCCGGCGTGGATCATCGCGGCCGAGTTCGGCCGCATAGACAGCCGAGGCAACCAGCCCGAGGCCGCCGAGGAGGACAAAAAGCACAAGATAAAATGGCCAGGACAGCCGGAAAAGGAAGAATTTATACATCAAGGCGACGGCCAGGCTGGCCGCGGTGCCGGGAGCGACAGGGATAAACCCGATGCCGCAGCAGGTAGCAACGACTTTCCAGATAGCTTTCATCTGCTGATCATGCCGTGTAAATCATATACATCCACGGCTGTGATTTCAACTTTCTCGATAACGCGAAGGCGCCTGCCACAAGGCGATGGAGCACGGACATAGATGACGCCGTCCACTTCAGGCGCCTGGAATCGCCCCCGTCCGCGGAGAGCCAACCCGTCGCGGCGAAGGAAAGCAGACGGAGACGTGGATTCAATCAAGACGTCAACACGCTGGCCCAAGTATCTCTTGTTATTGGCAAAAGATATCTCCGCCTGCAGGTCCATGATTTCTTGTTGCCGCCTGATCTTGACGCCTTCCGCAACCGGGTCACCAAGGCGGAAAGCCGGCGTCCCTTCTTCAGGAGAATAGGTGAAGACGCCGAGGTGGTCAAACCTTGCCTCTCGGACAAAATCTTTCAGCCTCAAGAACTCCCTCTTCCCTTCCCCCGGAAACCCGACGATGAGGGACGTGCGTATCGACGCGTCGGAGACCCTGCTGCGGATTCTGTCCAAGAGAGCCATGGCCCGCCGGCTGTCCATGCTCCGCCCCATCACTTTAAGGATGGAGGGGTCAGCATGTTGAAACGGAAGGTCGAAGTAAGAACAGATTTTTGTTGCCGTCATCACATCAAGAAGGTTTATAGAAATTTCTTCGGGATAGCCATAGAGGATCCGAATCCAGCCGAGTCGCGGGAGAGAAGAGAGTTTTTCCAACAGCTTGGCCAGGCCGTTTTTCATGCCGCGGTCGCGGCCGTAAGAGGTCGTGTCTTGGGAAATCAGGTTGATTTCCCTGACGCCGAGGTGAACGAGCTGGCGCGCTTCTTCGATGATCGAGTCGATGGGACGGGACCGGTACGGACCCTTGATCAGCGGGATAGCGCAGAATGAGCACTTGTGGGAACATCCCTCGGAGATTTTAATATAGGCCCAGGAAGAAGGAGTGGAGAGGAGGCGGGGTGTCGTGTGGCTGCAGAGAAAAGTCCTGCGGCCTGCACGAAAAGGCTTGCCCTCGATAGCTTGAACGATTTTATCGTAATCTTTGACGCCGAGCCAGATATCAACCTCAGGAAATGCCTGCTCAAGGCTGTTCTTGTACCGCTCCACGTAGCAGCCAGCAGCAACAACGAGAGGCCTTTTTTTCCTTTTTTTTAAGCTGAGGGCATCCTCGATGGCCCGAGCCGCTTCTTCCCGTGCAGGCGTGATGAACCCGCACGTGTTGAGGATGACAACGTCGGCTTTTTCAGGCTCTGGCAGGATGGCGTAGCCGGCCCCGCTGAGATACCCAAGCATGACTTCGCTGTCAACCAGGTTCTTCGCGCAGCCGTAGCTAATAAGGGCGACGCTCTTTCGTTTATGGGAATGAGGCCAGGACATGAGGGCCATCAAGGATAAATTCTATACAGCAAACGAGGGAAGGGGATCGTCTCACGGATGTGCTTGATTCGGCACAGCCAGGCCAGAGTCCGCTCCACGCCAAGGCCAAACCCGGCGTGAGGGACGCTGCCGTATTGCCGAAGGTCGATATACCACTCGTAGGCCTGGCGAGGCAAGTTGTGCTCCTTGAGCCGTTTCTCCAGGAGCCCGAGGTCGTGAATGCGCTGCCCGCCGCCGATGATTTCGCCGAAGCCTTCTGAGGCCAGCATGTCCACGCCTAGGACAACGTCGGGCCTTTCCGGTGCGGGTTGCATATAGAAGGCCTTGATCGCGGCAGGAAAATGAGTGACACAGACCGGGAGGTCGAAAATCTCAGACATCATCGTTTCTTCGGGCGCGCCGAAATCATTCCCCCAAGTGATGGCTGACCCTTTTTGTTTAAGCAGCTGGACGGCTTCATCGTATGTAATACGGGGAAAAGGCTTTTTTATCCGCTCAAGCGGCTTTGTGTCTCGCTCGAGGATATCGAGCTCCTGGCGTCGGCGCGACAGCACTCGCCCAAGGATGAAGAGGACCAGGTCCTCTGCGAGCTCTATGATGTCTTCAAGGCTGGCAAAGGCAACTTCCGGCTCGACCATCCAGAATTCAATCAGGTGACGCCGAGTCTTGGATTTTTCGGCCCGGAAAGTAGGCCCGAAACAGTAGACTTTGCCGAAGGCCATGGCTGTGGCCTCGTTGTAAAGCTGGCCGCTCTGGCTGAGAAAGGCTTTCTGGTCAAAGTACTGAGTTTCGAAGAGGGTCGTCGTTCCCTCGCAAGCGCTCGGTGTCAGGATGGGGGTGTCCATGAGCCGGAACCCACGGCCGTCGAAGAAATCACGGATGGCCCGGATGAGCTCAGCTCGGACCTGAAGAACAGCGTGCTGCTTGCGGGAGCGGAGCCAGAGATGGCGGTGCTCCATCAAGAAGGCTGTGCTGTGCTCTTTCGGGGAGATCGGATAATCTCTGGCGATCTGAACAGTTTCCATATCGGCGATCTCAAGCTCATAGCCGCCGGGCGCTCTTTTGTCCTGGCGAACCCGGCCCCTGACGATAAGCGAAGACTCCTGGGTCAGAGCGTCAAATTGAGCAAACAGGGGATGGCATTTTTCTGGGCTGAAGATGGTGGCCTGGAGGACTCCTGTGCCGTCGCGGATGAGCAGGAATCGGATCTTGCCGCTCGACCGCTTGTTGAACAACCATCCGCGGACCTCGACGTCCTCGCCAGCGTGCCGGGAGACATCTTCGATGTAAACCCACTTCCATCTCATTGTTCATCCATTATAGGGAAATCCTTCGACCAAAATCAAATTCCACTAGCGAATCTTGCAATGCGCCGATGTTTTGTTTATGTTGAAAGCAAATGGCCGAACCAAGACCTTTCGCCCGAGCAAAATTAATCTGTGGCATCATCTCATCAGAGGCCCTCATCTTCCAAAAGGCGGAGGAGGAGCTTAAAGCTTTTTATGGACCAGTCGATTTGAAGAGCCAGTCGTTTCCCTTTGACCAGACCAGTTACTATGAACAGGAAATGGGAAAGGGCTTACGAAGGCAATTCCTGAGTTTCGAGAATCTGGTGGCGCCGGAAAGACTGAGCGCGATCAAGTTGGAGACGAATGCTCTAGAAAAAAAACTCCGAGAGGAGCTTGATTCAAGTCGGCGGGTTGCCAACATTGACCCGGGCATTCTGACAGCATCGTCCTTGATCATGGCCACAACAAAAGATTTTTCCCACCGCATCCCGCTGGCTAACGGAATTTATGCTCACCTTGAGCTTCTGTTCAGCAACACCGGCGTCAGGCTTCTCGACTGGACTTACCCTGATTTCAGGCAGGAGGGTTATCAGAGATTCTTCCTCGAAGCCAGACGCCTTTACTTGCGTCAGGTCAAAACCCGCTGCCCGGGCTGAATACTTAATGTCCTCCCGATCCTTTGCGTTCACGATAGAAGCGGAGAAAATCCTTGAGAAGGGGGTCTCGGCCGAGGAGAGCTGAGGCGGCAGCCAACGCCGCCCTGAGTTCCTTATCCAGAGGATCGCATATGGCTGCGTCCAACCCCGTTTTCATGGCCAGGACCAGCAGAGTTCTGTTCAAGAGGCCGCGTTCAGGCAAGCCGAACGAGACATTGCTCAGCCCGGCCACTGTCTTTATACCAGGAAGCGTTTTTTTGATTGTTTTCAAGGATTCAAGAAAAAGCGATCCTGCCTTCGAATCCACGCCCAACGGCCGGACAAGCGGATCAATAAAGATGTCTTGTTCGCTAATCCCATGCCGGCTCAGCAGCTCCACCATCCGTTGGGCTACAGCCAACGCCTGACGGGCATCAACCGGCAATCCCGTATCATCCAGGCAAAGGACAATGACCTGGGGCCTGAAATTCCGGATGAGTGGCAGGAGACTCTCGACCTTCGCTTTTTCGCCGGTCAGCGAGTTGAGCAGTGGCCGCCCTTTATAGAGCTCCATCGCGGCCTCCATGGCTCGCGCGTCGGGCGTGTCAAGAGCAAGGGGAACGCTAATATTTTTCTGGAGGAGCGGCACAGCCCAGCGCAAGGCTTCTAGTTCTCTATCCATCAAGGCAGAAGCGTTGAGGTCAATGTAGTCAGCTCCGGCTTGTTCTTGTAGCCTGGCCTCTTCGACAAAATAGGTCTCGTCTCTTCTGACGAGCGCATCGTGGACTGTTCGACGGCTCGAGTTCAGGCGCTCACCGATGATAATCATGAGGGTTTGATAATTCCGGCCATCCGGCGGATGAACTCAGGGGTGGTGCCGCAGCAACCTCCGATGATGTTGGCTCCGCTGGCGATGATCTCAGGGATGTGCTGGACATAATCATCGATTTCCTGAGTGTATGTCACCGTGTCCCCGGCCGCCAGGACAGGCTGGCCAGCATTAGGCTGGGCGATAAGGGGGAAAGATGTTTCTTTTTTCATTTCCTGGATGAGCGCAACCATGTCGGAGCTGTTCAGGGTGCAGTTCGCGCCAATAGCTCGCAGGCCGCCGCAGTCCACAATCTCGCGGATGCACTGCTTGACTCCGTTTCCCATGAGGGTAAAAAACCCGCGCGGCGTCCTGTTAAAAGTCATTGTTACAAAAATCGGAAGAGGGGAGACCTTTTTGGCTGCTCTCAGAGCGCACAGGGCTTCTCTCAGGTCGTACATTGTTTCGATAAGCAAAAAGTCGACTTTTCCCGCGGTCAGGGCTTCGGCCTGAACCGCATAAGCCTCTTCGAACTCACGCTCCTCGTACTCGCCCTGAGGCTTGAGAAATTTTCCTGTCGGGCCTATGCTGCCCCCGACAAAAGTCCCTGGTTTTTTCGTTTCTCGGGCAATGCTCGCCGCAGCAAAGTTGAGCTCGTAACACCTCCCCTCAAGCCCGTGCGAACCGAGCTTGATCTTGTTCCCGCCGAAGGAGTTGGTCGAGACCGCATCCGCGCCCGCCTCGAAATAGCGGCGGTGGATTTCTCTGACCGCTTCAGGCCTGTCCACATTCCAAAGCTCTGGGCAGCCTCCTTGGGGAAGCCCGGCCCGGATGAGCTCGGTCCCCATTGCGCCGTCTAACAGGATGGTCCTTTCTCCAAGAAGTTGCCAGAACTTTTCCATCGGTGCTTTCTTATTATTCCTCTGGATCAAAAGCGGAAATCTGCCTCAGTTTTTCGATGATCTCGGGAAGCTCTTTAAGGACAACATGGACGTTCTCTTCGGTGTTGAACCTGCCCAATGATATGCGGATCGAGGAACGAGCGACTTCAGGCCGAAGGCCTATCGCGAGGAGCACATGGGAGACGTCCTCCGACTCTTCGCTGCACGCCGATCCCGTCGATACGTAGATCTCTTTCGTCGCCAAGGCAAGCAGAATCGCCTCAGCCTCAAGTCCGGGAAAAGAAAAGTTGAGCGTGTTCTTGACTCTTTTTTCAGGATGGCCGTTGAACATGGCCTTGGGGATTTTTTCTTCGATTCCTTTTTTCAGGCTATCAGCAAGCCGAGCGATTCTTTCCTTATCCCTCTTGCCTCTTTCCATCAGCAGGCGCACCGCCTCACCAAACCCGACAATGCCGATCGTGTTCTCGGTTCCGGCCCGGAGGCCTCTCTCCTGATGGCCGCCGTGGATAAACGGACAGATGTCAATTCCTTTGCGGACAAACAGCGCTCCTACACCTTTGGGGCCGTAAATCTTGTGAGCTGAGATCGAGAGGAGATCCACACCGAGTTTCTCCACGGTGAAGTCGAGTTTGCCGAAAGTCTGGACAGCGTCAGTGTGGACAAGAACACCTTTATCATGAGAGAGCTTGACAATTTCCTCGATCGGCTGGATTGTCCCGATTTCGTTGTTGGCGTGCATGATTGAGACAAGGGCGGTCCGCGGCGTGATGGCGTCGCGGATGAAGCTGAGGTCGACCAAGCCAAACTCGTCAACCGGGGCGTAGCTTACCTTTATCCCCTTTTTTTCGAGATAATTGCCCACGCGGAGCACAGCCGGGTGCTCGATGGCCGAGGTGATGACTTCATTCTTCTCGGGATAGGTATCGAGGACGCCACGGATGGCGAAATTATCCGCCTCGGTTCCGGACCCGGTGAAGATGATCTCAGTGCGGCTGGCGCCAAGCGCTCTCGCCACAGTGTCCCTGGCCTCATTGACGATGTTCTTAACGGCTCGGCCGATCGGATAGAGCGAAGACGGGTTGCCAAAATGCTCCCGGAGAAACCAGCACATCTTATCTGCGACAGCCGGGTCGAGCGGCGTCGTTGCATTATTGTCAAGGTAAATCATCGTCGTTCGTTATTCATCAAGAGGGCAGAGGACAAGCCCCGACTTCAGCTTGGGAAAGAAATCCGTAGACTTGTGAGGCATCAGCTCTCCCTTCTCAACCACCTGCCGGACTTGCTGCAGAGAACAAGGCTTGAGCAAGAAAATCATCTGCCATTCGCCCGCCTCAACCTTCTCCAGCCCTTCCTCCAGGCGCCGGATATAAGAAACGGACTCTTCCTGAACAAAAGGCTTTGCCGTGAAGCGGCCGAGCCGGTCGATGATCAGGAAATGGAGGATGGCCACATCGAGCCTCTTCCACTCAGCCGATTTAGACCGGTCGCCCTCCTCGTCGAGGATCTCCTCATTCTTCAGGCGAAGGACAAGGAATTTCTTCAGCCCGGAGAGGAAGAGGGCGAACGTGTGTTCGTTCGTCGAAACGATCTCGCGAACTTTGGCCAGACCAGCCCGGTCGTCCAGCCCAGACCAGTCGACGCCAGAGATTTCAAACCAATCTGAAAAAGCACTCCTCAACCCTTCTTCATCTAGTTTTTCCAGATTCTTGACCAGCCGGTAGGTTGGGAGGATGACCAGGCCAGGGTCGTTGAGGTCGAAGAGAGTCATCATGACGTAATTCCATGGCTCTATTCCCGAGCTGTAGCCGAGCTTGGTGGCCATCTCCGCCCTGTAATTGAGCGACGTCTCGTAGCGGTGGTGGCCGTCAGCTATGATCAAGATTTTATCAGCCATGGCTTGCTGAATGCGGCTGATGTCCTTTTCATCCTGGACAATCCAGAGGCAATGTCGGAATCCATCTTCGTCCCGAATGTCGGCTGCAGCTTCAATCCTTTCTAGCGCCCGACTAATGGCCTGGTGGGCTTCCTTATCGCCGTCCGAATAAAGCAGGAAAATCTGTTCGGTGTTCGTCTGAGTCGCTCTGAGCAAACGCAGCCGGTCTTCCTTGTGCTTGGGAAATGTCTTTTCATGAGGCAGAACTTTTTTTGAGGCGAAGTCCTCAAGTTTGACCCTGGCGATGAGCCCGAGCCGCTTTCTTTGTTCGCCGTCTGACTGAAATTCTTGTTCGTAGAGGTAGAGCGCCCTTCTCTTCTCTCTGACAAAGACACCGTCTTCCTGCCACTTTTTCAGAAGAACGTCAGCCCGCCTGTATTTGTCTTTTTCTGGATGCTCGGGATCCTCGTCCTTTCCCAGGATGACACGGACGATGTTATAAGGATTTTTCCGGTAATATTCATCCTGCATTGCTGGCGTAATCCGGTCGTATGGCTCGGTGATCACGTCTTGGAGCCGGATTCTATCAGGGTTGTACCTCAAGCCTCTGAAGGGCTGTATCTCTGCCATGATTTTTTTCCTTTCCGTTCAACCCTCTTTTTGTCGCGTTTTATTTCAGTCTTTCTTGGAGAATCTTGACCACCTCTAAGCCGGCGCGTTTCTGGCCTTCTTCAGCTGCGGCCCCGATATGAGGCGTGGCAATGACGTTGGGATGATCGATGAGGCTGTAATCGACCGGCGGCTCCTTCTCGAACACATCGATCGCCGCTGCCCTGACCTTACCGGAATTGAGAGCTTCGAGCAGGGCGGCCTCATCGACTATTCCGCCGCGGGCGGCGTTGACGAGAATGACTCCGTCTTTCATCTTCTCGAACTCAGGCTTTCCGATCATGTGCCTGCTCTCTTTGGTTAGCGGCAGGTGCAGAGAAATAATATCGGCTTGCTCCAGAAGTTCAGCGAGGGAGACCTGCTTGACATCAAGGTCAGTCTCGATCTTGACGACATCATAGGCAATCACGTTCATCCCGAAGGCCAGGGCACGCCTGGCCACTTCCTTTCCGATCCGGCCCAAGCCGATAAGCCCAAGCGTCTTGCCGTAAAGCTCGGTGCCGGAAAGCGCTTTTTTTTCCCATTTGCGTTCCTTCATCGACAGGTTGGCGCGACCATGCTGCCGCGCGGCGGCCAGCATCAGGCCGAAGGTGTGCTCGGCCACAGAGATTGAAGTCGCGGCCGGCGTGTTGGCCACTTGAATGCCCTTCTCTTTGGCTGCTTCGCAGTCGATGTTGTCCAGCCCGATGCCCGCCCTGACAATGAGCTCAAGGTCTCGAGCCGCCTCGATAACCTTCCTCGTAATTTTAGTTGCGCTGCGGACGACGACCGCCTGAAAACCAGGGACGGTCTTGACCAGCTCGGCCTCATCCTGTCCGGTTTTCAGAGTAACATCAAACTGAGGGAGGGCCTTGAGCTTGTCGAGCGCTTCTTTATCCAATGAATCTGCCAGCAAAACTTTTTTCATTGCCAATTCTCCTTTAGGATTTTCTCCGCCCCCCGGATGGAGCTGCCTTTCTCGAAAGCAAAATGGAGATCATCTAATGTCATCTCCAGGGCAGAGAGAGCGGTGATGATATCGAACGCGCCCATGTAACCGAGATGCGCGATGCGGAAGAATTTCCCCTTGTTTGGGTCCTGGGCACCGGCGATGTACGCCTGGTACTTGGCCTGCATTGTTTTGACGAGCTTGCTGCCGTCGATGCCGGCGGGCACCTTGACTGCTGTCAGGATGTTGCCCGGGTTCTTGGCCAAAAGCTCAAGCCCGAGCGCTTTTACACCGGCGCGTGTGGCCTCGCCGAGGACGCGGTGATGCTCGAGCAGTTTCTCCATTCCCAGGTTGCGGATGATATCCAGAGCTTTTTTCTGCTGGATGATGAGCGACACGGCCGGGGTCCAAGGAGTCGTCTGCTTCTCCAAGTTCTTCTTGGCTTTGCGGGCATCAAAATAGAACTTAGGAAGCTTGGCCGACTCGACAAGCTTCCAGGCCTTGGGGCTGAAAGCGATGTACGCGAGTCCAGGGGGAATCATGAACGACTTCTGCGAGCCAGCAACCAAAACGTCAACGCTCCACTCGTCCATCGGGCAAGGCGTGGCGCCGAGGCCTGAAATCCCGTCAACGACGAGGACGGCATCAGTCTTGGAAACGACCTCGCCGTAGCCTTTGATGTCGTAGACGGCGCCGCTCGATGTTTCAGAGAGCGTGGAGAAGACGGCCTTGACACCGGCGTTTGCTCTGAGCTCTGCGGCAAGCTGGTCTGGAGTAAAATCATCGCCCCATTCCAGGACAACCTCTTTGACTTCGACGCCGTACGCCTGGCAGATGTTGCCCCAGCGTTCGCCAAACTTGCCCCCGTTGATGGTGATGACTTTGTCGCCAGGACTCAACGTATTGACGACGGCCGCCTCCATGGCGCCGGATCCAGAAGAGGTCAGGATAAAGACATCTTCCTTGGTGCCGAAAACGTACTTAAGCCCTTCGGAGACCTGCATGAAGATTTCCGAGAATTCCGGTGTCCTGTGATGAATGATAGGTTCAGAAGCCACAGCCAACACGTCCGGGGGGATGGGTGTCGGGCCTGGTGAGAGAAGGTAGTATTTCTTTATCATATAAGTCCTCCTTTGTTGATTGAAATATTACTGAGGTTTAAAATGCATCGCCCTTTAAATTAACAAAATTGTCCTGCCTAGTCAATTAAGACAGAGGGGACGGTCCTCGACGAAGACCGTCTCCATTAAGGTCAAACCTGGCGGAAGATTTCGGTGAGAAGCGCCGTCCGCTGGATGAGAGAGGGGAGGAGCATATATTCAGTTTCAGAATGGATGCCGTCGCCATCTGGTCCAAGACCGTCGAGAGTGGCTATGCCCAGGTTTGCGGCTATCGATGCGTCAGACCCACCGCCTGTTTTTCCTTCTTCCAGCGTCATTTCAAGTGAAGCAGCAATTTTCCTGACTTGATGGAGGAGTGTGGCCGAAGGTTTGCTCTTTTCGAGCGGTGGCGTCAAGCTCTCAATAGAAGATTTCAGCTTGGCTCCCTGGGTTGAGGCCTTCAGCTGCCTCAAAGCATTCGTGATCCTGTTTTTTTGGCCGCTGTCCCAGAACCTGATATCCAGGACAGCCCAGGCTGCTTCGGCCACGACGTTGGCTTTCTCTCCGCCGCCTACCTGATTGACGCTCATCGTCACGCCACCCTTGGCCAGCCTTTTCAAACGCTGGATCTGAACAATAAGCTCCTCAATGGCGTTAACGCCTTTCTCTGGTGAACCGGCATGGGCTGCCTTTCCCTTTGCTTCTAACCTGACAACAAGGCGGCCTTTGCGCTGGGTCTTAAGAGCTCCTCCAGGGAGGGCAGGCTCGAGACAGAGCACATGAGATGATTTCCTTGCGAGCGGGGCGATTATTTCGTAGGCAGCCTCACTGCCGATCTCTTCGGCAGAATTGATGAAGACCAAGACTCTTCGCCGAGGACGCAGACCAAGCTGGTGAAGCGCTTTCAAAGCAGAAATGACCATGACCAGCCCTGCCTTCATATCCAACACCCCAGGACCATAGACTTTGCTCCCGGAGATGTAGAAGGGCATTTGGACGATCTTGCCAACCGGCCAGACAGTGTCGATATGAGTGAGGACAAGAACCGGCCGTTCAACGTCTCCTCTTATTGCTCCTGGATACTCAACGACATAAAAATCACCGATTCCTTTCTGTGGAAAACGGCTAACGCGCGCGCCGATTTTCCGGAACTCGCTGATGACAAAGGACGCACAGGAATCCACGGCTTTCTTATCCTGTGAAGGAGATTCTCGGCTGACTATCTGTTTCAGGAGGTTAGCCATCTCCCCTTGTCGAGATTTAAAATAAAGGTTGAAATCCATGTCGCGCCTCCGGCAGCCCTTACTTTATCACAGCGCTCCTTTTCTTTCCAGAGCTGCGCCGAATTCAGCAAAATGTCAGGTTCGTTTATTTAAAATAGCGCTTGCTTTTTTAAAGACGGCGTCGCCCTTGCGCAGCAGCCGCCCCAGAGGGAGCTGTTTGAGCTTAATGGCTTGATACTGGCAGATCTCGTGGCAGCAGAGACAGTGGATACAGTTCGACTCGTCTATGCAGGCCGCATCATCGAGCAAGCTGATAGCCCGAGGCGGGCATATGCTGACGCACTCCAAGCAAGCTTCACAAGCCACCCTCCGGATTTCCGGAATAAGGGTGAGCTGGTTTTGGATATAAGCGTAGAGGACGGAGGGCAGCCACCTTTTGAAAAAACTGACCGCCACAGCCGAGTGCCGGAAATCCGAAACCACCACATCCTCAAGCCTCTCGCCCGCAACCTCGATCTTGCGGAAATCGGCGGTGCCAAGGCTTCTCTCGTCGGCAAATACCGTTGTGTAGATAGCGGAGGACCCATATCCGATGACCCTGGCCGCGGCCGCATCCAACGCCACTGCGTCGCGACTGGCCAGGATGAGCCCGACCTTCTTGGGCTTACCGGCTGAAGGGCCCTCTCCTTCCATGCCGACGACGGCATCCATGATGTTGAGCTGCGGCGGAACGCATGAAAACAGATCGACCAGCATCTGAGAAAAGACATCATTCCGGACATAACGCCGGTGATAGGCCAGCCGGAGGCCGTGAGGGATGACGCCATACATGTTTTTTATGGCTCCGGTGAAGATGGCAAAAGAATGGGTCTTCAATTTGGGGAGGTTTATGATGACATCAGCGTCGACGACCGGCCGCGCGATGTACGTCTTTTTCAAGACTTTTCCATGGACAGCGACCTCCACGAAACCTGTCTCTTTGAGATTGACAAGGCGGACGCCCAACTCATCGCACACGGCCCGGTAGCCGCTCAGGGAAAAACCGTCAGGATGCCGGCTGTAGATATCGTCTCCAACGGTCAGCTCAGCTCCCGAGTCACTGAGCAACTGCAGGACCTCGCGGGTGAAGGAAGGATGAGTGAGGATGGCCCGCTCAGGTGGAGAAGAAGGGGAGAGATGGTTGATCTTGACGAAGACCCGGCTGCCCTGCTTAACGACAGAGCTCAGGCCGCCGAGGCTGTCGAAGATCCGGCGCAGAGCAAGGGAAAGGTCACGGCGGTCGTAAGAAGCGCAGCGCGAGATGACTACCCTGGATCTGGCCTGCGGCATTCTCCTTGCCAACGCATCCGGCTCTCCCCGAGCCTCTTTCTTGTTCTTTTCCTGAAACATTTTTTTATTCTATCTAATTTTAGAGGCGCAAACAAATCACCTCATGCCGCGGCATTTATTAAAAATAGTCTGCCTTTATGTTATAATAATTTAGAAAATCTAGGGCGATCGATAAAAGGAACAGTGGATCACCTTTCGCGAAGAGATTTCTTGGGCCGGGCTTGGATACTTGTCGGCTCGGGCCTATTCCTGCCCAGTTTCGCGGTTGGAGCTTGGCGCTCTTTCCCGGCTTTTTCATCCAACAAGGAAAAGCCCGGAGATTATCCCTCTTATCTTTCTTTAGAAAAGTCGGGCCGCCTCGCCGAACGAGAGGAAAAGCTTGTCGCCTTTCTCGAAAACTGCCACCTTTGTCCGCGAGACTGCAGAGTCAACAGGCTTAAAGGCGAGATCGGTGTTTGTCAGGCGACAGCCCGGGGCAAGATCTCGAGTGCTTTCCCTCATTTTGGTGAAGAGAAGCCGCTTGTCGGCCAGAAAGGTTCAGGGACAGTCTTTTTCTCCAACTGCGGGCTGAGGTGCGTTTTTTGCCAGAACTACACGATCAGCATCGAGGGCGAAGGGGTAGAAATCTCTGATGACCAACTGGCTGAAACGATGGTCAAGATTCAGGGCTTCGGCTGCCACAACATCAACCTTGTTACGCCTACCCATTATGTCCCGCATATAGTCCGGGCGCTCCGCCGCGCCATCCGGCTTGGGCTCAAGATACCGCTTGTCTATAACACGAGCGGTTACGAGAATCTCGAAGTCCTTGGGCTTCTCGATGGTATCATCGACATTTACCTGCCCGACATCAAGTACATGCAGCCTGCTTTCGCAGCAAAGTATTCTTCTGGCGCCTACAATTATCCGTATTATGCCAAAGCGGCTGTCAAGGAAATGCACCGTCAGGTCGGGGAGCTAAAGCTTGACGAGCGCGGCATCGCCCGAAGAGGAGTCATCCTCAGGCATCTCATCTTGCCCAACAGGGTTTCGGGGACGGAGGAATTCATCAAGTTTGTGGCCGAGGAACTTTCGACCGCAACATATGTCAACCTCATGAGTCAGTACCGCCCCGAGTACAAGGCCGGCGAATATCCAGATATCAACCGCAGGATCAAACGGAGCGAATATCAGGAGGCCTTAGCCTGGGCCAAGAAATACGGCTTGTCTCGTCTTGACTGATGATAGCGCCCTGGGGAGCATCTCCAAGTCCGTGACAGTCCTGTGCTGATAGCAGGGGGCGGGTGGCGCGGTTCGGGGGCCCCCCGCCGCCCCGAGCGTTTGATGCCACTCATCTGCCGATTTTCTAATAAACAAGATAGTCCGCGAGGGGGCGCCGGGGGTGAACCGCGACAGGACCCGCCCGTTTCACGGAAATAGAGATGCAATCCAGAGCCCTGGGAGCGTTGATTTATCATCGCATTTGCCGTACATTAAGAAGGAAACCTTGATAAAGAATGCAGCGACGACATGCATGACTTCGCAAGAAACCACATAAGAAAAATCACTAAAGAGCGAGCGGGGCTAACCCTTTTTCTCGCTGTTTTTTTATTTTTCGCCACGACAATCACGGTCCTCCCGATACGCGCAGAGGTTTTTTATCCATGGAGAGACGTTTATATCGGAGCTCTCGAGGGAAAAGAATGGTTTGGCCTCGTCTTGGCCGCTTCTCGGGATTCCGTCTTTGGCTTCCGAATCAGGGTTGTTAAAGAGGGCCGACAAGCAGAGGGCCATGACTTGTTCTATTTGGTCTCCGAAGTTGGGCCCCACTCTCCTGACGGGCAATACTCCCGTATCAAGGCTGACCTCAGCCTGCCTTTCCACCAGGCTCAGGAGACTCCTATTCTGATTAAGCACGCTCCAAAATCGGAAACGCTGACCCTGGAATGGTCCAGACAGAATGAAAAAGCGGTTATTGGCCGGATCAGAGCACCCAAGAACATCGAGCTTCAAATCGTTCACTACTTTCCATGGAATATCAGCGGCGAGTACCGCTTGCTTGGTGACGGGCAGGTTCAAGCTGAGAGCGGAATCGATAAAAAGCTTCACTACCTCTTTTGGTCGAATAGACAGCCAGATGCCCCCCCTGTGCAAACAGAAAAAGACATCTCGCTTCCTTTTTCAATGGAGAAGGAGAGGGAACTCTATTTTGTTGCCGGGGTCGGCGAAGACCCGAAAACCCTGAGCAACCAGATCTATCGCTACAAGAACAGCAAAACAATAAACTACTTCCTTCTTGAGGAAGGGCGCCGTTACCAGAATAAAAGAGTCAGGGCCGATGGGCTTTTTAAGGGCGTCGCGGAAGCCATAACCAACAACGTCTTCTGGATGACCCTTTACCAGCCAGGCCACCACCGGCTCTACACGCCTGCGGGAAGGAACTGGATTTTCCAGCCCGGGGGCCTTCAAGACCACTGGACTGTCTTCGAATGGGATTCTTTCTTTAGTGCCCTGGAAGCCTCTGTAGAAAGCCCGAAACATGTCCGGGACATTATAGCGTCTGTGCTGGAGACTCAGTATCCGAACGGGAACATCCCCAACTGGAGGGGTCGGTTCAGCGGAACAGCCGACCGCTCACAGCCTCCCGTGGGTGCTTTCTGTGTGCTCAAACTGTTCGGGAAGATAGGGGACTTTGACCTTCTCAAGCTCTCTTACCCAAGCTTGAAAAAATGGCACGACTTCTGGAAAGCTCCCAAATCCAACGGCCAAGCCCGTCGTGACGGAAACGGCGACGGCCTCCTCGAGTGGGGCTCTGACGCTGACCTTGTGTCCACAGCGGTTCCTTCTTGGGAAATCAACGCCGAAGGAAAACAGCGAGCCATATGGGAATCGGGACAGGATGACTTGCCAAACTGGGAAGAGGCCTCATTCAACGAGGAGACGGGGACTCTGATGATGAACTGCCTGGATCTCAACTCCCTCTACGCGCTTGACGCTTATTGCCTCGCCCAGATCGCCAACATCCTGAACCTTCCTGATGACTATGCCCTCTATATTGATGAATACAACCAGATGAAAAGACTTATCAACAGCGTCCTGTGGAACGAGCGGGAAAAGTTCTACTTTGACCGGCACTGGGACGGTCGGTTTTCCCAACGCAAGGCGGCTTCAAACTTCTATCCTCTGCTGGCCCGTATTCCCGACAAAGAGCAGGCCCTGGCGATGATCAAGCGACTCCTCAACCCCAAAGAATTCTGGGGGGACTATATCCTGCCCACCATCTCTCGTGATGACCCGCTTTTCAAGGAGCAGCAGTACTGGCGCGGCGCAGTCTGGCCGCCGACTAACTATCTCGTCTACCAGGGTCTGAAGGCTTTCGGTTTTGACGCTGTGGCGGCTGAGTTCGCCCAGAAAAGCGCGGCCCTGTTTTTGCGAAGCTGGGAGAACTTCCAGCTTTGCCCGGAAAATTTTGATTCCCGGACAGGAGAGGCGGGTGGCCAGCGCTTTCAAACCTGGGGTCCGCTTTTTGCCCTCATCGCCCTCGAGGAATATATCGATTTTACGCCCTGGGAAGGCTTTCGGTTCGGCATGCTCAAACCAGAGAAGAAGGGAAAGCTCGTCCGTTTGGCTATCCAGGGCAGGCACTACCAGGTCGAGGTCTCAAACTCCAAGATCAAGCTCATCGAGGAGGAGCGCGAAATCCTAAAGGCCAATGGTGGCGCCGTTTTCAGGCATTTTCTTTACTCGGAGAACGAAGTCTCTTTCGAAATCAAAACCCTCAAAGCGAGGGAAGTGGAAATCCATTTCCTTAAAAAAGGAAAATACCAACTCCTTGTTGACAACGAACTCAAAAGAGTTTTTACGGGCCGCTCCGAGAAAATCATAATTCCCGAAGGCGATCACACTGTCCTCATTCAACTCCTCGAAGCCTTGGAGTAGGCGTGCTTCAGCGTGTCTCCGCGCAGCCCTTGCCTAAGTGCTTCCAGAGCCAACACTTCCTCGGGCGGGATATTCCCCAAGTTAACGTTGAGCCCAAAACGCAGGATAAGGTCCTGCTGCTGATTCTTGAGGGGAGCTTCCCAGATTAAATCATCCACGGCAGTGCCCGCGGCCAGGATGCGATCGATCTCGTCCTCCTTGGTTTTCCCCTCTTGGTCAAAAATGCCGACACCCTTCCCGGCTTCGCGGGATTCGATGATGACCTTAAAAGCACCAGAATCCAGATCCTCACGGATCAGTTCATGAATAAGCTCGGCCGGAGGAGCTTCTTTGGGATCCTTCTTTCCCACTTCTGTGATGACTTTGAAGCCCATGTCGAGGGATTTTTTTATCGCCGCTTTCCGGGCAGGCCGGTCTATCTCGATCGTGCCGTCCGAGACTTCAACTGCGCTGAACCCTAAGTCGCGCGCCTTTTCAAGATAAGCATCGAGGCTTTTTTGCCATACGGCCACTTCAAGAAAGGTTCCGCCCGGCATGACTTCGATGCCGGAAGAGACGATCAACTCATTTTTTTCTTTGAGCAGACGCCTCTCATAGAAGGCCGAGGTCCCGAAGGTCAGCTTGATGATGTCGATGTAGTCTCCAGCCGTTTGAATCAGGTCTTTGAGAAAATAAATGCCCAGGCCCTTGTCTATGACCATGGTCAAGCCTGTCCGCCTGGGTTTTTTGCTCCTCCCCAGGCATGGGATGCGGAAGGCTCCATTCCACGCTTTATTCGCCATATTCAGCTCCTTTTTGAGATGAGTAACGTTCTGACAGCAGGCCTCCCCAGCAGCGGTCCGGGCTGGAAAGGACAGAGGCCACAAGGCGGGTATGGCGCGAGCGCGCCAACGTCTCGGCAGCTCTGAGCCTCGCTCTGGCTAAATCGGGATTGTCCAATCCGGGCGCTGGAACCTTGTCGTAAAGGACGACCGTCTCGGCGAGCTTCTCAGATATGTTGTCGAACAGGGCTTTCGCCCGTCGAGCAGCATTATCCATCCTGCTGAGGAGAAAAGTGTCCCGGCCTTCTTCGATGCGAGGAAAGATAATCACGACATCAGGATCCTTGAGAGTGTCGAACGGACACTTATAGGAAGAAAGGTCGATAGCAATTTTCCCGTGCCATTCTGTTCCCTGGTTGGCCGGCAGGGGTGCGGGCCAAAACTCAGAAAAATGGCGCCGGATTGTTTCAATTCTGACGTTGTCCACGAGCGAACCCATGAACCAGAGAAAGCGGCCTGCCTTGATGGTGAAATGAACGGTCTCGGTCGAAAAGAGTTTTAACCCTTTGGCAAGCCCGCTGAGAAGGTAGACTGTTTTGCCGCTTCCTGCTCCACCGGCGATGACCACCAGCCTGTTTTTTTTCGCCTGGAAAAGGCCGCAGGCATGGAGGCTGTAAACCTGATGGTTTCTCTCCAAGAGATAAAGGGCAAAGCGGTAAAAAAAGCCCTGGTTTCCCCACAAGCTGTACCTCAGGTCGGAGGCCCGCCTGGTCAGGCTGACGAAGGGGCCTCGGAAAAACGCGCGCTGGCCGGAAATGCGGCAGGACGGCTTTGCCCCGGGCACCTCATAAATGCTGATCCGGCCGTCCGGGTTAGAGGGATAAGGGATGTTTTTTATTTCTTTGAAATCTGTAAGCAGGGATTTCACTTCAAGCGGCAGGGGAAAGGATAGAAGAAGGGATTTCTCGTTGGAGACGACTCCTACCTCAGCTTTCAAGACCCTCAGGCCTTGGCGGTGCATTCTTTCAGGCACAGCAGACCTTCTTCGGTCCTCATCTTACACGAACGGCACCCAATCAACAACTCAATTCATTTTTCGTATTGGGCCACATGAATAGCCGCTGCTCCGAAGAACAACGGATTTTCGTCTACCCGGGCAAACCCCGCCTGCCTGAGGAGGCGGCTGAAATCAGCGGCCTCATAAAAACGTGGGATCGTGGAGGAGAGATAGGCGTACCCGGCTCTCGACCCTGTGAGAAAAGTGCCGACGGGCCTGACAGCCAACTTGATATACGCATGGAAAAGTTTCTTGATAACCGGGTGTCGCGGCTGACTTGTTTCGAGGTTGATAAAGCAGCCGCCGGGCCGGAGGACACGCCGGAACTCCCGGAGGTGTTTGAGCAGGGCATCGGTCGAGGCGTTGATGTTGCGTGTGGCAAAAGAGATTGTTACCAGGCCAAAGGTTCGATCGGCAAAGGGCAGCCGGCCCGCTTCAGCGATGGTCAATAAAAAATCACGGCCTGCCGATTTGTCAGAAACCCGGGCTAACATAGCCGCGTTAAAATCGACCACAACGATTCTCGCCCGCTCATCAGAATACCGGCGCAGGCTCTCGGCCATCTCTCCCGTCCCGCTGCAGACATCGAGCCAGAGTGTGCCTCCAGCCCGGGCGGCCAGCCGGGCGGCCTGCTTTCGCCACGACCGATCCAAGCCAAAGGTCAGGATATGATTGACCAGCTCGTAGCGCTCGGCCACTTCTGAAAAAATAGCCTGAATTCCTCTGTTCATCATTTCGCCCAGGCTTTCTATCCTATCAGAAAATCCTGTCCCTGGCACGACCTGCTCAGTTTGCTGAAAGAAGCATCTCCACGACAGGACCCCCGTCTTTCAAAAAAATGGAAATGCTTACTTGATGAAGAAAGCGGTGGACGGAAAAAACCGGTTTTGTTAAAATTTTTGACTTCATGAAAACCCGGGCAAGGGAATGGATTTCTTATATATTTCTTCTCTGTTTATTTGATATCCTTTTTTTGCATGTAAGGAGGCCCATGGCTAAAACGATTGTCAAAAACCTCATTTTCTTTATTCTGGTCCTTGTCATTGCCCCGGCGCTTGTCCAGGCTGATGTTTCTCCGACCTACGCTCTGGTCAATTGCCGGATCGTGCCGGTTGGTGGACCCCAAGTCGAAAAGGGCATCATCATCATCCGTGATGGTCTTATTGAATCTATAGGAACTATCGGAATAATAAAGATTCCCGAAGACGCTGAAGTGATAGAGGCCGAGGGCTTGACCGCTTATCCTGGATTGATCTCAGCCCACACGAATTTCTTCATTGAGCCGCCCAAGGAAGAGCGGCCGGCCGCAGAGGCCCTGCAGACTGCTGAAAGTCAGCCGGAGAAACCTGTGGCCAAACGTGGCTCGCCGGCCTTTAGCCTCCTTAAGCCCAAGAAGACGACGATTGAGGCGCTTCATCGCATCGGCATCACAACCATCCTCGCTGCGGCCGGGTCGGGCATCTTCGCCGGCCAGAGCGTCCTCATTAACCTTAACGGCGAGGCTGTCGAACCTATGGTGGTCAAAAACCCCGTCGCCCTGCACATCAATTTCGCTACAGAAAGAGGGGCTTACCCGTCGAGCCTGATGGGCACGATGGCCCTCCTCAGGCAGTCCTTCTTGGACGCGGCTTATTACGCTTCACATCGCACGCGCTTTGAACAGCTTGGCCGGGGGATGAAGAGACCCGAGTACAACCCTTTCCTCGAAGACCTCGTTCCGTACGTCGTCGATAAAAAGCCGATCATTTTTACGTGCGCCAACCAGGAAGACATCAAGCGAGCTCTTCGGCTGCGCGATGAGTTCAAGCTGAACATCCTCATCAGCGGCGCCAACGAAGCCTGGCGGGTGGCTGACGCGCTTCGGAAAACTCCGGTGCCGCTTTTCATCTCTCTCGATTTTCGCCCCCCGATGAGCAGCGAATACTCCCAAAAAGGAGAGGAAGAGAAGAGAAGAGCTGAAAAAGATATCTATCCAGCCAATGCCAAAGCTCTTTCGCAAGCCGGGCTGCCCTTCGCCCTGACTTCCTTTGGCCTCAGTGATCCGGCAACAATCCAGAAAAACATCCGGGCCGCCATCTACGCCGGCCTGCCGGCAGACGAAGCCCTGAAAGCTTGGACGATCACACCGGCCAAGTTTCTGGGAGTTGACTCTATCCTGGGAAGCCTTGAACGGGGGAAAATTGCCAATATCATCCTGACCAGGGGCGAAATCTTCGACGAAAAAACAGAAATTGAAAAGGTTTTCGTCGATGGCGTCTTTTTCCCGGTGGAGAAAAAAGCGGCTGAAGCTCAGCCTGCAGCCATAAACGTGGCCGGAACCTGGAAGGCCGCTGTGCGCAGCCCGATGGGAGAACTGGACTTGACGATGGAGCTCGAGCAGGAAGGAAGCAAGGTTAGCGGCGCTTTGACCAGCGCAATGGGCCGCTGGGAAATCCGTGAAGGAACCCTCAGCGGAAGCAACCTTGTTTTTTCAATCGAAGCCACGATCATGGGTCAAACCATGACCATGGAGTTCAGCGGCACGGCTGAAAAGGATTCTCTTGAAGGAACGATCTCCACGGCCATGGGAAATGCCGAGCTTCGAGCCTCGCGCGTTCCTAAGACCTCACCCTGAAGAGGAGGCTACCATGAAAAAGATGATTTTTGTCTTCTCATTTATTCTTATCCTCAGCTTCAGCGCTTCGCCGCTCTGGCCCGGCGGAAACCTGCTTATCAAAAACGGGACAATTCTGACCGTAACTAAAGGCGTTATCCCCAGGGGAGACGTCCTTATCATCGGAGGCATCATCAAGCAGATCGGGGAAAATATCCAGGCTCCGCCTGGAGTTCAGGTCATCGACGCTTCCGGAAAGTTCGTCCTTCCAGGGATCATCGATTCGCACACGCACATTGCGCTCTCCGGCACGAACGAAACCGGCGACGTTATCACCGCTGAGGTGGACATGGCCGACGTCCTGGACGCCGAGGACCTGTCCATTTTTACTGCTTTGAGCGGCGGCGTGACCATGGTCCACACAATGCACGGGTCAGCAAACCCGATCGGCGGCCGGAACGTGACCATCAAGCTTAAGAGGGCGCGTCCGTCCGAGGAGCTGGTCGTCCGCCAGGCTTATCCTACCCTCAAGTTTGCCCTTGGAGAAAATCCCAAGCAGGCGAACCGGATTGGCACAACAGGCCCGCCGCGCTACCCCCTTTCCCGAATGGGAGTAAACGCCATCATCCGAAGAGAACTCCTCAGAGCCAGGACGTACATGAGCCAATGGGATCGGTACAACGAGCTCCGAAAATCCAAGAATCCTCCGAAAACGCTGCTTCCTCCGCGCCGCGACTTGAGGCTCGAGACGCTGGCTGAGTTGCTGCGCGGCAACCTTGTCGCCCGTTGCCACACCTACCGGGCCGACGAGACCCTGGAGTTCATCAACTTGTCCAAAGAATTCGGGTTCAAGATCGCCTGCTTCGAGCACATTCCGGAAGCCTATAAGATTGTCCCTGAACTCGTCCGCGAAGGCGTCGGCATTTCTATTTTTCTTGATAACTGGGCTTACAAAGTCGAAGCGGCGGAAGGAATCGCTCCGATGGCCGCCTATTGCGCCCAAAATGGAATTCTCGTCTCCATCAATTCCGACGGAGCTGAGCGGACTCGTCGGCTCTTCAACGACGCTGCAAAAGCCATCAAATACGGCGGCCTTTCTGAAGAGGAAGCGCTCAAGCTCGTCACGCTCAACCCAGCCATCCAGCTCGGCGTCGAGAAAATCGCCGGCAGCCTCGAAGTGGGCAAGCACGGCGATGTGGCCATCTTCAACGAGCATCCTCTGAGCGCCTACACTCGCTGCGAAATGACGATCATCGAAGGAGATATTTGTTTCGACCGGAGCCAGTACCTCAGCGAGCGGGAAGAGGCAGCCAAGCGGCAGAAGGAGCCGAAAAAAGGGTGAGGTTAACCATGAAAAAACACATTTTGATTCTTTTTTCGATCCTGTTACTTGCGGCTTCGCTCATCTACGGGCAGAGCCAGAACGAGGGATACACGGCCATCAAGGGCGCTCATATCATTCCCGTCGTGGGGGAAGACATCCCTGTTGGCACCATCCTCATCAAGGATAAGCTGATCGAGGCCGTCGGCAAGGACATCGTGATCCCGGCCAGCGCCAGAATCGTGGACGGCACCGGGCTTTACGCCTATCCCGGGATGATCGACAGTTTCTGCTTTCTCAGTCTTTCTGAAATAAGCTCCATCCCGGCCACAATCGACTATAGGGAGACCGGAAGAATTAACCCCCAGGTCAGGTCGGTCGAAGCCCTGCGGCCTGATTCGATGCACATTCCAATTACCAGATCCAACGGCATAACGGCCGCGCTCGTGGTGCCTTCGGGCGGCCTTATCGCTGGCCAGAGCGGACTCATCAGGCTCACCGGCTGGACGCCCGGCGAAATGGTCATCAAAAGCCCTGTGGCCATGCACGTGGAATTTCCGTCGCTCGGAAGGCGTGGCTTCCAGCGAGAACAGGAGCCCAGGGAAGAAGCTTCCAAGCAAGTGATCGAGCTCAAAGACTGGCTGAACAAAGCCCGGTTTTATCAGAAAAGAAAACAAGCAGCGGCAAAAAATATGCTCCTGCAAATGCCGGAGTTTGATGAAAAGCTGGAATTCCTCCATCCTGTTGTCAACGGAGAACTTCCTCTCATGATCTCTGTCCACGCTGATAAAGACATCCGGGCGGCTATCAAGTTTGTCCAGGAAGAAAAGATAAAAGCCATCTTCTTTGGCATGACTCAGGGATGGAAAGTTGCAGAGGAAATCGCCAAGGCCGGAATTCCCGTGGTTTTCGGCTCTCTCTATGACATGCCGCCGAGCTGGGAAGATGGTTACGACGCCCTCTACCGGAACCCGGCGGCGCTCCAAAAGGCCGGAGTCAAGATCGCCTTTTCCTCCCAGAGTGCCAGCTTGGCCAAAGACCTTCCTTACCATGCCGCTAAGGCGGCAGCCTTTGGCCTCGAAAAGCGAGAGGCGCTAAAGGCCGTGACCATCAACCCAGCAGAGATATTGGGAGTAGCCGACATCATGGGCAGCCTGGAGAAAGGAAAGCTGGCCAACATCGTCCTGGCGAACGGCGACATCCTCGAGCTCCGGACCACGATCAGCCGGGTTTTTATCGACGGCCAGGAAATCGACTTTTCCAGCCGCTACACGGAGCTTCTGGATAAATACAAACCAAGACTTAAGCAGAAAAAATAATCGGCGCCGATGATAAATATTAGGTATTCGTAAATGATTCCAACAAAAAGAAAGAAGGAGATAGAAAAATGAGTAAGAGAGCCTTATTGGGAACGATTCTTGCTGCGGCTATGGCCTTTGTCTTGGCCGGCGCGAGCGCTTCGAGAGGACAACAGGCTTATGCCCTCCCTGATTATGACCTTCTCCTCAGGAACGGGCTGGTCTTTGATGGATCGGGCGGTCCGGCAAAGGCCCTGGACGTCGCCATCAAAGGGGACACGATCGTCAAAGTCGCACCAGCAATTAGAGGCCGTGCTGCCCTCGTCATCGATGCCCGCGGCCGCATCATCAGCCCTGGTTTTATCGACCTTCATACCCATGTGGATGAGGGCATGTATTTTCGCGAGAACCGGTCGAGTCTTAACTACCTCCTCCAGGGTGTCACCACAGTCGTCGTCGGCCAATGCGGCGGAAGCGCCTGGCCAATATTCGAGAAAGCCGAGGACCTTATCAAAACATGGACCGCCGAAGGAATCGGGCTGAACGCGGCGATTCTCGTCGGTCACGGCCAGGTTCGCCAGATCGTCATGGGCATGGACAACCGTGCGCCCACAGCCGCCGAGCTTGCTCAAATGAAAGCGTTGGTTAAAGAGGCCATGGAGCAAGGGGCGAGCGGGATCTCAACCGGGTTGATTTATGTCCCGGGCTCATTTGCCCGGACGGACGAAGTCATAGAGCTCGTCAAGGTCGTCGCTCCTTATAAGGGAATCTACCATACCCATATGCGGAACGAGAGGGAAAAGCTCCTCGAAGCGATCAAGGAAACAGTGGAGATCTCGGAAAAGACGGGAGCCCGGGCCCACATCTCGCATTTCAAAGTGCTCGGCAAATCTAACTGGGGCCTGTCCAAAGACGCGTGTAAACTCGTCGAGGATGCCCGGGCCAGAGGGCTGACAATCACGGCCGACCAGTATCCCTACAGGTTTTCCAACGGCTATCCATACCGGCTGCTCATCCCTCGCGAAGCCTGGCTGGGAGAAAAAGCAGCCCAGGGGCTGAGGGCAGAGGACGTGACGAATATCCTGGATTATCTCCGCGACGCCGAACTCCTTGACCTTTACAAAAAAATGACGCCGTTCTTTCCGCTTTCGGCCAGCCATGAGCGCTTTCTGGCCGACCTGCCCCGCCAGCGCCTCGTCAGCCTTGTGGCGCGGAGCCTTGTTGACCTGGATTCGCTCCGCGGCCCGGAAAACGCCAGGGAAAGGCGCTTCTTCATCGACAGGCTGCAAGACCCGGCCGAGGCAGAGAAGATCCGACGGCTGGTCCGTCAGAGCATCGAGGAATCTGTAGGCGCAGAAAACATCGTCGTCGGGATTGCGGTCGAGAAGAACCTCGAAGGGAAAACCTTAGCGGAGGTTGCTGCGATCAAGGGAAAGAGCATCGAGGACACCGCCATCGATCTCGACCTCATGGGCGCTAAGTGCATTCCGCTCCAGATGGGCGAGGAGGATATCGAGTATATCATGAAGAAAGATTACGTCGGGACGGGAAGCGACGGCACCGCTCCCTTCTACGGAATCGGCCTGCCTCATATCCGGACTTATTCGACTTTCCTTCACAAGATCAAGAAATACGCCCTCGAACGGAAGGCCATCACTCTCGCCCATGCGATCCGCTCCCAGACCTCCCTCCCGGCTTCGATCATGAACTGGAACGACCGGGGCTGGATCAAGGAAGGCTACAAGGCGGACATCGTCGTCCTCGACCTCAACAACATCAAGACCCCAACGTCAATCTCCAATCCTCATCAATACAGCCGGGGCGTGGATTATCTTGTTGTTAATGGGCAGACGGTTGTCGAGAAAGGAAAGTGGAACGGCCAGCTTCCAGGACGCGTCCTCAAGCTCAAGCAATCCTGAGTGCAGAAAAGATGCAATTGGCCTCTATGCTTTTGCGCTGTTCGAGTTTCTCATATGAACGTATTTTTACAAAACCCACTTTATAATTGCGAAACCTAAAACTAACAATAATACAAATGCAATGCTTAACACTTCAAAATATTTATCTATGAATGGTTTAATTTTCGGCCCGAGCAGGTAGAATAATCCCGAAACTAAAAAGAATCGTGCCGAACGGCTGATAATAGATGCACAAACCAAAGTTGCAAAAGATATTTCAAACACACCTGCGGCAATGGTAAAGACCTTGTACGGAATTGGCGTAAAACCGGCAACTGCTATAGAGACAAACGCATTCTCTTGATAAAGACTTTGCACATACTCATACTGTTGTTGTACACCGTAGAGGGCAATAATTTTCTGCCCGATTAATTCAAAAAATTGATATCCGATTAAATAACCGAACATTCCGCCAAGCACAGAACCGACAGAACATATAAGGGCGTATCTGAAAGCTTTCTTCGGTAAAAGCACGCCGAGTGCTATCAACAGGACATCAGGGGGAATAGGAAAGAATGAGGATTCTGTAAACGCGATGACAAAAAGCATCCAACCGGCGCTTGGTTTCTGGGCAAATGCTTCAACCCAATCTTTTAAACGTCTAAGCCAGCCAAAAATTGGTTTCATATAAACAGGGTAAAATTCTATACGTTACTCTCTTTTATCTCAAGCGCCTCGACTTCAAAGATCAAAAATGTGTTTAGAATTTACCCCGCGGGTCGGAGCAAAATCCTTGAATAAATATAGCAGCCTAACGAATAGTCGCTGGCTCGTCCTCGAAGAAAAAGCGGCGCGGGCGTTTGGGCTTCTCATTGACCGAATCAGCGTCCATGGCCCACATGCCGCGGCCGTGGGTGGCAATGACGATAATGTTATCCCGCGGGTGGATGATGAGGTCGTGGACGTAGGAGGACGGAAGATTGGCGCCAAGGACATTCCAGGTTTTGCTCCCATCTTTGCTCACGTAAACACCAAGGTCCGTGCCCACGTAAAGGATGTTTCTGTCGACCGGGTCTTCCCTGATGACGTTCACCGGCCCCAGGGGAATCCCGGCGGAGATACTCGTCCATGTTTTGCCGAAATCCGTTGATTTCCAGACGTAGGGAGCAAAATCGTCATCAGCCCGGCCATGCTGGGTAAGGTAGACCGTGGCTATGTCATACTGGGAGGCGACAATCCGGGAGACCCACTTCTGGTAGGGGAGACCCTTGGTAATTTCCTGCCAGGCCCTGCCGCCGTCCTTAGTCACGCTCACGCGGCCACAATCCGTGCCCACATAAATCAGCCCGGCCTTGAGGGGGGATTCCGAGACGGCGGTAATCGTGTGGTAAGGAATATCTCCCTGTTCGGTGGGCGCGAAGTAAGTCAAGTCAGGGCTGATTTTTTCCCACGTATCGCCCCTGTCGTAAGAGCGGAAGAGATACTGCATGCCGTGGTAAATAATATTCTGGTTGTGGGGCGAAATGATGAAATGGGCCAGCCATTGACCGCGGAGCGGCGGTTCATCGGGGTAGACTTGGGGGACGATGAGCTTCGAGCGCTCCGGTCCGGCCTTGCTCAGGTCGCTACGAGAAATTCTCCCGTAAAACCCGCAGGAGTAGACGATATTCGGGTTGGCCGGGTCAATGGCGTGATGGGAGCCTTCCCCGCCCGGCGCTGTCTCGAATGGCTGGGCGGGAATGGCGCTTCTGCCGCGGCTGAGGTCGACCACGGCACGATAGCTGCCGTGATCCTGCATAGAGCCATAAACACGGAACGGGGTGTCCATGTCGTAGTTGAGGTTAAAGAACTGACAGATGGGCAGGTTATCCTTGAAATTTCGCCAGGTCTTGCCGCCGTCATAGGAAATTTCGATGCCACCGTCGTTGGCATTGACGATGTAATTGGAATTATCCGGGTCAATCCAGAGACCGTGATTGTCGACATGGTACATGTTGAGGACGCGGCGGAAGGTCTTCCCTCCGTCAGTGGAGACGCTCATCGGAACACCCATGAGGAAGACCTTGTTTTCGTCGTTGGGATCAACACGAATCTGGCCGAAGACCCAGCCATAAGTGCCCGAATGTCGCTCCAGGTAGATTTTCATTTCATCCGTCGTCGGTGCAACCAGGCGCCAACTCTCGCCGCCGTCGTCGGAGCGGCATACCGTCGCTCCTTTGATGACGGCCTGGGTCGGTCGGCCGTAAGAATCAAAGCGGCCAGGCTCGGCTTCGCGGGCGATTTCATAATTATCGACAAAGACATACAGGACATGAGGCTTGGAAAGACAAAGGTCAAGGCCGATGCGGCCGCGGAAACGTGACTCGGGAAGGCCATTGTTGATCGGCTTCCAGGTCGCGCCGCCATCCGTCGTCTTCCAGACGCCGCTCCCGGTGTATTGGGGTTCATTGCGCGGGTCGTTCCATTTTTTCCTGACTCTTTGCCAGGTGGCGGCGTAGAGAACATCAGGGTTGGTGGGGTCCATGATAAGGTCGATAGCCCCGGTTTGCTCGTTGACGTAGAGAACCTTGGCCCAGGTTTTCCCGCCATCGGTCGTTTTATAAATGCCTCGCTCCTGGTTGAAGGTCCATTCGTGACCGGAGGCCGCGACGTAGACCACATCGGGGTTCTGGGGGTGAATGATGATGCGGGCGATTGTATTCGTGTCTGTTAACCCGACATGCTGCCAGGTCTTCCCACCGTCTGTCGACTTATATATTCCACACCCAGGATGGGAGCTCCGGAAGATGTTGGCTTCTCCCGTGCCTACCCAGATAATCTTGTGGTCTGAAGGGGCAATGGCAATGTCGCCGATGGACGTGGAAAGTTCCTGGTCGAAGATAGGTTCCCATGTCGTCCCCTCGTTCTCCGTTTTCCAGACCCCGCCCGAAGCTGTGGCCGCATAGATTGTGTAGCTTTTGCCCCTGGGAGTGACAACGGCCACGTCCGTGCAGCGGCCGCTCACGTTTGTGGGGCCTAAGAATTGCCACTTGAGATCCTTGAAAGGAGAGGCCTTTTCCATCTCCAGATGCTTAGCGAAGCCCTCAATCCTTGCTTCTGGTGGAGTCGACTGGACTTTGGCGGGTTTCTTGGGCTGCTGGGAAAAAAGAAAGAATGTCAGGGATAAAAGGAAAAGGCAAAAAATAAAAGGCCGAGAGCGGAAGAAAGCGTGTTGTCTTTTCATCATTTACCTCCTTCATAATCTTTCAATAAAGATATGGCAAAATACCATTTTTTCTTCGCAGCAAGGGATGAAGATACCTGCTGATGTTTTGAGCGGACGCGAATCTTGATGGGCCTTGTTGGAGAAAACATATCGACCGAGACGGTAAAGTTTATAACGGGAATTTGCTCCTGTCAATAAAATGTTGGCACGTCTTCGAGCCATCATCCATACTTCCCCAGATGGTTGGATAGGAAAACCGACGTCAAAAGGCTTACTCCGGACAGCGCAGCCCAAAACCAAGTTCTTGCAAAAGATAGCCTGTTTCGTCCTTAATGCCGGCCGCGCGCGAAATCTCGAGTTCGCTAAGCTTCAGACTTGGCTGTGGACAGGCAGCGCAGGACGTAGAAGAGCGAGGCGGAGATGAGGATGTGTCTTTGCTTGGTCACGGGAGACCGTTTTAACTGAAAGGTTCTGGCTTGTCAAACTCCCCGGTGATATTAGTAGCATCTCCGATCATGGGAGGTCCTTATGGAACAGAAGAGGGGGGTGAACCACGACAGGACCCGCCTCTATCACAGAAATGGAGAAGCTTCTGCTGATATTGCATCTTGAGATAAAGTTGAGTAATGTAATGCCCATAAGATTTTGCGAGGAGGCTACGCGATGCACAGAGTATCGAGAAGAAACTTTTTGAAAACAGGAGTGAGTCTGAGTGCGGCCACTTTCTTGGCGGGCGGAAATAAAATCCTCTCTCGTAGCCAGATTGGCGCGCCGGCCGGGGCAGGCCCCTGTGTTGTGGCCAGCAACAACGGCCTTGAGGCTGTCGAAAAGGCGATGAATATGATCCGCAGTGGCTCTGATCCTCTCGATGCGGTCATCGCCGGCGTCAACCTTGTCGAAGAAGACCCGGAGGACATGTCCGTTGGCTATGGAGGACTGCCCAACGAGGAAGGCGTGGTTGAACTCGACGCCTCAGTGATGCACGGCCCGACCCATAATGCGGGCGCCGTGGCCAGCCTGAGGAACATCAAAACTCCCTCGAGGGTAGCCAAACTGGTCATGGAAAGGACTGACCACGCCCTCTTGGTGGGTGAAGGGGCGCTTAAATTTGCTCTAGCGCATGGCTTTAAAGAAGAAAATCTCCTCACCGATAAGGCTCGACAAATCTGGCTTCGCTGGAAAGAAACGCTTTCTGAAAGGGACAACTGGTTCCCGCCGAAAATGGACAAGTTGGCCGAAGAGCTCGAGCCTTATATCTCGTCTTATGGCACGGTCAACTGCATCGCCATCGACAGCGCTGGTAACCTGGCTGGCGTAACCACGACCTCCGGTCTGGCTTTCAAGATCCCCGGCCGTGTCGGCGACTCGCCCATTATCGGGGCTGGTCTGTATGTGGATAACGACATCGGAGCAGCCGGGTCAACGGGAAGAGGAGAGGCCAATATCATCACCTGTGGAAGCCATATGGTGGTCAATTTCATGGGACTGGGTTCTTCTCCCGAAGAAGCCTGCCTCAAGGCGCTCCAAAAAATTGCCGAGAAGACGAGGCTCCAGCCTCATCTTGTCGATGACGAAGGCCGTCCACGGTTCGGGCTGAGCTTTTACGCCATCAATAAAAAAGGGCAGTACGGCTCAGGCAGCATGTGGAGCGGGTCCACGTTCGCTGTCCACGACGGGAACGAGAAAAAACTCAAGGAAACGGCCTATCTTTTTAAGAGAGACAAAAATAGCCGGGCTACTCGTCTTCGAAGATAATGGCTGTGTAGCCTCTGGCAGCCAGCTCCCGGGCCAATTCTTGAGCTGATTCCCTTGTTTTGGCCCTTATGCGTACTCTGTAATAAACCTGTTGCGTCGTAGTGAAGCGAGTGATATAAACGCCGGCCATGTTCTTCTCCAGTTCCCGACGAAGAGCTTCGGCATTCTCCTTGACGATGAACGAGCCGACCTGGACAAAGAATTTTGGCGCGGAAGGAGGAGGGGAAGCCTTCGGCAAAACCTCGATCCGCACGCGGGCTGTGCCAGGTCCAATCATGTCCAGCGCTCTTGCCGCCGCATAAGAAAGGTCGATCACTCTTCCTTTTACAAACGGCCCGCGGTCGTTGATCCTGACGACGACCGACCTGCCGTTGCTCAAGTTTGTGACTATTACGTATGTCCCGAGGGGCAGCGTATTGTGGGCAGCAGTAAGATCGTTCATGTCGTAGATCTCCCGGCTTGAAGTCAGCCGGCCGTGGAATTCAGCGCCGTACCAGGAGGCCTCTCCGGTCTGGACGTTCCCTTCAGGAAAATACTGCGGCCGCACCCGGCATCCAGAAATAAAGGCGAGGCCGAGGCAGATGAAAATCAGGCAACACCTAAAACCGACAGCCAGCCTGTATCTTCTGCTTTCCATGGCGCCTCAATTATTATCTCAATCTCCCCGGCTCATCGCAACCGCAAATGATCCTGGACTCCCAGGAAGCTTTTGATT
Organism: Clostridiales bacterium; assembly: GCA_029907205.1. Taxonomy (GTDB): domain Bacteria; phylum Acidobacteriota; class Aminicenantia; order Aminicenantales; family UBA8522; genus JARYMI01. The sequence goes on from JARYMI010000002.1 coordinate 130,714, forward strand.
AAAATACCTGTTCTGTCACGGAACCGATGAGAAAATACGCCGCTTTTCTGCCCGCCGCGATTTACTATTCGCTGATTTTCTTCCTCTCCTCAAAGGACTACGACGTCCCCATCGATATCCACCCTGTCGATAAGGCCGTGCATTTTATCGAGTTTGCTATCCTGGCTTTTCTCCTGTCCCTGGGCTTTTTTCGGGCCTCGGCCTTGTCTATAAGGATGAAGATCATCTTCTCCTTCTTGGTCACGATTGGTCTTGGTGCTCTGGATGAGTTTCACCAATATTTTGTGCCAGGACGAGAGGTTGAACTTTTTGACCTCCTAGCTGACGCATTGGGCGCGGCAGCAGGAGTTTTCGTTTTTCTGATTTTCTACCAGAAAAGAAAACGCACGGCGTCAGGTCCGGCTAAAGGAATTTTCTGAGCCTCGCCCGGAGCAGGGCAAACGCCTCCCGAGGCGTCGAGCAAAAACAAAAGAGCCCGGCGTCCTCCGGCGAGATTGTGCCCATATTGACAAGGGTATCAAAATTAATCGTCTTCTGCCAGTATTCTTTCCCGTAGAGGATGATAAACAAGTCTTCTTTCGAGATCTTCTCGGTCTGAATCAGAGTCAGCGTCTCAAACAGCTCATCCAGGGTGCCGAACCCTCCTGGAAAAGCGACAACAGCCTTGGCCTTGTTGATCAGCCAGAACTTGCGAGTGAAAAAATAATGGAAAATAAACGAGAGCTCAGGAGAAATGTAGAGGTTGGGCGCCTGCTCCAGGGGGAGCGAAATATTCATGCCGATAGACTTGCCTCCAGCCCTGGCCGCTCCGCGGTTGGCGGCTTCCATGATGCCCGGCCCGCCGCCCGTGCAGATGACAAAATTCTTCCCCTTGGGCTTCAGCTTGATGGCCCAGCTGGCCAGTCGGTAAGCCAGTTCTTCGGCATCCCAGTAGTATTTCAGCAGCGGCGATCCCTCTTTAACCGGCTCAACCCTGGAGGAACCAAGGAAAAGGACAGTGGTATGAACTTTGTATTTTGATAGCCTGTACATAGGTTCGAGAATTTCACTCAGAATCCTGATCGTCCGGGCCTCCTCGGACTCGAGAAACTCCATGTTTTTGTAAGCAATCTCGGGCGGCGCAATTTTCTTTTCCATTGCTCTCCTCGTCTCCGGAATCGTCATTCTAACGCATTCCTGCGGATGGCTCAAGCCTTCTGTCTCCGCTACCCTGATCGCGGCTTTGACTTCCCCTAATCTCTATGCTATCAATGGAGCGTCCAGGAAGAGGAAATGAGATGACCAAGTCTCTAGCCGTGCTCGAGGGCATGACTTATCCCGGCCGGGTCATTTTGATCGGCCTCGACAGGGCCGCCGAGCACGTTATCGCTGGCTACGCCATCACCGGTAGGTCACCTTCCAGCCAGGCCAGAAGGCTGAAGCTCGAAGCTGGAAGCATCTGGACCGAACCCTCAGAGGAAGAAGCCATAAGAAAGAGTCAGGCTAAGCTCTTGATTTACAGAGCCATGGCCATCGGCCGGGGCATTGCCGTCTCCAACGGCCGGCAGACAGAAGAAATCATCAGAGCTTTCGGAAAAAGAAAAAACCCCGAGGATGTCTTAAGACAGGCGCTCAGAAACTGGACTTACGAGCCAGATGCTCCTCATTTCACCCCGAGGATCAGCGGTTGCGCCCTTCCCAACGGACGGGCCTGTATGAATATCATCAAGAGGGCCGGCAACGACACATCAGAAAAATTGTTCTTTGCTTATGATCTTGAGCCCGGAAAAGGAAGGATCATCACTACTTATAGCGGCAAAGAGGCAACACCTCTTCCTTCGTTCTCTGGCGATCCCCTGGCCGTGGAAATCAAGGCAAAGGACGCGACCACAATGGCCGAGGCCATCTACTCATCCCTTAAACCTAAAGACCCTGAAAAAGACTACAGAGTCGCCGTGGCCTGTGTCTACGCCTCAAGCCGAGATTTCCTGAAGTTCGATGCCCATATCATCAATAAAAGCGAGAGGTAAAGAAAAGCCCATGGAAAAAATAGACAAGTCAACCCGCCTTCAATATTCCAAGAAAGTCGAGGAGGATTTCCCAGAGTCCATAAAGTTCGGCGGCCTGGAATTCCGCAAGAAAATCTCCATGCGTTACGGCGAGAACCCCGGCTATCCGGCCGCTTTTTACGCCGAGAGCGGCTCGGCCGGGCCGAACATGGCCACCCTGACCATCCTCCAGGAAGGGACAAAAGGCCTGAGTTACATCAACGTCGGTGACATGGATTTAGGCCAGAGGCTCGTTCGGAAACTGGTCGAAATCAGGCCTCATCAAGCGAGCTGCGTCTTGATCAAACACGAGATGCCCGCAGGAGTGGCGGTAGCGGAGACGATCGAGGAAGCCTTCGACAAGGCCTGGGGCTGCGACCCGCTCTCTAATTTCGGCAGTGTCGATGTTTTCAGTGGTTGCGTTACAGAACCCTTAGCCAGACTTTTAGTGGAAAGCCAGAGAAATATCGAGGTCGTCTACGCGCCAGATTACGCGCCTGAAGCCTTGGATGTTTTGGCAGCAAGGAAAACCCTGCGTGTCGTCAAAATGGGAAGCTCCGTGGACAAGGAGGCGATAGATAACGGTCTGGAATTCAAGCGAGTGGCCGGCGGCCTGCTCGTCCAGAAAAGGTTTGACTCCAGGATCCGCAGCGGCCGCGACGTCGATATCGTCTCCGAGCGGCAGCCCACAGCAGACGAGCTTGAGGCTGCGGTGTTCAACTGGATTGTCGCCTGTTTCACTCGTTCCAACGCCGTCGTCATCGGCCAGAAGGACAAGGTTCACGGCATCGGCTCAGGACAGCGCAGCCGGATAGACGCGGCCGAGTGCGCCATCCGTTTTTCGCGGCGGGGCTACGGGCCAGAAAGCTGCATTATGGCCTCGGACGCCTTCATGCCGTTTCCCGATGTCGTCGAAATCGCCGCCCGCAACGGAATCACCGCCATCATCTATCCCCTCGGCTCTATCCGCGATCAGGAAGTTATCGACCGGGCCAATGCCCTTGGCCTGGCCATGATCGTCACTCGCCGACCCGGCCAGACCGACTGCGAGCGCAGCTTCCTCCACCGTTGAGACATAGAAGCATAAAAACACGTGATTTTTATGACCCGCGAAAAAGGCTGTCCTGAAGGCGCCCGGAGAGAGCCGAGCGGATTGGGCGCTTGCTGACGAACTCAAAAGACGGGCTTTTTTGCTTTGCCCGGAAATGTCCGCTATAATAGAAAACAAGTTTTCGGGAAAGGACTTGAAAACGATGAAAGAAGAAAAAAGCGAGAAGATCGCCTGCCATGTTTGTCAGAAAATGATCCCCAAGGCCGCTGCTCTGCACGCCGAAGGGCAAGACTATGTCCTGCATTTCTGCGATACGAGCTGCCTAGACTACTGGAAAAACCCGGAGAAAAGAAAAAAAGAAGAAACTTGAGTTGATGAATTACATCTCAAGGTGTGGGAAAGCAAGTCTTCCCAAAAGACCGCAGCCTGAAAGCGAGGCAAATTCTAAATGCACTTATCCATCCTCTGGCACCATCACCAACCCACTTACAGGGACCCCGAGAACGGCCAATACCTTCTTCCTTATGTTAATTACCACCTGACCAAGAACTACTATCAGATGGCCTGCTTAACGGAGGAATCAGGATTTCCCTGTGTCTTTAACCTCGTTCCCTGCCTCCTGGAACAGGTTGAGGATTACAGCCGGGGTCAAGCTCGTGATCCTTTCCAGGAAGCCTTGGAAAAAGACCCACAGCAGTTGACAGCTTCTGATGTTGTCTTGCTTTCCAGATTCCTGCCTCGGGGAGAAAAAGAAACCGATAACAAGAAGCTTCAGCTTCGACTGCTTCGTTCGATCTTTTCGCCGGTCATTCAAACGGGACAGGACAAAGATTCCTTGCTCAGCCTCCAAAAGGAAGTCCACAAGAAGGTGATTCCTTTTTATAAAAGGCTCTGGCTGGGGGGCAAGGCAGAACTCACGACATCGGCATATTATCATCCCCTTCTGCCTCTTCTTTTCGACCTTGGAATCGGCAACGAGCCGATCATGCCGACCCTTCCTTTCAAGTACCCGGAGGACGGAGAAGCGCAGATCGAGAAAGGCAGGGAGTATTTCAATGAGGTCTTCGGCCGTTACCCGAGCGGGTTCTGGCCTTCAGAAGGCGGCATAAGCCTTGACGTGGCCAGGGTCATTGCTTGGGAAGGTTTTTCTTACGCCGTCACAGACGAAAACCTCCTGTGGAAAAGCTTGAAAAAAGCTCCTGACCGCGCTTTGCTGACCAGACCTTACTCCTGCCATAACCTGGCCATTTTCTTCCGCGACCGGGAGCTTTCAGACCTCATCAGCTTTGAATACCAGCGCTGGGATGCAAAAGATGCGGTCTGCCATTTTGAGAGCAAGCTGGACGAGCGGATGAGAGCCCAGGCAAACCAGGCCATCTGTGTTATCGCCTTAGACGGAGAAAACCCCTGGGCTGGCTACAAGGATAACGGAGTTTCTTTCCTCCGTGAACTCTACAGCCGGCTCATGGTAAAGGAGGGCTTAACGCCTGTCCTCCTCAAGGATTATTTAGAGATCAACCCTCCGGAGGAAGAAATCGAGTTGGTCCCCGGCACTTGGCTGGGGAATTTTTCCCGGTGGGTTGGCCATCCCGCCAAGAACGCCGCCTGGGAAAGGCTCTCTTTGGCCAGGCAAGAGTGCGGTCCCTCGGAAGAGATTTTTGTGGCCGAGGGTTCGGACTGGTTCTGGTGGTTTGGTGAGGACGACCCGGCCGGACTGGCCGAATTCGCGGCCCTGTTTGATGCTTACTTGCGACGAGCCCGCTTGAAGCGAGACAAGGACGCTGTCGGTGAGTGACTTAACCTTTCTTTTCGGCGTTCACAACCATCAACCGGTGGGGAATTTCCCCGCTGTCTTCAAGAAGGCTTTCCGCGACTGCTACCGGCCTTTTGTCGAGGAAATGGCCACACATCCGGGTATCAAATTTACCCTCCATATTTCGGGGCCGCTCTGGGAATATATGGAATCCCATGAGAAAGCATGCTGGGATAGAATAAAGGAGATGGCCAGCCGCCGCCAGCTCGAGCTTCTCGGCGGCGGCTTCTACGAGCCCGTGCTATCCGTTATTCCTGAAGAAGACCGGCAGGGCCAGCTTCGGCTGATGAGCCAATTCCTGGAGGAGAAATTCGACATTCGGCCGCGGGGTGCCTGGCTGACTGAAAGAGTCTGGGAGCCCCAGTTGGCCAAGACCCTGGCCCTGGCCGGAATTGAATACACGCTTCTCGATGAAGAACATTTTCATTATGCTGGAGTCAGCAATATCTACTGTCCCTACATGACGGAAGAAGAAGGGCACTCCTTGGTCCTCTTTCCTATCGACAAAAAACTCCGCTACCTCATTCCTTTCCGCCAGATCAAAGACATCCACCCTTATTTCAAAGAGATCGAGGCTGGAAGCGGTCTGGCCATACTCGCCGATGACGGTGAGAAATTTGGCCTGTGGCCGGGCACAAGGAAGTGGGTTTACGAGGAGGGGTGGTTGAGGACTTTTCTTGAATATCTCGAAAGAGAATCTATCCAGACCATGACGTATTCGGAATACCTGGATACCCGGCCATCCCTCAGTCTGGTTTACATCCCGCCCGCCTCCTACGAGGAGATGATGGAATGGATTCTTGAACCTGGAGACTACCGCCAACTTAGGAAGCTCAAGAAAGCCGCGCCACAGGAAGCTCGGAGGTTGCTGCGGGGAGGCTTTTTCAGGGAATTTTTCCTCAAGTACCATGAAAGCAACCATCTCCACAAAAGAATGCTGTTTGTCTCCCGAGCCCTGTGCCAGCCAAAACCATCAGAGCCTGAAGCGGCAAGAGAACTCTATCGAGGTCAATGCAACGACGCCTACTGGCATGGAGTTTTCGGAGGCCTTTACCTTCCTCATCTCCGCCAAGCGGCCTATTTCCATCTTATAGAAGCGGAAAAGAAAGCGAACCTCCATCAGGGCTGGGAAAAAACAGACTATGACCTCGACGGCAGGGAGGAATTCTTTTACCGCGATGCCGTCTTCGGCTTGCTGGCCAAGCCTTCCTTCGGAGGCAGCCTGGTCGAGCTCGACTTCAAGCCGCTTTCCCGAAACCTTTCCGATGTCCTGTCCCGCAGGGAAGAATCATACCACCGCGGACGGGAGGAAGAGGCCGGCGAGGGGAAAAGCATCCACGAGCTGGCCAAAGAGCTTCCGCCCGAGGCCGAAGCTCTTCTCCGTTATGATTGGCATCCGCGGTTTTCACTGCTTGACCATTTTCTTCATCCCCGGACGAACCTGGAGGATTTTCGCCGGATTACCTATGGCGAACAAGGAGATTTCGTCAACCAGGAATACGAACCCGAGCTCAAACAGGGCCGGCTTCTCCTCAAGAGGAACGGACATGTCTGGGTTGACGGGGAGAGAGCGCCCATCCTCATCAAAAAAGAAATTGAGCCCCGAGATGGGCAAATCAACATCACCTGTGTGGTCAGCACGGTTTCTTCAGGGGAAATTCCTTTGCTTTTCGGCTCGGAATGGAATCTCTATCTGTTGGATGATGAGTGGGAGGAAAAACCGGGCAAATTGATTCTTCTCGGCGGCAAGCTCGAGCTTGAATTTGCTCCCGCCCCGGAGATTTGGCATTTTCCGCTCCAGACTCTCTCCCAATCTGAGGAAGGTTATGATATAATCCATCAGGGCATGTGCTTCCTGCCGCACTGGCATCTCGTCCTGGGCCAGAAGCAAAATTTTTCTTTCAGCGCCATCTTGAGAGCAAAGAATGGCATCTAAATTTTTCTCTTTAGTCCTCCACAGCCATATTCCTTATGTCCTTGCTCACGGGAATTGGCCTCACGGTGTGGACTGGCTCCACGAGGCGGCAGCGGAGAGCTACCTGCCGTTGTTAGACGTTTTCTACCGCCTCAGGGATGAAGGTTTTGCGCCCAACGTCAACGTCTCCTTCACGCCCGTCCTGATGGAGCAGCTCAAAAGCAGGAGCTTTGCCTCAGGGTTTAAAAGTTATCTCCAGATGAAAATCGACATCGCTCGACAGGACAGGGCGTATTTCGAGAAAACGGGGAACAAGACGCTGCTTTCGCTGACCTTCTACTGGGAAGCCTGGTATCAAAAACTCTACGAGAGTTTCACAACCACCTGGCGAGAGGACATCCTCGGAGGTTTCCGCAAACTTCAGGAGCAGGGTCTGGTCGAGATAATGACATCAGCCGCTTCTCATGCTTATTTTCCACTTCTTTCGCGGGATGAAAGCCTCAGACGGCAGGTTCGCCAGGGAAAGTCCGTCTACCGGGAGCACTTCGGCCGTGACCCGCAAGGATTCTGGCTCCCTGAATGCGCTTACCGGCCGCGGTATGCCTGGAAACGGCCCATCGGAAGCGGCAGGTCTTCACCCAGGCTCGGGGTTGATGAAATCTTAGGGGAAGAAGGCCTTGGCTATTTCTTTGTTGACACTCACCTTCTCAGCGGCGGCGAGGTCAGGGGCGTCTACCTCGACCGCTTTCCGGCTCTCAAGCTTCTCTGGGAGAAATTCAGGAAGGGCTACGAGACCGGAAAACAAGCTGCCAGCTCGCCCTACCTCCCTTACCTGGCCGATCCCTCACGAGTCCCGTTTTTTGTCCGGGACGATAAATCGGGAGCGCAGGTTTGGAGCGGCAAGTCAGGCTACCCTGGTGACGGCTGGTATCTTGAGTTCCACAAAAAGCATTTTCCGGGCGGCATGCGCTACTGGAGGATTACCTCAAACGGGGCCGACCTCGGCGATAAACAACCCTACGACCCGGGCAGGATTCAAGAGAGGCTGGACGAAAATGCCGCGCATTTCGTGGACTCTGTCGCGGCCAGCCTGAGCGGAGAGGACGAGGGCGTGGTCGCCGCGCTCTACGATACCGAGCTTTTTGGTCACTGGTGGTTCGAGGGTCCAGAATGGCTGTATCGAGTGATAAAAAAATTTTACGGGACGAAAATTCAGCCTCGTCAGGCAAACGATTGCTTAGAGGCGCTCCGCCCTCACGTCGTCGTCAGCCTCCCCGAAGGCTCGTGGGGAACAGGGGGATTCCACTGGATCTGGTTCAACGATGACACGGCCTGGATATGGGAAAAGATTTATTGGGTGGAGGAGGAAGCCCATCGGCTGCCGCGCTCTCTGGCCAGGAAAAAACCCGAGCTGTACAGGCAATTCATGCGTGAGAAGTTTCTCCTTGAAAGCTCGGACTGGCCTTTTCTCATTTCAACCTGGACAGCTCGCGACTACGCAGAAAACAGGGCCGCCGAGCACTTCCAAAGAGCCAAAACGCTTGTCGATTGGCTGAAAAGGAATGATCCGCTCGGCCAGCATGAACAGAAACAATTGGCCACCTGGGAAGAAGAGGACAATGTATTCGCTACGATTGTGACACCCGATGGTGACTTTATCTGAGAAGATGCTGGTCATGATCCTCTGCGGGGGAAGAGGGGAGAGGCTCTACCCTTTGACCAAGGACCGGGCCAAGCCATCCGTCCCCTTCCTGGGAAGCTACCGGATCATCGATTTCAGCCTTTCGAATTCCCTGAACTCGGGGCTCCGCAAGATTGCCCTGCTGACCCAGTATAAATCCTTATCCCTGGAAAGGCATATTCTTTACGGATGGAACATATTTCACGCCGAGAGCGGGGGCTATATCTTTTCGCTACCAGCCCAGGGAAGGGTAAGTGAACACTGGTACGAGGGCACGGCGGACGCTGTCTTCCAGAATATCTACACCATCCAGCAGGAAAAGCCAGAAGTCATCCTGGTCCTTTCGGGTGACCATGTCTATTGTGCTGATTACCGAGAAATTATCAAATTCTACTTGGAAAAAAAGGCAGATGCTGTGATCATGGCCAAAATTGTCCCTCGTGCCGAGGCCAACCGTTTCGGCGTGGTAGCAGTGGATAAAGGCCAGAGAATCGTCGAATTCCTGGAAAAACCTGCTCAACCTCCCCCTCTGCCCTGGGATAAAAAATCGGCGCTCATCTCCATGGGCGTCTACGTGTTCCGAACGCCCATCCTGATCAAGGCGCTCATCCAGGATGCCAAGGACCGCGCGAGCAGCCATGACTTTGGAAGGGACATCATCCCGCGGCTGATTCATAAAGCCCGGGTCTTCGGTTATCTCTTCGAAGGATATTGGGAAGATATCGGGACGATCGACGCCTACTGGAAGGCCAACATGGCCTTTCTCTCCGTATCGCCGCCGTTTTTTCTGGACGATAGTTCCTGGCCGATCAGGACCTACAAACCCCAGCATGGCCCAACCCTCGTGCAACGCGGTGATATCAGGAAATCCATCATTGGTTCAGGATGTCGCTTTGACGGGGGAACGATCGGGAATTCCATCATTTCTCAGGGTGTCTCTGTCGCTTCCGGCGCGCGCGTCCAGGACTCCATCCTTTTTGAAGGAGTTCAGGTGGGAAAAGGAGCCTGGCTGCGCCGGGTCATCGTCGATAAATTCTCCCGGATTCCTGACCGCTTCGTGATCGGCCGTGACATCAAAGAGGACAGGAAAAACTTCATGGTCAGCGAAGAGGGCATCCGGGTTGTTCCCAAAAACTGGAGACTCGAATGATCGAAAAATACCACCCCTTCCTTCACGAATTTCCGCGCGGCGCCTCGAAAGAGCTTCAAATTTTTTCCATCCTCGCCCAGAGCTTCTTCCAGCCGTTTTCGCTCATGGACAACCTCCTCGTCATCCTGACGGCTCTGACCGCGGGCCCCGGGCTTGGCTTCAACCGGGCGATGCTTTTCCTCGCGGACGGCGATGAATTGAAAGGAGAGTTCTGGCTGGGCCCGGCCTCCGCGGAAGAAGCTGCTTCAATCTGGGAAGTCCTCTCCACGCCTGGTGTCGGGTACACCGAAATCATCGAGCATAACCGGGCTCTGCTGACCAGCGAAGCCAACCCGCTCGCCCAGAAGGTGAGGAAGATATCCTATCCGCTGCACAAGAAAAATCCCACCATACCCACTCTCGCTGCTTCATCCAGAGAAATTACCCTGGTCCGTGAGGCGTCCAAAGAACCCCTGGTTGACAAGCAGTTCCTGGAGCTCATCGGCGTCGAAGAATTCCTCTGTATTCCCCTCCTTTCCCAGGACGAAATCTTCGGAGAAATCATCTTAGACAACGCCATCACCGGCCGTCCCATCGAGAGCCGCGACATCGAGCTGGCCAGCATCTGCGGGCTGGCGGCGGGAAACTTCATCTATGTGACCAAGCTCCAGAAAAGGGTCGTCGAGATGAAAAAACAGGCCGCGCTGGGCGAGATGGCCATGTTTGTCACCCATCAGCTGCGCAACCCGTTAGTGACTATGGGGGGTTTTGTCGACCAGCTGTTCGACCCGAGATTAAGCAAGCAAAAAGCGAAGAGGAACCTCAAGATCATCCGGAACGAAATCCGGCGTTTGGAGCGAATCATGCTCCGCCTGACCCGCTTTTTCCGCATCGATATCAAGGAACTGGCCCCGGTAAATATCCGTGAGGCCTTCAAGCTGGTCACCGATGCGATCAAGCCGCTTGTCGCCGGCCGAACGGTCGTTTTGAGGACAGAAATCGAGGAGGGCCTGACCAGTGTCCTCTGTGACCCGATCCACCTGGGAGAAGCGCTGCGGAATGTCGTCGAAAACGCCGTGGAGGCTCTGAAAGACGGGGGCCGTGTCCTCCTCCGCGCTTACCGGGAAAATAAGGATTGGACGGTCATTTCGGTTGAGGACAACGGCCAGGGCATCCCCGAATCGGTCAAAGGAAAAATATTCGGGTCTTTTGTCTCGACCAAAGAAAAGGGCATCGGCCTCGGCCTCGCCTACGTCAAGAGATTCATGGAGGCCTGCCAAGGAAAGATCGCCGTGGAAAGCCAGGAAGGGCAAGGGACAACCTTCAAATTGTATTTTAAAACAGGAGGAGGGGGATGAAAAAAAAGGGAAGACTTCTCGTCGTCGAAGACGAAAAAAACCTTTGTTTGCTTTACCGCGAAGAGCTAACTAAGGAGGGGTATAAAGTTACGACTGTCACCGATGCCGAAACCGCCTTAAAGCTGATCAAAAAGCAACCGTTTGACCTCATCGTCACGGACATCCGGATGCCGGCCAAGAACGGCATCGAGCTCATCACCCAGATCATGGCCCTCCGCAAAGATATTCCCATCATCATCAACACCGCCTACCAGAGCTACAAGCATGATTTTATGACCTGGGCGGCTGACGCTTATATCGTCAAATCCGCCTCCCTCGACGAACTCAAATCCAAGATCAAGGAGCTTCTCGGGTAAGAAAATGTCAGAGTTAAGGAAGGATATCATCAGCGGCCGCTGGGTCATCATCGCCGCCGAAAGGGGCAAAAGGCCGGATGACTTCAGGCCCGCGCCTGTGGAGAAAATAAAGGAGCCGGCCGGGTTCTGCCCTTTCTGCGAGGGAAACGAATCGAAAACGCCTCGCGAGGTTTACGCGCTGCGGAAAAACGGAAAGCGCCCTGATAGGCCGGGCTGGCTGGTCCGGGTCGTCCCCAACAAGTTCCCCGCCCTGACGAGAGGCATCCCTCCCGTCCAGCATGAGGATGGCATCTTTCGCTGGATGGACGGAGTCGGCGTCCATGAGGTCGTCATCGAAACACCCGACCACGACAAGGAGCTTTCCGACCTGCCTCTTTACCACCTCCAGCACGTGCTGGAAACATATAAAAAGCGCGTTGTTAGCATCGAGGAAGAATTCCAGTATAAGTATGTCCACGTTTTCAAGAACAAGGGACGCGAGGCCGGCGCATCCCTCAGCCATCCGCACTCCCAGATCGTGGCCACGCCGATCATTCCCAAGAAAGTCAACGAGGAGCTGTACGGCTGTGAGAGGCTGCACCGCCAGTACGGGGAATGCATCGTCTGCCGCATCATCCGTGATGAGACCAGGAAGGGTGACCGGCTTATCTTGCGCAATGACCATTTTTGCGTCGTCGCTCCTTTTGCCCCCCGCTTCCCCTTCGAGATGCGCATCTATCCGCTCAGACATTCGGCCTGGTATACGAGCCTGACCAAAGCCGAATCGTTCTGGCTGGCCAGGACATTAAGGACGACTTTAGGAAAGCTAAAAACCACTCTCTCTGACCCGCCCTATAATTTTTACATCCATCAGGCGCCTAACCCCAATTTGCCTCACGAAGCCTGGGCCAACGTGGAGGAGAGCTTCCACTGGCATTTCGAGATCATCCCCGTTCTCACCCGGGTGGCGGGGTTTGAGTGGGGAACGGGTTTTTACATCAACCCTGTCCCGCCCGAAACGGCGGCTGGTTTCGTGCGTGGCTCAGGATAGCGAAGACCCAGGGTTTTGGGATGCTCAGTTACTTTTAGGGCGATATAATCCGTTTGTAGAGGCGGAAATACTCGGCGGCTGACTTTTCCCAGGAAAAATCGCAGGCGATGGCGTTCCGCACAAGAACCTGCCATCTTTCTTTATCCTGGTAAACAGCCACAGCTCTGCGGACAGCGTCCACTAAGGCGATCTTTTCATAATCGACAAACTTGAACCCGTTGCCGGCCAGGCTGTCCGGGTCGAATTCCTGGATGGTGTCATCCAGCCCGCCGGTCGCCCGGACTACAGGGATCGTCCCGTAGCGAAGGCTGTACATCTGGGTCAGGCCGCACGGCTCATAACGGGAGGGGATGAGAAAGATATCACTGCCGGCGTAAATTTTGTGAGCCAGGGCCTCGTCAAAAGCGATCATCAGGCCGAAACGCTGGGGGTATTTCTTCTGGACTGACCGAAGGGCGTTCTGGTAGACCTCCTCGCCCGTCCCGAGGATGATGAGGTTGGCTCCGCTGCGGAAGATCTCCTCGACGGCCTGGGAGAGAAGGTCAAAGCCTTTTTGCCCGGCCAGGCGCGACACCATACCCACCACCGGCTCCGTCTCAGCTTCAGGCGGCAGGGAAAAAGACTGGAGCAGATCCCTCTTGCAGCCTGTTTTTCCCGCCAGGTTGTCGGCATCGAAATTCCTGGCGATGAACCTGTCCGTGGCCGGATTCCAGCCAGAATAATCGACTCCGTTCAGAATACCGTAGAGGTTTTGGCGCCGTTTTCTCAGCAAGCCGTCAAGGCCGTGACCGAACTCTGGCGTCTGAATTTCCTGGCTGTAATGGGGACTGACCGTATTAACGGCAGTCGAGTAGAGAATCCCGGCCTTGAGGAAGTTGACTTTGCCGTAAAATTCAAGGTCCTCCATGTTGAAAAGAGCCTCGGGCAGACCGATCCGGGCAAGCAGGTCTTTCTCGAAAATTCCCTGATAAGCCAGGTTATGGATTGTGAAAAGTGACCGAATAGAGGAGAAAAACGGATCCTGAGCATAATTAAATTTAAGATAAGCCAGGGCCATAGCTGCCTGCCAGTCATGGGCGTGGATGATCTCGGGCTGGAAGCCCATGGCTTTCAAAGTCTCAAGCGCCGCCCGACAGAAAAAGGCGAATCGTTCACCGTTATCGGGATAGTCTCCTTTTGGTGTCCCGTAGAGATAATCCCGGTCAAAATACTCGTCCTTCTCCACAAAGAAGAAAGATAAGGAGTCATGGCGGTGTTTCCAGACAGAAAAAGATTCGGTTTGCGCAGGCCATTCCATCTTTAAGCTATCAACCGCTTTCTGGAGCGGCAGGTTTTTGTTCTTTGTTTCCCTATAAAGCGGCAGGAAAACCAGGACTTCTGCTCCCGCATGACTCAAGTATTTAGGCAATGCTCCCGTGACATCAGCGAGGCCGCCGGTCTTGGCATAAGGCACGACTTCAGAACTCAACATCACGATTTTCATAGTTTTCCGATTATAGCATAACGAGCGCTATGGGTCAGCCGGCCTAAACTTTCAGCAAGCATCTCCAAATATGTGATCTTCACAATGGGCGCTTGTAAATTTTTTCTTTGACAGGTGCCGGCGGATGGGTTAACATGGTCCCAGCCGAGCCGCTCAAAAAAATTTTGCTATAAAAATGGAAAATGATTTTTGTCGCTTTTTCGCCAGCAAATCGCAACATCGTCGTCTTTACCGACCTCGACGGGACTCTGCTCGATCACACGACCTATCGTTTTGACGCGGCTCTGCCCGCCCTTCGCCTGCTCAAAAAAAAGAATATCCCCCTCATCCTCTGCTCGAGCAAAACCGCGGCCGAGATCGAACGCCTGCGCAAGCAGCTTCGTCTCCGCCATCCATTCATCTCCGAGAACGGCGGCGGTATCTTTGTTCCCCGCGGCTACTTTGATCAGGACTTTGTCCATGATAAAAAAACTCCCGATTATGCCATCATCGAGCTCGGCGCTCCTTACTCTGAGCTGAGGGCTTTTCTCAATCGCCTCCAGAAACGTTTCCCTGACACTATCCAGGGCTTCGGCGATCTGGAGACCGAGGAAGTGGCGCGTCTCTGCGGCCTTTCAGTAGAGGAAGCGCGCCTGGCCAAACAAAGAGAGCACGACGAACCCTTTCTCCTTCATGAGGCGAGGCTCGAGGCCGAGATCGTCCGGGAGGCCAGGGCCCACGGCATTCAGGTTACCAAAGGCGGCCGTTTCTACCATCTTATCGGAGGAAACGACAAGGGCCGCGCTGTCAGCATCCTCACAGACTTATTCCGACAGGAAAGGGGAGAGACCACCACCGTCGGGATCGGGGACAGCCTCAACGACTTGGCTATGCTGGCGGCTGTCGATTATCCTGTGTTGGTCAAGAAACCTGATCATACATACGACCCTTCGGTGAGTTTGCCTAACCTCATCTTGGCTTCGAGTCCGGGGCCGGAGGGTTTCTGCGAAGCTATTTTAAGACTGGTTAATACCTTAACCTAAATCAGAACTCAAGAAAGGAGGTTTCCATGGCGGACTTCTATCAAACTGGAGTCGTCACCACGTTCCATCGGTTTGGCCAAGCGGACTTGGAGAGGATGGAACGTGAATTAACCGAATTCAATCGCCATCGCCCTATCGCTTTGGTCCTGCCAGCGACCTACTCGGAGCTGGAGGCTCCGGCCCTTCCCAACATCGTCAAAGAAATCGCCCGGGTTCCCTATCTCAACGAAATTGTCGTGACCATGGGGAGGACGAATCAAGAGCAGTTCGAGAAGGCCAAGGAGTTCTTTTCCGTCTTTCCCCATCGCACCCGGATCATCTGGAACACCGGCCCCGGAATAGGAAAGCTTTACGAGCTACTGGCCAAGAACGACCTTCACGTGGGAGAGGACGGCAAGGGCCGGTCCTGCTGGACAGCTTACGGGTACATCCTGGCCCGGGAGGAGAGCAAAGTCATCGCCCTCCACGATTGCGACATCGTCAATTACTCCCGAGAACTCCTCGGCCGGCTCTGCTACCCGGTTGCCTCTCCCAACGTCGATTACGCTTTCTGCAAGGGTTACTACGCCCGCGTCACCGACCGGATGCACGGCCGGGTGACCCGGCTCTTCGTCACGCCGCTTTTGCGCAGCCTTCAAAAGCTCTTAGGCTACCTGCCGCTTCTCGTTTATTTAGACAGCTTTCGTTATCCGCTGGCCGGGGAGTTCTCGATGAGTTCCGACCTGGCCCGGATCAACCGCATCCCGGGCGACTGGGGAATCGAGGTCGAGACGCTGGCCGAGGTCTACCGGAACGTCTCCCAAAGAAGAATCTGCCAGGTAGACCTGTGCGAGACCTACGAGCACAAGCATCAGCCTCTCTCGGCCGAGAACCCCAAGACAGGTTTGATGAAGATGTCTATCGATATCGCCAAGGCTGTCTTCCGGAACCTGGCTATCGAGGGCGCCTGCGTCAGCGAGAGCATCCTCAACACCCTGGTCATCAATTATCTCCGCACCGCCCAGGATACGATCAAACGTTATAATGATGATGCGGCCCTGAACGGCCTCTTCTTCGACCGCCACCAGGAGACAATCACGGTCGAAGCCTTTACCCAGGCCATCCAGATTGCCGGCCGGGAATTCTTGGAAAACCCGCTTTACTCGCCGCTGATCCCGAACTGGAACCGTGTCACCTCGGCCATCCCCGATTTTCTGAAGCAGCTCTACGATGTCGTCGAGGAGGAGAACCGATAACTTAGCTTATTGGTTGGGGAACGACAACTTGTTGCGTTTATTCTCCTGATTCCATTACGATAGAAAAAAGGAGGTGGCAGGAATGGTGGAAGTGACGGATTGGAGGAAAGCTTTCCGGACGACGACGTTGGTCTGCGCCGCTATCATCGCCAGCCTTTTCCTCTACGCCCTAATCGTCGAAATATTGAGGTCGCGGCTGGGCTTTTTCTCCGGCCTGGCCCGGCCCTCCCAAGCACGCCCGTTGTTGTTCATCTTTTACGGTCTGGCAATTGTCGCTGTCCTTCTTACCAGGATTCTCAACCGGAGCTTGATGAAAGGAATGGAGAGCGACCCACTCGAGGAAAGAATCCTCCGGCTCAGCCGGGCTTCAGTCATCACCGCTGTCTTGGCGGAATTGCCGGCACTTGTCGGTTTCGTTCTCTTTCTCCTCATAGGTTCAAGCCGGGATTTCTATTTGCTGTGGTTCGGGTCGCTTGTCCTGGAATTCATTTTTTTCCCCAGGCTCAGAACGTGGCAACAGATTCTGGGAGAGCAGTTACCCGGTGAGTCAGGCTAAGGAGGAGCAATGGAAAAAGAACCTAAACGGGCTTGCCTTATCCTCTCTCTGGGCCTGTTGGCTGTCCTGTTTTGTCTGACTTTCCTGGAAGCAGCGCAGGACGCTCCAGCTTCAGGACAGAAAAATTTTCTTCGCTACGAAATCCGGGTTGAGCTCGACGATGCGGCCAAGATGCTCAAGGGCATAGAGGATATTTTCTGGTTCAACCACACCCGGGAAGAGATTCCGGATATCCGGCTCCACCTCTACTGGAACGCCTTCAAGAATGAAAAGAGCACCCTCCTCCAGGAATCGCGGGAAGAAAGCCTCCTCGGAATCCAGGTGGAAGAAAGACACTGGGGCTGGATCGACCTGAAAAAGGCAGGTTTCGCCGACGGCACAGACCTCCTGCCGACGCTCGAATTCATCAACCAGGATGAACCGCTCCATCCCGGTGACCAGACTGTGGCCCGGCTCATCTTTCCCCAGCCGCTCTTGCCTGGAGAAGAGGTTCATCTGAAGCTTGAATTCGAGGCCAAGATCCCCCGCGGGCTGCTGCGCAGCGGCTTCTACAAGGATTCTTATTTTATCGCCCAGTGGTTCCCCAAGCCGGGCGTTTACGAAGAAGGAAAAGGGTGGAACTGTCATGAATACCATCTGAGCAGCGAATTCTTCGCCGATTTCGCCGATTTCACCGTCCGCATCACTGTCCCGGTCAGGTTTGTCGTCGGCGCCTCGGGAAAACAGGTCAGCGCCGTCTCGGACGAAGAAGGTGAGAGGGTGACTTACACGTTCAGTCAGGCCGACATCCACGATTTCGCCTGGACGGCTGCGCCCGATTTTATCAAGCTGGAACGGGATTTTATTGCCGACCGGGAAGTCTCGGAAGAGGAGTACCGGGAAGTGGCCAAAAAGCTTAACCTCCCCCCGGAAGAAGTGAAACTGTCAGATGTCAGGATGATTCTTCTCATCAAACCCGAGCACAGATCCCAGGTTGAGCGGCATTTCAAAGCCCTGCGCGCAGCCATCAAATATTATGGCCTCTGGTACGGCCCCTATCCTTATGAGACGGTGACCATGGTCGACCCGCCCTTCCGCACGGCCAGCGGCGGGATGGAGTACCCGACTCTTTTTACGGCCGGAACGGGTGTCCTCAGGGATAAGAAAGTTCTTTCTCCCGAGAGTGTTATCGTCCATGAATTCGGACACGGCTACTGGTACGGCTTAGCTGCTAACAATGAGTTCGAAGAGGCGTGGCTTGATGAGGGGATCAACACTTACTCCACGGGGAAAGTCCTGGCCAAAGCCTATGGCCCGGGCACGTTTTCGACCTCGCTTTTCGGACTGCCCCTGTCCTGGTTTTTCAACTTCCCTCTTTATTACGATCACGAGTTAGACCGCATCGGCGCCATCATGTCAGCCGAGATCGACCCCGTCACCACTTCCTCCTGGCGCTTCTACAACCGGGCCAGCTACGGCCTGAATGTCTATTTCCGAGCTTCCACCTGCCTCCATACGCTGGAACGGCTTTTAGGCGAGGAACAGATGCTCCGTATTCTCCGGACCTTCCAGATGCGCTTTCGCTTCAAGCACCCCAGCACCCAGCATTTCATCAACGTGGTCAACGAAATCAGCGCCAGGGACATGTCCTGGTTTTTTGAAGAGTTGTTCTTAACCACCCTCAATTTCGATTACGGAATAGCCTCGCTCAAGTCCTCCGAAAGGAAAGAGTTCTTCCGGGGAATGTTCGACGCCGACGGCAAAAAAGAAGAAATCACCAAAAAAGGCCTGGACGGGATGAAGAAAAAGAGAAAAAAATCAGAAGCTCAGAAAACTTACACCACAGAAGTCAAGGTCAGGCGGTTCGGAGAGGCCAGGCTGAGGGGAGAGGGGGCTGTCAAACTGCGTGTCCTCTTCGAGGACGGCTCCGAAGAAGTCAGGTTCTGGGACGGCCAGAAGCGCTGGGAAAAATTTGTTTTTGAAAGGCCAGCCAAAGCTGTCTCAGCCGAAATTGACCCCGACCTCATCTGGCTCATCGACTCCAATATCGCCAATAACAGCATGAAGATAAAACCCTGCCGGCGCGGAATTTTCAGGGCAGCAGCCAAAGTCATGTTCTGGCTTCAGTGCGGCCTCAGCAGCCTCTGGGGTCTAAGCTAAGGAGGCGAAAATGGGCACCTTCAAGATAGTCGGCAGCGGATTTTTTACGGCCAGCAGAAAAGCGCGGCTGGCCATCTATCTCTGGCTGGCCAATTTTCTCTTCTCGCTGGTCCTCGTTGCGCCGTTTTATTTCCTCCTCCAGAGGGATCTGGCGCGCTCGCTTGCTGGGGAGAACCTTTTCAAGGGACAGGACCTCCTCTGGCTGGGAGACCTGGTCTATAAATACCAGGACGTTCTTCCTCTTTTTCTCGGCTGGCTGGCTCTGCCCTCGCTCTTCTATCTTGTTCTTCAGGTTTTTCTGAACGGCGGCGTCCTCGGCAGAATCTCCGTCGGGGAGAGAGTCAACCTGGCCGCTTTTCTCAGCGACAGCGCCAGGTACTTCTGGCGTTTCTTCAGAGTCTTTCTGATTTCTATCATCGGCTATGTTCTTGTCTTCGGCCTCCTCGGCCGCGGCCTTTCAGCTTTCTTTAAGATCTGGACGGAAAGCGCCTCGACGCAGTGGACACCCCTGATCGCCTCTTTTCTGCGACTTTTCATCTTCTTGCTTCTTTTCTCCATCGTCAAGATGTTTTTCGACTACGTCAAGGTCGGCCTCGTCGTTGAGGAAAGCAAAAAGACGGTCAGGGCCACGTTAGCCAATTTTCAATTCCTGGGCAGGAGGTTTTTCAGGGCCTGGGGACTTTTTCTTCTCGTCGGGCTAATGTTTATCGGGTTGAGCATCGGCTATTACCTGGGGGCCAGGCTCATCCCTAAAAACAGCATCAGTCCGCTTGTGATTCTCTTTATCTGGCAGCAGGTTTACATCCTGGCCAGGTCCTGGACAACGGTCCTCTTTTTCTCGACTGAGTACGAGTTTTTCAAAACCCATAAATATTCAGCGTCCTGAGTGAAGCAACCTTTTCCAGCCGAATTTCGTCTTGATAAAGTGAAATCCCAACGCATGGAGGTCTAAATGCATCGAAAACAGGTATTCTCTATGGTTCTGGCAGCATTTGTTGTCCTGTATCTGGCGGCCCCGTCTGCGCAGGCAGAACACCAGGAAGAATTTACCAAAGTCTTGCCCCTCAGCTCCAAAGGAACATTCAGCCTCAGCAACGTCAACGGCTCCGTTGTCATCTCGACCTGGAAAGACGAGAAAGTCGAAATCAGAGCGTTGAAGAGAACAAAACGCAGCGCCGAGAACCTGGAAAAAGTCAAGATCGAAATCGAGGCGACCGCGAATTCAGTATCCGTTAAAACAATCTACCCGAAGAGAAGCAACACTGGGGTGAGCGTCTATTATGAGGTCAAGGCTCCCGAGGGCGTTAACCTGGATAAGGTCAGCACGGTCAACGGCAAGGTCCGTCTCACGGGGCCGTTCGGCAGAGTCCTGGCCTCCGCGGTGAACGGCGGAGTGTCGGCCGAAAACGCCTCCGGCGATCTTTCTTTTTCCACGACTAACGGGAGCGTCGAAGCGGCGAACATCAGAGGAGGAATCGACGCCAACACGGTGAACGGGAGCATCTCCCTGGAAGTCGGCACCGTCGAAGAAGGGATCAGGGCCAAAACCGTCAATGGAGGCATAACCCTGCGCCTGGCCTCCGCTGAATCCTTGAATGCCGACTTTTTCGCCAAGACGGTCAACGGCGGCATTTCCGTGGATTTCCCTATTTCCTTCCAAAACCTCAGCAAAACCCGGCACAAACTCGAAGGCCAGATAGGCAAGGGCGGCCCGGAGATTTATGTCCAGACCGTCAACGGCTCCATCCACCTGACCCGGTAAGCACCTCCCTTTGTGTGATTCTGACGGGCGCCCTTCCCGGTCCCTCCCGAAGCAACGCTCGGAAGGCAGATCCTGGATGGTCGGCCGGAAGTGCGGATCTTCGGCCAGCAGCATTCTTTCCGGGCTCAAGTCAGGCAAATACAGGCTTTCTCAGGCCATGCCGGCCGAAGCGGCCTTCTCAAGTGGCTGAGCAATTGCACTATCCCATACCCTCAAGTCTTTCTGACCCACGGAGAAAAAGACGTTTCCTCGAGCCTGAAGAATGATATTGCGAGAAAGTTGACCTGGGATGTTGTTGTGCCCGTTTATCGGGAAACCCGGGATTGGTCATCGCCGACCAACTCATAAGCTTTCTTGAAGCAGAGAAAAAAAGCGGTTCACATCTCTCCCTCAGATATCTTTCTTAACTTCTTTCCTCGCCTTTCGTAGTATAATTCTGTGTTCAGAAATATCTACCGAAAAGGAGGTTATCCGATGTCCAAACGCTTTCATATCTTTTTCCTAACGTGCATCGTGCTTCTGATGATTTCCTTTGTAGCCTCTCTTTCTCTTGCTTTTGCCGGTCAAACCGCAGACAAGGAATACACGGCGAAAATCCTTGAGTACACGACCGAAAAATTTTTTCTGACCGAGCTCGTCGATCATCTGCCGACATCTGATACCGCGCCTACCCCTCTTAGCATCCTCGGCCATATCGTCGGGGCGCCGGACATCCTCGACCACACCAGCGCTATTTATGCGTACATGCGCGCTCTTGATGCAGCCAGCCCGAGGGTCGAAGTTTTTTCCATCGGCTCAAGCGATGAGGGGCGGGAGATGATCGCCGTCGCCGTGTCTTCGGAAGAAAACATGGCTTCTCTCAAAAAGCATAAAGAAATCATGGCCAAGCTCTCTGATCCCCGCCAGCTCAAGGATGAAGAAGCAGAGAGGCTTATCGCTGAATGTGTTCCGATCTACTGGATTACAGGTGGCCTCCACTCCATGGAGACCGGTTCACCGGAGATGATGATGGAGCTTGCCTACCGGCTCGCCGTCGAAGAGACAGAATTCATTCAAGCTATCCGGAAAAACCTGATCGTCCTGATGACGCCCGTGCTTGAAGCCGATGGCTGGGATAGGAGCGTGGATGTCTACCTCTATAAAAAAGACAACAAGGATAAAAAGACTCTTCCTCCGGTCTACTGGGGAAAGTATGTTTTTCATGATAACAACCGCGATGCTATCGGCCTGGGGCTTAAGCTCACCGAAAACCTTTTGACTACCTATTTTGACTGGCACCCGATTATCATGCATGACCTTCATGAGTCCATCCCTTACCTTTACACGTCAACGGGAACAGGCCCGTATAATGCCTGGCTCGACCCCATCACGATCAACGAATGGGAGGAGTTGGCTTTCCATGAGATCGGCGAAATGACGAAGCGGGGAATGCCCGGCGTCTGGACTCATGGCTTCTTTGACGGCTGGGCAGCCAACTACGCCTTTTATATCGCCCTCTTCCATAATTCTACCGGAAGGTTCTATGAAACTTTCGGCGGGACAGGAGCGGACACCATGGTCAGGACAGTCTCAGCCGAGGCCAAGAGAGCCTGGTACCGTCCCGACCCGCCGCTGGAAGCGGTGAAATGGTCCTTCCGCAACAATATCAATTATCAGCAGAGTGCTCTGCTCATCGCTTTCAAGCATGTAGCGGAGAACAAGGCGAGATTTCTTCATAACTTTTACTTGAAGAGCAAACGGTCCGTGGCCAAGGCGAGGACAGAAGGGCCGGCTGCTTATATTATCCCTGCGGATAACAAGAGGACTCTGGCCGTGGCGCGGCTGGTGAACCTGTTACGCAAGAACGGCGTCGAAGTCCATTCCATGTCCGCTGAATTCACCATCGGCAAAGACAAGTATCCAGCCAGAAGCACCATCATCCGCATGGACCAGCCCTACAGCCGCTGCGCCGATATGCTCCTTGATATCCAGTACTATAATCCCAAGGACCCGAGGCCTTATGATGATACGGGGTGGACGTTAGGTCCGCTTTATAATGTCAAGACTGTAAGGGTCACGGACACGAAAATCCTCGATGCGCCGATGAGCCTCCTGGCGAAGGATGTGGGCATCACAGGGAAAATCATGAATAAAGAAAAGGCCGTCGCTTTTGCTGTCAACCATACGGCTGAGGCCGAGCTCATGACTTTCCGTTACCGGCTTAAAGATTTTCGGATGCTCGCAGCCGAGGATAGCTTCAACCAGGGTGAGATCAAGTTCAACGCCGGGACATTTTTTATCCCCAGGGAAGGAAACGGAGCCAGTTTGGAGGAAACGTTAGAGAAGGCCTGCCAGGACCTCCGTCTCATGGCTTATGGACTACCATCTTTGCCCAAAGTCAAGACCCATGACCTGGCCGCCCCCCGGATCGCCATCCTCCATTCGTGGATGAATACTCAGGACGAGGGCTGGTTCCGCCTGGCCTTTGACAGGCTCGACATCCCCTACGCTTACATCAGCCTCCAGGATGTGAGGGATGAAGAGAACCTGCGAGAGAAGTATGATGTGATTATTTTCCCGCCGACCGGATTTTTCGGAAAGTCCCAGAGAATCGTTAACGGAATCGGAGGGGAGTCGCCCCTCCCCTGGAAAAAGACGGAGAAATATCCCCATTTAGGCGGACCGGACTCCCGTGATGATATCCGCGGCGGGCTCGAGCTCAAGGGCGTCCTTAACCTCAAGGAGTTCGTGGAGCAGGGCGGCCTGTTCATCCCGATCACCTCAAACGCCGACCTTCCCGCAAGCTATGGGCTTGTGGAAAGCGTTGCCGTGGTGAAGCCTCAGAAGTTAAAAGTCATCGGGTCGGTGCTCAGCGCCAATCTCACGGATACCACAAGCCCGATCGGCTATGGGTATGACCGCAACCTCGGGGTTTATTTCAGCGGCGGCCCGGTGCTTGAGACCGGAATAAAAGCTGTTACCGGTGGAATGGAAATAGGGGATCTTTTTGGCGGCGCTGCCGCGAAGGAGCGAGCTTCAGGCCGAGGCAGCCTCAAAGACCCGGATGTCATCCAGGGAAGGATTCAGAAAGCGGAAAAAATCGTCGGCGTCGGGACAGGCATCCCTGCCGAGTACAAGGACGTGTTCGACCTCTACATGCCGCCTGACCTGAAGACGGTCAGAGTTGTCGTGCGCTTTGATACGGCTGATAAACTTTTGGTCTCGGGCCTCCTCGAGGGAGGGGAGGAGCTGGCCAACAAGCCTGCTGTTGTGGACGTGCCCTTGGGGAAGGGCCATATTGTCTTTTTCGCCATCCACCCGATGTGGCGGTATCAGACCTTCGGAAGCTTCTTCCTCCTTTTCAACGCCGCCTTGAACTACCAGAACCTTGATGCAGGGAGGCCAAAACCCGCCGCTGTTACCGAAAAATAGATGAATTTCTTTTGATATGTAAAGACGGAAGGAGGCGAGATGTCCAGATTATCTCCCAGCCAATCCAGAAAATGGCTTCTGTTTTTTATTTCTCTTATGCTTTTCCCTTTCTTCCTCCGCGCTCAGAGCGCGGACAGGATCGGAAAGCTCTACGAAAAATTCTCCTGGAGGGCTGTCGGCCCTGCCGTGATGGGAGGCCGGACAGTCGATATCGACGCCGTCGCAGGGAAACCGTGGATCATTTACGCCGCCATCGGCCCGAGCGGCGTCTGGAAGTCGGAGAACAACGGCGTCACCTGGAACCCTGTGTTCCATAAAGAAGCGACCGTATCTGTCGGCGACGTCACCATCGCGCCATCTCACCCGGACACCGTCTGGGTCGGGACAGGGGAGGCCACCTGCCGCAACAGCGTGACGATCGGCGACGGTGTCTACAAGTCTACCGACGGCGGGAAGACCTGGCAGAACATGGGCCTTAAGGAAACACGGCATATCAGCCGGATCATCATCAACCCCGGCGATCCAAATATCGTTTATGTCGCGGCCATGGGCCATCTATGGGGGCCAAACGAGGAGAGGGGAATATACAAAACTTTGGACGGCGGGAAAACGTGGAAAAAAGCCCTTTATGTCAACCCCGACACCGGGTTCGCCGACCTGGCCATGGACCCTGAAGATAGCCTCATCCTCTACGCGGCCGCCTACGAGCACCGCCGGCTTCCTTATTATTTCTCAAGCGGCGGCCCTGGAAGCGGCCTGTATAAGACGACAGACGGCGGCGAGACCTGGAGGCGTCTTGAAAAGGACCTGCCCCAGGGCATCCTGGGCCGGATTGGAATCGATGTAGCCAGGAGCGGCCCCGGGGTCGTCTATGCTCTCATCGAGCACCAGGACGGCGGAATCTGGCGCTCCGAAGACCGGGGCGAGTCCTGGAAGAGGATGTGCGATGTCCAGACTTATAGACGGGTCAACACGCGGCCGTTCTACTACAGCCATATCCGCGTTGACCCGACAAACGACAAGGTCGTCTACGTGCTCTCAACCGGGCTTCACGTCTCCACGGACGGCGGCCAGAAATTCAGGTCCATCGGCGCCGGCATCCACCCAGACCACCATGCCCTCTGGATCAACCCCTCCAACCCGCTCCACCTCATCGAGGGCAATGACGGCGGGATCGATATCTCCTACGACGGAGGGAAAACCTGGCTTCCTGTTCAGAGCATGGACCTGGCCGAGGTCTACCAGGTCGGGTACGACATGCGGCAACCTTATTACGTCTACTGTGGTCTTCAGGACAACGGCAGCTGGGCCGGCCCGAGCGCCACAACGGACAGCGCCGGCATCGCCAATGACGACTGGACAAGCATCGGCGGCGGAGACGGGTTTTTCGCTCAGCCCGACCCGAGTGATCCGACGACCGTGTACAGCAACTGGCAGGTCAACAACCTCTACCGCTACGACTGGAGGATCGGCAAAAGTAAAACGATAAAACCGATCGGAGCACTAAATTCTCCTCCCCACCGTTTCAACTGGAATTCGCCCATCCACATCTCGCCCCATGATTCCGGCACGGTCTACACGGGCGGAAACTTCCTTTTCAGGACACAGGACAGGGGACACTCCTGGGAGATCATCAGCCCAGACCTGACGACCAATGACCCGGCCAAGCAGAGAGATTCGGGCGGACCGATCACTCTCGATAACAGCGGCGCGGAAAGCCACTGCACGATCACGACCATCTCCGAGTCACCGGTAGAAAGAGGCGTGATCTGGTGCGGCACTGACGACGGCAACCTCCAGCTTACGCGAGACAACGGAAAAACCTGGGAGAATGTCGTCCGCCGCATCCCGGGACTCCCGGCCGGAACCTGGTGTTCAAGGGTAGAGGCGTCGCGTTTCGAAGCGGGCACGGCCTACGCCGCTTTTGACGGCCACCGCCACGATGATTATAGCACCTACGTGTTCAAGACGACGGACTTCGGAAAAACTTGGAAATCCGTCAAGAGCAACTTGCCCTTCGGGTGGGTCAACGTCATCCGCGAGGATGTGAAGAACAAGAATCTCCTCTTTGTCGGCACCGAGTTTGGTGTTTTCGCCTCTCTCGACGGGGGCGCCTCCTGGCTTTCGCTGATGAACAACCTTCCAACCGTAGCCGTCCACGATATTGCCATCCACCCCCGTGATAATGACCTGATTATCGGCACCCACGGCCGCGGGATCTGGATCTTAGACGACATCTCCTTCCTCCAGGAGATGCGCCCAGAAGTTCTTTCGGCTCGGGTCCACATGTTCAGCATCCGGCCGACCTTCGCTTATCACATGTCCTCGCGGCGGGAATCCTGGACAAAACCCGTCTTTGCCGCAAAAAACCCGGCTTATGGGATGGCCATCACGGCTTATCTTCAAGCTAAGCCAAAAGAAAAACCTAAAGTTACCATTTTCAACAAAGACGGCGAGATGGTTTTTGAGCTCAACCTGGCTGTCCAGGAAGGCCTCCAGAGAGAATACTGGAGCCTTCAGACTGCGCCCAAATCAAAAGACGGGACAAAAGTCACTCCGCCTGCCATGGGGTTTGCCTCCCTGCCTCTCGTTGAACCGGGTGAATTCACGGTTGAGCTCAACGTGGACGGCCAGAAATTCAAATCTCAGGCTGCTATCCTGTCCGACCCAAGGTTTCAGGTATCTTCACAGGAGATAAAAGCCCAGCACGAAGCCCTCGCTGAGCTGTTGATTCTTTCGAAAAAAATGGGATTATCCATAACAGCAGCCACGAATATCCGCCGCGAGGTCGAAAGCCTGACGAAGGACCTCAAGAAGGAAGAGAAACAGCCTGAATCGTTGGCCCTCGCCTTAAAAAGCTTCGAGGAAAAATTCTATCCTGTTGAAAAAGCGGTCGTTCCCGGCGATATCATGGCGCAGCGGACACGTGAAGATGTCCTGCGCGGGGGGTCGTTGAATCAGATACTCCTGACCCTGGGGGCATCTATTGCCGGTTATCCCTCTGCTCCGACCAAGACAGACCTCGCGCAGCTCGAAGACATATCCAGAAAAGTCGATGACCTGGTCGAAAGGATGAACAGAATCATCAGAGAGGACCTGCCCCTTCTGAACAAAGCTCTTGAGGAATCAGGACAAAAGCCCGTCAAAGCCCCGGCAGAGGTCAAGCTTTAGGCTGACAGTACGCAGTTTTTTAGTTGACAAGTATGTCGTTTATAAATATTCCATTGAACCATGAGAAAACTGCTTATGATATTGGCGGGGGTCATTACAAAGGTATCACAGAACACTGGTCTGGCGAGGGCTTCTTTGTAGATGAGGATAGTACTCACGGCAAGTGTTAGCGGCAACTAAAAAGGTACCAATAGCGGCAACGGTGGTTCAGTAAAGTGATGTTTTTGGTGTTGAGCCTTCTAGGGGGGTCAGTATAGTATTAGTTTTCGAATTTTTATTTTAGGGAATTACGTATGCTGTCCCCCGAATTTCC
>JARYMI010000002.1:158263-224639 GCA_029907205.1 Clostridiales bacterium
TTCCCCCGAATTTCAAGAGGAAGACTAGGACTGAAGATAATCCCCAGAATCTTAAGAAAAACCCGGCCAAAAGAATCAAAATGGAAAAATCCCCATGCCGTTTTTACCTCTCGTAAAGGGAGAGAAAGGAAAGTTCTTCTTTTTTCTTTATGAAGAAATTTTTGACATCCGGCCTTATCCAGACGCTGTCAAGGAGGAGAAAAGAATCCTTGACATCGATGTCGAGAGAAGCGCTGCCCATATCTTTTTGGAAAGGAATCTCGATGCTCCAGAAAAAATCTTCCTCTTGAACAATTTTCGCTGGGACCCAGAAACGTCCCTCGGAAAACATCTTGAAGTCAGAAGTTAACGCGCCTTCCGGGCTAAAAACCTTTATCGTCGCCACGTAGGATTGCGGAAGAAAGAACGGAAGTTCGATGCGCAAAGGTTTCGTGGCCAGGAGCGCTTTGCCGTTTAAGAACCTTGGATCGTGGACAATACCGTCATCCCGCGAAAGATCTTCACCCTCAAGGTAAAGAGAAAGCGAATCAATGAGAAATTCCACGTCCATTCCTGTCATTTTTTCCATCCTTTTCACCCAATCCTCCATATTCTGCAGGTCAAAAATGGACTGGATTCTGCCTAAATCTTTGGTAGAAAGCTTTTCGATTTCCTTTCCCATTCGTGTCCGTGTTTCGTTAAGGTACAACAAGGCATCCGGATTGTCAGGTTTTTCTTCTCTCGCCGCTGAAAAACACCTGGACGCTTCTTCAACCAAGCTGTTCTTGAAGAATTCGTAGCCAATTTTTAGGGGCTCATAGTGGATCTTCACGAGCACAGGATGATCAGCCAGAGACTCTACGCGAACCCGATACGTGGGTTCTTGGAAGGGATAAGTCTTTTTGGGAAGACGGAGACGGACAAACGCAAGCCCCGATTGTCCAATGGTCATTTTTTTCCCTGATATCTTAACTTCGTCCCCGTCGTTTCCGTACAGAAAAACAACGAACTCTTTGATTCCTTTTCGTGAAAGGATTCTTCTTTCCACCCAACCTCTTGCTTCCAGGGTAAAAATAAGATTGCTCTTGCCGTAGCTGCCTGGATCATCAAAGAAGATATCGCTTTTCCTCTGATTCAAAGAGAGTTGTTCAGGAAATAATAAAGCGATCTCTTGAGGTGGAAGTCTTTTTGTCGTGAAGATGTATTGAGTTGGACTCTTTGATTCGACCTCTCTTAGTGATATTTTTTTAACCAGTTTAAACTCTTTAAAGATTCTTCGATAAAAACTCACCTCTTTCGCATAATATTTTTCTATGCCGACAAACCTCAGGGGATTTAAATTCGACACATGAACAAACCTTCCGTCTCGTCTCAAAGAATCAAAAGGATTTTCCCTGAGCCATCTTCCCATGATGAAATAGAACAACAGCCGGAATCTGTTTGGAAAAATCGATTGGTACTTCTCCATGGGAGTATAAACGAAGGGCGTGTACATCTCGAACACGTTGCTGCTCTTCGGGGGAATATTCTCATAAATCCATTCCTCCCCGTATTCGCAGGTGTCCCTTTCATGAAAAATGAACACGATGTCCGCCGTGCTTTTGAGAGAGGGATAAGAAGCAAGAACGAACAGAATCAGAAACACAAGAAAATGTAGCTTTTTCGAAGGCACAAGCTTTTTTGTCATCTCGATGATCCATAAAAAACCGACAGAGGCGATCATGAGATAAAAGGGGATGAGGGCGAAATGGTCTCTCTCTCTTATGATCTCATAAATTCCAAGTCCCAAGATAATATAAAAGAAAGGGAACGAAAGAAGCAGAATGTCTTCCTTTTTATGCCTTTTTATCAACCTGAAAAGCCCTAAAAGAAATAATAGAAGCAAGGAAATTTTTATTGAGTAGTGAATCTTGAGAAAGGCGCCCGTGTATTTGTTGTATCTCAAAAAATCCCATACATTGGAAAAAGTGAACTTCACCATCCAGGCGTCTTGCTGGCGGATGATGCGGCCGAGTTGAATTATGCCATGGGACCATTTTTTGAACGCCATCCAAGCCGGAGGGTTGCCAAGAAAAAAACCAAAAATGAGGAAGAATCCAGAAAGGATGATGTTTTTATCAAAAAGTATTTTCCAGAACATCATTTTCTTATCCATCCGGATCACATGAGAGAGAAGCAATGTGAAAACAAGAAAGACGGCATTGTATTTGGAAGAGATAGCAAACCCCGTCATCAAGCCGGCAAGAAGGTAGTGATGGGTCTTTCCTTCTTTCGCTATTCCAACCATGAACAAGAAGCCAAGAAGAATAAAAAAACCCATCTGATTGTCAAGAAGGGCCGTGTGCCCGGTGAGTATGTGAAAGAAGGTGAATGTGAGAAAGAATGAGGAAAGAAGAGCGGCTTTCTCACCGTAAAGTTTCTTCGCAAT
This sequence comes from Clostridiales bacterium, assembly GCA_029907205.1. Lineage (GTDB taxonomy): Bacteria > Acidobacteriota > Aminicenantia > Aminicenantales > UBA8522 > JARYMI01. Next base: position 160,671 of record JARYMI010000002.1, read on the forward strand.
AAAATAAACCAACAGGATAGAAATAGCTCCGTAAAAGCCGGAAAGAATTCTCATGATGATCGCGACTTCATCGTAGCTCCATTCTTTTTTGTACCCCTTTTCAATCGCGCCCATGGCGTAAAGGAACTTGTTCAAAATCTTAAGGATAAATCCGCCGATGTATTGATAAAACACGGGATAGCCGACTTCAGCCTCAACATACTCATTGTACGCAAGGCCTGCCTGGTGGATCTGCATATAATCATCGCCTCTTATGTAAACGCCCGCTGTTCCCCATATCCTCAACACAAACCCGATTCCAACAAGGAGCCACAGAATCATTATGCTTTTGTTCTTCATGATTCTCGTCTGTTCTTCGTCAGGCCGATCAGACCCAAAAGACACAAACTCACAAAATGAGTTTCAGGATATGATTACCATAATAAAGACAAAATATACAATAGCCGGACAGTCCTTTGACTCGCTTCAGAGCACTTCGTGACAGGAACTACCTAAATCTCAGGTCTTCAGCGTATTCCGACGGTGCCCCTTATGGCCTCGATGAGCTTGGCAGAATCATAGCCGATTCCATCCTTGAAGACGGTTTCGACCTTTTCGATATCGGCAATGTTTTTGGCGGGGTTTCCCTTGATCAGCACCATGTCTGCCTGCTTGCCCGCAGCAAGGGTGCCGATACGGTCTAATTGGCCGAGATACAAGGCGCCGTTGTGCGTGGCGATTTTAATGACCTCCTCCGGAGTGAACCCGGCTTCAACGAGCAATTGGACTCCGCGTTGATCCCCGAAGCCCGGCACGACTCCGCCGTAACCGGTTGGGTCTGGTCCCGCGATGAGCAGGCCTCCCGCTTTCACGAACTCCCGCTCGAAGTCCATTTCTTTTTTTAATAGCGCAGGCGCCGGCGTAGCTCCGGCCTCGCCGACGCGTGCTCTCTGGGTCAAGTAAGCAATCCGCATGTCTTGCGCCATAACATCGAGGACGCGCTGCTGAAGCGGCGGCCTGCCTGGCACGGAAATTTCAAACACAGGGAGCGTCGAAGTAACCGCCACCTTGTTCTCCACCAGGACACGGATTGTCTCCTGGATTTCGGGGCCGGTAACATTCAGCTTGAGAAGTGCCTCCCGCGCTTGGCGACCTCCAGGGCAGATATCGGCCTTCTTGTCCGCCACGAACTCCGAGTCCGTCAGGATTCCATGTTCCAAGTTGTCGATCCCGAGGGCCGCGGCTTCACGGAATCCGACCGAGCACAGATGGCCCGTGATCTTCAAGCCTCGCTTATGGACTTCCTCAATGGCCGCCGCAAGCTCGGCCTTTGTGATATTGGTATATGCCTTGAAGTCATCGACGCCCTGCTCAGCCCAGTAAGCAACCATCTTGCGCGCGTCTTCCGGGCCGGTAAGTTCGTGCATCTGCAAGGTAAACGCTCCCCGGCCCTCGAGATAAGGGCTGGTGACGTGCATTTTTGGCCCAGGCACTCTGCCTTCGTTGATGGCTTTTTTTAGATTGAGTTCAGTGTAGGGCTCCAAGCTTCCTGTCGTGCGTATGGTCGTCACTCCGCAGGCCAGGTAAAGCCGCGGCGCACTGAAAGCCAGGGTGTTGTAGTGTGCCGGACCAGCGGGGTAGAAGATGTGATTATGCATCCCTACGAGCCCGGGGATTACTGTATAATTACGGAGCTCAATGACCTTTGCCTCTGCGGGAATTGGAATAGTCTCGGCGTTGCCGATCGCTTTGATCTTCCCTCCTGAGATGACGATTGTCTGGTCATCTCGCGCTGGCGCGCCTGTCCCGTCAATCACGCGCACATGAGTGAGAGCCATGACGGGAGCGTCGAGGGTGACAAAAGCTTTAACCTCGGGTGATAGCGCTGGCGGCGTTTGCGCTCTGAGCGCGAATAGCGCGAGAAACAGCGAAACAAAAACTAAAACTCTGCGCATGTCACCTCTCCTATTAGGAAAGTCTATCGAGGCCGACTTTTCGCGCTTCCCCGCGCATGATCTCTTGAAGCTCCCGGACGACTGCGGGATTGGGAAGGGCCGGCAGATTTTCTCTTAAAAGCTGCTCCACGCGGTCGGCGGCCCGGTCGGCCATCGTTTTCTTTCCCAGCGCGACCCAGGCATCGTAGGTTTCGCGGTCAGCGACGACGGAAAACGTGTGCTCAAGGCGGTACCATTTCCGCGTGTGGGGAAGAGTCAGGAACTGCATCCCCCGGCCCAGCGCGTCAAAAAGCTCAAGCGCCAGCGGCTCGTCTCGCTGGGAGATGCCCTCAATCAGCCTGTAGGCCAGGCCACAAATCTCATTGTCGATGATCAGTTTTTCTAAGCTTTGGCAGCTCTCGAAATTGAGCATGCCGGGTCCAGAGACGACGTTGATCCCGGCTAAGGCGGCCAACACAGCGCCGATTCCGGTCTCCAACCCGGCCTGGGAATCGTTCACCTTGGAGTCACTCAAGCTCATGTATGCATGCGTCGGCAAGTTCAGGTATTTTCCGATTTGAGCGTAAGCGACATCGATCATCATCGTCTCTATAGCACCCATGGGTGTCGTGCCCCGCCTCATGTCGAAGCTCGAGGGAGACCCGCCGAAGATGACCGGAGCGCCGGGTTTGGCCAATTGAGCAATAACCAGGCCGGAAAGGTTTTCGGCGACGTGCTGGACGAGCGTTCCAGCTATGGTTACGGGCGAGGTCGCGCCGGTCATGCCCATTGAAATCAGCTCTGAGGGAATTCCCGCGCGGCTGCAGTCGATAAGGCTCTGGGCTGTGAGGTTACTCCATTTGAGGGGAGGGGAGGGGCAGGCGTCGAAGATGGCCAACGGCCTTGCCGCTAAACTTGCCTCGCTTCCCCTGATGGCCACGAGCATGTCGAACATGGGCTTGAACCCTTCCACCCGAAACGTCCCGGTGACCACGGGCTTGGACGAATACTGAAGGCAAATATATAGGCGATAGACATCGGCGATATCTTCTGGCACATCCGAGCTCACAAGCCCCGTGCTCTGGAAGTGGAAATGAGGGAGCATCTCGGTCAACCGGCAGAACTTGATGAGGTCTTCGGTCACTGCCTTCCTCTCCGCTTGGGTTGCGTGGTCAAGAATGGTCACGGCCGCTGAGCCGGGGTCAAAATGAACCCAATCGCCCCCGACGACAAACTCCCTCCCGCCTGTCCTGTCATAAAGCGTGATCGTTGAAGGAGCGGAAGAGAGGCTTTCCTCTATCAGGCGAGGCGTGAACTTGACGCGTCTTGCGCTCTCGTCGATTTCCATCCCCGCCTCCCTGAGGAGTGTCAGGGCCGCTTCGTTCTCAACAAAGACCCCGTGCTTCCCCAGAAGAACAAAGGCCTCATCGACGATTTTCTTTATAAAAGACTTGCTTAAAAGTTCGAGCTTCGGTCTTTTTGTCTTGATCATGGCTTTCCCTTTTCTTTATTTTTTTGCCCGCTTCTTTTCCATCAGCCGGAGAGCAAGATGGACAGCAGCCAGGGCGTTCTCGGCGTAGCCGTCAGCTCCGATATCATCCGCCCACTTCTGGGTAACGGGCGCCCCGCCGACAAGCACCATGAACTGTTCCCTCATGCCTGAGTCGTTGAGCATCTCGATGAGCCTTCTCTGGCCGAGCATGGTTGTCGTGAGGAGGGCAGAGAGGCAAATGAAGTCGGCTCCTGTTTCCTGCGCCCGGTCAATAAATTTTCCTAACTTGACGTCTGCGCCAAGGTCATTGACTTCAAACCAATGGGCCTGGAGCATCGAGGCGACGAGGTTCTTGCCGATGTCATGGATATCGCCCTCCACCGTCCCGATGACGGCTTTTCCTTTGGACGGCGCGTCGATTTTGGCGCGGCGCAGCTCAGGCTGGACAACAGCCATGGCGGCCTTCATGCTCTCAGCCGAGCTGATCAGCTCGGGGAGGAAATAATCCCCTTTTTCCCATAATTCGCCGACCTTCTGGATGCCTGGGACAAAACCCTTCTCGATGACCTCGAGAAGGTCCAGGCCGTTTTTAACGGCTTCCCTGGCTAAGGATTCAGCTACTGCCCTATTCCCGTCTACGATGGCCTTAGTCATCTTTTCAAGCATGGCTTCCTTCATCCTTGGTCCTCCTTTTAAACTGGGGGCCGGCCCAACCGGGTTTACGGCCAGCTCTTCAACTCAAGGGCTTTGACAAAATGATCCTGAAAAAGCGGGTCAGAGGCTAACGTCCGATAGCTGACTTTCTTGATCAGCGATTCTGCTCTTTCCCGTTCCTTCAAAGAAACAAGCAATTGCCTGGCTCCGGCCAGAGAGGAATTCCCAACGAACAAAAACTTACGTTTCTCTAAGCCGGGCAGGAGCCCGATTTTCATGCTGTTACCGATGTTGAGATAGTTGCCGAAAACGCCGGCGATATAAATCCCGTCAACCTCAGCTTCCCCGAGGCCATTTCGTTTGAGCATCAGCCGGATGCCGGTCTTGATGGCGGCGCAAGCAAGCTGAACCTGCCGGATATCATCCTGAGTAAGAGAAATTCCGTTGGCGATGCGAAGCCGCTTCTCTCTGTTCAGAATGGCTCCCTGATTGGAAATCTCTCCTCTTTTGAGAAAGATGGCGATGAGGTCAATGAGGCCAGTCCCGCAAACTCCCTTCGCCGGCTCATTGCCAAGAGTTGAAATCTTGAGCTTTCCAGCGATGTCTTCGGCCTTATAGATGGCGCCCGGAAAGGCCGGCATGCCGCAACTGATATTCATTCCTTCAAAAGCCGGCCCAGCTGCTGTTGAGGTGGCGATCAGGCTTCCGCCTGTTTTGAGGACGATCTCGCCGTTCGTGCCAAGGTCGATAAACAGAAAAATTCCCTTTAGTCTGTCCAATCGCGAAGCCAAAAGGCCTGAGGCTATGTCGCCGCCGACAAAGCTCTTGATATTTGGCGAGAAATAGATTTTGGCCTCGACATGGACAGCTAACCCGACTTCTTGACCTGAGAGATAAGGCAAACGGGAAAAAACGGCATGATAAGGAGCCACAGCAAGAGAATGGACTGGAACGCCCAGGAGGAGATGATTCATGGCCGTGTTCCCTGAGACGACGATCTCATAGACAGAGGAGGGTAAAATATTATTTTTCTCGATAACTTGGCGGATCATGCGGTTGAGAGAGTCCAGGACCAGAGTCCTGAGCTCGCCTGCCTTCTCCTGGCTGGACATGGCATAGGTTATCCTTGAGATGACATCCGCCCCCCGGCTCGCCTGTGCGTTTAAAGTGGCCTTGATGTCCACTGTCTTTCCAGTCTCGAGATCGACAAGCTCCATGACCAGAGTCGTCGTCCCTACGTCGATGGCCAGACCGAAAATGGGGGAGTCCTCTGCTGCTGACCGCAGGTCAATGATCTCTTTATCGCGGTGAACGATGACAGCCACTTTATATTTCGCTTTTCCCAGCCTTGGACCGAGCTCTCTCAGCAAAAGAGGGGAAATCTTCAGATGTTTCATTCCCAGGCCTTCTAAAAGAAGTTCAAGGACAGACTCAGGAGAAGAGATTCGAGGCCGGGGGATATCAAGGACATACTTTTTTACAGCCGGGTTGATCGATACGGAGGACCGCCTAACGGCGGGGAGGATTGGCACTTCGCTGAGTATCGAGCGAAAAGGAACGTTTATTTCGATGTCGTTTTCGATTTCAAAAAGGCAGGAGAGGCGCTTATTCCTGGAAAGGATCTTTTGTTCCCACAGAAATTTCTCTTTTTCTGCGAGCTCGGGCTGTTTGCCCTTGACAACCTCGACAGCGCATTTTCCGCACAGGCCGCGCTGGTTGCAGAACAGCTTCAAGGGGATCCCTGATCGCTGGAGGACTTCTGCCAGCACTTCGCCTTTGCGGGCGGGGATTGTCTTCCCGTGCGAGAGAACCTTAATTTTCATGGCCATTCCTGCCGCTAAAAATTCTCTAATAGGTTAGTATTTTGCCTCATTTTTTACAAGATATCATTGACACCCTTTGCAGGGAGTGAGAAAATAACAAAGAAAAAAGAGACATTAGGTTAAAAGATCCTAAGCAAGAGGTCCGAGATGAAATTGAGCCGAGCAACTCTTTTTTTGGCTCTCTTCCTTTGTGGCATCATGGCTCAAGGCATGGCTTCGCCCGAGGAGGGGAGAATCAGGGGTTCTCTTTTAATGGGAGGAGGCAACATGGACATGAAAATTACCAGCACGGCCTTTGAGGAAAGTGGGATGATCCCCCGCAAATACACGTGTGATGGCGAGGACGTTTCACCGCCTCTCGCCTGGACAGGCGTGCCCGAAGGAGCCAAGACAATAGCCCTCATCTCCGACGACCCGGACGCCCCTGTGGGCACATGGGTCCATTGGGTGCTCTTCAACCTTCCGGCCGCCGAGAAAGGGCTTCCTGAGGCTGTCCCACCTGACGAGGAACTCAAAAACGGCGCCAAGCAGGGCCAGAACGACTTTCGCCGCATCGGCTATGGCGGCCCCTGTCCTCCGGGCGGGACGCACCGGTACTTCTTCAAGCTGTATGCCTTAGATACTGTCCTCAACCTTCCGGCCGGAGCCACCAAAGCCGAGCTTCTCAAGGCCATGGAGGGACACATCCTGGCACAGGGCCAGCTCATGGGGAAATACCGAAGATAAACTACTTTCTTAGAGCATCAGCGCGATTTTGAGAAAAGAAGCATTTTATCTCCGCAGCGCTTTGGGGCGGCCGAAAACCCTCAGAGCAATCATCCTGCTCCTCTGTCTGAACTTAGTTTTTCAGGGGCAGACGCTCGTCAAAAAGCTCTCTCCAGATGCCCAGCTAAGAACTTCTGAGCACTGGTACGTGGTGAAAATAGGGGGGACAGAGGTCGGTTATCTTCGTGAGGCCCTTTTGAGCGCTTTCGCCGGAAAATCAATGGCAGCATCTACGCGCATTAGGACCGAAACAGAGATGCACCTCGTCCTCAACCGGATGGGCAGCCCGGTCGAACTATCGTCATTTTCGGCCATCGAGGAGGATTTGAGCGGCCGCCTTCTGACCAGCCGGTTTGAGATGAAACTTTCTAATCAAGTCACGGTAACAGAGGCCTCAATTAAGGACGGACTTATCGAGATCCGGAGCGAAGCTGGCGGAAAACCCTATACCCGGACGCTCGAGCACGATGGCGAGCTTTTAGGGCCGGAAGGCATCAGGATGATGTCAGCACGCGGGCTCAAAGAAATCGGCGACGCAGTATCTGCTCAGACTTTCGTTTCCGAAGCCTCTCTCGTCACTACGCTCTCGCGCACTCTCAAAGCCCGGGAGAACCTTGAAATTGCCGGCGCCAGGCTGACAGCTCTCAGAATCGAAGAAACCTTAAGAGATATGCCGACTAAACGGACGCTCTGGCTGGATGAGGAAGGCTTTATCATCAAGCAGGAAGAGCCCGGGCCGTTCGGCGTCATCGAGGCCATTCGATCCGATAAAGAACGAGCGCTGCTCGCTGCCTCGGGCGGAGAATTGCCAGTCGAAATGTATGAAAGATCCATCATCAAGGCCAATGTCCGTTTACCCAGGTCCAAGCCGATCGACCGGCTCAAAGTCCGTCTGACTCATCGAAACCCGGAGCTAGGCTGGCCGGAGCTGACACAGCCCGGCCAACAGGTTATTGAGAAAACAGAAAAAATGCTCATTCTGGAAGTCAAGCGATTAGAACCCCGGAAAGAGACGCTCTTCCCGGTGGCTTTAACCGGTCAGAACCGCCCTTTCCTCGAGCCAAATGCTTACATCCAGTCGGATGACATGGAGATCAGGCGCCTCGCCGGCGAGCTTGTCAGCCACGAAAAAGACGCTTTTCGGGCAGCCCTCAGACTCAAACGCTGGGTCAGCGAAAACATGACCTTTGATTTAGGGCTCGTCTTCGCCCCGGCAAACGAAATTTTTAAAGACCGCCGCGGGACGTGCATTGGCTATGCCACGCTTCTCGCCACGCTGGCCAGAGCCGTTGGAATTCCTTCTCGCGTCGCACTTGGCTATGTCTATGCGCTGGGCATGTTTGGCGGTCATGCCTGGACAGAAATCCAGGTAGGTAAGGAGTGGATTCCTCTCGACCCAGCCATCGTTAACGAAAGCGCGGCTGACGCGACGAGGATTGCTTTCCTCGCTTCTTCCCTAGCTGAGGGTCCAGGGGAGCCGGGCCTGGGCGCTGCACAGCAAGTCTTCGGCCATGTCGACATCGAAATCCTCGAATACGAGATGGATGGCAAAATCCGCGTTGTCCAGGCTGACAGCAGACTCTTTTCTATTGAGGGAAACCGTTACCAAAACCCTTGGCTCGGTGTCACGATCGAAAAACCGGACGATTTCGAGTTCACAAAGCTCGATGCCATCTGGCCGGACAGGACGGTTGTGGCTTTCAAGCGTTATGGACGCGACCGCGAGAGTTCTTCGGGTGAGCATATTGCTTTGGAGCAGCATGAAGTCTATCCCTGGCAGGATGCAGCCAAAGAAGCACGGAAAAAGCTCAAGGCGCTCGTCCCTGGCGGTAAGGAGCTCAAGATAGAACTCGCCAGCGCTCAGCCTGCACTCGCCATTATCAATGCTGAGGGCTCAAGAACGGCACTCGCCGTCTGCCGGGGGATTGAGGTTTTTATCTTGAGAGTCGAGGGAAACAATGCCTCGACAACCCTCCTTCAGCTGGCCAGGAACTTCCATATAGAAGACTAGCCTGAGAATTATTTTTTTATCAATAAAAAGACAGCTATTTTCGGGTTTTGCCCACTTTACTGCCCTGAAGGGCATGGCCGACAAGGCCTCGTCGATTGCGACCACGGCAGCTCTTTCAAAGCCGTAATAGTCAATTTACCTTTTGACCAACTTTTGATATCTTGTGAACCTGGCGGGCAGAGGCACAGGACTAAAGAAAGGAAGCGCAGATGGTAAGGAATGAAGGCGAGAGGCTGAGGCGTGTGATCGTTTCTTTGCCCAGGATTGAATATTTTCGCGTGGGCGATCCCGAGGCACATAATATCGAGCAAGTGGCCGACAGGGCTAAGGCCATAGAGCAGCACCGCCGCCTGTGCGGCTTGATGCGGCAACGAGGAGCGCGCGTTATCAACCTCGGAGAGCTCGCTGGCCACCCGAATTCTGTCTTCGCCAGGGATTCGAGCCTGGTGACGCCGGAAGGCTACATTAAGCTCAGGATGGGCTTGAAGACGCGTCGCGGCGAAGAACACTGGGTGGCGGCAGCCCTTGACGCCCTTGGAGTTCCCTGTGCCGGCGAAATCCGGCCGCCGGGCACGGTGGAAGGCGGAGATGTCATCTTGGCGGGGGAGGTGGCTTTTGTTGGCCAGTCCGAGCGGACAAACGCCTCTGGCGTCAAGCAGGTTTCCCGTCTTCTTGAGTCCATGGGCTATGAGGTGCGTGTCATTATCCTTGCGCCGCCTTACCTCCATATTGGTGGAGCCATGAGCCTGATTGGCCCAAAGGCCGTCCTGTGCTGCCGTGGCATCTTTCCCAGAAGCTTTTTCTCCGGGTTTGAGACTCTCTCTATATCGAGCGGTAGGTTAGCGAGCTGCAACGTCATCTGCCTGGGCAACAATGAGGTCATCGTCGAGAAAAAAAACACCGTCGTTGCAAAGGCTCTGAGGGAGGTCGGCTATAAGGTTCATACTCTCGACCTCTCCGAATTCGTAAAGGGCAGGGGAGGGCCGACCTGCCTGATTCTGCCTGTGGACCGGGGATAAAAGAAAGATGGAGACATTGGATAAACAAATCCAGACAATAGGCATCAACAAGAAATACGGCAAACAGGATCTTCTCAAGGGGAAAAAGCTCATCATCGCCTGCCCGAAGCTGGATGAGACCGAGGGTTACGTCGATAAACTGGCTGAGATTATCCGGCAGAACAGCCTGCGTTCCCTCACGGTGGCCATCATGACCGTTCCCTGCTGCTCGGGGCTCTACCGGATCGTCGAGCGAGCGGTCGCGCTCTCCGGCGTCCCGGTCAACTTGGAGGGGGAACCGCTTCGCGTTCCCCCTTCCAACGGTCGGCCAATTTCATCGGCCTCCCTGCCTCCCCTTCTCGGGCGGGGCATGAACCCACGCCCTGCGACCAAGGGGTCATACCCCCTTGGAACCCCCGACGATCGGCTCCCCGCGGCAAGCCGCGGGGCATGTTCGCCGCTCGTCAAAATTCAGAAACAGGTCATCGGCGTTGACGGCAAAATTGTTCCCCAACAAGCTCCATCCTCTCGATGAACAAGGGCGACCTTCATTGTTTCATAAATCTCACTGACGCTTGGCAACATCCCTCATTTATTTTGTTTTTGAAAAAATTCCCGTTTCAATCGAAGGAGGATCGGAATAGAGCCGAGCACCGAGATTAAGTTGGGGATGGCCATCAGCCCATTTAGATTGTCAGCGACTTCCCAAATGAGACGGAGAGAGCCTGTTGCCCCGAGAAAAACAAAAATAAGCCAGAGAATGCGGTAAGGCAAAGCAACCTTGACGCCAAAAAGATAAACGGCGCTTGTTTCTCCGTAATAACTCCATCCAAGAAGCGTGGAAAAGGCGAAAAGGACAAGCCCGCTTGTGACGACAATGCCCCCCCAGGTGCCGGGAAGACCTGTTTTAAAAGCAAGGGCAGCGAGAGGGGCTCCTGTTTCGCCGCTTTTCCAGACGCCTGTGACCAAAATAACCAAGCCCGTACAGGAACAGACAAGAATCGTATCCACAAAGACCTCAAAGATGCCGTAGAGTCCCTGACGGACGGGATGGTCAGTATCAGCCGCGGCGTGTACCATGGGCGCACTGCCTAATCCTGCTTCATTGGAGAAAAGACCACGGGCAATACCATAACGGAGAGCTAGCCTAACAGTACTTCCTGCAAACCCTCCCACAGCCGCTGTCCCTGAGAAGGCGCCTTCGAATATCAGCTGGAAAGCCTTGGGAAACAAGGAGAGGTGAGTGAGCAGGATAACCAGGCCTCCTCCGACATAAAGAAGGCACATAAAAGGCACCAGGAGCTGGGTAACCTCACCAATTCTTTTGATGCCGCCGATAATTACTATTCCTGTAAATGCTGCCAGGAACACACCAGTCACGGGCGGCGGAACCCCAAAGGTACTGCGCAAAGCATCGGCTACTGAATTGGCCTGGACCATGTTTCCTATTCCAAAAGCAGCCAGGGCTGCAAAGAAGGCGAAGATAGCTCCCAACCAGGGAAGCCCGAGGCCCTTTTTAAGGGTATACATGGCTCCTCCGCGCATGGTCCCTTTTTCATCCGTCTCACGATAGTGAAGAGCGACCACGATCTCAGAAAATTTAGTGCACATGCCAGAGAGGCCAGAAACCCAGAGCCAGAAAAGCGCTCCAGGTCCTCCCAAAAAGAGGGCTGTTGCCACGCCAGCGATATTGCCCACGCCGACCGTGGAAGCAAGCGCAGTGGCCACTGCCTGGAAAGGAGTGACATTACCCAAGCCGCCACCGTGTTTGGTTAATTTTCCCAATACCTCGCGAAGGGCAAACGGCAGGCGATAAAATTGAATTCCTCTCGTCAAAATGGTTAAAAGTAATCCTGTTCCTATCAGAAGCACGATCATCGGCGTGCCCCAGACATAACTATTAAGCCAGGTGTTCCAGCGTGCGATTGCTTCAATCATAAAAAGCCATCTCCTTCAAAATCTTATATTTCAGCTAATAAGCTAAGTCAAGCAAGGTTTGAGTTGTCAGGACAATATACATTTTGATAAACTTTACGCCTATTTTTGAAAAAAAGGATGGAAAACAATGAGCGGACTTCAGACGATTGACTGGATGATCATCGCATTTTACTTTTTGATTATCCTGGTTATCTCCTGGAAGGTAATCCGGCAGGGACAGAAGACATCCACGGACTACTTCCTGGCGGGCCGCCACCTTGGCTGGTTTATCGTCGGGGCTTCCATTTTCTCTTCGAACATCGGCTCCGAACACTTGGTCGGCTTGGCTGGTTCTGGCGCGACCGATGGAGTGGCCATGGCGCATTACGAACTTCATGCCTGGTGTCTTCTGGTCCTGGCCTGGGTCATGGTCCCATTCTACATGCGTTCCAGAGTCTTCACCATGCCGGAATTCTTAGAAAGACGGTTCTCGCCGCAATCCCGAACCGTGCTCTCTCTCATCTCGCTAGTCGCCTATGTCCTGACCAAGATCGCCGTCGGGATCTTTGCTGGCGGCGTCGTCTTCAGCGTGCTGCTCCCCGAAGTTCGATTCTTGGGCCTTGACAGCTTCTGGATTGGCTCGATCTTGGTCATTGTTTTTACCGGCATCTATACAATCCTCGGCGGGTTAAGGGCTGTTGCCTACACAGAAACGATGCAAACTATCGTGCTTGTTTTTGGCTCGATCCTCGTGACCCTGTTCGGGTTGAAGGCGCTGGGAGGATGGGAGGCATTGCGATCGATCGCCGGCTCAGAGATGTTCAACCTGTGGAAGCCGTTGGTCCCGGCAGGGTTAGAAGGAACTTGGGCACCAATCAAGGAAGCGGGTCGTATGGCCTGGTATTTCAACGACAATTACCCCTGGCTGGGAATGCTCTTCTGCGCCCCGATCATCGGTTTGTGGTACTGGTGCACCGACCAGTACATCGTCCAGCGCGCTCTGGGAGCCAAGGATGAACGCGAAGCCAGGCGCGGCTCTATCACAGCGTCCTTCTTCAAGCTGTTACCGGTCTTTATCTTCATCATCCCCGGCATGATTACCTTCGCCTTGGCCAAGAGCGGCCAAGTGCCCATCCTGCAGCAGGAATTTTTTGGCCCTAGCGGCGAGCTTCTCCGGGATAATGCTCAGAAAGCATTCCCGCTTCTCGTCGCCCACGTCCTGCCCGTGGGCGTTCGTGGGATTGTGGTGGCTGGGCTTTTAGCCGCCTTGATGAGTTCTCTGGCAGGGGTTTTTAACGCTTCCTCCACTCTCTTCACGATGGATTTTTACTCCCGGATGCGGCCCAAAGCGACACAGCAGCAACTCGTCTGGATAGGGAGGGTAGCCACGACAGTCATGGTAGCCATCGGTCTTTTCTGGATTCCGGTCATTCGAGGAGGGAAGGGGTTGTACGACTACCTCCAGGGGATCCAGGCCTATCTGGCGCCGCCGATTTTTGTCGTCTTTTTCTTCGGCGTTTTCATGAAACGTTTGAACAGCAAGGGATGTCTGGCTGCTCTTATGACGGGCTTTTCCCTCGGCCTTTTCCGCCTGGCGGTGGACACGCCAGTAAAATTATTGAAAGGCTTTTCCTACCAGGAAGGCTCGTTTTTCTGGATCATCAACAATATCTTTTTCCAGTACTACAGCCTGGTCATTTTCATCGTCTGTGTCGTGGTCATGATTTTCGTCAGTTACCTGACTGCTGAGCCATCCTACGAAAAAATAAGCGGCCTTACCTACGCAACGAGGACAACCGAAGACCGGTTGAAATCACGCGCGAGCTGGGGCCGCGGCGATATCATTGCTTCGGCCATCGTGTTGCTGCTCATCCTCGCCGCCTACCTTTATTTTACAGGTTAAATCTTTGTCGATACCGACTCTCCTTTATTTTCAGAAGCACCTCCCGCCCTTAGGCAATCGAGAAAGACAAACGGACGTATCTGCGGCAAGCTCGAAAGCACAAAGAGGAAGGCGAAACGGGCAGGCTCGCCGGTCAGTCGGGTAACACGTTTTCCAGCCTTGCGCCCGGGACAGCGATAGGGGAGGGGAGAGGGAAGGAAGAAGCTGCGGTCCTGGCCAATCAACACGAGAAATCAACGTTGATGGCCATTTCAGAACCGGGAGTGATCAATTTTAACGCGATAGCTGAGCATGAAGGCGTTTTATGTGTCAGCGGCGCAGGTTAAGAAGGTCGTCTTCCTCCCGGCCCTGGCGCTCAAGGGCTTTGATGGAAGGAATGCCGCCTTCGTCCACTTCTCCTAAAAAAATGAAGTGCGGCGAGATCCCCATGATCCAAGCTGAGGTGTCGACCTTGATGAGCTGTTTTCCATCACCGTCCATCAGCCAGTATCCTCTTCTGGGCTGACCTCTGTCTATCCGGGCGGCGATTAAGAAATTGCCTTGGGGAGTCCGGTTTATCTCCCAGATAGTGGGCTTATAGGGGTAGATAGATTTCTTGTATTTTTCAATGACCTTTCCGAAGCGGCCCCACCAGTCGGGATCGCGGCTCTGGATCATTTCCCGGCGTTGTTTTTTCCATTCATCCAAGTCTTTGCCGGTCACCTTTTCCGGCTTTGGCAGAGAAGTCTCGATTTTGCGGGCCAATTTCCCCGAGTAGTCGATCACCTGGATGTTGGTCTCAAGCCCCTCGGAGAAAAGGACGGAGCTCTCATCATAGGGACACCAGAGGAACATCGGAGTGTAGGGGATGGGCGAGTCGGCCCCATCATGGACATAGGAAATCCGGGTGATGTGGTTGGTCTGCCTGATGCGAGAGAGAATCTGGCCTTCAGCATCGAGAAGCGCTATTTCCCGCAGAGAGCGATGGTAAAAGTAATCCTTTTCTTTTTCTGGCTTGCCGAGGAAAGCAAATTCTACGAGAAAACCGCCTTTTGCGAGAGAGACCGCCCTGTGTATGCCGAAAAATTCCTTAACCTGAGGCTTGATCACCCGATTCAGTTTTCCATCGAGCTCAACGATCGTAATCCAGGGATGACCCCCAAAGAATTCGGTGAAGAAGAGCATGCTGTCGGCGGTGAAGCCGAAAGTAACTCCGTCAGCCCGCTGAATTTCACCCGGGCCCTGGCCCTTTCCGCCGATTTTCCGGAGAAAATTGCCGCCTGGAGAATAAACCTTAATGAAGGCGTCAGCCTGGTCATAAATATAGATATTGCGGTCTGGTCCCTCTGCTACCTGGCGCGGGAAGGCGAGCTCTCCCTCGGTTCCCGCTTGACCCAGGATGATGATTTTCTCTCCCTTTAGCGCTGCCGAGATCAGGAGGAAGGCAAACAGGACAAGTTTAAATTCTCTCATGTTTTTTTAAACCAGCCTGCCTCTTCCATGACCGCTCGGGTAATCCGTGTGCTGGGGCTATCGCCTCGAGCGACACACACGCCGGCTCTGCCCTTGACCGCTTCCTGGATTTCGGCGACATCGGCATGAGTAAAGCCCGGGCAAAGAAGGATAGAATGAATCCCTTCATTTTCCAGGAGATTCTTAGCTACCGATACCGCCTGTTGCTGATTGCGGACGACGCTGACGAAGAGCTTGTAGAGGGAGGGGGTCTCGATGACGCAGCGATGTTTTTCCATGTCCGCATCAGGCGCATGGGCAATGAATAGCGATTTGAAGACCATGGCAAAACCTCCTTTCATTTTCTTCCTTCAGTATTATACCTTGAAACAGAGAAATGAACAGACCAGATCAGGGCTTTCCCTGCTTACCGGCATCTTGCGTGCAGCGACCCCCTTGCGGTTTCGACACAATCTCCGGCGATGTTGAATCGCTCGGCCTGGAGAACGTCATGCTCCTTCTCGAGAAAGAGGCATCAAATCCGGAAACAGAAATTGACATCCAGACGCGCAGGGCCTGTGAAAACCTCCGGCCAAAGTCGTATCTTAAGACCTCGTCCTTCGATCTCGAACTGAGGATGTCGTCGCAGCCGTTCTCTGAATTCCTATTTATCCTATCTAATTTATAGATTCTATAGGATATAATTTTTTTACATCTTCTCTAGGCCTGGTGTTGCCGTCTTTCTTTTTCTCCAGAAAATATAGGCCGGGGCTCCCGCCAGGATTATGCCCAGTCCGATAGCAGATTCGAAGGGCTGCGACAGGATACTGTTCAGGAAAATGGCCAGGTTGACGAGGATAAACACCGACGGAACGATTGGATACCCCCAGGTTCGGTAAGGCCTGAGTTTCTCGGGCTGCCTTATCCTGAGGATGATGACGGCCGCTCCAGTTGCCGCAAAAAACAAAACCACCGCAAAGATGACGTATTCATAAAGCGTCTGGTACGTCCCTGACAGGCAGAGAAGTGAAGACCAAACGGCCTGCCAGATAATGGCTGTAGTGGGTACCCGAAAGCGCGGATGAATGAAGCTCATCCGCTTGAAAAAAAGACGCTCCTCAGCCATGGCATAATAAACCCTTGGCCCGTAGAGAATCGTGGCGCTAAGACAACCGAATATTGTCACTGTAATGCCTGCAGCAATCAGGAACGCTCCTTGATGACCGAAGAGCGAGCTTGCAACCATCTCGCCGACACGCGCGACTCCCTTCATCCGCTCAATCGGTACAGTCATGACGTAGACAATATTTACCAAAAGATAAATGATTGTGATCGCCGCTGTTCCCAAGAAAAGGCTCAACGGGATGTTCCGCTTCGGGTTTTTTATCTCTTCGGCTGTGCAGCTAACCGAATACCAGCCGTCATAAGTCCAGATTACCGCGAACAAGGCCAACCCCATGAATTTGAAGTTCAGCGGCCCGGCCGAGGCAAAAAATTGACTCAGATCCCGGATACCTGATTTGCTTCCCACGAACAACCCTCCGAGGACAATCGCCGCCAGGAGGCCAATCCTCAAGAAAGTGAAAAGGTTCTGGACAAATATGCCGCTTTTTATCCCCAGATAGTTTATGGCCGAAAGGACAGCTACTGACCCCACCGCGACGAATTGACCAGCTGAAAGAGAGAAGGGGAAGCCGACGATCTCTCCTTTTACTAATGAAGCCTGGGGAGATAGCCCAGGCAAAAAGTATCCCGCATATTCGGCAAACCCGACGGCCAGAGCGGCAATCCCGCCGCACTCAATGACCCAGAAAAATGTCCAGCCGAAAAGGAATCCCGCCCAATCTCCGTAAGCTTCTTTGAGGTAAACAAACTGCCCCCCTGCCTTTGGAAACATCGAACCTAGCTCACCGAAGGATAAACCGCCGCAAAGGGTTATTATTCCGCCGACAAGCCAGACGATCAACACCATGAAAACTGAAGGAACGAACTCGGCGATAAACCCCGTCGTCATGAAAATTCCGGACCCAACAACCCCCCCTACCACCAAGAATACCGAATCCATGAGACTCATCTTCTGGACGAACCCTGCCTTTGACCCGCTCTCTGTTCGCTTGTTCATAACGATTTTTCTGATTATACTTAATCGATTTTTTCTCTTCAAACGATTTATTTTTTCATTCATCATGTTTTATAACGAATCTCTGCTCGAGCGCCTTAAAATACTGTAATTGATTTATTTACAGTTATTTAGCTTAATGTCGGCATGCCGACATCCATTTTTCCCTTTCATTCCTTTTGCTTAACCATTTTCTTGCTTTTTTCTTTTTCTTTTATTATGCTATTTTTTAAAATTGCTCGCCCTTGGAGAGAGGCTGTTCTTGATTATTGCGATCACGAATCAGAAAGGCGGAGTAGGGAAGACGACGACGGCTCTCAATATTTCAGCCGCTCTCGCGTTGATGGGCCAAAAGATGCTCCTTGTGGATACAGACCCCCAGGCCCACAGCACAATATCCGTCCTGAATGACCCAGGCTGCTTCTCGAAATCGCTCTATGATGTTATGATGCGCCAAGAAGAAAACATCGAAACGATTATTTCTAAATCAACCATACCCGGCCTCGATATCGCCATCTCAAAGATTTCCATGGCCAAGCTTGAGCCATCTTTGTTAGGTGAGATTGACGGTCATTATCGCCTTAGGGAGATCCTTGAGCCGGTAAGAGAAAATTATACGCATATCGTCATTGATACTCCGCCGACCCTTGGGCTCATCACCCTCAATTCTCTCGTTGCTGCCACTCATATTTTGATTCCTATCCAGTCTTCCTATCTTTGCCTCGAAGGGACAGACGATCTCCTCGAGACGATTGATAAGGTAAAAAGAGTGGCCAACCCAGAATTGCGCATTCTTGGAATCTTAATCACCCTTCATGATAAGAGGACCAATATCTCAAAAGACGTCGTCAAGAGAATTCGAAAAGTTTTTGGCGGCCTCGTTTTCAAAACGCTCGTCTCTAAGAGCGTTAAGCTTGAAGAAAGCCCCGCTTATAAAGAATCAATATTCACGTATGCTCCCAATTCTGTTGGAGCCTATCAATACAGAAAAATAGCTGAGGAGATCATCCAGCGTGCAGAAAACTAAACGATCCGGGTTGCCTGATTCAATTTCTATGCGGCATGATGGTCATTTCGTCGACCTTATTTCTTCGCGATCTTCCGGTCCTCGTATCAGGATGATTTCTCTTAATAAAATTGATCCCAACCCTCAACAGGCTCGAAGCGAGCTGGGAAATCTTGACGAGCTAATGGCCTCTATAAAAGCCAAAGGAGTCCTCGAGCCTATCCTCGTGCGTCCGAAGAACGACCGCTACGAAATCATCGCTGGCGAGCGCCGCTTTGTCGCCGCAAAAAATGCCGGCCTCACCGAAATTCCCTGCATTGAGATGAACGTTAAGGACAATGAGGCTCTTGAGCTCGCCCTTATTGAAAACCTTCAAAGAAAAGACCTGGACGTCTTTGAAGAAGCTGACGGCTTGAATGCACTTGTCGATATTTATGGTTATAACCACAGCCAGCTGGCCGAAAAAATC
The DNA here is from genome assembly GCA_029907205.1 of Clostridiales bacterium. Lineage (GTDB taxonomy): Bacteria > Acidobacteriota > Aminicenantia > Aminicenantales > UBA8522 > JARYMI01. The sequence continues at coordinate 179,172 of JARYMI010000002.1, forward strand.
GGCAAGGCCCGCTCAACCGTCACAGAAATCGTCAACATCGCCAGAATTCCAAGAAAACTCCGAGAACTCTGCAAAACATATGAGGTCACAAGCCGAAGCACGCTAATTGAAATTGCTAAGCTCACCAATGAAGAAGATATGGAACGTCTTGTTAACGAAATCGCTGAAAGAGGGCTGCGTCGCGAGGATACTCGAGAGCTTTCAAAAAAAATAAAGGGTAAAATCAAGAAAGGAAAACCTTATATTTTCAGTTATAGCCCGAAGAATAACGATTATTACTATCTTAGGATTGAATTTAAAAAGCATTCTGTAAGCAAAGAGGAAATCATAAGGGTACTTGAAGAAATCATTTCTAAGCTGAAGGATAAGAAATAAGCGTCTTGGAGAGAAAATGGTCTAAGTTGACATAATAATCCTTATGCGACGCATTTTTACCCTTTTTATATTGCTTATAGACAATCTTTTTCTTCTAATTCATTAAAATCCGTCTTTTCCGTTGAAGTTATCCCTCTTCTGATGAGCTTCTATCCATCAACGACGTTCATCTTATGGCTCTATTTTTTTCTATTCGAACCTGAATGTAGCTTATAAACGTTTACAATGAGGAAGCCGTAATAATATGATGATATTAATGTCCTTCATGCGCTGGCCATTGGAGGTAAATGCTTTTTTTATTCCTTCAGGAGAAGCGGGATACGCGATTCTTTCTTAAGATCAGCCGAGCGTCGCCAAAGGCGGGCCGCTACTCCCCCACCCTCTATAGCTGCGTTACAACCCTTTGCTCATGGCGTTCAGGAATTCGGAGTTCGTCTTGGTCTTCCCGAGTTTTTCCACCAATAGTTCCATCGCCTCAACTTCAGAAAGCTGGCTCAAGACCTTCCTCAAGATCCAGATTCGGTTAAGGTCAGCTTCCTCGATCAAAAGCTCTTCCTTTCTTGTCGCTGACCTGTTGATATCGATGGCGGGGAAAAGACGTTTGTCGACAAGCCTTCGGTCCAGGTTGATCTCCATATTCCCCGTTCCTTTGAATTCTTCGAAAATAACATCATCCATCCGGCTTCCTGTGTCAACGAGGGCAGTGGCCACGATCGTCAGGCTGCCGCCTTCCTCAACTTTTCTGGCCGAGCCGAAGAATTTCTTCGGCTTGTTCAGGGCGTTGGCGTCGATTCCGCCTGACAATACCTTGCCAGACGGCGGGATGATGGCGTTGTGAGCTCTGGCCAGCCTTGTGACGCTGTCAAGCAGGATAGCCACGTCTCTCTTGATTTCAACCAGCCTCTTGGCCTTCTCAAGCACGATATTAGCCACCTGTGCGTTTCTTGCCGGCGGCTCGTCAAAGGTTGACGCCACGACCTCTCCGTTGACGCTCCTTTGAAAATCTGTGACTTCTTCCGGACGCTCCGCGACCAGGAGGACGATGAGGAAGATTTCCGGGTGGTTTTTCTCGATCGACTTGGCGATTGTCTTGAGCAACGTGGTTTTGCCGGCCCGTGGGGGTGAAACGATCAGCCCTCTCTGTCCTTTGCCGATCGGGGTCAAGAGGTCCATGATTCGGGCGTTCATGTTCTTGGCATTCCCGTCCTCCAGGTTGATTTTCTCGAACGGATAGAGCGGGGTCAGGTGCTCAAAGTGGATGTTCCGTCTCATGTCCTGCAAAACATCCGGGTGGGTGAAATTGATGGCTTCGATCTTGATCAGGGCGAAGTATTTCTCGCCGTTTTTTGGAGGCCGGACGATACCCGATATGGTGTCGCCCGTGCGGAGCTGAAATTTCCTTATCTGCGAAGGAGAAACGTAGATGTCGTCCTGGCTCGGCAGATAGCTGAATTCAGGCGCCCGAAGGAAGCCGAACCCGTCTTCCAGACACTCCAAAACACCCTCTGAAAAAAGGAGCCCGTTCTTTTTGGCCTGGGCTTCAAGAATCCTGAAAATCAGGTTGTGCTTGCTGGCGTCATCAATTTCCTCGTCTTCAACGCCGGCTTGGCCGGCAATTTTTTGAAGCTCCTTCTTCTCTTTTTCTTCGAGCTCAACCAAACTGTACTCTTTCATCTCGTTCGTCTCCTTAGCTCATTTTTTTTCGTTATTTCCCGATGACATTGACGTCACGGGGCATTCCGATTTTCTCTTGTCCTGATAACCTCAACTTCGGTTATTGTTCTGTCATTCGAGCTGACGTCGCTTCATTCATCGTCCTGAAATGAATCGGCGTGCTCGATCTCGGCTCTTCATCAATGCGGGAAGGGAGGCTCGGCCGGGCCCTTGCCCTCCTCCCCTTCCTGGGAAACCTCCTGGGCCACGATCATTTTCTCTTTTGGGGGTTTCTGGGGAAGGTCTTTAGTCAGAACTATCTTAAGGACTTCGTCCATTGTTTCAACGAGATGGATGCACAAATCCTGTTTGATCACCTTGGGGACATCCTTGAGGTCTGGCTTATTATCGATGGGAATAATCGCTTCACGGATTCCCTCCCGGTGGGCCGCCAGGAGTTTTTCTTTTATCCCGCCGACAGGGAGGACTTTCCCCTTGAGAGTGATCTCCCCGCTCATCGCAATTCTTCTGTTCACCGGGATTTCGGTCAGAAGGGAAATGATCGATGTGGCGATGGTGATTCCCGCTGAAGGCCCTTCTTTGGGCGTCGAACCTTCAGGGACATGAATGTGAATATCAAAATTCTTGTGGAGGTCCTTGACAATATTCAGCTCGTAGATTTTTCCCCTGACATAGCTGAAGGCGGCCTGGGCCGATTCCTGCATGATTTCGCCTAACTGCCCTGTCAGGGTGAAATTCCCTTTGCCGTGGACCTTAGTTGATTCGAAGGTCAGAAGCTCGCCGCCAAACTCTGTCCAGGCCATGCCGATGGCAGCTCCGATTTCGTCTTTCTTATCTATCTCTGAACGCCTGTACCTGGGGATTCCTAGATAGGTTTCGAGGTTTTTCGGCGTGACTCTTTCACGGTGGTCCTTTCCTTTCTGGACAACCTTTTTGACGAGCTTGCGGCAGATTGACGTGATCTCTCTTTCCAGGTTTCGGACCCCCGCTTCTCTCGTGTACTCGCGGATGATCTTCTGGAGCGCCTGATCGACTATCTTCAAGTTGGCAGGCTTCAAGCCGTGCGCTTTCATCTGCTTGGGAATCAAAAATTTCTTTGCGATCTGCAGCTTTTCATCCTCGGTGTAGCCGGGGAGGCGAATGACTTCCATGCGGTCGACAAGAGGGCGCGGTATCGGCTCGAGCATGTTGGCCGTGACAATAAACATAACCTGAGACAAGTCGAAATCAGTGTCGATGTAATGGTCAAGAAATGTGCTGTTCTGCTCCGGGTCGAGGACTTCCATCAAGGCTGACGCTGGGTCGCCCCTGAAATCCATGCTCATTTTATCGACTTCGTCGAGCAGGAAAACCGGGTTCTTTGTGCCGGCCCTCTTGATCATCTGGATGATCCGGCCAGGGTAGGCGCCGATGTAGGTCCGCCGGTGTCCTCGAATTTCTGCCTCGTCTCGAACCCCGCCAAGCGACAGGCGGACGAATTTCCTGCCGGTGGCCCGGGCGATCGAACGGCCGAGTGAACTCTTCCCTACGCCGGGAGGGCCGATGAGCCCCAGGATGACGCCCTTGGGGTTCTTGACCAACTGCCGGATGGAAAGATACTCGATGATCCTTTCCTTAACTTTCTCCAGCCCGTAGTGGTCTTCTTCGAGAATCCTCTCGGCTTCCTTGAGGTCTCTTTTCTCGCGACTCTTTTTGTTCCACGGAACGGAAATCAGCCAGTCCAGGTAGTTCCGGCAGACGGTTGCCTCGGCCGACATCGGCGGCATCGTCTCTAGCCTCTCTATTTCCTTAAGGGCTTTTTCTTCGGCGTCGGAAGGCATATTGGCCTTTTTGACTTTTTGCTTGAGTTCCTCGATTTCGTTCGGCTGGTCTTCTTTGCGCAACCCGGGTCCGGCAGGGAAAATATTCTGGCGGCTGTCCTTGCCCGAGACTTTTTGCCGCTCGTGTTTGAAACCCTCTCGCCTGAGTTTCGAATGGATCTTCAGAATTTCGTTCTCAAGAAGGTAGTTCAAACGACGGATTCTTTCGAGAGGGCTAATTGTTTCTAACAGATTCTGCTTTTCCTCGAGAGGCAAGTAGAGATGGGAAGAGATGATATCGCTGATTCTCTCCGGAGTCGTGTCCCTCAAGGCCGGGATGATGGACTCGATATTGGCATTCTGGTTGACTTTCAGGTAATCCTCAAACAAAGCCAGAACCCTCTTCAGGAGTTCTTTTATTTCCGGGCTGTTGTCTTCTATTTCCCGGATGACTTTTGCCAGGACTTGATAATACGGAAAAGTGCTCAGGTACTCGATGACCCGCGCCCTTTTCTTCGCCTCGACGATGACCTTAACATTCTTCTCGTCGGATTTTACCGTCCGGATAATCTTGGCCGTGACTCCAAGGGAATAGATATCTTTGGGCGATGGGTTGTCCAATGAGGCATCCATTTGGGCGGAGAGGAAGATCATTTTATCCTTTTCCGCGGCTTTATCCAGCGCCTGGATAGAAGAGGGCCTCCCGATGATGAAGGGCACCAACGTTGAAGGGAAGATAACCAGGTCTCGCAACGGAATAAGCGGGATGTTGCGGATCATCTCTGTGCCGCTGTTTATTTCATGGGTCATCCTATTCTCCCACTGCTCTTTTTAGTCGTTCAAAGACCTGTCCGTCCTCTTCCACCATTTTTCTGGAGATCTCGATCTTAGTCGCTTTCTTGGATGAGGGAAGGTCATACATGAGATCGAGCATGAGATCCTCGATGATCGTCCTCAGTCCCCTCGCCCCTAACTTTTTCTGGAGAGATTTCTGGGCGATGGCCACCAGGGCGTCTTCGGCGAACTCGAGCTCAACGCCTTCCATTTCGAAAAGCTTCTGGAACTGTTTGACGATAGCGTTTTTGGGCTTGGAAAGGATCGCCACCAAGTCGCTGATATCTAGGTCATCAAACACGGCGACAACAGGAATTCGGCCGACGAGTTCAGGGATGAGACCGTATTTGATGAGGTCCTGAGGAATGAGTTCGTTGAAGATTTCTCCCGGTTCCTCTCTTTTTTTTGTCTTGAGCTCGGCTTTGAAACCGACAGCTGTTTTCCCGATTCTCTGGGCGATGATTTTATCCAGCCCGATAAAAGCGCCGCCGCAAATAAACAGGATGTCGGTCGTGTCAATCGGGATGAATTCCTGGTAGGGATGCTTGCGGCCTCCTTGGGGAGGGATGTTGGTCACAGTTCCTTCGATGATTTTGAGGAGGGCTTGCTGGACACCCTCGCCGGAAACATCGCGCGTAATAGAGGGGCTGTCGCCTTTTCGGCTGATCTTGTCGATCTCGTCGATGTAGACGATGCCCCGTTGAGTCTTCTCAATATCTCCCTGGGACGCCTGGAAGAGCTTGAGGATGACATTTTCGACGTCCTCCCCGACGTAGCCCGCCTCTGTCAGGGTTGTGGCGTCGGCGATGGCGAAAGGCACGGAAAGAATCTTCGCCAGCGTCTGAGCCATCAGGGTTTTGCCCGTGCCGGTTGGTCCGATGAGAAGGATGTTGCTCTTAGCAACCTCGACGTCGGAAAAGCTCTTCTTCAACTTGATCCTTTTGTAGTGGTTGTAGACGGCCACGGATATTTTTTTCTTGGCTTTTTCCTGGCCGATGATGTACTCGTCAAGGGCGCTCTTGATCTGCTGGGGGGTCAGGAAATCAGCCTTCTTATGCTTCACGGCATCGTCTCTCAGTTTATCTGTATGTATAATAGAATGAGCGATTTCTATACAGCTATCGCAAATATAGACGCCTTTTGGCCCGGCGATCAGCTTTTTCGCCTGAGCCTGGGTCCGGCTGCAGAAATTGCACTTGATGACGCTGTCCGTTTTTTCTTTAAGCGTTTCGTCCATTGTCCTTACAAGACATCCCGGCCTCAGATGGGGGGCCAGGAAAAAGTTTACTTCTTCTGGTCCCGGGTGGCGATGATATGATCGACGAGACCATAGTCCTTCGCCTCGGCGGCCGTCATGATGAAATCTCTCTCGATGTCGGCCTGGATTTTTTCCTTTGCCTGGCGCGTGTGCCTGGCCAAAATCTCATTCAGGTTCTCTCGGATACGCAGAACCTCCTTCGCCTGGATGGCGATGTCCGACGCCTGGCCCTGGAAGCCTCCCCAGGGCTGGTGGAGGACAATGCGAGAATTGGGCAGAGAATAGCGTTTGCCCGCCGTTCCAGCAGCGAGCAACACAGCTGCCATGCTGGCTGCCTGCCCAACGCATATCGTCGCCACATCAGACTTGATAAACTGCATCGTGTCGTAAATGGCGATGCCGGCAGGAATGCTGCCTCCCAGTGAATTGATGTACAAGGAGACATCCTTCTCCGGGTTTTCAGCTTCCAGATAAAGGAGCTGGGCGATGACCAAGTTGGCCACGTCATCGGTGATCTCAGAACCGATAAAAATGATGTTATCTTTGAGCAGCCGGGAATAAATGTCATAGGCACGCTCGCTCCGGCCGTCCTGTTCAACAACAAAGGGGATTAAAGCCATAGGGAGTATTAATATAATACCGCCTTTTCCAATAAAAAGTCAATGGCTTTTCTGAGGAGGAGGTTAGCCTTCACGTCTTCCCTTTTTCCTTCCCTGTTAAGGCTGTCCACGAACTGAGCGAGAGGTATGTTGTTCCTCCGGGCCATGACTCTGATTTCTTCTTCGATTTCTTCATCCGTGACCTCAAGCCCCTCTTCAGCCGCGATTTTTCGGAGGACAAGACCGTTGGTGATGTTTTTTTCTGCTTTGACCCTGGCTTTTTGTCTCAGGGCTTCAACGTTTTCCAGGGTCACCGTATCTGACTTGGCCGAAGTCCAGCTCTTTATGAGCTCGCCGGCTTCGCGCTCAACAAGGCTTTCCGGGAGCTCCAATGCCATCTGCTGAGCAATTGTCTCGAGAATCTCTTCGCCCATCTCGCGGCGGGCAGCGCCTTCCCTGACCCCTTCTAAATCTTTCCGGACTCCCTCCCTCAAGCTGCTGAGGGTCTCGAATCCTCCGAGGTCCTTGGCCCACTCGTCGGTCATTTCAGGCACTTTCTTTTCTTTTATGGATATCAGCTTGATTTCATACTCCAAAGTGCGGCCGGCGAGCTTCTTCTGAGGATGATCTTGAGGGTAAGAGATGACGAAACGCCGCGTCTCTTGCGGCTTTAGACCAAACAGATTCTCGTTCAATGCCTTGTCATTATCGGGATGACCGGCCAAGACCAGGACTTTCTCTGTCGGCAAAGCCTTTTTTGTCGTGAGGTCTTTTCCTTTCCATTCCATGAGGACATAATCCCCCTCGAGGACTCCCCTCCCCTCCACGGGTATGTATTCAGCCGACTTCTGACGCAGTTCTTCAAGGGCCCGGTCCACATCGGCATCCTCAACCTTGACTTCTCTTTTTTTTACTCTGATATTCTTGTATGACTGCAGTTTGAATTCAGGAAAAACCTCCACGCTGACTTTGAAACGAAAAGGCTCTCCGTCGCGGAACAGAACCTCGCTGACGATCGGAGTGATCACGGGGTTGAGATTCTCTTTGGCCAGAGTTTCTCCCAGGGCTCTGGGCACAAGAGACTCGATGACGTCGTTTCTGATGTCTTTGTAGAACAAACGGCCGACCAGATCCCGCGGCGCTTTCCCGCGGCGGAACCCATCAAGCCTGGCCCGCGAGACATAGCTGTCCAAAACTTTCTCCCATTCACTGGCAACCTCATCCACCCCAACCTCAATCTCCATCTCGCGCTTGCTCGGACTCAAAGAAGTGACCTTGGCGCTTATTTTTTCATCTTTAGCGGGCATGGCTTCTCATCCTCCAGTTCTCATCGAAACTTGTCTTCTCATTGAGCTTCGAAAAAAGGGCTTAAATTTAGCGTTGTTTTTTATTTCAAGTGGGCAGAGCGGGAGTCGAACCCGCACTCCTTCATCAGGAACTAGGTCCTAAGCCTAGCGCGTCTGCCTATTCCGCCACCTGCCCTTTGGTTTGCAGGCCCGCTGCTCGCAGGGGACACGAGAATTTCAGATGCTGGAATAGTCTCTATTCTGCCATACTCCCGGGCTCCTGTCAAACCGGTTCATCCCTCCTAACGGAGGTATTTCTTGAGGCGTTCGGCAAGAGTGGGATCGACCGTGACAAGAGTCTTGTAGACGTCCCGAGCGCTGTAGTTGTCCTTAAGGTTTAAGTAGGTGATAGCCAGGTTAAACAGGGCCACCCCGTAATCCGGACGAAGATCGACGCACTTCTTTAACGGCTCGAGAGCCTCTTCGAAATCATTCAGCTGCATATAGCTGACGCCGATATTAAGCCAAGCATCAGCGCTGTCTGGCACAAGGGCGACATAGTTCTTGAAGGCTTCGATGGATTCCTTGTGTTTTTTTTGCTTGGAGTAACAAAACCCGATGTTGTAATAGGCGGCATCGTAATCGGGCTTGAGGGCGAGCGCCTGGCGGAAGGTTTGGATGGCCTCATCGTATCTTTCAAGCTTCTGATACATGATTCCCAAGTTGTAGACAGCTATCTCGCTCTTGGGGTTGAGCTCGATAACCTTTTTGGCCGCGCTGATGGCGTTTTCAAACCGGCTGGCTTCATCGTACATCCTTACAACCGCGCCATAATAGGTTGTGGCATCTTGCGGGTTGAGGACGGCCAGGTTAGCGTAGGCCGCCTCAGCCTTTTCCAGCTGGCCAGCCTTGTGATAAGACTCGGCCAGGCTGAAGTTAACCTTGACATCCTCGGGTTTCTCCTTCAAGGCCGCCTCAAGAGCGGCTACGGCCAGGCCAAACTGGCCGAGCTCCTTGCGGCACAGTCCCAGCCGCAGGTATCCAAGCCAGGCCGCTTCGGGCTTCTCGTTCAAGTATTTCTCATACGCTTCTGCCGCTTTGGCAAAATCCCGCAGCTCTTCGAACGCGTTGCCGACCGTGAAATAGGCTTCCTTTTTGGAAATATTAAGAGAGATAGCTTTCTCCAAAGAGGCGATGGCCTCGTTCCAGCGCTGCGTCCGGAAATAGACATTGCCCAATCCAAAATGAGCTTCTGCCCTGTTGGGGTCGAGCTCAACAACCTTTCTGTAGGCATCCACAGCCGCGGAGTAATTCCTCTGAGTGGTATAAATAGAGGCGAGAAGGACGTGCGCTTCAAGCGTGGCGGGGTTGAGCTTGATCACCCTTTCTAAGTACCGAGCCCCGTTTCCAAGATCATCAATCAAAGCGAAAACACGGCCGGCCAGAAAGGCGCCCTCAAACCCGCTGAAATAATCGTCTTGGGCCCAGTCCTTGAAGGCTGTTATCTTTCCCGTTTTGGGGAGGTTTTTCCACGAATTCACCGGGATAACAACCCGGCCTGTTTTTTCCAGAATCAACACGAGCCCGATGGCCTTTCCTTCAAGGTCAAGGACAGGTCCGCCGTTGAACCCCTCGGGGATGGAGAGCGACGGCTCGATGATCGGCTGAGTTGCTCCCAGCTGATGAAAATTTCTGATGGTTCCCTCTGAAATGACGATGTCTCCCGTTTCGTTTGCACCAAGGGCAAAAATCCTCGCCCCAGGCTTGAGACCTGCGGAGTCACCAAGCGCGATGTCCTGGATTTTGCCCTTGATTTTGAGGATAGCGATATCGAGACTACGATCGACCGAAATTACTCCCTCAACCTTTGTCTTTTTTCCTTTAACGTTGACCCCTTCCACTTCCCTTCCCTGGCTGACCAAGTGATAACTGGTCACGATGACTCCCTCGCTCAGGCCAAAACCCATGCCCTTGGCCAGGAGTTGCTTATCGGCTCCATAGACATAAAGAGCAAGCACGCCTTCTTTATTCTGTTCATATAGGCTCGTTGCCTCTGGCGTCTGGGAGAAGAGATACGTCCCTGCGGCGAAGAGGACAAGCAAACCGAAAGCCTTGGTTTTCAAAGTCATTCTCGTTCCTCCTTTTGGACCATTCTGAGATAAATGTACATGTTGGCAAACCTTCTGTCAAATTTTCTTTGAAGTTGAGCGGGTGAGGCCTCTGGCCGTTTTCGAGGCGGTTGACAAGACCCCGACCGCTCGGATAGCCTGGAAGAGCTATGCTCAGCCGTAAGCTGGCCGCTTGCCTGTTCCTGCTTCTTTTTGGCCTTGTCATCTTCGCTTTTCTTTTTCGCGTCAAGGATGAGATGGTCGATTTTGAGGTGAACTACACAGCCGCCAAGAGGCTCCGTGTGGGAGAAACCCTGTACCGCCATGAGGATGGCCACTACCAGTTCAAATACTTACCCTTCTCTGCTTTTCTTTACTTGCCTGTTTCTTTCCTCCCTCCTCTTCTGGCCAAAGCGACCTGGTATGGAGTCGTGGTCTGCTGTTCCTTTTTCATTTTTTTCCTTTCTCTGAGACTTATCAACCCAAAAAAGGAGAAATTCCTCTGGGTTGCCGTCTTTCCTCCTCTTATTTTGGCCAAGTATTTTTTGCGGGAGATCCAGCTTGGCCAGATTAATGCCCTTGTTACTCTTGTTCTTCTGGCAATGGTCTCGAGGCTCCTGGCTCAGCCCGGCTCTCCCCAATATGAACGTCACGAGGAAATTGCTCGTCAGGTCAGCGCAGGTTTACTTGGAGGATTGGCCTCCGCCCTGAAACCTTACGCTCTTATATTTTATCCTTATTTTATCATCCGGAAAAAATGGCTCTGTCTCGCGGTATCGCTGGCCGTTCTGGGGCTGGGGGTTGTTGCTCCCTCGCTTTTTTACGGAATCAGAGGGAATTTTATCGTCCTCAAGGAATGGCAGGTTTCTCTAACTGCTTCAACGCCGTCTCTCCTCGCAACCCAAGACAACGTCTCGCTCCTTGCCTTTTTCGTGAAGTGGACCGGAAACCAGACGTTCTCTTATTTCATCTATTTCTTCGCCCTCACTGCCCTCGGCCTGCTCTTCCTTTTTCTTTTTGTCAAAGGAAAGGCTGCCTCGCGGCCAGGCCTCCTCGATTGTGTCCTTCTCCTGGCCTTGATTCCCCTCATTTCCCCCCTTGGCTGGGATTACACGTTCCTTTCTTCAGCGCCTGCTCTCATGCTCATCCTGCATCATTTTGATAAGTATCGCCCGTTCTGGCGTGTTCTTCTTTCTGTCAATCTCGCGGTCATCGCCCTCTCCCTTTATGATCTCATGGGAAGAGAAATCTATGCGTCCTTCATGAATTTGTCTATAATTACTATAAATTTTATCGTTTTTGTCGGGTATATTGCCTTTCTCAGGCTCAAGGGTCATGCCTAAACCAGGAAGACGCCCGCTGTCATCAGACCGGGAAAAAACGTCTTCCTCCAAAAACCGGATTATCTTCGGGGTTTATCTTTCAACGGCCGTAGCCATTGTTCTTTGGCTCGGGGCCATTGTCTGGGCTCCCTATCTCCGCAGCCATTACTCACCCTGGCAGGGTTTTGTCTACGCCGTTTTTTCCCCCCTCTGCCATCAAGTCGAGTCGAGGTCTTTTTTCCTCTTCGGCCAGCCGCTGGCTGTCTGCAGCCGCTGCCTGGGCATTTATATCGGCTTTCTGGCCGGAGTTGGGCTTTATCCTTTTCTAAGAACGTTCGGCCGCATTAAACTGCCTCGGATAGACGTCTTTATATGTCTTTCATTCCCTATCGCCATAGACACGGTCGGGAATTTTGCCGGACTCTGGAACACGCCTAACCTTGCGCGCTTCGCGACGGGTCTCCTCTGGGGCCCCATTCTCCCGTTCTATCTCATCACCGGCATCGCCGACCTTCTCCTTTCACGATTGCCCAGAAAAGAAAATAACGCTTGAAAACCGAATTCCCTTCCACCTAAAATAGGAAAAAGCCGAGGACAAAGGAGGTCGAATGAACAACCAGCGTTCCGGAATGTTGATGCCGGCTGTTGTCGGCGGAGTCGCGGCCGGAGTGCTTTCGGCCGTTCCCTTTCTGGGCTGTCTCTGCTGCCTCTGGATCATCGGCGGCGCCATGCTAGCTGCCTATCTTCTGGCCCGGAATTCTCCGGCCTCCCTATCGGCAGGAGACGGCGCCATTGTCGGCATCTTCACCGGCATCGTCGCTGCTGTTGTCGATTCCGTTGTCAGCATCCCCTTTGAGGCCGCTAACAGGGAAATTTTCAGCAAGTTCATGGAACAGATATCCCACTTCACCGAAGAGATGCCATCGGGATGGGAGACCTGGTTTGAGAAGACCGCAGAGGGGGTCTCCCCGGGCTTGTTCATGCTCGGCTTGGTGATCGCGGCCGTCGTCTTTTCGGTTTTCGGGGCCCTGGGCGGTGTCATCGGCGTGTCTCTTTTCGGCAGGAAAAAGATTCCTCCGGCTCAGGGAGCGAGCCATGAAATTCCTCAAGACACAGGTGATCGTTAACCCTGAGTCTGACAAGGGCAAGACACGCAGGCGCTGGAAAGAAATCAAAGAAGCCATCAAGAGCTTTATCCACGATTTTAAGGTCGAATTCACTGAAAAACCCTTCCAGGCCACTGAAATAGCCAGGTCCGCGGTCAAGAGCGGGGCAGAGCTTGTCATCGGCGTCGGAGGCGACGGGACGATCAACGAAATTGCTAACGGCTTCTTCGAAGAGAGAAGAATCATCAACTCTGACTCCGCCCTGGGCATTCTTCCCTCCGGAACAGGATGCGACCTGACCAAAAGCCTGAAAATCCCGCGTGGGTTTAAAGAGGCGCTCAAGGTCATCACCCAGGCTCCTTCAACTCTCATCGATATCGGCCGGGTTACTTTTCGTAACCGAGACGGTGGGGAATCAGAGAGGCTGTTCCTGAATGTGGCGGATTTTGGCCTGGGCGGCGAGGTTGTCAGCGAGGTCAATCAAAGACGATTGGAGAGGAAGGCTTCTTCGTACGTCAGATGCCTCATCTCAACGATGACTCGGTACAAAAACAAGAGAATCAGGGTCCAGGTGGACGGAAGGGAACTGCCCGAAGGCGAGTACCTTGTCGGCGCTGTCGCAAACGGCAAAATATTCGGCAAAGGCATGAAGATAGCGCCAGCAGCCCGGCTGGATGACGGACTGTTTGACTTCGTCCTTGTCGAAGGCATGACATTCAGGGAATTCTGCCGACATGGTTGGAAAATCTTTTTCGGCACTCACCTCTCCCACCCTAAAATATCCCTGTGGCGGGCCAAGAAGGTGGAAGCCATGGCCTCAGATGAGCAGGACGTCCTTCTTGAGCTCGACGGCGAGCAGCTGGGCCTGCTGCCAGCCACTTTTGAAATCTTTCCTCGCCGTCTTCTTGTCAAGGGCTACGTTTAGACCCAAAATTTACAGAAATTTCTTGGGCAACAAAAGAGCTTGCACTTCTGCAAAATCGGCGCGATAACCCAACACCCGATGGGTGGCGTGGTTTCGGGGGTGAACCACGACAGGACCCGTCGGGTGAATCTATCGGGTTTTGGGTTTAGACGGCAGACGATCTTTGTCAGTCCCGGTTTTTCCGGCTGTTCAGATGATAATAGGGATCGTTGGTGAATACATGCTGACCTGAAGCGTCGACGAATTTTCTGACCGGCGGACTTCCGGTTATGTAGGACTTTGGGTATGAAGCCATAACTCGGCTGATGTATTCACGCGTTTCCGGATAAGGCGGAATGCCGTTAAATTTCTTAAGAGCTTCTTGCCCGGCGTTGTAAGCAGCCAAAACAAGCCTGGTATTGCTGTTGTAAAGCTTGCACAGGTCTTTGAGGTACTTCACTCCTCCCCTGATATTGTCCTCGGGGTCAAACCTGTCCTCCACTCCGTATTGAGCGGCTGTTTCCGGCATGAGCTGCATCAACCCGGCTGCTCCTTTGGGAGAAACCGCCCAGATGTCGTAATTTGACTCGGCCTTGATGATGGAATGAACGAGGTCAGCCGGGACGTTGTATTTCCTGGCAAGAGTCTTGATGATCGGGTCGTATTGCTCCTTTCGCTCCTGAACTGGTCCCGCCTCAGCGGGAGCGGTCAGGATAAAAAGAATAAGCGCCGCGGGCGTCAGATGGAGCCGCGTGATCCTTCTCCTGCTGAGCATCTCTCGAATTATTCCTTTTTCGTTTTTTCTATGATGCCAAAAATCGACCTCTTTGACAATCACCCCTTAGGGTGATTTTAATCTCTCTGCGTATCCCCTCTCCTTCCAGGAGCGCCTGCCTTTCCTCAGATCTTCTTTTCTATCAGAGAATAGCTTTTTTCCAGGGCCATGTCCAGCTGCTCGGGTTTCTTCCCTCCCGCTTGAGCGAAATCGGGCCGGCCGCCTCCTCCGCCGCCGATAAGCGGAGCGATATCCTGAATCAGCTCGTCAGCCTTGAGGCGGTGAGTCAGGTCTTTCGTCACGCCGATGACGAGAAAGACCCTGCCGTCAGAGGATGTCCCGAGGACAACGACGCCCGATCCGATCCTCTGCTTGAGGGAATCGGCAAGGCTGCGGAGCTCCTCAACACTTACCCCATCGAAGCGCTGAGCCAGGACATTGATTCCCTTGATTTTTCTGATTCTCTCCTCGCCCTCTTGTGTTTTAAGGAGAGCAAGTTTCTGGCGCAAAGCCTTATTTTCCTTCTCAGCTTCCTCCAACAAGGCTTTCATTTTTTCAAGATGATGGAGGGTGTCCTTACGGGAGCTATTCAAGAAAGCCGCGATGTCCGTCAGGATGTCCTCCGTTTCCTGGACATAACGCAGGGCCCCCTGGCCGGTCACCGCCTCGATCCGGCGCATCCCGGCCGCGACGCCGGATTCCCCGACGATCTTGAAAAACCCGATTTCTCCCGTGGAATGGACGTGAACTCCGCCGCATAATTCCTTGCTAAAATCTTTAACCTCGACCAGACGGACTTTCTCTCCGTACTTCTCTTCGAAAATGGCCACAGCTCCTTCTTTGAGGCCTTCTTCAAGCGTTGTCAGCTTTGTCTTGACGGGCAGATTGTCCCTTATTTTCTGGTTGACGAGGTCCTCGATTTCTCGAATCTCCTGCTCTGAAAGGCCGGAAAAATGAGTGAAATCGAACCTCAGCCGGTCGGCCGTAACGAGCGAGCCGGCCTGCTTAACGTGGTCGCCAAGGACACGGCGCAGGGCGGCATGAAGAAGATGAGTGGCGGTGTGGTTGTTGCTGATGGCCCGGCGCCGAAGGCTGTCCACCGTTGCTTCGACCTTTTCTCCGATGTGGAGCACGCCCTGGACGGCCTGCACGTGGTGAGCAATGACGTCAGGAGTCGGAAAAAAGGCACCTTCCACTACACCTGAGAAACGGGCGTTGCGGAGCCAGCCGGAATCGCCGACCTGGCCGCCCGCCTCGGCATAGAACGGCGTGACCCCGAGAACGACCTGTCCCTTTTCTCCCTGCTTGAGGTCATCAACTGAAGCACCGTCCTTGATGATCGCCAGGACTTCGGCCTCTTCGATTTTCTCCGCCTCATACCCTTTATAAACTGTTCGTAGTTTTTTCAGCCTTCCGTAAGTCTTCCGCTCTCCCAGCTCAGCATCCCCCTTCCAGGCAGAACGAGCCCTTTCTTTTTGCGAGGCCAGTTCTTTTTGAAAACCCGCCTCATCCACATCCAAGCCTGATTCCTGAGCGAGCTCCCAGGAGAGGTCAAGCGGGAATCCGAATGTGTCATAGAGCTTGAACAGCTCCTCCCCTTTCAGGTCCTGACGTCCAGATTTTTTGGCCTCTTCGACAAACTGATAAAAATAACGGAGGCCTGAGGAAAGAGTCAGAGAAAACCGTTCCTCCTCGGCAAGGCAGACGCGCGAGATGAAAGCCATCGACGATAAAAGCTCCGGGTAAGCATCTTTCATGATATCGGCGACGCTGCTCACGAGATGATGAAGAAACGGCCTCTCCAGCCCCAGGTAATTGCCATGGCGAAAGGCCCGTCTAATGAGCCGGCGGAGGACGTACCCGCGTCCTTCGTTGGCGGGCATGATGCCATCGCCGATTAAGAAAGCAATGGCCCGCACGTGATCCGCGATGATCCTGACGGAAACATCTCCCCGGTCAAGCGCGGGGTACTCTCGTTGCGTCAGTTCGCATATTTTTTTGATCAACGGCCTGAATAGGTCAGTGTCAAAGTTGCTCGTCTTCCGTTCGAGGGCGGCCGCTGTCCTCTCCAGTCCCATGCCCGTGTCGATCGACGGAGATGGCAACAGATGGAGCGTGCCGCGCTCATCTTGAAAATATTCCATGAAGACCAGATTCCAAAGCTCGATAAACCGGTCGCTGCCTTTTCCGATCAGGACGCCCGGCTCACCCTGTTCATAACCAGGGTCAATATCATAGTGAATCTCCGAGCACGGACCGCAGGGGCCAGTCTCCCCCATTGCCCAGAAATTGTCCTTTTTGCCGAAACGAAAGATTCTCTCCGGGCGCAGCCCGATGCCTTCATTCCAGAACCGGTAGGCCTCCTCATCTTCCTCATAGACAGTGGCGTAAAGACGCTCCTCATCCAACCCGAAAATTTCCGTTACGAGCTCCCAGGCAAACTCGATGGCCTCTCTTTTGAAATAATCCCCGAAGGAAAAATTGCCTAACATCTCGAAAAAGGTGTGATGCTTGTTCGTCCTCCCCACCTGTTCCAGGTCATTGTGCTTGCCCGAGACACGCAGGCACTTCTGAACCGAGGCTGCTCTCTTGTAGCTTCGTTTTTCCAGGCCGAGGAAGACGTTCTTGAACTGGTTCATGCCAGCGTTCGTGAACAGAATCGTCGGGTCATCCTTGGGAAGCAAGGAGGAACTGGCCACGATCTTATGGTTCTTCTCGGAGAAGAAGCCGAGGAAAGCTTCCCTGATCTCCTGGGCTTTCATGACATGTCTTCTTCTGGTTTCTCCGCCTCTTCTCTCTCCACTTTGCTCATCCGCTGCTCCATCTCTTCAAGAGCCAGGTCAAGGGTGGACTGAACGCCCATGACCCGGAGCTTGAAATTGTCCGGGTTGCTGGAGTACCGCAACCCTTGCTCAAAGGAGATGTAGCCGTCTCGATAAAGCTGGAAAATGGACTGGTCAAAAGTCTGCATTCCGTATTGGGAGACGCCGGCGGCGATGGCATCCCGGATGAGACCGGTCTTTTCCTTTTCCTGGATGCAATCCTGAATATAGGGGGTGCTAATCATGACTTCAACGGCCGGCACGCGCCCCTGGCCGTCCATCCGAGGAATCAGCCGCTGCGAAATAACCGCTTTAAGGAGGCTGCTGAGCTGCAGGCGGACCTGTCTTTGATGATGGGGAGCGAAGACGGAGATGATGCGGTTGATGCTCTCTGGTGCGTCCAGCGTATGGAGGGTGCTGAAGACAAGATGACCTGTCTCAGCCGCCAAAATGGCTGTCTCAATCGTGTCCAGGTCTCTCATTTCTCCGACGAGGATGACATCAGGGTCTTCGCGCAGAGTCGCCCTCAGACCGCGGCCAAAGCTGGCGACGTCCATGCCCACCTCCCTCTGACTGACTGTGCTTTTTTTATCCTTGTGGAGATATTCAATCGGGTCTTCGATGGTGATGATGTTCTCGCGGCGGTTCGCGTTGATATAATCAATCATGGCCGCGAGAGTCGTTGTCTTGCCGCTGCCTGTCGTTCCAGTGACCAGGACCATGCCTCTCTGCAACAAGGAAATCTTCTCCAATACCTCAGGAAGAAGAAGCTGTCGGATCGTTTTCACTTCAAGCGGAATAATTCTGAGGGCGATGGCCAGGGAGCCCCGCTGATGAAAAATGCTTCCCCGGAACCGGCCGAACCCGGGCAGGCTGTAAGCCAGGTCAAGGTCAAAGTCTTCCTTGAGCCTGGCTTTCTGGTAATCAGTCATGAGCTGATCGCCAAGTTCCTGGGTGTCTTTAGAGGTCAGCCGGGGAAACCCGGTTAAAGGGATGAGCGTTCCATGCACCCGGATGATGGGGTGATTTCCGGCCTTGAGATGAAGGTCAGAGGCATCCCTCTCGATAGCGACTTTCAATAATTCGTCGATTTCCATGCTCCACCTCTTTTAGATATAGGTTAGCCAACCATATGTATCGACTTTTTCTCCGTTTATGTAAGCAAAAAACGCTTCCTGCAGTTTTTTGACCACAGGGCCGCGCTCACCCTTTCCTATCGTGATTTTGTCGACCGACCGTATGGGCGTGATCTCGGCGGCTGACCCGGTAAAAAAGACCTCATCGGAAATATAGAGCATTTCTCGAGGTACCGTTTCCTCGATAAGCCGAATCCCCAACTCTTTAAGCAACGTGATGACAGAATCCCTGGTGATGCCGGGGAGGATAGAAGATGAAAGAGGGGGAGTATAAACGGTCCCGTTGTGCACAAGGAAAATATTCTCGCCGCTGCCTTCGCTGATATGGCCGCGAATATTGAGGGCAATTCCCTCAGCGTAACCTTCTAAGATCGCTTCCATCTTGATGAGCTGGGAATTCATATAGTTGGCGCCAGACTTGGCCAGGGCAGGAAAGGTGTTGGGAGCCATACGCCACCAAGAAGAGACCCTGACATCCACGCCGTTTTCCAGGGCCTCATCGCCGAGGTATTTGCCCCAGTTCCAGACCAAAATGGCGCAATCAACAGGGTTAGGAAAAGGGTCAACGCCCAAAGAATGGTAACCTCTGTAGATGATAGGCCGGACATAGCAGGATTTGAACTGGTTGGCTTTAATCGTCTCGATGACGGCCTGGCTGAATTCCTCCATGGAGTAAGGAACTTCCATCCGGTACATCTTGCACGAATTATAAAGCCGCTTGATATGGGCGTCGAGGCGGAAAACGGCTGTCCCCTTTGGAGTGTCGTAGGCCCGAAAGCCTTCGAACAGAGAGCTCCCGTAATGGATCACGTGAGAGGCGATATGGATTCTTGCATCGTTCCAGGGAACCAGTCGCCCATTCATCCAGACTTTGGCGTTCTCGTCAAAAGGGCTCATTCATGACTCCTTTTAGTCGATAACGGCAACCTGATGATGATTCCTCTGAGAAAAAACGATATACCCTTTTAATGTTATCGTAATTGAGATCTCAAAGTCAAACTTGCAGCCGCCGTCAGACGGTCTCCCCGCAGTGAGGGCAGTGCCGCGTCCTGATCGGGAGGGGACGGCGGCAATTCCAACATTGTTCGGACCTCACCTGGTCCCTGGCCCTAATCCGGCTCAGCATCTCTTCGACGTCCGATTCATGCTCCTTTTTTCCTTTGAGACTTGAGATGGCGCGGATGAGTTCGGAAGGCTTCTGGTAGCGCTCCTCGGCCTTCGAAGCCAGGCATTTCATGATGATTTCGTCGATTTCCCGGGAAATTCTTGTGTTCCTCAGTCGCGGCGGCGTGACCTTGCCCTGCTGGGCCTTTTCCAGTATTTTAAACGGGTCTGGGTCGAAAATCGGCGGCCGTCCAACGATCATTTCGTAAAAAATGCAGCCCAACGAGTAGATATCGGACTGATAGCTGGCTCTGCCAAGAAATTGTTCCGGGGCCATATAGGGAGGGCTGCCGATCCTTGTTGAAGCATAGGGAACGTTGCTGAGCCAGGCCGATGTCCCGAAATCGGTTATCTTAGCTGTCCCGTCCTCGGAAATGATGACGTTGGACGGCCGGAGGTCCCGATGGATGATCTTGTTCTTATGAGCATGGTCAACGCCGTGGGCGACTTGCTTGATGTAATCGACAGCCCGTTCGGGCTCCAGGATTTTCTCTTTATCCAGGATCTTTTCCAGTGTCCTTCCCTTGACATATTCCATGACCATGAAAAAAACCTTGCTTTCTTTTTCAGCCGCAATCATGCGGACGATGTTGGGATGGTTGAGGGCAGCCTGAAGCCGCGGTTCCTTCAAGAGTTTGTAAAGCTCGGCTGACTGCTTGTGGGGAACCTTGATGGCGACTTTTATATCGAGCCATGTGTCCTTGGCCAAATAGACAGAGCCAAAACCGCCGCTCCCGAGAGAGCGGATGATCTCATACTTCCCGACTTTCTGGCCCTGGAGAAACATCTCAAACGTTCCAAAAATGGGCAATAAGAGATAAGGCTGCCAAAGCCGCTGTCTCGGATCTCAGGACTTGATTTCCAAGGCTCATAGGCTCAAACCCATGGTCAATTGCTTGCTTCTCTTCTGCGTCTGTCCAGCCTCCTTCGGGTCCGACCAGGATAGTCACTGCCGGAAGGTCGGACAGCCCCTGGCTCATGGGCCCTTCGGTGATAATCTCCCGAAGGAGCCTTCCTCGGGCTTCGACCAGAAAGAGTTTCCTTTCTGCCTGTACACTTTGAAGAAACGAGAGAAAAGGCTGGGAACGGAGGACCAACGGGACAGACGTTCGTCGGGCCTGTTTGGCGGCTTCGCTGGCAATCCTCTGCCACCTTGCCACCTTTTTCTCTTCCTCTCTTAGCTTGACAATCGAGCGGGAAGCAAGAATGGGAATGAAACAAGCGATTCCCAGCTCAGTGGCCTTCTGGATTAGAAAATCCATTTTTTTGGATTTTATAACAGCCTGAGCCAGCGAAATCCGAATTTTTGTTCCCTTTTCCTCTTCTCTTTCAAGAATAAAGAGCTTGGTTTTCTCTCGCTCAAGCTCTCTGACCTCAGCCAGGAATCGGCTTCCTTTCTCATCGATAAGCCAGACTCTCTTGCCCGGCCTCGCCCGCAGAACCCTACTTAAATGATAATGCTCTCCCCCCTCGAGAAAGGCATACGGAAATCGCAGGTTTTTCTGTTTTACCAAGAAATGGGTCGACGTCAATCGTTTCTCTAATGAATGATATTCCTGAACTTTTTAAGGAGGCTTTTGTCCGCTTCATCCAGGTTCTCGCCTCTGAGTTCTGCGAATTTTTTCAGCAGCTCTTTCTGTTCGTTAGTTAACTTTACCGGCGTCTTGACGAGAATTTTCACATAAAGGTCTCCCCTTCTGTTGCTCTGGATGTCTTTGATTCCCCGGCCTTTCAGTTTCAACACCTCACCAGACTGAATGCCCGGCGGGATGCTGAGCTTAAGAGAATCACCATCAAGCTGAGGAATCTCCAATGAAGACCCAAGAGCCGCCTGGGAAAATGAAATCGGAATATCACAAAGAAGATCGTCTCCCTCGCGCTCGAAGAAATGATGCTTGGCCACCCGGATGACAACATAGAGGTCGCCCCGGGCCGATTCTGTGTCGCCAGGCTCGCCTTCCCCCTCCAGCCTTAACCTGTTGCCGTTGTCAACACCCGCTGGGATCCTGATTTTGAGAGTTTTTTTCTGTCTGATTTTCCCTGACCCACGGCACTCCCCGCAGGGGGATGAAATCACTTCGCCCGAGCCATCGCAATGCGAACAAGTCCGAGAGATGGTGAAAAATCCCTGCTGATAGCGGAGCTGCCCTCTCCCCTGGCAGGTCGGACAAGAAGCCTTTCTGGTTCCAGGTTGGACTCCTGATCCCCGACAAAGGGGGCACGGCTCCGCCCTGTTGAGACTGATCTCTTTCTCGACTCCAGCGGCTGCTTCCTCGAGAGTGACCTCGAGCTCGAGCGCCAGGTCCCGTCCTTTCTGGGGATAGGGCCTTCTCCGTCTCGATCGCGTTCCGAAGATATCTCCCAACCCGAAAAAGCTGCCAAGAATATCCTCAAAATCCTCAAAAATTGAGGCATCAAAGCCATGGAAACCGGTGAAGCCCTCTCCCCGAAGGCCTTCCAGGCCAAAGCGGTCGTAGGTGGACCGCTTGCTGGGATCGCCAAGGACGCTGTAAGCCTCCGCAGCTTCCTTAAACAGTTCCTCCGCCTCTCTTTTGCCGGGGTTCCTGTCAGGATGGTATTTCAACGCAAGCTGGCGATAGACTCGCTTGATCTCCTCCTGCGAAGCGTTCCTGGGCACCCCTAAGATTTCATAGTAGTCTTTCTTAGCCATCTTTCTTTAAAAGCTTTGTGGTTGAGATCGATGCTTCTTGATAATGGCCTCAAGTTCTCCTGCCGTGAGACCGGAAGAGGGATGGATTCGGATTTCCTGGTTCAATCCCGTCATCACGTCCCGGGCGGATACTTTCAGAATCCCGTCGGCATCAATCTCAAAGGTCACATCAATCTGGGGAACGCCCGCCGGTGCGGGCTGGATTCCAATCAGGTCAAACCGGGCTAAAGATTTATTCCGTGAAGCCTGACGGTTTTCTCCTTGGAGAACATGGATTGTCACTCTAATCTGATTGCCTTCGACAGTCGTAAACGGCATCGTTTTTTTTGTGGGGATTGTGGTATTTCTTTCGATAATCTGTTGATACGTGTCGTTTTCCGTCTCGATACCCAAAGAATGGGACGTGACATCCAGCAACACCACGAGCTCGGCCCTCTTGTTTTTCAGGATAGCTGACTGGATGGCCGCACCCATGGCCACGATTTCATCGGGATTGATGTCCTCACGCGGTTTCGTCCTAAAAAAATCAGTGATCTTCTTGCGGACGAGCGGCATGCGCGTTTGTCCACCCACCAGGATTATTTCCTGGATATCTTCGGGTTCAAGGCGGCTATCTGCTAAAGCCTGTTCGATCAGCGGGATGGTTTTCTGGACAAGGTCGCCGGTCAGCTCTTCGAGCATCTTCCGCGTGAGCCTTTTATTGATGTGTCTCGACCCGGCTGATGTCGAGCAGATGAAGGGCAGGTTGATCTCGCTTTCATAAGTGAAGGAAAGTTCACGTTTGGCCCTTTCCGCTGCCTCCTTAATCCTCTGGAGCGCCAGCTTGTCTTGAAACAGGTCTATCTTGTGCTCTTTCTTAAAGTCTTCAACCAACCAGGCGACGATGCGGTTGTCGAAGTCCTCTCCTCCAAGGTAAGAATTTCCGTTTGTTGCCAGGACCTGAAAAACCGTATCTTGAATCTCGAGGATGGTGATATCGAAAGTTCCCCCGCCAAGGTCAAACACCGCCACCTTGGCGTTTTTCTTCGCTTCCAGGCCGTAGGCCAGACTGGCCGCCGTGGGCTCGTTGATCACCCTGAGGACCTCAAGACCGGCGATCTTGGCCGCATCTTTTGTGGCCTGCCTCTGATGATCGTTAAAATGGGCCGGGACTGTGATCACAGCTGCCTGGATGGATTCCCCAAGAAATGATTCAGCGCACATCTTGAGGTAAGACAGGATCATGCCGGAAATTTCTTGGGGGCTGATTTCGGCGGAGTCAACGACCACACGGACATCCCCGTTGGGGGCTTCAACAAGCTGGTAGGGCAATTTTTGCCGCGCTTCAGCAACCTCTGGAGAATTGAACTTTCTCCCGATCAGCCTCTTGACGGCAACGACGGTCTTATCTGGGTTGGTGATGGCCTGCCTTAGAGCCAGATTCCCCACCAGTCTCTCCCCAGCCGATGTGAAGCTCACCACTGACGGCGTCGTCGCCTGACCCTCAAGGTTTGGGATGACTTTCGGCCGGTTTCCTTCGAGATAAGCCACGCAGGAAAAAGTTGTCCCCAAATCAATCCCAATAACTTTGCTCATGGCGTGTCCTTTTTCTTCGGGACGAGGACTTTGACCAAAGAGGGACGCAGAAGCCGGCCGTGAAGCCGGTACCCCCGCTGGAGTTCTTCAGCCACTTCAGGCTCCTCAACCTCATCCGATTCCTCGGTCAGGACGGCCTGGTGCAGGTTGGGGTCAAATTTTTTGTTATCAATCACGATCGGGGCAACCCCATTTTTCATCAACAAATCAAGGAACATCCGGTAGATCATCTCCACGCCCTCCTGAAAACTTCTTCCGTCTGTCTGATCCCGGCTCTTCAGGGCGCGTTCAAAATTATCCAGGACGACGAGAAGCTCCCGAAGAAGCTCAGCCAGAGCATAATTCCGGAATTCTACTTTTTCACGATCCGCGCGCTTGCGCAGGTTCTCCATCTCGGCAAGCGCTCTGAGGTACTTATCTTTGAATTCCTCGATGTCCTTCTTTAAAGATTTGATGTCAGCATCCTTTTTCCTAAGCTTAGACTTTAAGCTTCTGCTCTCTTCCAAATGAGCTTCAGCGGGCTTCGGACCGGTTTTCTGCTCTGATCGATCACTTTCCTTGACCGACTCAAATTCGATTTCATCGGCGTCTTCGCCAATGTTCTGAGGCTCTTCTGGATGGCCTGTCTCCTCCTTTTTACGGGAGCTCAGGGAGGTCTTGCCCTCCCCTTTTTCCTCAGTCTCTTCCTTGGTCATTTTTTCCTCTCTGCTTAAAGATCTCGGCTGATCGTTTGGCTGAGCCTCTGGGCGACTCGGTCAACCAGAGGAATAATTTTCCGATAAGGAATTCTTTTGGGCCCGATTATTCCTAATGTTCCTAAAACCTGGTTGTTGTACCCATAATGAGAGAGAACAAGAGCACAGTCCGTAATATCGGGGATGTTGGATTCGGAACCGATCAAGACTTTGACCCGCTCCAGGCTGATGAAATCAGAAAGAAGCTTGGCCAGCTTGATCCTCTCCTCAAGATTCTGGAATAAGGACTTTAATTTCTCCATGCTGAAAAGCTCTGGCTTTTCAATGAGCCTTGAGACTCCCTGCAGAACGATCTGGCTTTGT
This sequence comes from Clostridiales bacterium, assembly GCA_029907205.1. GTDB lineage: Bacteria > Acidobacteriota > Aminicenantia > Aminicenantales > UBA8522 > JARYMI01. The sequence continues at coordinate 203,638 of JARYMI010000002.1, forward strand.
TCCTCTTCATGAGAAATATAAGCTTTGAGCAAGGAAATGAGCTTGTTGATCGCATCCTCGTAGCTCAGTTTGTACCGGGGAAGCTCCTTGATCAGGTAATCCCGCACAAAAGTCAGGTTCTTGCCCCGGAAATGCTGGTTGATGTATTGAGAAGCCTTGTCCAGCTCCAGCTGGGTGAAATAGTGACGAGTTTCCACGATCTCGGTCAGGACGAGGTTAAAGGTTGTGATCAGGATGACCATGACCTTTTCCTCGGAGATTTTTATCAGGCGGACATGGTTGAAGTTGATCCGTGAGATGCTCGGAGATACGACAAACCCAAGGTTGTCGGAATGCTCAGCCAACAGCCTGGAGACCTGAGTGAGGAGGGAACCAAAATCTCCTTTCTCCAACGAAAAATCGGGAGTGGCGAAGGCCATCTGCTCATCGGAGAAGAGAGTCTCATCAAACAGGCTGTTGACGTAGAATCTCAGGCCTTTATCCGTGGGCACCCGACCGGCCGACGTGTGAGGTTGGGAAAGGTAGCCCATCGCTTCGAGCTTGGACATGATATTTCTTATCGTAGCCGGGGAATCGGGGATGGCTTTTTTCTGGACGATAAAGCCGCTGGATGTCGGTTTGCCCAATTTCAGGTAGTTTTCGACAATAATGTTTAAAACAACTTTGTCTTTCTCTCTGAGAAAAAACGTCTGAGCCATCAATCCAGCAAGAAATTTATAACATTAACGGGCAAAAATTTCAACGAAGAGCTCGGACGGGTCCCGTCAGATGATGCGGAGGCCGGCATAGCCGACCACTTCGCCATAGTCTCCCGTGGTCTCCCCTGAGGTCTCGTAGCGGACAAGCTCAGCCTTCGTAGCTCCCATGGTTTTGGCCGCCAAGATCGCAGCGGCGGTCGGCTGGTGGCCGCACATAGAAATGTCTTCTTCCCGGACGATGGCATAAAGCCCTTTGGCATCAAGGGCGAGAATCCTTTCAATCGCCAGAAAATCCTTTAATCTCGCTGTCTCCTGGCTGACATAGTGGCTCATGTCAGTGCTGGCGACGATAAGCGATTCCTGTCCGCATTCATTGAGGCCGGCCACCAGCGCTGCGGCCAACTCATCTAAATCCTCGAAACCTGCCTGGTGAGAGATGCAGACAGGGACGATGGCAAAATCCTTTTTGAAATATTGGATAAACGGGAGTTGGACCTCCAAGGAGTGCTCAAGAGCGTGGGCGCTTTCATCCTTTTTGACCAGAGATGAATGGTTCATGATCCTCCCGGCTAATTCCGTGTGGATCGGGACGTCGCCGAGGGGCGTTTGCCAAAACCCCTCAGCACCGATGGCGAAAAGCGCTCGCGTCCCACGATGGCTTGGCCCGAGTATGACGAACAGGTCGGGCAGGACGACTGAGGAAAAGACGGCTCCAGCTACTCGACCCGAATAAACATACCCGGCGTGGGGTGAGACAATGGCTTTGGCCTTCTCCTTTCCCGCCTTGGGGTCGACCATGGTTTCTATCATCGCCCTCAATTTCGTGGCCCTTTCTGGATAAAAATATCCCGCGACGGCGGGCTTTCTGACCATCCTGACCTCCTTCGGACCGATAATCCTGGCCCCGAGTCCCGTCTCGTAAATCTCTTTCCCAGGTCCTCCGCAAAGACGGCACACTTCCCGGGGGAGTCAAGCTCTCCCCTCGGCGCTTCGCTCCGCTCCGCTGACCCCCTGAGGAGAACGACGCCGTCCCCCTCAAACTCCCCCGCGGTGGCGCGTCTTGAGGTATCGTTGCAGAGCCAAGCTACTTGTGAGACGCACTACCAACTCATAGTCTTTCTCTTTTTTCCTTGAAGGCGATGCCAAGCCCCTGCAACTCCTGAAGAATCGGCCTGTAGATATCCGGAAGAACCGGGATATGGACTCCCCTCTCCTTGATTTTTCCCTCCAAAATGAGCTTGGTCCCGATGGCGGCAGGCAAGCCGACGGTTCTGGCCATGGACGAATCCCCCCCAGGAATGCCGAAGTCGATAAGCGTGGAAATGATCTTCTCTCTGTCTCCGTTCGGATAACGGGCAATGAACTCATGCTGAAGCGCGATCATGTCCCTTTCCCCTTCTCCGTACTGCAGCTTCTCGATCATTCGGGCAGCCACGATATCGAGGGCCGAGCCTTTCTGAACCGGAAGCGGTTCGTCACTCATCAAGCCCAGCCACTCCAAACGCCGGACAATGGCCATGCCGGGCTCTATCTGCAGGTATTCGCATAGGGCTTTCTTCAAATCTTTTTCGGCCGGACTGCCAATAAGCCGGCGAAGAAAATCCGCGTAGGTCAGACCTGTCCAATCTTTTTCCTCCTGGTCGAGCACTCCGAGCTGAACCATTTTCTTGATCGTCTCGCACCAGCCGAAATTCCGGAGAGTTCCGCGGAGCATGGTTTTTGTCTCCGGGATGCCGTAGAGGTCGATATAAGGAAGAGAGTTCCTGTTCGGGTAGGCCTCAAAAACTCCAAGTCCTTCTATCGCAATAAAGCTGTAGTTCTCGAACAGGTTTTCCGAGGGGATGAAAATTTCCTGGCCGTCTTTAAGGAATTGAGCCGAATTTTTACCTGCCAGGAGAACGCCGACGGGGCTCCAGGAGAATTTGTAGCCAAAGGGGTTGGTGTTGGCCTCGGGTGCTGGCAGACCTCCGCAGAAAGAAATAAAGCTCTGGATCTCGCCGCCCTTTCCCTTGATTTCATCAATGATCCGCATCGCTTCCATGTGGTCGATGCCTGGATCGAGACCCAGCTCATTGAGGATCATGATGCCCGCTTTTCTGGCCTCGCCATCGAGCTTCTTCATGGCTTCGCTGACATAGGACGTCGTGACCATATGCTTTTTATGAATGATGCAGAATTCGGCCACTTTAGGATGGAATGAGTAAGGGACCATGCTGATGACGAGGTCAGCCCGGCTGACTTCGTCTTTTAAGATCTCTTCACTCTTCAAGTTCAGCTCTTTTGCCAGCCCGCGAGGATGACCTTCGATGAGTTTTTCAGCCTTGCTGACCGTCCGGCTGGCCACTTCCACCTGAAGGTCAGGCTGATCGAGGAGGTACCGAACCAGCGGCCTGGCCACAAGCCCGGCACCGAGAATAAGCACTTTCTTCATGATAAACTCCTTTTTTAATCAGAAATAAATTTGCGCATGTATTCATGGTCCGGGGTCAGGTCTCCCCGGAAAAGGATGACAGCCCTTTTGAGCTCTGGAGGCAGCATGCACTGGTCAAAGGTTTTGGTGTAATCGGCTGCTGCGATGGCCGGTATGAACGGCTTGAGAATCTGGCTGAAAAAGACGGAAGATTCGAGAGAGATCTCGGCCGGAAGGTTGTCCACGGCCATGATAACGGGTCCTCTTCCATTCACTCCTTCCATGGCCTCATCTTTTTCTAGGTCATAGGTGAAGACGGGGTTTGCGGGGGTCGTGCACTTGACTGTGCACTCGACTCCCCCATTGACGTCACAGGAGATATCTCCAATGACGCGAAGCCGAGGACGCCTAGAGCCTAAATAATGAGTTTTAAGAAATTTCTTAGTGACAAACTGCGGATACTGGGGCGACCAACAGATTGCGTTGATGAACACGGTGAGATAAGGGATATATGTTGACAGCACGGGCTTGTATCTTTCCGGATGGTCATAATATTCCTGAAGGTTGAATGGACAGCCGCGTTTCTTGGGTTCGACCATGTCCTCTTCTTTAAAAACAACCTTGTAAACCCGATTCCTGAAGTAGTCCCTCCGCCGAAACATCTCTTTAAGTCCGGCTGGCTTGACCTCTTCAAACGGCAGGAGGTCGAAAATCTCCTGGGCACCCTGAGAGACGTGGCCGTACCCGCCAAACCCGAAAACAAGAGGGGTGAGGGAGGAATCCAAACCATGATGATAAATTTCCCATCCGGTTTTTTGGATTGATTCCTTCGCTTCGACAAGACTGGCATAATCGATTGTCTTGCGAACGGACGCAAACGGGCTTTCCATCCCTTCGGCTTTAAGACGCTGGCCCAGAGCCCAGAGCGTATCGATCATGCCTGCCTGGCCAGCCTGCCTGCCAAAAAACACCAGGCGGCGGCCTTGCTCATCAGTAATCCGCTCGTAGTCAATCAGCGTGCAGCGAAGACTCATCATCTGCTTGAGCATGGCCATGTTGTGCGGCTGGCCTTTGATCGTGTGAGAGAAAAAAACATAGACTCCTTCCTCGCGGAAGAACTTGAGGGGAATTTCTTTCACAGCCAGGACGATGGGACAGGCGCTGAGATCCTCAGAAATGATGACTCCTTCTCTCCGGTAATCCTCATCCTGGAAGACGCGAATAGCGGAGGGCTGGGTCCAGATTTCGACCGGATGATCTCGCATCAGCTCTCCGGCATGAGCCGGAATGAGAGGAACCCGCCTCTCCCAGGGGTTTTTGTCCTCCCGCCGAATTCCGATCAGGGTTTTGATCACTTTTTTCTCCGCTTTCTCGGGCATAAAATTATGTCACAACGAGAGGGAATGGTCAATCGAGTTGACGCAGGGCTCTGTTCCCTTTATAGTATCTGGCTGTGATCAAGTTTTTCAACACCCTGAGCGGCCGGAAAGAAGAATTCCAGCCACTGGTCCCTGGCGAGGTCAAGCTCTATACCTGCGGCCCGACCGTGTATGACTACGCCCACATCGGGAATTTTCGCGCCTACATCTTCGAGGATCTTCTAAAAAGGTTCTTGCTCTTCATGGGATACACGCTTACGCATGTCATGAACATCACCGATGTCGATGATAAGACAATTCGGGGAGCCGCAGCTCAGGGAATCAGCCTCTCGGCTTTCACCGACACATACATCAAGGCCTTTTTTGAGGACATCCGGACGTTGCGAATCGCTCCCGCCGACCACTACCCGAAAGCGACCGAACACATCCCAGAAATGGTGGCCATGGTGAAAGGGCTTGTCCAGAAAGGCTACGCTTATAAAAGGGACGAGTCCTATTATTTCAGCATTGCCAAGTTTCCTGAATACGGCAAGCTGTCCAAGATCAACATCGAAGAGCTCCAGTCGGGCCAACGGGTGGATGCTGACGAATACGAAAAAGAAAGCGTGCACGACTTCGCTCTCTGGAAGGCAAAAAAAGAAGGGGAGCCGTTCTGGCAGACAGAGATCGGCGCGGGCAGGCCTGGCTGGCACATCGAGTGTTCAGCCATGAGCTCGAAGTACCTGGGCGAAACTTTCGACATTCACTGCGGGGGCGTGGACAATATTTTTCCCCACCACGAGAACGAAATTGCCCAGTCTGAGGCGCTGTCAGGGAAACCGTTTGTCCGCTACTGGCTTCATTGCCATCACCTTATAGTCGACGGCGAAAAAATGTCCAAGTCCAAGGGCAACCAGTTTACCCTGAGGGACCTCCTGGCCAGGAATGTCGACCCGCTCGCTCTCCGCTTCCTCCTGATGTCCACTCACTACCGGAAAACGCTCAATTTCACTTTTGAGGCTTTGTGCCAGGCAGAGAGTTCGCTCCAGAGGATAAAAGATTTCGAGTATGAGCTGAGAACACGGTCCTTTGGTGAAGGAAAAAGCCAGGCCGCGGCCAAGCTGATAAACCAGACAAAAGAGAGGTTTATCCAGGGGCTGAGTGATGACCTGAACATCTCTGCCAGCTTGACAGCGCTTTACGACCTGATCAAGGAAGCGAACATTCTCATGAGCGAAAACAGGCTCTTGCGGAGTGATGCTGAAGGTATTCTTAACCTCCTTTGTTCTTTAGACGACGTGCTGGCCGTGTTCCCGGCTCCTGAGGGAGGGATGATCGAGAAGGCCGTTCTGGACAGCCTCGCCGCAGACAAGGGGCCCGGGCTGGCAATCAATATCCCTTTGAGCGATGAAGTCCTCCAGAAAATCGTCCTCCGCCACAGAGCGCGGGCTGAGAGGGACTTCCGGCTTGCCGACGAGATCCGTCATCATCTCCTTAAGCAGGGAATTGCCTTAGAGGACACGCGGCAGGGAGTGCGGTGGAAGACGATTCCCGCCAAAAAGCAGCCAGGATGAGAAACACTCATGCCCTCGGAAAGTCAGGCGAAGATGCCGCGGTCGCCTATCTTAAACGCAAAAAGTTCTCTCTCATTGAGCGAGGTTTCCGTTTCCACAGAGGGGAAATTGACATTATCGCTTACGACGGCGAGACCCTTGTGTTTATCGAGGTCAAAACACGTCGAGACAGCATGTTCGGACTCCCCGAGGAATCGGTCACACCGGCAAAACAGGCCCAACTCAGGCGAGTGGCTGAGGCTTATCTTATGGTGAATAACCTCTGCCACGTTCCTTGCCGGTTTGACATCCTTTCCGTCTCTTATGATGAAAAGAAAGGCTACAAAATCCGCCATCTTGAAAATGCCTTTTAAAGAAATGCTTGTGTCTTCGCATTTCTCCTGGCAGGTGTCCTGTACCGGAAAGGATGCCTCAATTTCTTCACGACCGAATTGTCTGTTGAAAGCGTCCTGAGGTCTTTGATTTTCATCCCAAGAAGCGGCTGGACGGCTTCAGCCGAGATCTCTTCAAGCGGCTGAAGCACAAAATTCCTCTGATGAAGCCGGGGATGCGGAATCGTCAAGCGTTCTGATTGGATGACCTTTTCCTCAGCCAGCAGGATGTCGATATCGATGGAGCGGGGTCCGCCTCTCTCATCTGACCTCCGCCCCAATTTCCGCTCGATTGTCTGGATCAGATCGAGCATTTCTTCCGGGTCAAGCGAGGAGCTGGCCTCGACAACGAGGTTAAGAAACCATGGTTGCTCTTTATCACCGACAGGCTCCGTCTCGTAGAGGGAGGAAGTCTTCACGATGGCGATGCCTGCCAGTTCAAGGGCCTCGACGGCGCGGGCCAGGTTTCTCCTGCGCCGGCCAAGGTTGCTGCCAAGACTCAGGAAATACCGCATGTTCCGGACGTTGAGGTCAGGCTTTAAACAGGCCGAATCTTTTCAGGACTCTGAGAACCGTCAGCGTGACCCAAAGATGGTCTTCCAGAGTGGCCTTCTTGTTCCCGCATTCCCAGAAACCGTGGCTGTTCTGTCTTTTTATCAGCCAGCTGAGACCCTTTTGGATCATCTGCTCCTCGGCGCTAAAACCGATCTTGGAAAGAGCGTCAAGACTTCCCAGGATATCCGTGTTCCAGAAGGGATAACATATTTTTTCCCAATCCGAAGGGTAGGTTCTATCTTTGTACACCTCGTCCTGGAAAAAACACCCGAGAAGGATCTCTCCGGCCTGGCGGGCCTCCTCGCTGTCTCTCCAGGTTGGCGATTCAGCAAAAGCCCTTAGCATCATTCCTGTCACATGATGAGAAAAGGGCTGAGACTTGGGAGGCTTGAACGGCTGCCCTCTCGGCGTTCGCCCTGGCCGAGAGGATGAACCCGACTTATCAGCAGAATGGCACGGAGAAAACAGTGCCCAACCGCCGTCCCGCTGCCTGTTGGTCAAGATCCACTGGAATCCCTTTTGGACGCGACGGTCTTTGTCCAGCCCGTAACGGCAAAGAATTTCCAGGACAAGGGCATGAAAAGTCGGCGTATGCTCGTTGCGAACCGTCCCCCGGAAATCCCCTTCTTTAGATTGGAGGCAGAACAAGAAGTTCACGGCCTTCTCAATTCCCTCATCTTTGAGCGAACAGCCAAAGTCGTAGAGCCGGAACAGATTCCTCAAAGTGTCCATTCGATAAAGAGTTCTTTCCCAGTCCACGGGTGTATCTGATCTCTTGTCCCACCAGCTTCCGTCTGGCTTTTGGGCTTCCAGGATCCTGACTCGTGCCGCAAACTTGCGCAGGTTTTTGACTTCGCGGTCCACCGGGACGTCGAGGATGTCCTTTTTCAGCCAGAAGAGAATGGGCAAGCTTCCACGGGCGAGCAAGAATTCCACCGACTTGCCCGTGTTGAACTTCATTGTCTCACCTTATCAGGATTAATGGCGAGTCTATTCTAGCGGGCTCGCCGCTGCCATGACGGGAGGCCAGGAAATCCTGGCCTGAAGGCGAAAATCCAACGAAGAATGGGAGGATGAGGAAAGAGCGAATCCAAGGTTTAGACATGTCGCCCATACAGGGTGATAATATTCTATTCCAAGGAGGCTCTTGTGTCAATTTCCTGTTGCCTGACCAGTTGATTTTGCGGGGTTGATTCATTAGGATAGAATTTCTCCGCTGTGACCAACAATCTTCAGATCTGGGAGGCCGCCCAATGAAAAAATATATCTTTCTGGATAACAGCGCGACGTCATTCCCAAAGCCGGCTGAGGTCTATAAATTCATGGACTATTTCTACCGTAACTTCGGCGTCAACCCGGGCCGGTCGGGCTACGACCTCTGCCTCGAAACGGGTTCGCTCGTCGAGGAGACAAGGCGGATGCTGACCGCGTTTTTTAACGGGAAGGACCCGAACAGGCTGTGCTTTTCCTATAATTCAACAGACGCCCTCAACCTGATCATCTTCGGCCTTCTTAAAGAAGGTGACCATGCCATCACGACAACTCTTGAGCACAACTCCGTGCTCAGGCCGCTCCACCATCTCTGGAAGTATAGCGGGGTGGAAGTTGACTACATTCCCTTCAACCGACAGGGCTTTGTTGATCCGGATGATTTCCCGCGAAAATTCAAAAAAAACACACGTCTTGTTATCGTCAATCATGCTTCAAATGTTCTGGGAACCGTCCAGGCGATCAGGGAAATCGGCCGGCGTTGCCGGGAGAGGGGCATTCCCTTTGCCGTCGATACGTCGCAATCAGCCGGCAAGATCCCCATCGACATGGATAAGGATAATCTTGATGTGTTGGCCTTCACGGGACACAAGTCGCTCCTCGGGCCGACCGGGATCGGGGGCCTCTACGTGAGAGAAGGAATCGAAATCAGGCACACACGCGCTGGGGGGACAGGAGTTCGTTCAGCGCAGAGGACTCATCTCGACGAATATCCTTACAGACTGGAGTATGGCACCCTGAACGTCTTGGGAGTGGCCGGGTTGAATGCAGGCCTCAAGTGGATTGAGAACAAAGGCCTCCAGGCCATCCATGAGCAGGAAATGAAGCTCACGACTCAGCTGAGAGACGGGCTGAAAGATATCGAGGGAATCACTCTCTATTGTCAGGACAACCTGATTGATCACATCTCGGTGTTCCTTTTTAACGTGGACGGACTCGACGCCCTCAACACTTCGACAATCCTGGATGTCGATTATAACATCGCTTCCCGGTCGGGACTGCACTGCGCCCCTCTTGTCCATGAGCAGCTCGGGACAGACAAAATCGAGGGAGCGGTTCGCTTCGGCATAGGGCCGTTTAACACGGAGGAGGAAATCCAGATCGCCGTCGAAGCCGTCAAAGAGATCGTTGCCTTCCAGAAAAGAAAAACTGGCTAAGAAATCGCAACGCTTCAGGGCTCAGACGCAGCCGTCTGGCTTGGGAAGTCCGGCCACTTTGCAGGCACCTTTGGCCGGGCCCGAAGGGAAAAGCTCGTAGATGTGTCTGAGAGGAAAGCCGGTAGCCTTGCAGACGCTCCGGACCATTGGCGCCAGGTTATTCTCAAGGTAATACTGACGAATAAACCTGATCACGGACAAGTGCTCCTCGGTCAGGCAGTCGATGCCTTCTTCTTCCCTGGCCAGCGCGGCCGCGACATCCTCACTCCAGTCTTCGGGATGGATTAAGAAACCTTCCTCGTTGGTCTCGTATGTTTTCCCGTTGATCTCAATGGTGGCCAAAGTCTTTCTCCTTATCAAAATGAAGAAATGTATTATACTACAAGGGGCAAGGCCAGCAATTTTCTCTTGTTTTTCTCCTCCTGTTTTTCCTGTAAGATAGGAAGGAAACGAGTCTTTCGAGAGGAGGCTGTGATGAAAAGATTCTTAAGCTGGCGGTTTTGGCTCACCATCATCCTGTTGACATTGTCTGTCCTGACCTATCTCGTCCACTATGTCATCTTTCGTGACTCTCACCACATTTTCATTTACATGATTGGGGATGTGGCCTTTCTGTTTATCGATGTCCTCCTGGTCATCCTGATCATCGAGCGCTTGCTCAGCCAGAGAGAGAAGCGTCTCCTGCTGAACAAACTCAACATGGTCATCGGCATGTTCTTTAGCGAAGTTGGGTTGGGGCTCCTGAAAAGGTTTTCCAGCTTTATCTCGAACGCCTCTGACTTGGCTCCGGTTATGGAAATAAAACCACAGTGGTCAAAAAAGGACTTCCAGAAGGCCGCCGAAGCGGCAAATCGGTTTTCCTATGAAACGCGAGTCGATAAGCCGGCCCTGTGCGAGCTCCAGGGTTATCTGAACGAAAAGCGAGAATTCCTCCTTCGGCTTCTCGAAAACCCTAACCTCCTGGAGCACGAAAGGTTCACAGACCTTCTCTGGGCTGTATTCCATCTGGCCGAAGAGCTCGGTTATCGCAGCAATCAGATGGATGACCTGCCTCAGGCAGATTATGAGCACTTGGCCCAAGACCTGAAGCGGGCGTATTCGCAGCTTGCCAGAGAATGGATCCTTTACGCGGGCCATCTCAAGCACAGCTATCCTTTCCTGTTCTCACTGGCTGCACGAATCAACCCGTTCAGCCCGAGTCCTTCGCCTATTATCAGTTGATTAACCCATCAGGTTTTGTCCGGGCCGAATTGTTTTTTAATCCAGTCGCGGATCAAATCCCTGACTTGGCGGAAAAAAGCTAACTGCTCTTCCCCACTTCCCCGAAAGGAAGAAGGGTCAGGAAAGCTCTGGTGGAAAGATTTTTTGCCGTAGGGGAAAAAAGGGCAGGCCTCGCGCGCCTGATCGCACACGGTCACAACTTCGTCCATCTCCTGTCCGATAAATTCTGACATATCCTTAGCTTTATGGCTTGAGATATCGATTCCCACTTCTTCCATAACCTGAACAGCATAAGGATGGACGGCGGTCGGCTCTGTGCCGGCACTGAAGACTTCGTAATCATTCCCGTACCGAGCACGGAGGAATCCCTCGGCCATCTGGGAACGCGCGGAATTATGGGTACAGATGAAAAGCACTTTCTTCTTGTTTATGTGATTGCCCATTGTCGGCTCCATTCGAATGAACACTCAGCGGAAAGAGGCGATGAGCGGAAGGGTTACCGTAAACGTCGATCCCTGGCCGGCCTTGCTCTCGACGTGAATCGTCCCGCCGTGCAGCTCGACGATGTGCTTAACGATAGAAAGCCCTAAGCCCGCTCCCCCAAGTTTTCGTGAACGGGACCTGTCCACAACATAAAACCTCTCAAAGATTCGCGCCTGGCTCTCTTCCGGGATTCCAATCCCCGTGTCGCGCACTTCCAAAACCAGGCTATTCTGCCTTTTCTTGAGAGAGACCCGGACGTCGCCTTTATCTGTGTATTTTATGGCATTGTCAACGAGGTTGATGATCATCTGCTCCATGCGGAATGAATCTCCTTGGGTGGGCGGAAGATCACCCTCGGCTTCAAAGCGCAGGCCAAGGTTTTTCTCTCGGGCTCTGGGCTCAAAAATTTTCAAGACATTCTCGACCAGCATCCGGAGGTCGACATCCTCTCTCTCCGCATGAATGCCCTTCTCTTCGAGCTCAGAAAGAACAAGCAGGTTCTCGACGATTCTGATCAGCCGGTCGGCGTTACGCAGGATCGGCAGGACATGCCTCCTGTTCTTTTCCTCAAGTTCTCCAGCAAGGGTTTCAGCAAATCCTTTGATCGCCGTCAACGGCGTGCGAAGCTCGTGGGATACGCTCAGAACCAAGTCCTTTTTCATGCGGGCTAAGTTCTGCATCTCTGTCATACCGCTGAGAGTCAGGATGACTTGTTCCTCGGAAGGCAAGAACGAGGCGCTTGACAGGAAATATTTTTCGCCAAGAGTGACCTCCCCGACGCACTCTTTTTTTTCTTTCCTGACCTTATCCAGGAGCTCGGCAAAAGAAGTCGCCCTGAGGACTTCCCAATAAAACTTGCCTTCCAGAGGCTCCTGCCCGATGATCTTTTTGGCGCTTTGGTTGCTGGAAATAATCTTTCCGTTCTTATCAAGGACCAGCAGCCCCTCCCGCATCGACGCCAGAATATTGTCCAGTTCCTCCTTCCTTTTCCTGAGGTTTGCAAACAGCGTCTTGATCTCTTCGGTCATCGCGTTAAAGCTCGCGGCTACATCCCTCCATTCATCCCGGTACCGAAGGCTCATTTTGGCGCTGAAATCTCCGCCCGCGACCCGCCGGAAGGCCATAGCCAGGTCGCGGATCGGCCGGGTCAGGTTCCTGGAAAAGAAAAAGGCGACGACGAGCGAGAACGCCATGATCATCATGACGGCGCGGCCAATATCAGTTCTTAGAACCGACATAGGCACATCGATGTCTTTGATAAACAAGCTGGCCCTGACCACTCCGATGATTTTTTCCCCTTTTTCAAGCGGCAGAGCGACGTAAAGCATCTCTTCTTTGACAGTGCTGCTGTACCGGAGGGAGCGGCCGATTTTGCCCTGGAGGGCGTCATATACCTCGGGCCTGAACCTGTGGTTCTCCATTTTCCCCGGTTCTTCATCGGAATCCGCCAGGACGACCCCACCGGCATCAACGACCGTAAGCCGGGTGTTTATCCTCTTGCCCAGGTTCTTTAAAAACGCGTCAAGCTCATCGAGGCGATTCTCTTCGACAAGGGAAAGAATAGAGATGTCAAGTCCGCGGCTGAGGTTTTGCAGGTCACGGGCCAGAATGTTCAGGTAATGGCTTTTTATCGTCCTGAAGGAAAAAAGAAGGAACAAGGCCGCCAACAAAAACAGAAGAAGAACATAGCTGCCAAAAACTCTAAGAAAGATTGATCTCTTCATTCCTCCAGCTTATAACCAACTCCTCTGACATTTTTTATGAGCTTTGCTGCCTGACCTAGCTTATCCCTCAGGTTCCTGATGTGAACGTCGACCGTCCGGTCAAGGACGGCCTTCTCATGACCCCAGAGATGATCGAGAATCTGATCCCTGGTGAAAACCCTGCCCTTTTTCGAGGCGAGAAGACTCAAGATTTTAAACTCTGTTGACGTCACATCAATTTTCTCCCCCCCTGCTAGAACTTCATGTTTTTCGAGGTCGATCGCTAAGACCCCTTCAACCTCGATCTTCCTTATCTCCTCGCAGGAGGCCTGTCTGCGGAGGACGGCCTTGACGCGAGCCACCAGTTCTCTCGGCGAGAAAGGCTTTGTGACATAATCATCGGCCCCGAGTTCGAGGCCGAGTACCCTGTCTGTCTCATCGCCTTTGGCCGTGACCATGATCACGGGGATGGACGCCCACTCCCTTTTTCTCCGCAGGTACGTGCAGATGTCCAGACCGTCAGCATCCGGCAACATGAGGTCGAGAAGGATAAGGTCGGGGAGATGCTTTTCTAAAAATTTTAGAAGGCCGCATGAATCAAAAAACCCTTCAACCCGAAACCCGGCTTTTCTCAAGTGGAGGCTGATGAGCTCGACGATGTCGGGCTCATCATCGACGACGGCAATGAGACGGCCCATCCTGGATCTTATTATACTCTGGCCCTGAGAAAGATGCCAACCTTAACGAGATGAAGAGACGCCAGGAGTTATTTTTTCTCTGCAATGAGCGAAGCCAGTCTGCTTTCGAGTTCGCGAACTTTTTCCTCCAACTCTTCTCTTCTTCCCTTTTTCTTCATCCACAGAATGCGAGAAAGAAGACCAGCAGCTGAAAGAAGGATCAGCACGCTAATCAGGGAGGCGTTCAAACCGGGGACTCTGATGGCGTGCAAGGAAAGAATCCCAACATCAGAAAGATAAGAAAGGATGCTTAACACAGCCAGAGCAAAAACCCACCAAACCATTTTCTAACCTCCTTTTTATAAATATCTGCCTTATTCAGCAATCGGATCCCTGTGAGTCGATGATTTTTTTGATCAGCGTTGTTTTTCCTGTCCCCGGCTGTCCGGTGATCAAAATGTTCATGGCGTTTCTTGCTCACGCCTGATCTCCTCGATATGGTGTTTTATCGTTTTCCCAAGGACAAGATAGATGACATCCTCGCCGATGTTGGTGGCGTGATCGGCAATCCTCTCAAGGTGCCGCCCGATGAGAATCAGGCCGACGGCCCGGTTAATGGTAGAGGGGTCGCTGATCATGTAGGTCAGGAGTTCGCGGAAGATCTGGTCATTCAGGCAATCGACCTCGTCATCCCGCTCGCACACCGACCGGGCGAGTTTCTCATCGCGGTTGACGAAGGCGTTGAGTGAATCCTTGACCATGCTCTGAGCGATAGAGGCCATGCGGGGAATGTCGATGAGCGGCTTGAGAAGAGGAACCTTGAGCAACTCGAGCGAAACCTCGGCGATGTTGACAGCGAGGTCGCCAACCCGCTCCAGCTCTCCCGCTATTTTCATGGCTGAGGTGATGAAGCGAAGGTCGCTCGCTACCGGTTGACGCAGAGCCAGGAGCTTCATGCAGAGTTCGTCGATTTCAATCTCCAGAAGGTTGACGTCCTGTTCTCTTTCAAGAACATCTCGGCCGAATTCCTCGTGCCGCTCTTTTAGTCCCTTCACCGCTAAGGCCACCGATTCCTCAACGAGCCGCGCCATGCTGAGAAGTTTCTCGTTGAGCCGGGTTAGTTCTTCATCGAAATGCCGTTCCATGTTCGCCTCCCCAATTCTTGCGAATATTTCTTCTCCAGACCCAGCCTCATCCAAACCGGCCCGTGATGTAATCCTCGGTCAGCCTTTTGGCCGGGTTTGTGAATATTTTCTCTGTTTTGTCAAATTCAATCAAGTCACCGAGCATCAAGAAGGCCGTATAATCCGATACGCGCGCCGCCTGCTGCATGTTATGGGTGACAATGACGACCGTGTAGTTCTTCTTGAGCTTGATGATCAAGTCTTCGATCTTGGCCGTGGCCACAGGGTCGATGGCCGAACAGGGCTCGTCGAACAGGATCGCCTCCGGCTTTACAGCCAGGGCCCTGGCAATGCAGAGACGTTGCTGCTGACCTCCGGAAAGAGCGAAAGCATTCTCTCTCAGCCGGTCCTTGACTTCATCCCAAAGGACCGCCTCCTTGAGGCTTTTTTCCACCGCGTCCTCGATCATGGCCCGGTCCTTGATACCATTAATTCTAAGCCCGGAGGCGACATTGTCAAATATGGACTTCGGAAACGGGTTTGGCTTTTGAAAAACCATGCCCACCCTTCGCCGCAACTCCACGACATCGACGGCGGGCAAGTTGATGTTCTCTCCGTCCAGAAGAATTTGGCCTTCGACGCGTGCTCCTGGGATAACGTCATTCATACGGTTGAACGTCCGGATGAACGTGGATTTGCCGCAGCCCGATGGGCCGATGATGGCCGTGACATGATGTTCCGCACAGACGAGGTTGATGCTTTTTAGGACCTGTGACCTTCCGTAATAGAAATTCAGGTCTCGCGTTTCGATTTTAGGCGTGATGTCCATTTTGTTACCACCTGCGCTTTCTGCGCATCCGATAGCGCGTGACGATTGCTCCCATGTTTATGCTCAAGACCAATACGATTAAGACAAGGGCCGTGCCGTAGGCTAAGGGCCTCACCTGCTCAATCGCATGATGCTGGGTGGCCATGATGTAGAGATGATAAGGCAAAGCCATGAACTGGTCGCCCAGGGATCTGGGCAGGGAGGGCAGGTAGAAAGCCGCTCCAGTGAACATGATCGGCGCTGTCTCGCCGGCGGCTCTGGCCAGTCCCAGCACTGTGCCTGTGAGCATTCCGGGAATGGCATAGGGAAGGACGTTGGTTCGGATGGCCTGCCATTTGGTGGCGCCAAGCGCTAAGGCGCCCTCCCGGTAGGAGTTCGGGACCGTCTTGAGCGCTTCTTCGCTAGCTGTTATTGTCCAGGGCAACGTCAGGAGACCAAGGGTCATGCCGGCTGAGAGGATGGAAGTTCCGAAACGAAAGATATTCACGAACAGAATAACGCCAAAAAGACCGTACACAATTGAGGGGACTCCCGAAAGGTTTCTGATGGACAGTCGGATGACACGTGTCAGCCTGTTTTGCTTAGCGTATTCGTTCAGATAGATGGCTGCAAACATCCCTAACGGGATGGCAAGGACGGCTGTTACCATAGTGACGAGGAACGTTCCCATGATGGCCGGGAATATGCCCCCTTCCGTCATACCCCGGCGGGGCGGCTGGGTCAGGAACTCCCAGCTGACGGCGCCTCCGCCCTTCTTGCCGATATCATAGAGGAAAAGAAAAATAATGGCTAAAACGGTGTAGAGGCAGGCGCGCAGCACAAGGAACCCGAGTAACTGGATGATTTTCTTTTTTTTCATTGTTCTCTCTGTTGATACTTGCTGAGAATGACATCGGCAACCAGGTTTACAATAAAGGTCAAGATGAACAGCACCAGCCCGATGGCGAAAAGCCCGTAATAGTGAGTTGTGTGGTAGGGAACTTCGCCGAGTTCAATGGCAATATTCGCCGTCATCGTCCGGATGGAATCCAGAAACCCGTGAGGAAAAGACCTGGCGTTTCCCGTGGCCATAAGGACCGTCATCGTCTCGCCGATGGCCCTGCCCATGCCGAGCATGAATGAAGCGATAATTCCAGAAAGGGCAGCCGGAATTTTGACTCGGATGAGCGTCTGCCAGCGCGAAGCTCCAAGAGCAAGGGAGGCTTCGGCGTAGGAGAGCGGCACTGCGTTCAAGGAATCCTCAGAGAGGCTGATGATCGTCGGCAGGGCCATGATGGCCAGAAGGAAGCTGCCGTTAGCAGCATTAAGGCCGTGTCCGGTGTGGAATATTTTGGCTATCACCGGCCCAAAAAGGACAATCCCCAGGAAGCCGACCACGACCGAAGGAATCCCTGCCAGGATTTCGATGATAGGCTTGACGACTTCCCGGACTCTCCAGTGAGCCACATCCGAAAGGTAGGAGGCGACGCCAAGCCCCACAGGCATAGCTATAAGCAAAGCTCCTGCTGTTACCATCAACGTGCTCACGATCATAGACAGAATGCCATACTGGGCCTTTTCCGGAGACGTTGGGTCCCAGGTCTTGCTCGCAAGGAACTCCCGCACAGGAATTTCTTTAAAAGCCGGAATGGCCGTGGAAAGGAGAAGACCGAAAATCCCCACGAGCACGACCACAGCAAGGACGCCGTTCGTAAAAAAGAAAGCCTTGATGCCCTCCTCTTTCAAGCGTGAGAGCCTTACCTCTCTCATCCTTTTAGGAACCATTTCATTCTTAACTCCCCTCAAAATTCATTCATCGGTAAACCCCTCTTCTCACATCAGAAGGGAGAGAGCCTGCCGACTGAAGCGACCCGGCTTCTCCCTTCGTCCTGTGAGTTATGAGGGGAGTTTACCTCAAATTTTTTTCGTTTTGCTCCTTGTCCTTGGCACCTATGGTAAAAAACCCTTCTCTCTCAACGATTTTCTGGCCTTCAGGACCAATTTCGAAGGCGATAAACGCAGAAACCGCCGCGTTCGGCCTACCTGGTGTTGCTTGATAAAGCGGCCTGGCCACGGGATAATCTCCCCTATCCACTGCCGCTTTATCAAGAGGCGAAAAAGCTGGCGATTTGTTGTCTTTGGCGATACGCAGAACCTTGATTCCCTTTCGGATTTTTCCGTCTTTATCAAAAAGATAGCCAACGCCGACATAGCCGATGCCGCCCTCATCCTGGAGGATACCCTCGATAATCTGGGCGTTGCCGTTCATCTCTTTCATGTCGGCAGAATAATTCCTGTTCCCAAGCACATGCTCCTGCATAAAGACATAAGTACCGGAATTCGACTGCCGGCCGTAAAGGGAGACGACTTTATCCGGTCCACCCACGGCTTTCCAATTCTTGATTTCCCCGCGGTAGATAGCGCCGAGCTCGAACGTGGTCAGCTTCTCCACCGTGTTTTTCTCGTTGACGATGATGCTCAGACAATCGACAGCGATGACGAAGAAGCGGGGTTTCACGCCCTTTTCCCACGCCAGGTCAATCTCTTTCTGGCGCCATTCCCGAGAATGGTTTGCTATATCGCAGGTCTGGTTGATAATAGCCGAGATTCCGGTGCCGGAGCCTCCTCCTGAGACGGCGATCGGTGCGCCCGGGTTTTTGGCCATGTATTCTTCGGCCAGAATCTGGACCAGGTTGACCATCGTGTCCGATCCCTTGATTTGAATCATCTTGCGTTTTTGAGCCTGGCCGATATGCGGAGAGGCAATCAGGCCAAAACCGAAGAGGCTGATCATCAAAATTTTCTTAACGTTCATTTTTATTCCTCCTTTTTTCACTTTTCATGCATCAGAATGACAGAAAAAACGTAAGGTTAAAAATCAGGTCGTCTTTTTTGGCTGGGTTTTCATAATCATAGATCCAGACATTGGGCTGGATTTTCATGCTCTTGTGGACCGGGGCCCAGTCAAAGCCGGCTATGAGGAGGTTGATCTTGTTGTCCCCTGTTTTATTGTTGGGCTCGTAGGTATCGAAGCGGCCGAATAGACTGAGCTTGTCTAAGATGACCTGGTAACGCCCAAAAATGGATAGGCCTGAGATGTCGTAGCGCTCTTTCGTCGAAGTGACATGATGATCATTCCTGTAGACGAAGTACTCGGCGCCGATGACCAGATTTTTGACCATTTCAAAATACGTATCACCCTTCCAGGTAAAAGCTTCCGCTGTATCAGACTGTTTTTCATAATCCACGTACCCGAGCAAGGACAGGCCCGCAACCGGAACGAGATGAACCTGGGCCATCAGCTTTTTCCATTTGTCGTTCTCAGCGTGGGAGTAATGGGAGCCATTACTGACCATCAAACCGTAACGGACATATTTAGCCAGACTTCCAGTCAAGCTGGCGCCAAGATCAGCGGAGGTTGCATCGATATCGACCCCTGTCACATCTTTGTACCCGTCCAGGAGAGTCTTGGCCACACTCCTGTAACCCCAGCGGTCTTCAGCAGGCTTGAAGGTCAACGTTTCGGTCATGCCGACCTTCAAGCTGGAGTTCGGGATAAGGCCCGCGTAATCAAAATACAGGTGTTTGATGAAGGGCCGCAGTTTGTCGTCCTTCTTGGTCGAGCCTTTGGCGAAGTCTACGGAGGTGATGTTGGCCGTGTTGTCAGCGTCGTAGCGGAAACGGAACTTCAGGTTGTCATTGATCTTGTTTTCATATGTGAAGTAGGCACGGCGGAAGGCGAAAAAATTGTCCTTTGCGGCAGAAGTGACCGGTCCGTCATTGGAGAGATAATAAGCGTAGTCAAAATAGATCGTTGTCGTGAAAGCCTGCTGAGCTGAGGCCACTCCCGCTAATGCCAGAATGAGAACGGCAAAGCAAAAGAACTCCGTCCCTTTTCTCATTCTCCTTTTGATCATGAGTGCATTTTCTCCTTTTTCAATTTTTTGTGGTTCGTCCGGCCTGTTCCTGTCCTGCCTTGGCACAGCCTTCTTCCAGACATCCGTTTCCCACAAAGAGGCAAACAGAAAGACCGGAAAAACCAGGTTTCAGGATAGAGGAGAAGTGTTAAGATTTGATAAAGGCTGAATGAAAAATAGGTTAATTCAGAATCTCGAAAGGATGAAGGCCGTGAGGAACCCGAGGACAGTCATGAGCCCGATGCTGAAGCCGGCTTCTTCGTAGGCCTCGGGCATCATGCTGTTGGCTAGCATGGCCAGGATCGCTCCGGCGGCAAATGCTTCGAGGATGCCCACAGAGTTCAAATCTAAATGACGCAGAAAGACATAGCTTAAAACCGTAAACAAGAAGCATAAAAAACCAACAACGCCCCACAAGACAAAAATCTGCCTCCGGGAAAACTTCTCCTTCCTGAGGCCGCTTATCGAAGAAATGCTTTCCGGAAAATTAGACAAGGCAATGGCAACCAGCATAAGGAGCCCCCGTCCACGACCACTGAACAGAGCGATCCCCAAAGCCACCGACTCGGGAATGCCGTCGAGCAGGGCACCCATGGCAATGACCTTGCCATTTGTTTCTTTCTGGACTTCTATGATTTGCCGTCTTCTGTGCCTCCTGCCGCCTTGGAGGTGGATGACATAGTCACCCAGGATGAATACGACTCCTCCCATAAGGAATCCGATGATGACAGCGTCAAATCCGCCGTGACTGAATGCTTCTTCCATCAGGCCGAAGGTGAGGGCACAGATGAGTACACCAGAGCCAAAGGCCATGAACCTGGCGACGGCTTTCTGGCTCAATCCGAAGAAAATCCCGACGAGAGCGCCAGCCCATAAAGCCAACCCCGTTATCAGACCAAATAGTATCGCTTGACCCACAGTTCTTTACAGACCGCGAGCTTTTCGGCGGGCCTTGCGCGACCCCAGGATGCCGCCTTGCAGGAACAAGCCGGCGCCAAGAACAAACCCGAAGTTGTACCAGCTGCCGTTGTTGTGGACTTCGTAGAACCGGACATTTGGAGTGAAAAGGGAAATGATGAAAGTGATGGGCGAAATCAGGCCGTGCCACAAGCCTTTCCAGAGACCAGCGATTTTTCCGTCCGGGTTTGGCATTTTTTCCGCAGTGTTGCGCCCCGGAAGGCAGCTCGAAAGAACCATAGCCAGCATAAGAACCAGGGCAAGACAGATCGATCTTTTCATGTTTCTCCCTTCTCCTTGTGTCTGAGCACCATTCGACTCTTTTATACAGCCAACACTACCCGTGCTGTCAAGCACCGATTCTACTCTTTAACTGATTTTCGACAGTTGAAAAATGCAACTTCCTCATAATTCATAGTTTATAGCCGCCAAAAAAATCTTTGTCACTACAAGCCTCCTTCACTTTAATCCGCCATGGTCACCAAGGAGGGCGGCCGCACCCCGGCCGCCAAGAACGCTTGATGGGCCGAACCCTGAAGATCCGTCCGCAAAAGATACGATTGGCCGTCCAACTCCACCCGGACTGCCCGCACTTCGCTGAGATCTCGCATCAGTGTCGGCCAGGAGACCTCTACTCGGCCTTCCTCCAGTCGTCTCCGCAGGTCCACCTCCAGCCGCAAGGCCAGGAACCCGGCCACGATATGACCGATCGAAGTGTCA
>JARYMI010000030.1 GCA_029907205.1 Clostridiales bacterium
TGTTGTTCTTCCAGGGTTATCTTCACTCCGAACCTGTCCTCGACTTTCTTGGCCATCTGTCTTATCTGCTCTTCAACCGCGTCGATCGGATACTTGGGCAGGAGGCGGCTGTCTAAGTAGAAGACATCTTCCCCCGGGATAGTGTTGATGTTGGGCACATTGGGCTCTTTTTTGGTCGGTTCAAAAGTCGAGAAGGAAGGCTCGAAGAGAGGGTCTTCATCCTTAAAAACTTGGTAGAGGTTCTGAAGCTCCGTCACCAGGAAGCAGGCTGCTTTGAAGCTGTTGATTCCTTTCTGGGGGGTCGAGGCATGAGCCTGTTTGCCGATGGTCCTGAATTTTAACCAGAGGATTCCTTTTTCTGCGACTTCGATCAACGTCCCGTCCTTGTTCCCGGCGTCGGGGACGATGATCAAGTCCTCCTTCCTGAAGCTGTTGCCGTGGCGGAGGACATAACCGATGCCCTTGGAGCTGCCCGTCTCTTCGTCGGCGACAAGAGCCAGGCCGATTGTGTAGGCCGGCAGGCTTTTCTCGTCTAAGAAAGCTTTAACAGCGAAGAGTGAGGCAACCAGGTCTTGTTGATTGTCCTCGACCCCGCGGCCGTAAATCTTTCCACCCTCCACCCAGGCTTTGAAAGGGTCGCCCTTCCACTGGCCGAGCTCTCCGGGAGGGACGATATCGACGTGCGTCATGATCCAGATTGTCCGGGACGATTTTCTCCCGGGGAAAAGGGCCAGGATGTTGGGGCGATAGCCTGAAGGCGCATCCAAATCCGGCGCTTTGACCACCCTGATGTCCTGGCAGGGAAGAGTTTTTAGGAAATCCAGCAGCATTGTTGCTTTCCGGTCTTCGCCTTCGCCTCCGATAGAAGGAGACAGGGCGGGTATCGCGCAGAGCTTGATCTGCATGTTGATCATGTCGTCTCGGAAACTGTCAATTCTTCGAGAAATTCTTTGGAACTTGGTCATAAAATCCTCGCTTCTGGCCATACTACCACCACCCCGGGGAAGAAGCAAGCATTAAAAAAACAATGTAATATATAGACGTTTGATTTGCCCAAAATTTCTCACCCCAACTTTTTCCCCTTCCTTGACATTTCGCGGAGTTGGACATAAATTGACTCCAAAATGAAAATCGGGTTTGACCTGCGCCCATTCCTCCGCGAGGAAACCGGCGTGGGGATTTACCTCATCAACCTCCTTTTCCAGCTTGCCCGGCTCGACCGGCTGAACGAGTATCATCTTTTTTCGGCTTCCTGGAAAGACAGGTTTCCTGCCGCAAAAATCCCGCCTTTTGCCCGCTTGAAATTTCGCGACAGCCGCCTTCCGGTGAAACTTCTCAATTTTTTCTGGCACCGCTGGCCCTGGCCCCGGCTGGACAACTTCTTCGGCACCAAGCTTGACCTGACCCATTCGGCCACTCCCCTCATCCTGCCAACAGGGGGGAAGAAAATCATCACCGTGCACGACCTTTTTTTTCTCGACTCGCCCGGGCAATCAGACCCTGAAGCTGGAGAGTTTTTTTTTCGCCGGCTGGCTGGCTCGCTCAGAAAGGCTGATGGCATCATCACTTTTTCCCGGTTCGTGAGAGATGAAATCGTCAATCGGTTCGGGACCGACGCCGCCAGGATAAAAATCATTCCTCACGGCCTTGACCCCGCGTTTCACGAAGAAATTGCTCCCTCTGAGCTTGAAGAGACGCGGCGCAGGCACCAACTGCCCGCGTCTTTCCTCCTTTTTGTTGGAAGCCAGGAGCCGAGAAAAAACCTGCCGCGTCTTTTCGAAGCTCTGAAGACCGTCCATTGTCGCGGCCTCGACATACCGCTTGTCATGGTAGGGCCTCTGGGGCAAGATTCGAGACGCCTCCGTGCTAAGGCTGACGAGTTAGGTCTCTCTTCGTGGGTCAGGATGACCGGTTATCTTGACCAGTGGGATGTGCGACACATTTACCGGATGGCCGATGCGCTCGTTTTCCCGTCCTTGTGCGAAGGATTCGGGTTCCCGCCTCTCGAAGCCATGGCCAGCGGCGTGCCCGTCATCGCGTCATCGGCCCCCGCCATCCCTGAAGTCTGTCGGGATGCCGCCGTTTATTTCCGGCCGGATAGCCCCGAAGAAATGGCTGAAAAAATCATTTTCGTCCTTGAGGACAGCCGGGCCAAAGAGGAACTCATTATCAAAGGGAAACAAAGGGCGGCGGCTTTTAACTGGGAGACGTCGGCCAGGGAAACTCTCGCTTATTATCAGTCTGTGGCCGGGAGGTAGAAAGCTCGGACATGAGAATCGCCGTCGATGGGTATGAGCTCGGAAGCGAAGCCAGAGGTGTCGGTAGGGTGGTCCATAATATCCTTGTCCATCTTGTCGACTGTCTGCCTGATGATGATTTTATAGTCTATACCAAGGAAAGAGTCGGACTGCCCTTGAGGCTTCGGGCTCGTGAGCACGTTCTTTCTTCGGGAGGCGGCTACTTGCGGTGGCTGAACGGCCCTTTGAGAAGGGCTCTCCTGAGAGACAAGCCCGATATTTTCTTCGCCACGAACTATCTGTTGCCACTCCGCTCTCCCTGGGAATCATTGCTGTATGAACACGATATTTCGGTGGTTTCGCATCCCGAATGGTATCCAAGGATGTACGCTCTCACGCGGAGATTCCTCACCGCAAGAAGCCTTGTCAAGGCTAGACGGGTCGTCGTTCCGTCGGAATTCACGAGGCAGGAAATACTGTCGTGCTTCCGTCTTGATCCCGAAAAAATCTTTGTCTGCGGGCACGGACTCGAGGAGAAATTCCGCAAAGCCGGTGATAAGGATGTTCTCGAATGGAAAAGAAAGAAAGGTCTGGAAGGCAAAACGGTCGTCGGCTACCTGGGGGCTCTCAACAAAAGACGCCATATTCCTGTTCTTGTCCGAGCTGTCGAGCTCCTGAAGGCTGAAATTCCCGAAATCGTTCTTGTTATCGTCGGGAAGGATGTCAGAAGTTTTTCCCGTCAGGAGATGGCTCAATTTCTCAGTCGGGAATGGGTGCGCTGGGAGGAAAGCCTTCCTGAAGAAGAGCTCCCTCTTTTTTTCTCCGCTCTCGATGTGTTTGCCTTCCTGTCCGAATACGAGGGTTTTGGGCTTCCACCGCTCGAAGCCCTGGCCTGCGGCTCGCCGCTCGTCCTTTTGGACCGGCCCCCGCTGAGCGAGATTTTCTCCGGCCTGGCCTTCATGGTTGAAAGACCGGAGGCGGGGGAAGTGAAAAAGGTGCTGGCCGCTGGCCTGTCAGACGAAGCGAGACGGGACGGCCAGCTCAGGTTGTTCGACGAGAGACGGGGCCAGTTCTCCTGGCAAAGCGCGGCCCGGAAAATTGCCGGTGTCCTCGCCAACTGGCCATCAGGGAGAACCTGATGAGACAAAACGAAAACGGGCAGCCTAAGAGTGAACCGGAGCTCTCTATTGTTCTCGTCAGCTACAACGACCGCGTCCGCCTCGGGCGTTGCTTGTTTTCGCTCGAAGAGGAGGCAAAAAACCTCGGGGCTGAGGTGGTCGTCGTTGACAACAACTCGGCGGATGGAAGCCAGGAGCTGGTGCGGACGTCTTTCTCCTGGGCAAAGCTCATCGAGAACAGCGAAAACCTCGGCTATGCCAAGGGCAATAACAGGGGAATTCAGGGAAGCCGGGGCAAGTTCGTCCTGTTGTTGAACCCGGACACGGTTGTTCCGAGCGGCGCCCTGTCGACGCTTCTTGCCGAGCTCAAAGCGCGTCCCGAGGCCGGAGCCATCGGCCCGGCCCTTGTTCATGAAGATCAAACCTTCCAGGTTTCTTTTGGAAGGAAAGTCAGCTTCTTTTCCGAGCTTGTCCAGAAATTGGCTCGAAACCCTTATTACAAAGCCAGGCTCAAAGCCGGGCTGCCTGCCAGAGAAACGGGCTGGCTGAGCGGCGCCTGTCTTCTCCTCCGGCGGACGGCGCTCGAAGAGGCGGGCGTGTTTGATGAGAATTTTTTTCTTTTTTTCGAGGACATTGACCTGTGCCTGCGGCTGAGGAAGAAGGGATTCCGGTTGATCTTTGAGCCCCGGATAAAAGTCCTTCACGCCGGAGGAGCCTCCACGTCACGCGAGAAACTCGCCAGCCGCTTGGAGTACCGCCGCAGCCAGGTCTATTTCTACCGGAAGCACAATTCCCGGCTGTCTCTTTTTCTTCTCAAAATCTACCTCAGGCTGACTTTTTTCCTCCAGCGTTTCTTTGTTCTCAGGACGAACGAAGAGAGAACTCTCCTGCGGGAGAAAGCCCGGGCGATATTCAAAGACGCGGCTCATAATGAGTAATTCGATAGAAAAAATAAGAATTGTCGAAATGATCGACAGGCCGTCCCTGGGCGGAGGACAGCGAGCCGTGCTTCTCTTAGCATCCCATCTCGACCGGCAGCAGTTTGAGGTTTTCACGAGCTCGGCAGGGGAGGGGCCGCTTGAAGAAGAAGCCCGGAAGCTCGGGCTGGCTCATGTCCGCGTGTCGTTGGCCAAAAAGTTTAGTCCCGGCGCTGTTCGGGAAATCGCCGGCCTTCTCCAGGAGTACCGGGTTTCAATCCTTCACACGCACGGCGGAATCGCCGGGTTTTCTGGCCGGCTCGCCGCGCGCCAGGCCCAAACGCCGGTCGTCGTGCACACCCTCCACGGAATCCATTACCTTCATTACCGAAATCCGCTCCTGCGGAAGCTGTACGTCCTTTTAGAGAGGAAGTTTTCGCGGTTTACAGACGGGCTTGTGTTGGTCTCTCAGGCGGATTTCCAGAAGGCCAGAAAGCACAGGCTGGCGGCCGAAAGCAAAATGTTCGTCATCATCAACGGAATTGACCCGCCACCCGGCCTGAGCGAACAGCGAATAAGGGAAAAACGGCTGGCCTTGGGCTGGCCCCCGGATGAGCCGCTGGTCGGCACCGTGGCCCGCCTCCACCGGCAGAAGGGAGTCCCCACGCTGCTCGAGGCAGCTCCGCGCCTCTTTGCGGCCGCTCCCCGCGCACGTGTTGTGGTGGTCGGCGAGGGGCCGCTCGGCCGAACGCTGAGAAGAAAAGCTCGCCGCCAAAGCCTGGAAGAGAAGTTCATTTTTCTCGGCGAAAGGAAGGACGCGGCCGAGCTTCTCTCTCTGTTTGATGTGTTTGTCCTCCCTTCGCTCTGGGAAGGCCTTCCGTTTATCCTTATCGAGGCGGCTTCGCAACGCAAGCCGATTGTCGCCACAGCGGTGGACGGAATAACCGAGGTCGTCGAGAATGGAAAAACCGGGCTTCTCGTCCCTCCGGAGAACCCGCAGGCCCTCGCTGATGCGATAATCACCATAATCCAAGACAGGCAAAAGGCGTTTCGTCTGGCTGCAAACGCTTGCTCTATCATCCCGCCACGCTTTCCCCTGCGCCGGATGGTCGAGCAAACTCAAAACCTCTACCTCGACCTATGGCGCCGTAAACTCTACGTCCAAGCCTTTCATTGACAATTCCACCCCCCCTTTCTATAATCTTCGCCGATGGAGAAAGCCAGGGTTGCGCTCGTTCACGACTGGTTGACTGGACAACGAGGCGGCGAAAAAGTTCTCGAAGTCATGGCTGAGATCTTTCCCCTGGCGCCGATTTATACGCTCTTCCATTTTCGAGGCAGTCAGGCCGAGACCATAGAAAAAAGGGAGATCAAGACCAGCTTTCTCCAGAAGCTTCCTTGCTTGAAAAAGAGATACCGTCTCTACTTGCCGCTTTTTCCGCTGGCGGCTGAACTTTTCGACCTCAGCGACTACGACCTCGTCATCTCGAGTTCGCACTGCGTGGCGAAGGGGATCATCCCGGCGCCTCGGGCCCTGCATATCAGCTATATCCATTCTCCGGTCCGCTATGCTTGGAACCAGTATTTTTCTTATTTTTCACCCGGCCGCCTTTCCTTCTTCTCCCGGCTGGTCATCCCTCCGGTCATTCACTGGCTGAGGGTGTGGGATGAATCTTCCTCTTCGCGGGTTGATCATTTCGTGGCCAACTCAAAGAACGTGGCCAGCCGGATAGCCAGGTACTACCGCCGCGACGCGGATGTCATCTATCCCCCAGTGGACACGGATTTCTTCCGTCCGACCGAGAAAACGCCGCAAGAAGCGTTCTACCTGATCGTCTCGGCGCTTGTTCCCTACAAAAGAATTGGCCTGGCTGTCGAAGCTTTCAACCGAAATGGTGAGCCTCTCAAGATCGTGGGACTGGGTCCGGAATTCCGCCGGCTCAAGAAGAGGGCGCGGCCAAACATCGAGTTTCTTGGCCAGGTGGCCGCCGAGGACCTTCGCTCCCTGTATCAGAGAGCCAGGGCTCTTCTTCTGCCCGGCGAGGAGGACTTTGGGATTGCGGTCGTGGAAGCGCAAGCCTGCGGGACGCCGGTCATCGCTTACGGCCGCGGCGGGGCCACAGAGAGCGTTATCCCGGGCCAAACGGGGTTGTTCTTCTCCGAGCTCACCGTGGACGGCTTCCAGGATGCGCTTGACAAATTCAAGGGCCTGGCATTTAATAAATCCACCATAAGATCAAACGCCATGGCCTTTTCCCGGCAGGCTTGCAAGGACAAACTGACGTCCTATTTCCGGCAGAAATGGGCCGAGTTCGCGGGGAGACAGTGATTACCAAGAAACGCGCCCGCCTCGTCGGGCTTTTTCTTGTCAGCAATGTTGTGGGCATTTTCCTGTCTTATTTTTATTCTTACCTTTTCCGGTTTTACGCTTACATCATCCCTGTCGACCCGGTCAAGGGAATCCCGCCGCTGCGGCATTATGCTCTTGTTTTTCCTCTTTTTCTGGCCAGCCATCTGGTGATTTTTTACCTCCAGGGGTTCTACAAGAGCCGGCTGAAGAGAACCAAGATCGACGACTTCTTTTTTATCAGCCTGAACGCTCTCCTGACCATTCTCGTCGTCTCCGCAATCATGAGCTACCTCTATAGCTACAGCCAGGGACCTGCGCCGCTTTTCCGCGTGTCTTTCAAGATCTCGCACGGATTTCTGGGCGTTTACTTTGTGACCGTGATTTTCATGATTTCCTTTCTCCGCAACCAAATCTACTTTTTTATGAAAAGGCAGTACGCCCGGGGGTTCAACCTGCAGAACGTCCTCGTCCTGGGCGCAGGAGAGATGGGGAAAGCAGTGGCCCAAAAGATTTCCCAGTACAAAGACCTGGGGTTTGTGCTCAAGGGGTTTCTGGACGACGATAAGGAAGTCGGGGAAAAAGTCGATATCGGCGGAGGCGTGGAAGTCCTCGGCCGCATCGGAGACCTCGGCGCCATCTTAGAGAAAGGCGAGGTCAGCGAGGTCTTCGTTGCCCTGGACCTGAACAACTATGCCAAAATCTTGGAGACGATCAAGGTCGCTAACAAGTACGTCGTCAACGTCAGGCTTATCCCCGACCTTTTCCAGTTGCTGACCCTGAAGGCCAACATCCAGGACCTGGATGGTTTCCCGGTCATTTCGATCGACGATGTCTCGCTCAAGGGCGTTGCAAGCGCCGTCAAACGAGCCTTCGACCTGTTTGTATCCACCCTGGCGCTGATTATCTTCTCCCCCCTTATCCTCGTCGTCGTCCTTCTGATCAAGCTGACATCCCAAGGGCCTGTTTTCTACAAACAGGAAAGGATGGGGCTGGACGGCCGGAAGTTCACCATGATCAAGTTTAGGACGATGATCTGCGACGCCGAAAAAGAGACCGGTCCGATGATGTGCCAAGCCGGCGATCCCCGGATCACGAGGGTCGGCCGGTTCCTGCGCAGGTTCAGCATCGACGAGATCCCCCAGCTCGTCAATGTTTTCAAAGGAGAGATGAGCTTGATCGGACCACGGCCGGAAAGACCCGAGTTTGTCAGGGATTTTGCCGACAAGATTCCCAACTACATGCTCCGGCATAAAGTCAAGTCAGGAATCACTGGCTGGGCCCAGGTTCACGGCCTGAGACAGGACACATCGATTGAAAAACGGATCGAGTATGACCTCTACTATATGCAGAACTGGTCGCTTGCGCTTGACCTGAAGATCATCTGGATGACCTTGCGGCGGGGTTTTATCGACCGGAATATGTAGGCTGCCTCAGCTCGTCTTTGGCAAAAAAAACCATCCGAATCCCCAGGATGACGTAGTGCGCTCCTGAGAGAGCTGTGCTCGCCAGGGTAATCACGTAGAGAGCCGGAAGAGCTGAAGAAAGACTCGCAGACGCTGGGATATAGTTCGCGATCAGGACGCAAAAAACTGTAAGGGCCTGGCAGACAGTGCTGATTTTCCCCGAGAGAGAGGGCGGGAAGTTCCTGGTTCCCCGCAGTCGGAAAACGATATAGGCGCCGATAACGATAAGCAGATCGCGGCCGATGACCGCGGCTGTAAGCCAAGAGGGGATCGCGTAGGGAGTGCTCAGGCGTTTGAGAGTAAGAAGGATAAACGCCGTCGAAAGAAGAAGCTTGTCGGCCATGGGGTCGAGAAGCGTTCCAATCCTCGTCCGGAGACGGAAGATCCTGGCTGCGAGCCCGTCCAGAAAATCCGTCAACGCGGCCAGAGCAAAGACTACGAGCGCTCCCAAGGCTTGCCGGCGCAAACTCATGACGACAAACACAGGAACAAGGCCCAGCCTCAGAAGGGTAAGGACATTGGGCAGAGTCAGGAATTTTTCTTCGGTTTCATCAGCCATGGTTGATACGTGCTTCTCCTTGAATGGGTTAGCTTGTTAACGCACCAGGGCCAGGAGAATGTCCATAATCCGGGTGGCCTCCGGCCCGGAAAGGGTTAAATCCGGCCGGAAGCTTTTGTCGGGGTAAAGCTCCATGACCTGGAAGGAAAGAATCTGGAGGATGGGCATGTAGTAGAGATGCTCGGGAGTGACGTCGACAATTTGAATCCTCTCCATCGGGATTTGCCGGATGAACCTGTGGCCCGGCGACTCTAAGTGCTTGATGATGCGGAAGGCGAGGTCAGCCATTTCGCCTCTCGTCACGGGCTTCCTGGGCTGGAACGTGTGATTGGAGTAGACATCAAGAAAACCGAGCGCTGTGACCTTGAGGATGAATTTTGACGCCCAGGAGGCGGAGATGTCAACGATGATAGGAGGCTGGGGGGTTGGTTCGGTCAGAATATCCTTGAGTTTGACCGCGGCCAGCGCGGCCACATCCTCTCTTGTGACAGTCCCGGTGACGGCGATTTCAGAGTACCGGCTGGGAAGCTCGTAGATGCCCAGCCGGTTCTTGAGGCTTTCGACCCGTTCCTGGATTATTTTGTTTGCCCTGTCGAGTTCGAAAAGCTTCTCGTAGAATTCCAGGCTTCTTTCATATTGCCCTGCTTCGCTCAGCGTGGCTGCATAATTTTCCAGCAGCTTTTTGTCCATCGGCTCTGAGGCGATCGCTGCTTTCAAGTGGACAAGAGCGTTGGAGAGTTTTTTTTCTTTCTTGTAGATTTCGGCCAGCGCCTGATGGACGGCAACAGATCCCGGAGCATAATGCAGCGCTCTGAGATAGGCTTCTTTCGCTTTTTCTGAATCTCCCTTGGAGAGGGCGGTCTGAGCTTCGCTCATCGCTTCCTCTATCTTTTTCGTCTTCAGGGCTTCGTACTCGGTCTTGGCCCAGGGATGCTCAGGGTTGGTCTTCAGGACCTCGCGGAGCTCGTTAAACGCTTGGTCCTCCTGGCCTGTCCGCTCGTAAATCTGCGCTAATCCGAGATGGGCCAGAGACAGGCCAGGAAACTCAGTGAGAGCTGATCTGAAGTAGGCTTCGGCAGTCGTTAAATCTTCGTGAAGGAAAGAGATATAACCCAAGCCAACATAATAGAGCGGACTTTCCGGCCCAATCTTGGAGAGGGAACGTTCCGCTTTATCTCCTCTTCCCTGGCGGATAAAATTCCACGCTTCCTCAGCTAAGATACGTTCCTCCAGGGTCATGGCTATGATCAGGGATTGAGGCAGATTCTCGATGTAAAAGCTCGGAGGAGGCGGCGGGACGGTGGCGCAAGCGGCCACGAGCAGGGAAAGAAGAAAGAGAACACACGCTTTTTTCACCAATTCTCTTCTCCTTTGGAGAGATAAGGGAGATAGTTTATCATAAATTTCGGGTTGGCCATGACCTTAAGCTCTGAGTAGTCGCCGTTTTCTCTTCTCTTCAGCACGATGGACCACTTCGGGAAGGAGGACAGAATATCCCTTTTTTCCTGGGGAATTCTCAGATAAAAAAGCCTGAAATCGTGGAAAACGACCGTCCTGATTTTTTCCTTTAGATTCGGTATTCCCTCACCTGTTTTGGCCGAGATGTAGACGTTCGCTCTTCCTGAGGTGGCGTTCCGCGCGAGAAGGTCATCCTTGGAGGAGAGGAGGTCGATTTTGTTGAAAACGTTGATAACCGGGATGTCCGCGGCGTCGATCTCGGCGAGGATTGATTCGACGGCTTTTGTCTGCCGGTCTGAAGTCGGGGAGGAAACGTCGATGACGTGGAGAAGACAGTCGGCTTCTTTAATCTCCTCGAGCGTGGCCCAAAAAGACGAAACCAGCTCGACCGGAAGTTTCCTGATGAACCCAACCGTATCGCTCAGGAAGAAATAGAGGCCGTCGGAGAATTCGACCCGGCGCAGGACGGGGTCGAGCGTGGCGAAGAGGGCGGGTGATGTGTGCATGGCCTCGCGGCAGAGCTGGTTGAAGAGGGTGGACTTTCCGGCGCTCGTGTAGCCAACCAGGGAGACGGTCGGGACTGGACTTTCCTTCCGGCTCTTCCGCTGGTTCTCCCGTCTCTCCTGGATTCCCAGGATTTCCTTCTTGATCCGAGATATCCGGTCGATGATGCGGCGCCGGTCTTCCTCTAACTTTTTCTCGCCAGGGCCCCGGGTTCCGATGCCCGCTCCCAGCCGGGAGAGGGCAATCCCTTTGCCCACCAGCCGAGGAAGGAGATAATTAAGTTGGGCTAGTTCGACCTGGAGTTTGCCTTCATTGCTCTTGGCTCTCTGGGCGAAGATGTCCAGGATGAGCTGGGTCCTGTCGATGACTTTAGCTTGAGTCCGGTCCTCCAGGCTTCTCTGCTGGATGGGGCTGAGGTTATGGTCAAAAATGAGAAGGTCAGCCCCGAGCTCCTCTCGGACCCGGGCCAGTTCTTCAGCCTTACCCTGGCCGATAAAGTACCTCGGGCTGATTCTCGGTCTGACCTGATAAATTTTCTGGACAACCTCTGCACCGGCCGCAGCCGCGAGCTGGGCTAACTCGGCCATCGACCCTTCGGCTTCTTCCTTGTCTTTCTGGCTCGTGGCGAGGTGGACGAGGATGGCCTTTTCTGCGTCAGCCTGCAAGCTGGGCCTCCAAAAAATTCTCGAGCAGCGCCGGCTCGTCTGCTTCAAACCAGTGGATTCCTTCCATCTTCTTGAACCATGTCATTTGCCTTTTGGCGAAGCGCCGCGTATCTCTTTTGGTCAGGCTCAGAGCCACGTCGATGGAGATCTCTCCTTTCAGGTGTTTGAGGACGTGCTTGTAGCCCAACGCGCGGAAAGGGGGGGACGTCTCCTCGACGCCCCGGCTGAGGAGAGATCTGACTTCGTCGACTAAGCCAAGAGAAAACATCCTGTCGACTCTTTCTTCTATTCTCCGATAGAGTTCTTCCCTCCTTAATTTTAAACCAATTTTAATCAGATGAAAACCCTTGAGCTTGGGTTTGGTCCTCAAAAAGTGTTCGGAGATCGGCTTCCCCGTCTGGTGGAAAACCTCCAGAGCGCGAATGATCCGGATCCTGTCGAGCTGGCCGACGAGGCTGGCATAGACGGGGTCAACTTCCTCGAGCTCTTTTCTAAGAACCTCGAGGCCCTGTTCGCGCGCTCGGCGTTCAAGTTTCTCGCGCACCTTGGGACTGCGTCCTGGGCCGGGGAAAAGGCCGCTAAGGAGCGCCTTGAGATACAGTCCGCTCCCGCCGACGATGAAAGGGAGCCGGCCGCGCCTTCTGATCAGGCGGATGGCTGCTAAGGCCTCCCTGACAAAATCGGCTGCTGTGAACTGGACGGATGGTTCGGCTGTATCTAGGAGATGGTGGGGGACAGACCGGCGCATGGCCGGCGTCGGCTTATCTGTGCCAATATCAAAGCCCCGATAGACTTGCATGGAGTCGCAGCTGATGATCTCGCCGCCAAACCTCTTGGCAAGATGCAAAGCAGCGGCACTTTTTCCCACCCCTGTGGGGCCGAGGAGAATAACCAAATATTTCGTGTTAGAATACAATTTTGATCAGAAGAACAACGGCAAGACCGGTGACGAGAAGGAGCAGAGCTCGGACTTGCTTCCGGTTCAACCCTGGTCTCCAATCTTCTCCAGATTCCTGATTAGGGCGGCTTCGTGATCGTCGCCCAGGGTTTTTTTGACCGCCAGAACTTCAGCCACCAAAATTTCATTGAGAACCTGGATGATCGCCTTCCTGCTTTCGGGATTAGAGAAATTCAGGCTGAGGAACGAAACGGGTCTGAGCTCGATGCGGCCGTCGGTCCTCAACTCGAGGCTCTGCAAGAGAGAGCTCAGGCGGGGCTTGACTTCGTCCAGAGCCTTTTCCAGGACGTTGAGAGCAACGGGACCGATCTCCTTGGAGATGTATTTGTAGATGGAGGAGCATTTATCGTTGAAGTCAGACCAGATTTTTTCTGCCTCGCCGCTGGAGGACTCAGAGGCTGGCTTGAACGCATTCCTGGGCTGCCGGAATCCGGCCAGCCCTAACTGGACCAGGCTGAAAATCACCTTCTGAGTTTCTTTTTTCCCTAAATGGCTCTGCGCATAGAGGTCCTGAAGTCGGGGAGAATGCCTAAGGAGGTTAAGCACGTATTTTTCATAAGAGGCCAGGCGGAGAAGGCCGGCATATCCGGGCGAGAGAACCTGGAGGGATTCGGACTCGGCAGGGAGCGATGCTTCGATCAGGCTTGAATTGCCCATCCGGCGAATACCTTGGAGAATAAATTCGAGGCTGGCCACGGTCATCAGGATGTGCTGTCCGGACAGTTCTCCGGCGGAGTCGAAGGCGTATTCGCCATCCGGCCAGTCAAAGAGCGGGTAAAGGCTCTCCAGCCAGAAGCTGGCAAGGAATTCCCAGGTTCGCTGCGGAGAGAGCATTTCACATTCGATCAGCCCGCGCATAAGCGAGACGTTTTTTTCAAGAGCATAAGCCCGGGTTGCCTCGACCTCCTCCCCGGACAGGATCTCGGCTTCGATTAGTTTAGCCTGGAATTCTTCAGCCGGGAAGGAGATGTCGGTCAAGGCCAAGTCGCCCCTGGAGAAAGAAAGAATCCTGGCCGTGTCTTCTTTCTGCAGCCTCAGCAGGCCCGTTCTCTTTTTCTCCCAGATGCGGAGAAGGAGCTGGGGAAGCGGAGTGTAAGCGAGGTTTCCGCGCGCGGAGTGATCATCCATACGATTACTTTATGAGGAGAGCGCCTTTCTGTCAATTGCCTTTGAATTATTGGAACAGGCGAAGCTGGAGGAGGCCAAGGCCGATAGTTAAAAGGCTCTTGAGCCCCCAGAATATATAAGAAATGATCAGGCCCTTCTTGACGTCGAACTTGAAGGCGTAGGCAAGGCCGAGACCGAAAATGCCGAAGAGCCAGAGCTGGAAGAAGTCAACCTGGCTGAGAATGACGTAGGCGGGCGACGTGATTTCGAGAGTCGGGAAAAAAATAGCAAGGCCTGTTGAGGTCTGAACGACAGATTCCCGGCTGAGGATGAGAAGAAGCCTGACGCCGTTTCCGAGGACTTTATCCACAAAGCTGGCATGAACCAAGAGAGAAAAAACCTGGAGATAACTGCCCTGAGTGGAGGCCAGACGGCCCATTCCCAGGACGATCAGGGCGGAAAAGAGCAGACCGAAGAGATAGGTCACCGGAACGATGACCCCTGCGCTCAGGAAGCGGGAACCTGATCTGATTCGCTCGAGGGCCTGGTTGTATCTTTCTTCGCCCCATTTATCCTTGAGCTTGGCCGCATTGTCTTCCCAAAGCTTCAAGCTGTCTTTTTGCATGATGGGCGCGATGAGAAAATTGTAGAGGACGATAACAATGAGGAGGACGATGAGAGCGTCTACCCAGATGGGCTTGGCAGCGATAGCTCGGAACGTCCTGCTCGGGTCGATAAATGTCCCGAAAAATCGGCTGATGAAGTTCATCCTCATCCTCCTTTCCGCTCTTCCCTGTCAATCCTGCCGTCGAGAAGATGGATAATCCGCTCTGCCTGGCTGGCCACGTCTTTATCGTGAGTGACGATGATGATCGTATTCCCCCGGGCATGGAGTTTACTGAAGAGGCTGAGAATCTCGGCTCCGGTCTTGGAATCGAGATTCCCGGTCGGCTCATCGGCAAGCAAGATGGAAGGTTCGTTAACCAGAGCCCGGGCAATCGCCACCCGTTGCCTTTCTCCGCCCGAGAGCTCTGGAGGCCGGTGGTTCATCCGCGGCCCCATCTCGACCATCTCCAGAGCCTGTTTGACCTTCACTTCCCTCTCCCGTTTTTTCATTCCTTTATAAATGAGGGGCAGTTCGACGTTCCGAAAGGCCGTTGCCCGGGGGAGGAGGTTGAAAACCTGGAAGACAAAACCGATCTCGATGTTGCGGACGTGGGCGAGCTCGTTTTCGCTCATGGAGCTGACAAGCTTTCCTTTCAGATAATACTCTCCCTCCGAAGGCGTATCCAGGCAGCCGATCAGGTTCATCAGGGTTGATTTTCCCGAACCCGAGGGACCCATGATGGCCAGGAACTCGTTCGGCCTGACAGTGAAGGAAACTCCCTGCAGGGCTTTCACCTCCGTCTTTTCTAACTTATAGATTTTCCAGAGGTTCTCGGCCCTGATGAGGGCGCTGTCAAGAGAAGCCATCCTTAACCTTCTTTTTTCGTTTCCGGTTTGATGAGCGTGCCGTCCTTGAGCTCTCGGAGGGAAGTGTAGGGGCCGACAATAACTTCTTGTCCTTCCTTCAAGCCGGAGACGATCTCGACAAGGAGTCCGCCCATAATCCCCTTTGTCACCGGGCAGAACTTAGCCCGGCCGTTCTCAACCGTGTACACCCCCTCTTCTTCTTTCTTTTCTTTCTGGGAGGAATCTTGAGTCTTTGTTTCTCTAAGGACGAGCGCTGAAATGGGCAGGGCCAAGACTCCTTTTTTCGTTGCGGTGATGATATCGGCGGAGGCTGATAATCCCGGCCGCAGCTCCCGTGGAGGATTCTCCAGCGTGATGGTCACCTGAAAATCGCGCGATTCCTGCTGGGTTGAGGTTAGTTTCTGGATGGCCGAGCTTCCAATTTCGGTCACGGACCCGGCAAGGGTTTGGTTGGGCAGAGCGTCAACCTTCACCTCAGCCTTCTGCCCGATCCTCACGCCAATCACATCTGTTTCGTCTACCTCAACCTCAACTTCCATTTCGGAGAGGTCGGCGATCGTCATCAGGACCGTTCCTGGGTTGTTCATCGTGCCGATGATGGCCACTTCTCCTTCTTCGACACGCAGGCTGGTAATGATCCCGTCTATTGGTGAGTTGTAGACGGTCTTGGAGAGAGAATCGAGGGTGCTCTTGAGCGACGCTTCAGCCTGCTGAATTTGATGGCGGAAGGCCTGAACTTCGGCCCTGGATATATCGTACTGAACTTTTGCCGACTCGAGCTGTTCCAGGGAAATCAGACGGTCTTCGTGAAGCTTTTTTTGCCTGTCGTAATTGTTCTCTTCTCTTTTGAGCCGCGTTTCGGCCTGGATGAGCTGGGCCTTGTAAGACTGGATAAGAGCTCGATCGCGGTCAGCGTTGGCCTCATACTGGGCCGAATCAAGCTTAAGCAGGAAATCCCCGGCCCTCACTTCTTGACCTTCAGTGACGCCGATCTTGATGATCCGTCCGGGGACATGGGCGCTGATGTTGACGTTTTTCTTGGGCTTCACCTCGCCCGAAGCTGAGATAACAGATGTCAGATCATGGGTTTTCACTTTTTCCACGGTGACTTTCACCGATTTTTCTCTTTGCGACCTCAAGTTGAAAAGAATAACGAGCCCGATGATGACGACGGCGCCGGAGATAAAGACGATTTTCTTGCGTCTGGATTTAGGGTTCTTTTGTTCTTTCATTTTCTTGTACCAGATAATCCTGTATTTCATTCCGGACTTGATATTATCATATTACAATACGACAGAAAGGGCAAAAAGTTTTTAAGCCCTGTATGCATCTCTGTTGATGTGATTCAATTGGGTGCAGGAAGCTGCCCTTGGCCCCCGCACCCCGGGGAACCAGTCCCGTCGGTTCCCCCCGTCGGATAAGCCGACGGGTCCCCCCTCCGCTACGGGGGCTCCAGAGCAGCCTCCTGCACCCATAATAAAAATGACGTAATTAGGGATTCTTCCTGAAGCCGCGCAGGAGAGGTGGATTGCGGAGCGGGGCCAGAGTTGTTAAGATAGATGAGCCATGGGAGAGTGGGCTGAATTCTTAAGAGCGGCTGAGGAAGCTGCCCGCGAAGCTGGCAGGATGCTCAGACAGGGAATGACCCAGAGACGGGAAATCTCCTACAAGGGGGCTGTTGACCTCGTAACGAATTTCGACGAGAGAGCCCAGGAGATGATCTTTGGCCGCCTGTCTGCAGCCTTTCCCCATCACGGGTTTCTTGCTGAGGAAGGGCTGCGCCGGGAAAAGGCAGGGGATTTCCTCTGGGTGATCGACCCGCTCGACGGCACGACAAACTACGCCCACCGCTTTCCTGTCTTCTGTATCTCCATTGCCCTCCAATTCAAGGAAAGGGTTGTTCTTGGCCTGGTTTATGATCCTATGCGGGATGAAATTTTCTCGGCTGTCGAAGCAGAAGGAGCCCATCTCAACGGCCAGAAGATCCACGTCAGCCGGGTTGATGACCTCAACCGGAGCCTTCTTGCCACCGGGTTTCCCTATGATGTTCGGGAGAGCCGGGTTAACAATATCATCCATTTCAACAATTTCCTGGTCCGCGCCCAGGCGATCAGACGCTGCGGTTCGGCAGCGCTGGACCTCTGTTACGTCGCTTGCGGAAGGTTTGATGGCTTCTGGGAGCTAAAGCTCAAGCCATGGGATGTGGCGGCAGGGGCCTTAATGGTCAAAGAAGCGGGCGGGCGTCTATCCGACTTTTCTGGGGCTGAGTTCAGCATTTTTAGCGCCGAGACTCTGGCCAGCAACGGGCTGATCCATGAAGCCATGATAACAGTGCTCCAGGCAGGAAAAGCTGGGGAATCGGCTGCTCGCAACAGGAGTTAAATATGAAAAAATGCCACACGATGAGATGGGCGCTTTTTGCTGTCTCCGCGGTTTTTTTCTTGGGAAAGTATGTATGGGGAGACGGAAGGCTGCTCGTTTTTTCCGAATTCAAGCCAGTTGAGGTGGTTGTCCCGGGGAATGTCCTGTGGACAGATACAGGCCTGGATGTCTCAGCCGGTCAGGAAATTTCTTTCCGGGCCAAAGGCCGTGTCACCCTTCAGGTGGGAAATCCGCAGGCCGATTGCGGCCCCGACGGGTATGAGCTCAAGACCGTGCAGCAGCCCCTGCCAGAACAGAATTTGGGAAGCCTGATCGGAAAGGTCGTCATCTCGGTAATGGTAGGGGTTGACGAGGAGACCGGTGAAGAGAAAAGGGTAGAAGCCAGCCGGCTTTTTTTCATCGGCTCCGAGAACAAAGTCCAGTTGCCGGCCTCGGGGCGCCTTTTCCTGGGGATCAACGAAAACGTCATCGGCGACAACGCCGGAGAGTTCAGAGTCACGATCGTAATGTCAGATCAAAAAAATTATTCTTTAGAGAAGAGATGGAAGTTCGGACTTCCCTATTGGGGAGAACCGTTTTTCGCCAGAAACCTCTCCATGAACTGGGTGTCGTAATCGCCGTTAAGGAATTCTGAGTCAGCCAGAATAGCCAGGTGAAGCGGCAGGTTGGTCTTGATGCCAACGATCGCCGTCATCTCGATGGCGGCTTGCATTTTCTTGATGGCCAGATGCCGTTTGGGCGCATGGGCGACGACCTTGGCTATGAGAGAATCGTAATCGGAGGGAATCCTCCAGCCCTGGTAGGCGGCAGAATCAACCCGGATGCCAGGTCCGCCAGGGAAGACCAGAAAGTCAATCGTGCCCGGGGAGGGAGCGAAGGTCGCCGGGTCCTCGGCGTTGACCCGGCATTCGATGGTGTGCCCCCTCATCCTCAGCCCGTCGGGGATGGACAGCTTTTCTCCCGCCGCGATCTTGATTTGCTCCTTGATCAAATCCAGGCCGTAGGCTTCTTCGGTTACGGGATGCTCAACTTGGACGCGAGTGTTGGCCTCCATGAAATAGAATCTGCCTTTTTCGTCGACCAGGAACTCAAAAGTCCCCAGGCTCTCGTAGCCCACATGCTTGGCAGCGTCCTCGGCCGCCTTGAGCAGCTTCCGGCGCAGCCTCTCGTCCACAAAGGGCGAAGGCGTCTCCTCGATGAGCTTCTGATGTTTTCTTTGGATGGAACATTCCCGTTCGCCCAGGGCGATGACATTGCCCTTTTTATCGGCCACAACCTGGATCTCGATGTGGCGGGCATTGAGGAGGTATTTCTCGATGTAGAGCGAGGCGTCGTTGAAGGCCGCCTTGGCCTCGTTCTGGGCCATGGTGAACTGTTCCTCGAGCTGGGAAGGTGACCTGGCGATCCGCATGCCTCTGCCCCCGCCGCCTGCTGCAGCCTTGAGGATAATGGGATAACCCATTTTTTTGGCTATTTTTTTGGCTTCTGGCATGGCGTCGACAATCATGTCGCTTCCAGGGATGATCGGAACTTTTGCCTTTTTCATTTCCTGCCGTGCTTCGCTCTTGTTCCCCATAAGCTTGATGATCGAAGCAGGAGGCCCGATAAAAGTGATCCCCGAGGCTTCGCAAATTTCGGCGAAGCGGGGATTCTCTGCGAGGAACCCGTAGCCCGGGTGGATGGCATCAGCCTGGGTGATCTCGGCTGCGCTGAGGATGTTGGCGATGTTGAGATAGCTGTCAGAAGCCCGGCCGGGGCCGATGCAGATTTTTTCGTCAGCCAAGACGGCATGGAGCGAAGTCTTGTCGCTTTCTGAATAGACTGCCACAGTCTTGATGCCCAGTTCCCGGGCTGCCCGGATGACGCGAAGGGCGATTTCCGCGCGGTTGGCGACGAGGATTTTAGAAAACATCGGCAATCAGGCGACTGGCTGGATGGCAAAAAGCCTCTGCCCGTATTCGACGGGTTTGCCGTTTTCCACAAAGATCTCGGCAACGATTCCTTCGACATCGGATTCGATTTCATTCATCAGCTTCATGGCCTCGATGATACACAACGTCTGGTTTTTCTTCACTTCATCCCCGATATCGACGAAAGGGGGGGAATTCGGGTCTGGCGTCCTATAGAACGTGCCAACCATGGGTGAGGTGATAAAATGGAGATTGTCCCCAGAGACATGAGGCTCAACCTCATGGGAACGTGGAGGAGTTTCTGGTTTGGGCGGGGTCAGCGGACCAGGAGATGGAACTGCTTCTATAGCCGGAGCCGAGGGGACGGCCCGAGTGATTTTTATTCTGAATCCCTCAACTTCCAGCTCAAAATGAGAGAGCTTCTTGTCTTCCAGGAAGCTGATGAGCTTGGCAATTTCTTCGTAGTCGATTTTGCTACTCATAGCGCTG
Organism: Clostridiales bacterium; assembly: GCA_029907205.1. Classification (GTDB taxonomy): domain Bacteria; phylum Acidobacteriota; class Aminicenantia; order Aminicenantales; family UBA8522; genus JARYMI01. The sequence continues at coordinate 19,591 of JARYMI010000030.1, forward strand.
TCCTCCACAGAGGTCAGTGACTATTCTGTTTATTTCGACGGGGTCTTTCTTTTTCGGGCTGCGAGATACGTTACCCGGAAACCCGGAAAATGTCAAGTCATTTGGAAGCCACTTTGAAGGAACTCATCATTTGACAACCATCCGGGTGAACGGAAAAACATAGGCCTGGAGGAAGACAAGGAGTCCCACCAGGGCGGCGAGAGCCAGGCTGTGAAAGAAGACGTACCGCAAAATGTCTCCTTCATGGCCGTACCATTTGGTGGCTGTGCTGGCCACGACAATGCTTTGCGCGTCAATCATCTTCCCCATGACGCCCCCCGAGCTGTTGGCCGAGCACATGAGCACAGGACTCACTCCCACCTGGCCAGCTGTGATCTTCTGCAGGCTGCCGAAAAGGACGTTCGAGGAGGTATCCGAGCCAGTCAGAGCAACGCCCAGCCAGCCCAGAAGTGTTCCGAAAAACGGGTAGAGATACCCTGTTCGGGCGAATGCCAGGCCCATGGCCGCATCAAGACCAGAGTAGCGTGTGATATACCCCAGAGACAACATAGCGGCCACGGTAAGGAGGGAGTAACGGACACGGCTGAGAGTTTTCCACCACGAAGCAGCCATCTCGCGCACGCTGAAACCCATGATCAGAGCGGAGATGACGGCAGCGACAAGGATCGCCGTCCCAGTGAAAGACAGCCAGTTGAACGTGTAAACAGCAGGCTCGGCCTCTGGAGCTGGGACAACGGGCGGCACCCTGAGGATCAAACCGTTCACTCCGGGAACAAGGATTTTGAAGCTGGAGACAGCGTCAAGCCGGGCTTTGACCTGAGGGATGCCCCAGAGAAAGACGGTAACGCTGAGGACCGCCCAGGGCAACCAGGCTTTGACGACCTGTTTGCGACTGTGGGCGGGCGTGGAGCTGTCTTCTCTCCTCTCCTCTATGCCGGTGAATCCCAGGATTCGGTTGGGGCGCCAGACTCTGAGAAAGAGGATCAGCCCGAGCATGGAAATGAGCGACGCTATGATATCGACCAGCCAGGGGCCGTGCAGGTTAGAGATGAGATATTGCGGAAGGGCAAACAGGCTGCCGGCGACCAAGAGAGCCGGCCAGACCTCGACCATTGCCTTGAAACCGGCAAAAGCCCAGACAAGCCAGAACGGGACGATGACGGAAAAGAAGGGGAGCTGCCTGCCGACCATCGCGCTTAATTTAAGGATATCAAGGCCGGTCACGCCGGCCAGGGCGATGATGGGCGTGCCGAGAGCACCGAACGCCACCGGAGAAGTGTTGGCGATAAGAGAAAGCCCGGATGCAGCAAGGGGAGTAAACCCCAGCCCGATCAGGATGGCCGCCGTCACCGCCACAGGAGTGCCGAACCCGGCCGCGCCCTCGAAGAACGCGCCGAAACAGAAGGCGATGAGAAGAAGCTGCAGCCGGCGGTCCCGGGTGATGCCGGTGAGGCTCTCCTGGAGAATCCTAAAATGGCCTTTTTCACAAACGAGGTTGTAGAGGAAAATAACGTTGAGGATGATCCAGCCGATGGGAAAGAGCCCGAAGGCCGCTCCGTAGAAGGCAACAGCCAGGCCTTTTGATGGCGGCATCTTGAAGATACCCACCGCAATAAGCAGGGCTGTCGCAAGCCCGAGCAGCGCTGCCCGGTGTGCCTTGAACTTGAGAAAAGCAAGGCTGCTGAGGAGGACGATGATCGGAAGCGCGGCGACAGCGGCGGAGAGGAGCCAATGCCCGGCGGGGTTATAGACCTGGCTCCATGGCATCCCGAGGCCTTTTCACGTTCGGTGATAAAACAGGCCGGTATTATATCGAATTTCGCACCTTCAAGGAAACCCGGCGCACAGAGAACATTTTGAAAAGGGAAACACCTCCAAGTTTCTTTAAGATTGGTGCAGGGGGCTGCCCTGAAGCCCCCGTAGCGGAGGGGGGACCCGTCGGCTTCTCCGACGGGGGGAACCGACGGGACTGGTGCCCCGGGGTGCGGGGGCCAAAGGGTAGCCCCATGCATCTAAATGAATAGCATAAACGAACATGAATACTATTATGATATCCGGTTTGACGAAGCCGAAGGAAATCCCTTAAGATGGGAAGGCTGAGGAAGCAATCATGTTTGACCAGCTCTCCAGCCGCCTTCAGAAGGTGATGAAATACCTCCGCGGCGAGGGAAAAATCACCGAGAAGAACATGGCCGAAGCCCTGCGAATGATCCGGCTGGCTCTCCTCGAGGCTGACGTCAACTATCGGGTAGTCAAGGATATCATCGAGAGGATTCGGGCCAAGGCCTTGAACCAGGAAGTGCTGGACAGCCTCACTCCGGCTCAGCAGGTCATCAAGATTGTCCGGGATGAGCTAACGGCAATCCTCGGTGAGGAAGAAAAGCCTCTCCGCTTCGCTGGACAGCCGCCGACCATCCTCATGCTGGTCGGGTTGCAGGGTTCCGGCAAGACGACATCCTGCGGAAAGTTGGCTAGGTGGGCCACTGGCCTTCACAAGAACCCGCTTCTCGTCTCGTTTGACCTGAAAAGGCCAGCAGCCCAGGACCAGCTGAAGATGATAGCCAGCCAGCTTCACCTGCCATTTTATGAAATGAGCCGGGAAGAGATGAATGTCCCCGAACGAGCTCTCAAGGAGCTCCTCTCTTTCACCAAGAACAGGGGCCATGACCCGCTCATCGTGGACACTGCCGGCAGACTCCACATCGACGAGGAGCTTATGGCTGAGCTCCGTCTGGTCAAGGATATCCTACAGCCGGCGGAAATCATTTATGTGGGAGACTCCATGACCGGCCAGGATGCGGTCCGCTCAGCTCAGGCCTTCGAGGAGAAGATCGGCCTGACCTCGGTCATCCTGACCAAGCTCGACGGCGATGCCAGGGGAGGAGCGGCCCTGTCCATTGTCTCCGTTACAGGCAGACCGATAAAGTTTGTCGGCACCGGCGAGAAATTCGACAAGCTCGAGGTTTTTCACCCGGATCGCATGGCCTCGCGCATCCTTGGCATGGGCGACATCCTCAGCCTGATTGAGAAGGCCGAGGAGGAAGCAGATATCAAAGAAGCAGAGGAGATGACCCGCAAGCTGGCCAAGGACGAATTTAGCCTCGATGATTTCCGCAAGCAGCTCCGCCAGATCAAGAAAATGGGGTCCCTTTCCCAGCTTCTCAAACACCTGCCCAGTGGAGGGATCTTCAAGAATATCTCGGCGGTTGAGATGGACGACCGCAAGATTCTCCATTTCGAGGCCATCATCAACTCTATGACGCCCCGTGAGAGAGAAGACCCGCGCATCATCGACGGCCGGCGCCGGAGCCGCATTTCCAGGGGAAGCGGCCGGCCAGTCTACGAAGTCAACCAGCTCCTCAAGCAGTTTTCTGAGATGAAGAAGATGATGAAGAAGTCAAACTTCAAGAAAATCCTCACGACCATCCCCCGGTCACGCTAATCTAAATAAAGATGAGCCGTCTGCCGGAACGCCTGATGCCAGAAGACAAGACCGAGGCTTTGGAGGACTATTCTCTGAAACCTGTCCCTCTTGAGAAAAGGAAAACGTGGCTGGATATCACGATGGTCTGGGTCGGAGTGGCAATCGTTCTCTCGGCTTTGCTGCGCGGAATGATGGTGGGAATGGGTCTGGGCGATCTTAGGAGTGTCCTGGCTGCTTATCTTTTAGGCGAAGGCCTCCTCATAGGCATGATGACCCTTACAGGTTTCATGGGGGCCAGGACAGGTTTGTCCACAGCCCTGCTGGCCCGCCGTGCTTTCGGCGGCCGAGGTTCTCTCGTCATCTCCTTGTGCCTGGCCGTGGCCTTTATGGGGTGGTTCGGCGTCCAGGCGGGCCTTTTTGCCGAGACTATGGTCTCTGCAGTCAGAATTCCCCTGTCTGTTCCCCGGCTGGCCTTCTTGAGCGGCCTGTTGATGATGATTCCGGCCGTCTTCGGCTTCCGTGGACTCAAAGTCCTAAGCTACGGCGCTGTGCCGCCAATGGTTGTGATTTTTCTTTATGCAGCCCTCAAGACCGGCAACCACATGCTTGGGGCTGAAGAACTGACGAGTTTGGCCCGGGCTCATTCTCCCTCTCCCTATCCCCTGGCCATAGGCGCCGCCGCCTCGATCATCGCCGGCGGTTTTATCGTCGGGTCGGTCACTTCAGCCGACATTTTCCGGTACGCGCGCCCCCGGTTCCGGGAAATCCTTCTTGCCGCCACCCTGTCCATGGCCGTGAGTGCAGCCATGCAGCTTATCGGCTCAGTGATGGCCATGAAAACCGGGCTCTACCACGAGGACCTGCCTCGCCTGATCATCAGACCCGAGCACGCCGGGCTCGGGTTTGTCGGGTTTCTGGCGATCGCCTTTGCTCAATGGACGACAAACGACAGCAATTTGTATTCCTCTGTCCTTGCCTTAAATACGATCCTCCGCTGGACCAGGTGGAAGCTGGCCATCGCTGTGGGAGTGCTTTCTTCGCTCCTGGCGGCCTGGGGAATTCTTGGCCGGCTGGGCTTGTTCCTGAGCCTGCTGAGCATCGCCGTGGGCCCGGTCGGAGGTATTTTGGTGGCTGATTATTACCTCCTCAGAGGCGAGCGCCGGGAAAGACGCACAGGAGAAAACGGCAGGTGGAATCCTGTGGCGCTTGCCGCTTATGTCCTTGCTGTCCTCATCGGCTGGACGACCTCAGGGCATCCCTTCAACATCAAGGTTTTTCCATTTTCCATTTTCGCCTTTAACGGAATCATGGCTTCCGTTCTCATATACTGGGCGGGAATGAGAATTTCTAACTGGAAAAAGATTCATCGAGCAGCGGCGATAGAGTAGGCATGAAAAACGTTAGGGCGAAGAAAAAAGGCTGGTTGAAGGTTTTGCCCGGAGACCTTGAAGCCTTCATCCAGGGAGGAGCAATCCTTGGAGGAGGCGGGGGCGGCTGGATTGAGGAGGGAAGGAGGCTTGGCCGTCTCTCTCTCGAACGTGGTTTCTTGGGCCTTGCTCCCTTGTCTTTTTTCCCTGGTGAAGCCCTCCTCCTCACGGTTTCGGCTGTGGGTGCGCCCTCAGCCGGGAGCAGACTGGTTGAGCCTGAGGACTATATCCGGGCCGTCGAACTTCTGATCGAGAAGACGAAGCTTAAAATAAGCGGTCTCATTCCCAGCGAAGTGGGCGCGCTCGGCGTGGTCAACGGCTGGGTTCAGTCTGCGGCCCTGGGAATCCCGGTTGTTGACGCTCCTTGCAACGGCCGGGCCCACCCCCTCGGACTCATGGGCTCGATGGGTCTTGACCGGGAGAAGGAGTTTATTTCTTATCAGGCTGTAGCGGCCGGCCGGAGGAAGAAGGAAAAATGTTTCGAGGCCTTCTTTTCCGGTCCGTTGGAAAAAGTCTCGGCTTCTGTCCTCGAAGCGGCTCGTGCAGCGGGCGGCATGATTGCCGTGGCCAGAAATCCTGTCCCGGCTTCTTACGTGGAGAAAAACGGATCTCCCGGTGCGCTGGAAATGGCTTTCCGATTGGGGAAAAGGTTCCTCCGCGAAGGACCGCCGGAATTGCGAATCAAGAGAGTCATCCACTTCCTGGGCGGCGGATACATGACATCCGGCAGGGTCAGGAAGAAAAGACTCGAACGGGAAGGCGGCCTGGACGTGGGACAGGTTGAGTTAGCTTCGGGGAGCCGGACGTTCGAGCTTGCTTTCTGGAACGAATACATGACCCTCGAAGAACAGGGGAGGCGGCTGGCCACATTCCCCGACCTGATCATGACTTTTGAACGAGAGACAGCCCATCCCCTAATAAGCGCTCAATTGAGAACAGGCCAGGACGTTTTTCTTATGGCCGTGCCCTCCCGGTTCCTCCGTCTCGGCGCTGGAGTGAAAAACAGGCGGCTTCTCTCCCGGATTGAAAAAGCTGTGGGAAAAAAATCCTGAGGCCGGAGAACAAAAGATGATTCGGAAAATCGGGTTTCTGACGATCGGGCAGTCGCCCCGGGAGGATGTCCTTGAGGAGATTGTTCCTCTTCTTGGCCCTGATAAAATTATTAAAGAGGCTGGCGCCCTCGATTCACTGTCCCGCTCAGAAATCGAGGCCCTCAGGCCGACCGGCAGCGATTTTCCTCTCATTACCCGGCTCAGAGATGGAGCCTCGGTTGTTGTTGGCAAGAAGAAAATCGTTCCCTTGATCCGCAGCCGAGTTGAGTGCTTGGAACGAGAGGGCGTTGACCTTGTTGCCCTTCTTTGCACCGAGGACTTTGATGACCTTTCTGCCACCAAGCCCCTTCTGATGCCGGCAAGAATTATGCGCAATTTCGTTTTTGCCGTCCTCACGAAAGGCCGACTTTTTGTCCTCGTCCCGTTATCAAGCCAGAAGAAGGCGGCGAAGAGAAAGTGGAAGACGCAGAAAATTTCCGTTAATAGTGAAACTCTCAACCCGTACGGGGGAGGAGACGGCCTGGAGGCTGTTCTTCCTGCAATCGAAGAGGCTTCTCCCGACATCATCATCCCGGATTGCATCGGCTATCCTTTAGAGATAAAAGAAAGGCTTAGAAAAAGAATAAACAGGCCTGTGCTCCTGCCGCGGCTGGTCCTGGCCGCTGCCATCAGCGAACTGGCCTGAAAGGAGGGAAGACCTCAATGGCTTGGAAGCAGGTGATCGAGGTTTATGACTTGCTCGAAAATCCCCGTGTTGAGTCCCAAACTCTGGAGAAATTTTTCTTTCAGAAAGGGATCAAACCGTCCGAGTTTGAGATCTGTCGCATCAGGGGGAAAAAGGGAGAAACCCAGTTCATCAAAATTGTCATTAAAGGTAAGGCCGGACGGTTAAAAGGAAAGAGCTCGCCCACTCTCGGCATCATCGGCAGGCTGGGAGGGATTGGAGCGCGGCCGAGGAAGATCGGGCTTGTCTCTGACGCCGACGGCGCCATCACCGCCCTGGCCTGCGCAGCCAAAATCGCAGAGATGAGAAGCCGGGGGGATGGACTCTGCGGTGACGTCATCGTGGCCACCCATCTGTGTCCCCGCTCGCCCATTATCCCCCACCGGCCGGTTCCGTTCATGGGAGCACCGGTCGAGATGGACATCATGAACCGTTACGAAGTTGATGAGGCCATGGACGCCGTCCTGTCTGTGGACACAACCAAGGGAAACCGGGTCATCAACCGCCGCGGGTTTGCCATCTCTCCCACGGTTAAGGATGGCTACATCCTAAAAGTGAGCGAAGACCTGCTGGACATCATGGAAATCGTAACGGGCAGGCTTCCTGCTGTGTTTCCCGTGACAACCCAGGATATTACGCCTTATGGCAACGGCGTTTACCATCTCAACAGCATCCTCCAGCCGGCCACGGCCACGTCCGCGCCCGTCGTCGGTGTGGCGATCACAGCAGAGACGGCTGTCCCTGGATGCGCGACCGGCGCCAGCCAGGTTGTTGATATCGAGCTGGCCGCCCGTTTCTGTATTGAGGTGGCCAAGGCTTTTGGCGAGAAACGGTGCTCATTTTATGACCATCAGGAATACCTGAGGCTTGTTTCACTTTATGGCTCTCTCGCTCACCTGAAGACTCTCGGCCAGAAGAGCGCCGGAGCAAGAAGCCGGCCAAACCCCGAAAAACCCTGAAAATAAATAAGAGATCCTCATGTTGGGTGCAGGAGGCCGCGTTGAGGCCCCCGTAGCGGAGGGGGGACCCGTCGGATTTTCCGACGGGGGGAACCGACGGGACTGGTTCCCCGGGGCGCGGGGGCAAAGGGCACCTCCTGCACCCAATTTGATTATATGAACGGAGATGCGTCGAGCAGGTTTAAAAAATTTGACTTGGGCGGGGAATTTCGTTATGATTAATAATCATTTTTTGAGGAAAGTGATTTAATATGTTGATCCTGCGACTGATGCGATTTGGCACCAAAAAAAAGCCTTTCTACAGGATCGTTGTCATGGAATCGAAAAGTCCCCGTCAGGGCAAAGCCAAGGATTTTATCGGTTTCTACGATCCGCTCAAGGATCCAGCCGAGATTCGGATAGATCTTGATAAAGCCAACCTGTGGCTGAAAAAGGGTGCTCGGGCATCCCAAACGGTCCAGTCCCTTTTGGACAAAGCTTCCAAATCAACAAACATTCCGATTAATCATTCTTAAACTTTAAGGAGGTTACTGTGAAGGAGCTAGTTGAATTGATCGCCAAATCGTTGGTGGACAAGCCGGAAAAGGTGCAGGTTTCCCAGCTCGAAGGGGAACAGACCACGATCCTGGAGCTTAAGGTTGCCCCGGAAGATTTAGGAAAGGTCATCGGGAAACAGGGCCGAACGGCGCGCGCGATTCGGATCATCTTAGGTGCTGCCGGCATGAAGCTCAAGAGGAGATTTAACCTCGAGATCATCGAAAAAGGGTAATTGATAAGCGTTGGCAGAATTATAAGGAGCCAGGGGAAAGAAGGCGAGCTCAGGCTTAAATTCTACCAGGCGACGTCGATCAGGTTTGCTGAGCTGAAGAAAATCCAGATAAAAAAAGAGGGGATCCTCAGAGAATACAACGTCCAAGCCCTCACGCCAAAAGGAACGGCTTATCACCTCAAACTTGAGGGAGTTGAAAATCTGGCCCAGGCTGATGCCCTGGCCAGAGCAGAGGTTTTTGTCGCAGAAGACATTTTGAGTTCTCTGGAGGGCGGACAGTTTTATATTTATCAGCTTAAGGGGTGCCTAGTCGTGGATACATCGGGGAGAAAAGTGGGAACGGTCGTGGATGTGGATCCAGTCCCGGGCAATACTCTATTGGTCGTGGAAAAGGAAGGTCAGGAGATACTCATCCCTTTTCATCAATCGATCTGCAGAGAGGTCGATATCACCAGCAAGGAGATCAGGATCGATCCCCCCGAGGGGCTTTTGGACTTGGATGAGATTTGATATAATTACAATATTCCCCGAACTGCTGGCCAGCGTTTTCTCAGGGGGCGTGGTGAAGAAGGCGCTGGAAAAGAAGCAGTTAGAGGTTTGGGTCCATGATTTGAGAGATTTTGCCCACGGCAGACACAGGCAAGTGGATGATCGTCCGTTTGGCGGAGGCGAAGGCATGGTCTTCAAGCCAGAACCGATTTTCGAGGCTGTCGAGAGCATAAGACAGAGCTCCCAGAGCCTCGTTTATCTCCTTTCCCCCCAGGGAGTGAGGTTTGATTCCGGCCTGGCCCAGAGGCTCGCTTGTGCCCCCCAAGTTGTCCTGATCTGCGGACGGTATGAAGGCGTGGACGAGAGAGTCAGCCGGAACTTGGTCGACGGAGAACTTTCCATTGGAGACTATGTTCTAACCGGAGGAGAGCCGGCCGCGTGGGTGGTTATTGATGCCGTGGCCAGGTTTGTCCCTGGAGTCGTCGGCAAGGAGGGATCCGTCCGGCAAGATTCTTTTTACAGCGGCCTGCTCGATCATCCTCATTACACCCGGCCTCGCTCTTTCCGGGGAATGAAAGTGCCCAAGGTGCTGTTTTCCGGGGATCATGCCAAAATCAGAGCGTGGCGGCGGAAGAAAGCCCTGGAGAAAACCTTGGCCCTGCGGCCTGACCTTTTAGAGAGACAGAAACTGACGGCGGAAAACAAGAAAATACTCGGGTCATTCACAAAGAAAGGAAAGGACAATGAACCTCATTGATCTGGTCGAACAAAAGCAGCAGAAGACAGACCTGGACCCTTTTGACGTCGGAGACACGGTCAAGGTCCATGTCATCATCAAGGAAGGAGACAAAGAACGCATCCAGGTTTTTAAAGGAGACGTGATCTCCAAAAGAGGACGGGGCTTGGGAGCGTCCTTCACGGTGCGGAAGGTTTCGTTTGGGATCGGCGTGGAGCGAATTTTTCCTCTGCACGCCAGGACGATAAAGAAAATCGAAGTCGTCAAGAAAGGGAAGGTAAGACGGGCCAAGCTCTATTATCTCCGCGGCCTGAAGGGCAAAGCGGCCAAGATTAAAGAAGCAAAGTGAGAGTCGCGCTTCGGCGCTTATTCCCTGCTTGAAGGCAGAGATGGCAGGTTTCACGATCGAAAGGAAGATTCTCGCGAGGACAAGCGGAGCGATCGCGGGAGTTGACGAGGCGGGGAGGGGAGCTCTGTTCGGGCCCGTCATCGCCGCCGCAGTCATTTGGCCCCGCCGTCTGATCGAACGGCCGGTCAGAGGCTGGCTGAAGGAGGTCGACGATTCCAAGTCACTCTGCCCTTCCAGGCGGGAGAAGTTGGCCTCTCTCATCCTGGCCGAGGCTCAGGCTGTCGGCCTGGGGTCAGCCACAAACCGGGAAATCGACCGGCTGAACATCTACTGGGCTTCGTTCGAGGCGATGAAAAGGGCGGTGGACAGTCTAACAATGCAGCCGCATTATCTTTTGATCGACGGCTTTCAGAACTGCAGAGGCGCATTTCCTTGTCCTCAGCTCGGCGTTCCCGGGGGAGACCGTCAATCGATCTCGATTGCTGCAGCCTCGATTATCGCCAAAGTCGTCCGGGACGAGTTGATGAGGATCTTTGACGCGTATTACAGCGGATACCATCTGGCCAAGAACAAGGGATACGGAACAAAAGAGCATTATCAGGCCTTGAAGAAGAAGGGGCCGACGCCTCTCCATCGCCTGAGCTTCAATCTCGAGGACAGGGCGGCCTTGTGATGAACGAGAAGGGTGACAAGACGAGGATCATCGAGCAAGCCGAGAGGCTCGTCAAGGCGGGCCGGGTCGAAGAGGCCATCGCCGAATACAAGAAACTCCTGGCCGGGGGGGCGGAAGACCTGAGCATTAACAACCTCATCGGCGATCTCTACATCCAACTCGGCCGCATCAGCGAGGCCGTTCAAGCCTTCCAGAGTGTCGGCAGCTTCTATGAGAAGAAAGGCTACCACTCTCAGGCGCTGGCTGTTTACCGGAAAGTTAACAAGCTTGCCCCAGACCACGTCATCGCCATCGTCAAAATGGGGGACCTTTATGCCGCCCAGGGGTTTGCCGCGGAAGCCAAGAGAGAGTACTTGAAGGCAGAGAAGATTCTCCGCCAGGGAAAAAGGCTGAAAGAGCTCATGTTCTTGTATGATAAACTGATCAAGCTCGACAGGGACAACGTCTCTTTTAGGCTGTCCCTGGCCGGGCTTTTCGAGCAGGAGGGGCTCATCGAGGAAACCGTGTCTCAGCTCAACGACGCCGCGGAACTCCTCCTGAGCCAGGATGACCTCAGGGAGGCCGAGAAGGTCGTCGAACACGCCCGGTGGCTCAAAGCTGACGATGGACGAACATTGACCAACCTGGTTGAGGTTCTCAAACGAAGCGGCCGGAGCGAGGAGGCCATCAAAGTTATCGAGGATGCCCTCAGCCGGGATGAGACAAACATTCGTTTCAGGTCCACCTTAGGCACACTCCATCTTGACAGTGGGAAGCTTGAGAAGGCGGAGGAAATCTTTTCCCGTATCATCGCTGAAGAACCTTCAGAGGCTCGGGCGCGAATCAAGCTGGGCAAAGTTTACGCCTCGCAGGATAAACCCGAAAAGGCCTACGCCGTTGTTGAGCCTCTTATTGACAGCTTGCTGAAAAAGCAAAAGGAAGATAGGGCCATAGGCCTGCTCGGAATTGTCCTCAGTGCTAAACAGGCCTATTTGCCTGCCCTGGAAAAACTGGCGGCCATTTATAAGTCCAAGAATCAGAAGGCCAACCAGGAGGTTGTCTGCCGTGTGATCTTGGAGGAGGCCAGGGCCAGGAACCTTGCAGAGACGATGTTTGTCGCTTTGGCTGATCTTATGGAGCTTTGTCCAAGGGATGAAAGCCTGGCCAAAGAATACTGGGATTTGCGCCGGCGACTCGGTTTCATTGATGACAGACAGGAGGAAGAAGAACTGCTCGCTAGAGCAGGGAGAGAAGAAGACGCTGACATTCTTCTGGCCAAAGCAGACCTCTACATCAGCCAGGGACTCCTCCGGAACGCCAGGAGAATCCTGGAAAACCTGAGACATAAATTTCCCGACTCGGCTAGGATTGAGGCGAAGCTTGAAAGCCTGGAAAAACTGAAACCTAAGATTAGAGAGGAAGAGATTCCGCTGCGGGTAGAAAAGGTCCAGGAAATCGAAAACAAGATTGAAGCCACACCGGACCTGACCAAGAGCTTTCTTTCCCTCCTCCAGGAACAGGAGAGAGAGGAAAAGAGGCTCACGGCAGCTGATATTTTCTCTGACACAGAAATCCTCCCCCTGCCGGCAGAAGAAGCCCCGGGAAGGAAATACTATGAGCTGTCCGAGAAAATCGTCGAGGAGCTGGAGATGATCCGAAATGTCTTCAGCCAGCAGCTCCGCGGAGACATCTCCATTCTGGAAAAAGACCTGAGCGATATCGTCCGAGACTTTCGGGCCCAGGTTCGGAAGAAAATCGACGCGAGAGATTTCGAGGCCCGCTATCATCTTGGGCTGGCCTTTCTTGAACAGGGCCTGCTGGAGGAGGCCGTCGAAGAGTTTTTGCTGGCTTCAGAAGACCCAGGCCGAACCCTGGAATGTTACACGATCATCAGCAAAGCGTACCGGAAGAAAGAGGATTTCGAGGAGGCGGCGAAGTGGCTGGAGGAATGCCTCAAAATCCTGGGCGAGGGGACAGACAGGTTTTATGCTCTCCAGTATGAACTGGCTTCCGTTTACGAAGAAATGGGAGAGGAGCCGAAGGCTATGGAGCTCTACGATAGAGTCAGAAAATGGAACGCTCACTACAGAGATGTCAGCCAGAAGGTCAAAGGCCCAACCCAAAATTGCCATTAGGAATTTTTAGAGCCCTGCTTTTCGCAGTCAGAGAGCAGCGATCAAGAGAGATTCTATT
>JARYMI010000031.1 GCA_029907205.1 Clostridiales bacterium
TCCGGCCTCTACGCCAATGCCCCACCGGGGGAAGCGCCGGAAAGCAGAGAACAGGAATTCTTGATAGCCGCCGAGACCTCAGCTGGGTATTTATCATGATTCTCTTTTTGACTGAATGCCCATTCAGCCGGCGCAGCAGAAAACGAAATTGAATTCCCATAAATCATCCTGTTTTCCTCGCTCGTCGCTGGATTTTGATCGTCTTGATCTCAAAAGGCTTGAAATGAAGAGGAACAATTTTACCGTCCGACTCGATTCTCTTCAGCGGCCTCTCGATCAGGTCTGTTTCCCAGGATTCAACATCCCACGGCAATTCGAGCTCCATTCGACTTTCATGGCCGAACGTTTCATATAGCCTAAGAATTAGGGCTTTTTCCTCGTACCCCGACTCCTTTTTTACGGCCGAGAGAACGATATTTTGCGGCTCGACACGAATGAAGCAATGAACGGCCGGCAACCGTCCGCCGTGAACCATGGCAACTCTGGCGATGAGGGGATTATTGAGCTCCATCGCTCTCCGATGCGTCGCGCCGTCCTGCCAGCTTCCGGCGTGGGGAAAGAGCGAGTAGACGAGCTCGTGCTCTCCCCTGTCGGCTTCGGGGTCGGGCGATGTCGCGCCGTGGATGATCGACAGGCGCAGCACGTTGCCCTTGACATCACAGCCGTATTTACAGTCGTTGATCAGGCTGACGCCATAATTTCCTTGTTCATCCGTCAGGTCGATCCATTTGAGCGCCGGCACCTCCGTTCCGTCGGCGGGCCGGGTCACGTAGCCGTAGGGAATTTCAAAGTCGGCCCGGCCGTTGCGAACGGCAACCGGAAAGGCCGCCTTGATCATGATGTTTCGTTCCTGCCAGTCCATTCGCATGCGGCAATCCACGCGGGGCACTCTGCTGTAAAGGATGATGTCCTGGATAAAGCTCGAGTCCCTGAATGAGCTCATCACCCGGATCGCCGCTCGCACCGGGCCCTGCTCCAGGATTTCAATCCTGGCCCCTTTCTCGCCGACTTTCCAGAATTCATCCTTGAGCCCGAGCTCCCAGGCGGACATCGAAGCAGGCTCGTCCCCTATCGCCTGGAGGACGTTCCCTTCTCCAGCAAGAATTTCCCTGTTCTGGGCTTTGTCATAAAGGCTCTTGAGCCAGCCGGTTTTTGGGTCAAGCGCCAGCCGAAAACATTCGTTCTCAAGCGAGGCCGGCGATGCCGCGAGCCCTGTTTTATAGGCCGGCGCTTGTCCTGACTCGACCACACGGAACACCCTGTACCCCATGGCCGGGATTTTTTCAGCGAGGAAGAGGATTTTCAGGGTCCTTTTCGCTCCCAGCGAGCGCTCGCCGACGACCTGAAAAGGGACTTCGGTTCCGTCGTTTGTCAAAATCCTCATGGACTTCGCACGTCCGGCGAGATCCATTTCCACCTCGACCGGTTCGCTTCTCTCCCAGGCAAGCGAATTGTAGACAACGAGGGGCCGGCCTTCGCCCCGCGTTTCGATCTCGTTGGTCACCGTCTCGAGCGAAAAATCCAGGGCGCGCTCCCCCCTCTCCCTGGCTTCTTCATAATACCGGTTCGTCTCCTCATAAACCGGACCGATGCTCGACCCGTCAAGGATGTCATGGAACTGGTGACGGAGGACGGTCTTCCATGCCTCGTCGAGGTCCCTCTCCGGATAGTAATTCCTGAAACCTGAGAAAACGGCCAAGCTGGAAAATTTCTCCGCCGCAAGGAGCAGGTTTTCCAGCCGCCTGTTCCACTTTTTTGTCTCTGCCTGGGTTGTGTAACAGGCCGGGAAAGCGAAATTCAGCTCCTTCTTCACGACGGGGAATTCGACTCCGCTCGACATGAGCCGCTCGAAGTACTTTTCAGGGGCGACAAACTCGAGCCGGGGATGCCCGGGATCGTCTTTGAATTTGAGAATCGCTTCGAGGTCGGTCCGGCGGGGACCGCCGCCGTGATCCCCTTCGCCGTAGAGAAGCATGAAATCTTTGAGCGGGGTCGCCCTGGAGGCTTCAAAGAGAAGGTCGCGGACGCCGTTTTTCAGGTCGACAAGATACCATCCGTGAGGGACATAGGCGAGGACTCGGGAGCCGTCTGCTCCTTCCCACCAGAACACAGGCCCGACGCCGGGCTCGCACCTTTCAAACACATAATATTTGATCCCGGCCTTGGACAAAATTTGGGGGAGCTGGAAGCTATGGCCAAAAGAATCCGGGTTCCAGCCGACCGTGATGTCCAGCCCGAATTTTTCCCGAAAATATCTTTTTCCGTAGAGCAACTGTCGGGCTAGGGATTCGCCGTCCGGCATGTTGAGGTCGGGCTCGACCCACATTCCGCCGACAGGGATCCAGGTCCCTGCTTCCACCTTTTCCCTGATTTTTTGGAAGAGTTCTGGATAATGTTTTTCGACCGCTTCATAGATCGCCGGTTGGCTCTGGGCAAAGGTCAGACCCGGCATTTTCTCCATCTGCGCGAGTGTTCCCCGGAACGTGTGAGTAGCGATATCATGGATCGTTTCCTCCCAGCGCCAGAGCCAGGCAAGGTCGATATGGGCGTGTCCGATAAGATGGGCCGTAAAATCCCTCGGGTTGAGGGCTGCTTGTGGTCTATCTCCCGCTGCACATCCGACCAGCCAGGAAGCAAGGAAAAAAAGGGGGAGACTTCCGATCAACCACGATCTTTTCTCCATCGGTCCCTCCTCTAAAACACAAGCTCAAGTTTTCTATGAATTGATAATAATTTTCTTTTCTGCTGAGCCGTCTGAGCGAGCGTCCATGGCGCCGATTTTGCCTCATCCCATCGGTAGGGAGGGTAAATCAGGGAGCTGCCTCTTGTCAAATTTGGTTGAAACCGGCAGAAAGACGCCGGCCCCGGCTTCGTCGAGGCCGGAGACACCAAAAAAGGGGGGCCATGTTGCAGAAGAATTAGGACGGATCGGCGAATGGGTCAGGTGAGGCCGATGATTTCGCCGTCGTCGGTGACATCGACTTTCTCGGCGGAAGGAGAATTCGGCAGCCCGGGCATCGTCATGATATCGCCGCAGTAAACGACGACAAAACCGGCGCCGGCGCTCAAAGACACATCGGTGACGATGAGGGTAAAGCCTTCCGGTCTTCCCAGCGCTTCTTCGTCGTCCGATAATGAATACTGGGTCTTGGCGATGCAGACGGGCAATCCGCCGAAGCCGTCTTTCTCCAACCTGAGGATTTTCCGCCGGGTCTTCCCCTCCATGGCGATGGAGCCGGCGCCGTAGATTCTCCTGGCTACCGTTTCGATTTTGTTGAGCAGGGGAAGGTCAAGCGGATAAAGGAACTGGAAATTCTTTTTGTCCTCCCTAATTGCCTGGATGACTTCGCGGGCGAGATCCTGACCCCCCTGGCCGCCCTGATTGTAGACGTCGCTCAGGGCTGCGCGCGCGTTTGTCTTCCGGCAAATGTCAAAAAATGCCTGTATTTCCCTGTCTGTGTCTTCTGGGAACCTGTTCAACGCGACCACAAACGGAACGCCAAATATCCTCAGGTTCTCCATGTGCTTTTCCAGGTTGGCAAAGCCGCGCTCGATGGCGGCCTTGTTTTCTTCGCGGACATTTTTGAGCTCGACGCCGCCATGGAGCTTGAGGGCCCGCAACGTGGCCACTAAGACACAGGCATCCGGCGGCGGGATGTGGTCTGTGCGGACGACGATGTCGAAAAACTTTTCCGCTCCCAAGTCTGAGGCAAACCCGCTTTCTGTGATGACGAAGTCGGCCAGGCTCAAGCCCAGCCGCGCGGCGACGACCGAGCTTGTCCCGTGGGCGATGTTGGCGAATGGGCCGCCGTGGATCAAGGCCGGAGTTCCCTCGAGCGTTTGGACAAGGTTGGGATGAAGGGCATTTCGAAGCAGCGCGGCCATCGCTCCTTGCGCTTTAATCTGCCGGGCGAAAACCGGCTTGCCCTCCGTGTCGTACCCGACCACGATGCGCGCGAGCCGCTCTTTGAGCTCCTTCAGGTCAGCCGAGAGGCAGAGGATGGCCATGACCTCTGAGGCAGCTGTGATCTCAAAGCCTGTCTCGCGGGCGACGCCCTGAAGCGGCCCCCCGATTCCGACCACGATATTCCGCAGCACCCGGTCGTTCATGTCCATGACGCGCTGCCAAGTTACAGTCCGGCAGTCGATGAGCCCGCAGACTCCGTCAAAATGGATGCGGTTATCTACCATGGCAGCTAAAAGGTTGTGGGCCGATGTCACGGCATGAATGTCCCCTGTAAAGTGAAGATTAATGTCATCGGCGGGAACAACCTGGGCCATCCCGCCGCCCGTTGCTCCGCCCTTCATTCCGAAGACCGGGCCAAGCGACGGCTCGCGGAGCGACGCGATCGCTTTTTTCCCGAGCCGGCTGAAGGCATCGGTCAAGCCGATGGCAGTCGTCGTCTTTCCCTCGCCGGCGGGCGTGGGGGTCATGGCCGTGACCATGATAAGTTTTCCGTGCACGGGAAGATTTTTTACCGGCTCCGGCCAAATGACCTTCGCTATGTATGAGCCGTATTTCTCCAGGCATTCGGCTGGAATCCCGGCTCGTTCGGCGATCTCCTTGATCGGTTTGATGCTGACCTTTTTGGCTATTTCTCTATCTTCAGGCATTTCCACCTCCGTGTCATGAGTGTATCATTAAAATAGGGAAAGTTTACATAATCACCTAAATTTTTTTCTGATAATGGGGTCGGTTTTCTGATATTGGGATATTGTTGATATTTAAGTCGGGCCATAGAATCTTCTCAATTAATACCAAGTTAAGTCCATAATTCGGGCTAAAACGGGCCTAAAATGAGCTTTTTTTCTTTATTGGCCCGAAAAATGGGGTTTGATGTTAAATAAAACACTATTTATATTCAACTTTATTGTTTGATTTTCAAGAAGTTAACGTTGTCCGTCCCCACTTAAAACCCACCTTAAAAATTTAGCCCCGGATGGCACGGCGCCTCTCACGAGCCGCTGGCCGAGTGGAAGAACTGAAACTCGTATTCCTCGATGAGCCCCTGGTCGGAGAAGCTGAAATAACAGTTGTTGCCGATGACGATATGGTCCAGAACCTTGAGCTGCATCAGCCGGGCCGCAAAGACGAGCTCTTTAGTGATGTCCTTATCACAGCCCGACGGTTCAGGGTCGCCCGAGGGATGGTTGTGGACGAATATGAGCGAGGTCGCTTCATATCTCAAGGCGTCCTTGATGATCTCTCTGGGATAGACGGCGCTCGAGTCGATCGTCCCCTCGAAAAGCGTCTTCTCCTCGAGAATCTGATTCTTGGCATCCAGAAAAAGGACTTTGAATGTTTCTTTCTTTAAATCCCGCAAGGCGTGGAAAAGATAGTCGAAGACTTCTCGCGAGGAGCGGCAGTAGGCTTTCTTCATCATCCGTTCCCGGAGAAAGCGGCGGGAGACCTCATGGACGAACTTGAGCCCGAAAATGTTATGCGGACCGATCCCCTTGATTCTCTGAAGCTCATGGCTGTCGGCCTCAAGCACGCCGCTCAGAGTTTTGAACTCTTTCAATGCTTCTTTGGCTTGCTCTTTGCAGTCGCGGCGAGGTGTACCCAGGGCCAGGAGCAACTCGATGACCTCATAGTCCAGAAAGCCGTCGAGCCCGCCACGCAGAAACTTCTCCCTGAGTCTCTTCCTGTGTCCTTGGTAGCGGACCCCGCGAAGCGTGTCCCTTTTTTCCTCGTTTGTCATGGCCATCAATAAATGGACGAACAGCGGCGGAAATTTGTCGCAGGTTCCGGCTGATGCGCGCAGCCTTATGTCTATAAATCCCCAGCGCAAGGGACAATCCTCCCGGAGGCTCCTCCCCCACAACGGCCGTAACAGAAAAAAATATTTACGCCCTGTAAATAAAGTTTACGTTTGGGCTGCGAGCATCCCCCGAGGCCCCTCAAGACTCTATCTATATTATTGAAAAACAATAGGTTGGCTATTCCCACGTTGGCATACAAATTGCTCTTCAATGGAGTGAGCAGCGCAGAAACGCTCAAAAAAGGAGCCGGGAATAAATGCCGGGCTTGATTGTATAAAGGACGGGAGCGCAAATGAGGCCAGACGGTGCCAACGACAAAGAACTCATCGCAAGAGCTAAGAAGGGAGACATGAGCGCTTTCGAATCGCTGGTCAGGAAGTACGAGAAGCCCGTTTACCTCCTCTGCCACCGCATCACCGGAGCTCACCAGACGGCCGATGACCTTTCCCAGGACACGTTCATCAAAGCCTTCCTTGCGCTCCCTCATTTTATCGACGGCCTTGATTTTTATTCCTGGATCCGCAGGATCGCGCTCAACAACTGCTTCAACTTCCTAAAGAAATGGAAGCGGGAAAGGCCGCTGGCGGAGGAGAAAAATACGGTCAGGCATAATTTTCTCTCTTCTCCAAGTGAATCGCCTCCAGATGCTGTCCAGAGAGGCGAGATGGAGAGGAAATTCAGGGAATCTTTCCGCGCTCTTCCGGATGACCAGAAAACTATTTTCGCTTTAAGGACCTTCGAAAACATGAGCTACCAGGAGATTGCTCAAGCGCTGCGCATCCCGCCCGGCACCGTCATGTCGCGCCTCAACAGGGCCAGGAAAAAAATCAAGGACCAAATGGCCGAATACCTGAGGAGAAGCTAATGAGACACGAGGATATTCGGGATCTCTTGGGCGCCTATCTGGATAACGAGCTCAAGGAGAAAGAAAAACATAAAGTCGAGGAGCATCTCAGGGACTGCCGCGACTGCCGGGAGGAGCTCATGCTGTTAGGCAAACTGGATGAGTTCGGCCGCTCGCTCTCCCCGGCTCCTCAGGCAGAGGCCTACTGGGAGACTTTCCCGGCCAGAGTCAAAGCGGCGTTGAGCGAGCGGCTCGAGAAGCGCCGGGAGAAGGAGGTCACCATGTTTCAAGATTCATTCATCATTGCAGAGAAGAATTTCAGGCTTAAGGCGATGGTTTTCCCTGTCTCCCTGGCTGCTCATCTGATCATTGCGGCCATGCTTGTTATCTTCCCGTTGCTCAACACGGGCACGCTGCCCGAGGTGCAAATATACAGCGCCTTTCTCGCTCCCCCGCCCCCACCGCCTCCTCCACCTCCGCCTCCGGCCAAGAAGCGTTCCAGCTCGCAAGCGAAAACACGGATCAAGCCCGTCCAGGCGCAATCGACAATCGAAGCGGGAAAACTCGTTGCGCCGGTCGAAATCCCCGAGGAAATCGCCGAAGAGCAGGTCTCTGATTTCGGGGTTGAGGGCGGCGTCGAAGGCGGAGTGGAAGGCGGTGTCGTGGGCGGTGTGTTAGGAGGAGTTGTCGGCGGCGTGTTAGGCGGTGTCGTCGGGGAGATCGAAGCGCCGGTGAGAGCTGTTGGTGAGATCAAACCGCCGAAGCTAATCAAGAGGGTTGACCCGGTTTATCCCGAAATCGCCAGGCAGGCACGGGTGGAGGGCACCGTCATCTTAGAGGCGACGACGGACATCTACGGCCGGGTCCAGAATGTCAAAGTGCTCCGGTCGATCCCACTTTTAGACCAGGCGGCGATCGACGCTGTCCGGCAATGGGTCTATGAGCCGATGATCATCAACGGTCGGCCCCGCGGCGTCATCTTCGTCGTGACCATCTACTTCCAGCTAAAATGAAACTCAGGGGGCGGTCCTCCGGCAGGGCCGTCCCCGATCTTATTTCCGGTCGGGCGAGAAGAATTTGATCGCGTGGAGGCGGTCAACTTCCTTGATCTTGAGCCGCAGGACATAAACGAGGACACCGATGGAGATCCACATCCAGCCCAGAAAGACATAAGTGGCTGTTTTTTCCTTTATATTCTGCGGGCCTGCGACAATTTTCTCCGGTTGAGCTTCAGCTTGAACCTTCGGCTCCTCCTGTTGGTCTGCTGTCTGGTTTGCTCCCAGCGCTGGAACCATCGCCTCAGCAGACTGGCCACCTAAAAGGGCTGCCCACAGAATAACGGCCGCAATAACCAAGGCCGCAGCTATTAATTTTTTTATGTTGTCAGATAATCTGAGATCGCCGCGTCGCTTCGCTCCTCGCGAAGACACGCCGCCCGGAGCGTTTAGTGGCGTGGACTCTCTAACGTCGATATCAGCAAGATCAACCGCGAGGAACGGAGGGGGTGAACCGAGGCAGGACCCATCAGGTTCTCTTAAATTGGGCAATCCACTTTTCTTCATCATCCCAGGAGACTCCAGACAGACATGGCCACCGCATAGAGGATAAAGGCAAAAGCAATCCAGGTGATGACTTTCCCTTTCCGCCCGGCCGGCCTGTTGTCCAAGAGGGGCAGGAAGAAAAAGAGGATGCCTCCGAGCAATATCAGGGAAACGGCCACCGTGTCGCCGCTGATGAAAAGAATCTTCGCCGGGAAAATCTTGAGCGTCTGGAATAAGAAAAGGAAATACCATTCGGGTTTGATGCCTTCCGGCGCCGGCGCCATCAAATCAGCCGATTTTCCAAGCGACGGCGGCCAAAATACGGCTATGGTCACGAGAACTCCGAAAAGAATCAGCCAGACGATCATCTCGCGAAAGACGAAGTTTGGCCAGAACGGAATGGCCCTCTTTGCCTCCTCTTTCTCGTCCGCTCCGACCGGCAGGCTCATTCCCAGCTTCTGGATGAGATAGACGTGGAAGGCGATGAGGGCCAGGACGAGGAGCGGCAGGATCGAGACGTGGAAACTGAAAAAGCGGGTCAGCGTGTCGCCCGAGACATCTTCTCCGCCCCGCAGAAATTTCGTCATCCAGGCGCCGACCACGGGAATCGACCGCGGGATGTCGGTGCCGACCTTTGTCGCGGCCAGCGACAGGTCGTCCCAGGGCAAGAGATAGCCCGTGAACCCGAAGGCCAACGTGAAAACGAGCAGGAAGACGCCGCTCATCCACGTCAACTCCCTGGGCTTGCGGTAGGATTTGATGATCCAGATGCTGAGCAGATGGACAAACACGATGGCGATCATGAAGGTAGCCGACCAGAAGTGGACAGAGCGGATGACCCAGCCTAACGGCACTTCGGTCATGATTCGGGCTATGCTCTTGTTCGCTTCTTCGAGCGTCGGCCGGTAATAGAAAGCCAAGATAATGCCCGTCACGACCTGGATCGAGAAAAAAAGAAGGAGGAGGCTTCCGGTGTAGGACCATATCGTGTGCCTGTTTTGAGGAACAGTCTTGTGTCTCAGGAAATCCCTGGCCGCCTCAATCCCAAGACGCTCTTCCATCCAGGCAGCGAGTCCGGCCATGATTCTTTTCAGGCTTCCGATCGGTTTCACGTGGCCCCTTCTTTCTTGATGATGATGTTATCACCTTCGACAGTCACGCTGAGCCGGCGCAGCGGCCGCGGCGGCGGACCGCTGATGTTCGTCCCGTTCTCATCGTACCAGCCGTCGTGGCAGGCGCAGAAAAATTTCTTCTGGTCGGGAAGATAAATCACGTTGCAGTCAAGGTGAGTGCAGACGCCCACGAAAGCAACAAGCTCATCCTTCTCAGTCTTTTTTAAAAGGCCCGGCTTGCTGCCCCAAGCAAACATCTTCACTGTATTCGCCGGAATTCCTGCATAATCCGATGAAACAAGAATAACTTGGTCGGGCTCTTTTTCTGGCGGAAAAATAGCCCTCAGAACCGGGTAAAGAATCGAGGCCAGGAAAGCACCCAGCCAGCCTCCTAATAAACCGTTCAGGAACTGACGCCGGCTGAAAAGAGATTCCTTAAACTTCATCTTTCTCTCTTGAAAAGCTGCTTGATCTTTCCCAGGACAACCCTTCGCCTGAGGCTTTCAATGCCATCAGCCGGCCTCACAGTCCTTGGGCAGACCTCGTTGCAGCGGAAGACTGTGTCGCATCCCCAGACGCCGGTCTCAGTGCTGACCTTCGACCAGCGCGGAAACCCGCGCCTGTCCCTCGGGTCGCGCACGAAACGGTAGAGCTTGGCCAGGGCTGCCGGTCCCAGGTAACGCTCATCACGCGAGACGACCGGGCAGGCACTGTAGCAGCAGCCGCACATGATGCAGTTGGCGAACTGGTCGATTTTTTCCATCACCCTGTCCTCAACCCGGTGTCCCTTCTCTGGTATCTCCTCTGCCGGGAAAAGATAGGGCTCGACCTTGTGGAGAGCCTGCCAGAAGGGCTCCATGTCCACGATCAAGTCCTTCTGGATCTCCAGGTTGGGGAGAGGCTCGATAACAATAAGAGATGAGCCCAGCGAGTCGACGATGGTCCGGCAGGCCAGGTCAAACTTTCCGTTGATGACCATGGCGCAGGAGCCGCAGACAGCTTCCCGGCAGCTGTACCGGAACGAGAGCGTGGTATCTTGCTCGTTTCGGACATCCATCAGCGCCTCTAAGAGCGATTTTTTCTCGCTTGCTTCATACGAGAAATCCTCAAAATAAGGGCACTCATCCTCAACCGGGTCGAAGCGGAGAATCCTGAACGTGCACTTCATGTCAGTATTTTCTTTCTTCCGGCTTGTACTTCGTGATCCTGACCGGCCGGTAGGAGACCTCGGGCCGGCCGTCTTTGAGCGTGATCAGCGTGTGCTTGAGCCAATCCGCGTCGTTACGTTCGGGAAAATCGAGGCGGTAGTGGGAACCCCGCGTCTCCTCCCGCCGCAGGGCGCCGAGCGTTATCGCTTCCGTGAGGTCGAGCATGCAGGCGAACTCGATCATGTTGACGAGCACCTGGCTGTAGCGGAGACATATGCCTGAAAGGCAGACACGGCCGTAATCCTCCCTAATCTCGCGGATTTCCTCGAGCGCTTCTTCAAGCTCGCTTTTCGTCCGGAAAAGCCCAACCTTCTCGCTCATGACGAGCTTGAGCCGGTTAAGAAGACGATGGGCTTTTTCCCCCGACGTCCGGCTCATCCAGGCCTCGACCTTGTTCCTTTCGGCCAGGGCCTCGTCCAGAAGCGTCTTTTCACCTGGCTCCTTCCTCTCCAGCCCTTCAAGATGGCGTGAGGCTTCCTGGCCCGCGATCTTTCCGAAAACCACCGTCTCGAGAAGAGAATTCCCGCCAAGACGGTTGGCGCCGTGGACGCTGACGCAGGCGCACTCGCCGGCTGCGAAAAACCCCTCCAGGGAGGTGGCGCACCGGTCGTTGACATCGATCCCGCCCATCGAATAGTGCTGGGCGGGCTGGATGGGAATCGGCTTTTCTGCCGGGTCGAGCCCCAGGAACTTGATGCAGATTTCGCGCACTGAGGGCAGCCTCTTCTGAATTTTCTTTTCGCCGAGATGCCTCAGGTCGAGAAGGACATATTCGCTATCGAACCCGTTTCCCTTGTCAATTTCCATCTGGATGGCCCGGGCCACGATATCCCGGGGAGCGAGTTCCATGGCGGAGGCCGCGTAATCGGCCATGAACCGCTTTCCCTTGTTGTTGAGAAGATACCCCCCTTCTCCCCTCGCGCCTTCGGTCACCAAGATGTTCTTCGGGTAGATGGAAGTCGGGTGAAACTGAACAAACTCCATATCCTTAAGCGGCACGCCGGCCTGGTAGGCAATGCCTATGCCGCTGCCGTGGTTGATGTAGGCGTTGGTCGTCTTGAGATAAACCCGGCCATAGCCACCCGTAGCAAAGATGACCGCCCGGGCTCTGACCGGCAGGATCTGCCCGGTAGCCAGGTCGTAGATGACGACGCCGACGCACCTCTCGTTCTCGACGATGAGCTTGGTGACCAGGGCTTCCCCATAAACTTTGACCTGCCTTCTCAACGATTGCTCGTAGAGCGCGTGGACGATAGCCAGCCCTGTTCTATCAGCCGCGTAGCAGGTCCGAGAAAACCCCGCCCCGCCGAACGGCCGCTGGGCGATGACGCCGCCGGGAAAGCGGCTGAAGGGCACGCCGAGGTGGTCGAGTTCATAGATGGCCGGAACTGCCTTCTCGCAGAGAAGCTCGGCGGCATCCTGGTCGGCCAAGTAATCGCTCCCCTTGATCGTATCAAAGGCATGGCGCTCCCAGCTGTCGTCCTGCTCGTCGGGGCTGTTGCCGAGGGCCGCGTTGATTCCGCCCTGCGCCGCCACCGAATGGGACCGCAAAGGATGGACCCTGGAGACGATGGCTGTCGATAGCCGCGTGTCGGCGGCCAAGGCAGCCGAAAGCCCGGCCAGGCCGCCTCCAACAACCAGGATGTCGTGACTGATCATTCAGTAGTTCCTGGTGAAGTAAACGACAAGCAGTGCGCCCGTAAGGACTGCGCCAAGAATCGTGAAAACCCAGAAAAGGAGTTTTTCCCGGCGCACGCCCATGTCAATGATGACCGTGCGCAGTCCGTAGAGGGCGTGAAAAACAGCTGAAATGATGAGGAGAGTATCGCTCAAGGGGTTGGTGTGGAGCACCAGCGCCCAGTCAGGCTTCTGCTCCTTGGTCATTAAAAAAAAGGAGGTCACAAACTTAAGGCTTAGGAGGACGACGAGGAGAATCCCGGTGATGCGGTGAAAAACCCAGACAAACATCGGTTTTTCCTTTCCTGAAAGACTTATATTTATAGTATCCCTGAAAACATTGTCAAGAAAAAAGGGGCGGCCCCCCGAGTTGCTTGACAGCCCAATATCCATCTGATAGAAAAATTCAGATAATGGCCAAAGAAGACAGGCTCCTCTTGGAGATGTCCGGCATCAGCAAGTCCTTCTCCGGCGTCCGCGTGCTCGATGACGTTTCTTTTGACCTTCGGCCGAGCGAAATCCATGTCCTGGCCGGAGAAAACGGCGCGGGCAAGACAACGTTGATCAAGATTCTCTCCGGTGCTCACACTGAATATCAGGGGAAAATCTTCCTTGAGGGAAAGAGAATCCGCCTTAGGTCTCCCCAAGACGCGACTTCCCTGGGCATATCCGCCATCCACCAGGATCTGGCTGTGGTCGATTCCATGCGGGTCCTGGACAACCTCTTCCTCGGCCGCGAAAAAACGCGGCACCGGGTGTGGATGGATTTCCGCTCTCAAAAAGCCCGCGCTCGCAAGATCCTCGAGCCCCTCGGGATCAGCCTTGACCTGGAAGCTCCGCTTTGCGACTATCCGATTTCCGTGCGGCAGATGGTCGAGGTCGCCAAAGCTTTAGCCAGCAAGGCCCGCATCCTCATCATGGACGAGCCGACCAGCGCCCTCAACGAAACCGAGGCTGACAGGCTTTTCAGCCTTATTCTCCGGCTGAAACAGCAGGGCTGCGCAATCGTCTACATCAGCCACCGCCTCGAGGAAATATTCAGGATCGCGGACAGGATTACCGTCCTCCGGGACGGCCGCCTCGTCGGCACAGTCAGAGCTGAAGACCTCTCCCCTGAAGAGCTCATCCGCTGGATGGTCGGCCGCGAAATCCGGCAGCAATTTCCCGAGCGCCGGGCCCATCCCGGAGAAGAACGGCTACGGCTGGAGGAGTTTTTCATTCCCGACCCTTCGGGAAAGAAAAGCTATGTCGTAGAAGATGTTTCCCTGCGGCTTCGGGCGGGAGAAATCCTGGGCCTGGCGGGGTTGCGCGGCTCGGGAAAGAGCGAGCTTCTCAACGGCCTTTTCGGGACATACGGAAAAAACGTCCAAGGGCGCGCCTTCCTCGACAACAAGCCCTTCAGAGTCTTGTCGCCCCGGCATTCGATCGAGCAGGGCCTGGCGCTCCAGACGAACGACCGGAAAGGGACCGGCCTGGTCCCCGGGCTGAGCGTTGCCTGGAACATCATCCTTCCCTCGCTCGGGAATTATTCGCCGCACGGCTGGGTTCAGGAAAAGAAGACAGACAGCGCCGCCCGGAAAAAAATCGAGGAATTCGACATCAAGGTTTCTTCCCCTGACCAGGAAGTTGGAACCCTATCCGGCGGCAACCAGCAGAAAGTCGTCCTGGCCAAGTGGCTGCAGACACAGCCGAAGGTTCTTTTGTTAGATGAACCGACCTTAGGAGTGGATGTCGGAGCCAAGCATGAAATCTATCATTTAATGAACAACCTGACAGCCAAGGGCCTGGCTATTCTTCTGGTGACGTCTGAACTGCCCGAGCTTTTGGCCATGTCCGACCGCCTTCTCGTTCTCCACCGCGGCCGGGTCCAGGCCGAGCTCAGCCGGGAGGAAGCCACTCAGGAAAATGTCATTAGGTCGGCCATGGGAGAAGGGTCCATCGAGCGAGAAAAATGATGGACGTAAGAGATATATTTCGTTCTTCCTTTGCGAGGGCCCTGGCTGCTCTCCTTTTCGTTGTTCTCATCGGCGCTCTCTTCAACGCTGAGGGCGCCTTTTTCCGCTGGGACACGCACAGGGATATGCTGCGCCACATCTCGGTCTTCGGCATCTTAGCCTGCGGCATGACGCTTGTTATTATCACGGCCGGGATCGACCTTTCGGTCGGGAGTTTGGTCGGGTTTTCGGCCGTCCTTTTTTCCATCCTCTCGCTTCAGAAAGCCTGGTCTCCCTGGCTGGCGATCCCTGCCTGCCTGGCTGCCGGATTCCTCTGCGGCCTGACTTCGGGAAGCCTCGTGGCCAGGTTCAGGATTCAGCCGTTTATCGCCACCTTGGCCATGATGGTCTTCGCACGCGGGCTGGCCAAATGGGTTTCGGGCGGAAAAAAAATCTCAATGGCTGTTCTCCAGCCGGACGGGACCTATAAATACACCGAAGCCCCGCCGGTTTTTGACGTCGTCAATGCCAAGATTCTCGGTGAAAACATCGCCGTGGTCACGCTCATCTTTCTGGCCTGCGTTTTCCTCTGCTGGGTCATCCTGTCCAAAATGCGCTGGGGCCGGTATCTCTATGCTGTCGGAGGGAACGAGGAGGCTTCACGGCTTTCGGGCGTTCCTGTCGCAGCCACCAAGCTCTTTGCTTATGGAACGAGCGGACTCTTCGCTGCCGTGGCAGGAATTTGCCAGGCTGCTCAAGAGCTCCAGGGCGACCCCGAGGCCGGCGCCGCCTATGAGCTCACGGCCATTGCCATCGTCGTCATCGGCGGGACGAGCCTGATGGGCGGCCGCGGCAGCATCGGGTTGACGTTCGTCGGCGCCATGACGATCGGCACTTTAGAGAAAATCCTGAGCATCAACGCCGTCGGAGAGGCCAGCCGTTTGATGCTCACCGGCGCGATCATCGTCGGAGCCGTCCTCTTCCAGATGGCCAGAAAACGCTGACAAAAAGCGATGAGAAAAAAATTTATTGTATCGATCGTTTTCCTTGGTTTAGTAGCAATTTTTGCCTGCCGAAAAGAACAAAAACCTCCCGCCCGGCCTGAATCAACAGGAGACAAGCAGACCAAATGGACGATCGGGATGAGCCAGTGCAACCTGGGCGAACCCTGGCGGGTGCAGATGAACGCCGACATCAGGAACGCCGCCGACCAGCATCCGGAGCTTCGCGTCATCTTCAAGGACGCCCAGAATGACTCACTCAGGCAACGCGCTCAGATTGAAGAATTCGTCAACGCCGGAATCGACCTGCTCATCGTCTCCCCCAAAGAAGCCGCGCCCCTCACCCCGCCGGTCGCGGCTGCGTTTGACAAGGGCATCCCCGTCATTGTCCTCGACCGCCGTGTCCTGGGGGATAAATACACCTGTTTTATCGGCGCCGATAATAAAAAAATCGGCCGGGCCGCCGGCGAATGGATCGTCGAGCGGCTGTCCGGGAAAGGCCGCGTGGTCGAGCTCAAAGGCCTAATGACGTCAACGCCCGGGCAGGATCGCCACACCGGCTTCCGCGAGGGCATCAAAGGCACGAGCATCGACGTCATCTTCGAAGCGGACATGAAATGGCTCGAACCCGATGCCCGACGAGAAATGGAATCGGCCCTGGCCCGTTTCAAGGCCATCGACCTCGTCTACGCCCACAACGACCCGGGAGCGCACGGCGCCTATCTCGCTGCCCTCGCCTCTGGACGGGAGAAAGAGATCATTTTTGTCGGGATCGATGCCCTTCCCCATGAAGGTCAGGTCTACGTCAGACAGGGAATTCTGGGGGCAAGCTTCGAGTATCCCACGGGCGGCAGCGAAGCCATCGCTGTGGCCCTGAAAATTCTCAGCGGCGAGAGCGTGCCCAAGGAGATCGTCTTGAACTCCCGCGTCTTCACCAGGGAAAACATCGAGCGGGGCGGGGACTGGATCTCGCCAAAGGAGGTGGAGGATGAATAAGGTTGTCGATATCTACCTTCCGCTTGACAGCCGCGACGGGCCAAACAAAAAGATCTGGCCGATCGCCACAAGTCAACTCAAAGACCTTGCCCAGGTCATCAAGGCTTGCGGATGGAAAGCCCATGTCCTGAACCCGGACAAACCGGTGGCCAGCGTGGCCGAAGGCCTTAAAGTAATAAAAAGAGCCAGGGGCGAGCGTTTTATAAACTTCATGGCCGGGTGGGCGTACCCTGATTTTTCTGTCACTCCGATGTGGCAGCTTCCGGCCGATGTGCCCAAGCTGCTGCTCGGCAGCGCCATCCAGGATTTCCCGGGCAATGTCGGCCTTTTTGCCGCCGCTTCAGGCACAGCCCACGTCGGGATCAAGACCGACCGGCTGTTCGTGGAGAAATTCGACCAGCACGAAGATTACTCGGATGCCCTGAATTCTTTTCTCAATAAGGGGCGTTACGAGCCGCCGTATCCCAAAACCATCGAGGTGAGAGTCGAAGAAAAGCACCGGAAAAAGGCGAGGCAGGTCAAAGAGAAGCTGAAAGGGTCCGTCTACGGAGCGGTGGGGCCGCGGTCGATGCAGATGTGGAACAAAGTTTCCGAAGCTGATTTTCTGCGCCTTTTCGGGATCGCCAGGGAAGGGTTCGACGGCCTGCGCCTGGCTAAAATGGCGGAAAAAATTTCCGACACACGCGCTGAGAAGGCTTTAAACTTCCTCATCCAAAAAGGGATGGACATCCGCCTCGGCGCCAACCCCAAGAAACATCTCACTAAAGCTATGGTGCTGTTCCAGATGAAGGTCTATTTTGCCCTGCTCGAGCTCGAAAAACAGTTTGGGCTTGATTTCTTAGGCGTCCAGGACCAGCTCGACTGGATCGAGCACTTCCCTGCCACTGACCTGACTCTTGGCCTCCTCAACAACAAGCTCAGGCCAGAATCTGACGGCCAGGCCATCGTCGCTTCGACCGAGGCGGACGACGGCGCGGCCTTGACCATGCAGGTCCTTAAGCTCTTGAGCGGCGGCCAGCCGGTCGGTTTCAACGACCTCCGTTACTGGGACACCGAGCAGGGGCTTTACTGGTTCGTCAACTCCGGCGCCCTGGCGCCATTTTTTGCATACGGCTCGAATGACTCTCTAGATGGGTCCTGGTCGGAACGTCAGACATACATGTATTTCAAGAAGGGAGGCGGAACGTGCTCTGTTGTTGTCCGCATCCCAGGCGTCGTCACCTGGGCCAGGTTTTCCTACCGCAACCACAAGCTCTACTTAGCTGCCGGCCGGGGCATCACGGATGTTCCCACAGAGGAACAATGGAAAGAGCGCTCGAGTAAATGCAACCCCGAGTGGCCGCACTGGTACCTCAAGCTCTGCGGCCGGATAGAGTGGAAAGCCAACTCCAACCACCCGGTCACGGCCATCGGGGATTACCTGGCGGACCTCAAAGCGTTAGCAGAAGAACTCGGGATCCCGTTTGAGTGTTACGATTACCGGACGCCCCAGGAAATCAAGCGAGGCGCTCGTTTGTAACTATGGTCCTGCAAGCCCTCTTGCGGCCACATTCCTCATGATTGCGTGGTCTTTTTTGACTTCCACAATCTCTTCCAGTATGCTTTTCCAGGCATTACGGCGGGGAGAGAAATTTTTCTTCTTCTGAAAACCATAAGAAAGTTGTCTGAAAAGAAAGCCTTGCCACAACAGGACGATTCGATTTTGTCAATGTTGTGGAGTCTGATGCTCCTCACCAAGTCACCAAAGCGGCCATGATTATCCACTCCTGCGGGCACTCGATGACAGAAACGTTATTGGCCAGACCCTGGAAAGACTTCCTCGAGATGCTCTAAGAAAATTTATTTTTCCTCCTGCTCCTTCAGACAAGCCTCAGCACCGCCTCTCTATGGCTGAAACTGCCTTCGGCCTCTCGCTCAGGCCTAAACCTAAGCATTTCAAGGCGACTTCATTGACGTGCTTCTACGAGGTGGCCGTCGAGGAGGCGGATCGTCCGCTCAGAGTAGGCGGCAATCGTCATGTCATGAGTGACCATGAGGATGGTCCGCCCTTGCCTCTGCAGCTCGACGAAGAGGCCCATGATCTCCTGGCCGGTTTTCGAATCGATGTTGCCCGTCGGCTCGTCAGCCAGGATGAGCGAAGGGTCGTTGGCCAAAGCCCGGGCGATGGCCACGCGCTGCTGCTCGCCACCCGAGAGCTCGGTAGGCCGGTGGGCCTGCCGGTCAACGAGACCGACCATCTCCAGGAGCTCCAGCACGCGCTGGCGCCGCTTTTTCCCCGGCTTGCCGTTGAAAAGCATGGGCAGCTCCACGTTTTCGTAGGCCGTGGCGTAGGGGAGGAGGTTGAAATTCTGAAAGACAAACCCGATCTTCTGATTCCGGATGGAGGAGAGCTGGTCGAAGTTGAAGCCGGCCACGTTTTTTTCTTCTAAAAAGTACGAACCGCCGGTCGGCGTATCCAGGCAGCCGATGATGTTCATCAGCGTCGATTTACCCGACCCGGAAGGGCCCATGATCGAGACAAACTCGCCTGGTTCAACGCGGAGGGAGATGCCCTTCAGAGCTTCAAGCGAGACTTTTCCCATCTGGTAGACCTTGCGGATATCTTTCATCTCAATCATGGCCATCTCCTATTCATAGCGCAGCGCCTCGATGGGATTCAGTCGCGAGGCCCGCAGGGCCGGGAAGATCCCGGACAAAAAGACGAGCGTTCCCAAGACCACGAGAAAAACGACAAGGATGTCGAGGGAAAAAATCGGCCGCAGCAGGTAGGTCTGAATGCCGGTGATTTCATAGCTAATGGGAACGAGCCTGGTCAGACGGACGATCGTGTAGGCAATGGCCGCTCCCCAGAAAGTCCCTTTGGAAAAAATGAAAGCGGTTTCAAGCAGGAACTGGAGGACGATATGCCGGCGCTTGGCGCCCAGGGCCATTTTTATTCCGATCTCACGCGTCCGCTCCTTGACCAGGGCGTACATGAGGTTGGTGACGCCTACAGCGCCGATGAGGAGTGTCAGGCCGCCGATAAGCGCCAGGAAAATCTCGATGCCTTTGAAGACCCTGCCAGCGACTTCGACCTCCTCGATAGTGTTCCAGATCCCCAGAGCATAGTCGTCTTCAGGGTCGAAGCGGTACTTGCGGCCGAGAATCTGCCGGATGCGCCGCTCCACAACCTGGTTATCTTCGGGCCGCTTCGGCTGGATGTGGATACGGTCGATGAAAAGCTGAGTGTGGATGCGGGAGAAAGTGGCATGAGGGATATAGACGTGGTCAGCATCAAACCCCTCGTAGGCTGAGCTCTGGAGCTTTTTCTTCATAACGCCGACCACTGTGAAGGGAACCCGGTTGACGACGATTGTCCGGCCCACGGGGTTTTCCCCGCCGAAGAGGTTGGCGGCCACGTTCCAGCCGATAAACGCGACCCGCCGTGCCGAGCGTTCGTCTTCTTCGTTGATAAAACGGCCGCCTCTTTCAGCAATCATCGAGCGCATGACCCCGAAGCCAGGGCCGACGCCGCAGACGTTCCTGTTCGTCTCACGGCCTCCTCCAGTAATGGTGAAGTAGTCATTTGACTCAGGCGATATGAGCCCGATTTCAGGAATAAGCGCAGACAGGAGGGCGATGTCTCCCGGATAGATCATGATGCGCCTCCCCTTGGGAAGCCCTTGATAATCTTTGGAAGTCTGGCCGCGGTAGACCATGATGAGGTTGTCGCCCAGGCCCTTGAAGCTGATGCGGAAGGCGTTGCCGAGCCCGCGGCCAAAGGACATGAGAAGAAGAATAGAGAGAGTTCCCCAGGCAATGGCGAAAGTGATTAAGGCCGATTTTTTCTTCCGCTTCCGAAACTCTTTCGCGAAGAGATGGACAAGCTGAGCTCTCATAGCCTATTTCCTCAAGGCTTCAATTGGATTGGTGGAAGCAGCTCTTCGCGCCGGCATCATCCCAGAAATGACGCCGATCGCCAGAAGAATCATGATCGCGGCGACGCCGACCGCAGGGTTTATCTCTGGGATTCCCACGTATTCCCGGATTTTCTCGATCGGGATAGCTCTGAGGACCAGAGCAGCCAAAAGGAACCCCAGCCACCCTCCCATCAAGACAATGGCCAGGGATTCAGCAAAGAACTGCCAGAGAATATGCCGCCGCTTCGCGCCCACAGCGAGCTTGATGCCAATTTCTTTAGTCCTTTCTTCGACCACGACCAGCATGATAGAAGCCACTCCCACACCTCCCACCAGCAGGGTGAAGGAGCCGATCAGGCCAAGAAAAATATTGAAGGCCAGGAAAAAAATCGAAAACGATTTCTCAAACTCGGTCCAGTCCCAGACAAACAGGGCGTCCTTGTCGTCGGGCGAGAAGCCGGCACGGCTGCCCAGATGTTCCCGCACGAGACGGATGAGACGCTTTGAGGCGGCTATATTCTCAGGCTGGAAAATGAAGCTTCCGATGTACTTATCGCCGAATAAAGCCGAGTAGGTCGTCCAGGGAATAAACACACAGTGTTCGTCACGCTGGCCGCTGAAGTTGCTTGTCTGGATCTTCTTCTTCATCACTCCGATGACAGTGAAGGGGAGGCCTTCAATGAAGATAGTCCGGCCCACAGCTTCTTCTTCGTGGAACAGATTCTTGGTGATGGCGTTGCCGAGCACACAGACACGGCGCTTGAGGGCTATGTCCGTGCCATTGAGGTAACGGCCTTCCCCGGCGATGACGTTCCGGATGTCTCCGTATTCCACTGTCACGCCGCGCACGGTGTTGAGGACATCCTCACGGCGGTAGCGGATGCGGCGGGTGGCGGTGAACTCGAAAGCCATTCGTTTGATTCCGGCAATTTTCTGTCCCGCAAGAATAATTTCCTCAGGAGTCAGACGGACGCGGCGGCCCTTGGGAAGGCCCTGGTACGGCAAAGTTGTGCTCATCGGAAAAGCGATGACAAAGCCCTGTCCAACGCCACGGAAGGACTTCATGTTTTGTTTGCCCACGGCTGAACCAAAAGCTAACAACAGCACGACGGCGAAGGTTCCCCAGCCGACGCCAGAGAGCGTCAGCGAGGTCCGGAGAGGCTGGCGCCTGAGGTCCCGGAAGAGGTTGCGAAAGAAGGTCAGGATCATTCGATTTCCCGCGGCGGCCGCTCGACGACGAGGTCGCCTTCCTTGAGGCCTTCTAAGATTTCAATATTCAACCCATCGGAAAGCCTGGTCTTGACCTCGACTTTGTTGATGCTTTCATTCTGTTTGACCTCGACGTAGCGCTTTTCGCCCTCTGTGATGACCAGCCGCTCAGGGATGACGAGGACGCCTTTGTGTTCCTGGATTTTTACGTAGGCCGTGGCCGAATACCCGGCTCGAAGGATGATCTCCGGTGCCTCACCGATAAGGATTTCGACGTCGAACAGAGTGGCGTTTCCTTCTTTCTTGGCCTTGGGGAAAATGCGGAGGAGCCTACCCGGGATTTTTTTCTCTGCCAGAGCTCCGATTTGAATCTCCGTTTCCATCCCCGGCACGAGCTTTCCAACGTCAATCTCGTCAACTGTACCCTTGAAGAGGATTTTTTCCATGTCAGCCATGGAGCAGAGCTCGGTCCCGGGCTGAAAATTGGTCAGCGGAACGACCGGGTCGCCCTCATGGGCGCTGAGAGAGAGCATGATACCAGAGATCGGGGCTTTGACAATCGAGTCAATATTGCGGTTAGACATCTGGATCCGGCCCTTCTCCAGGAGCTCGAATTTTTCTCTGGCCACGCGATGGCGAAGCTGCGCCTCGTTGTACTGGGCTTCCATGGATTCCATCTGAGATAGAGAGATCAGGCTTGATTGGAAGAGCTTAGCGTTTCGGTCCCGTTCACTCTGGATTCTCGACAGAGTCACTTCGGCCACTTCCATGTTGCGCCGGGCTTCGACATACTCAAGCGGAGTGGGGTTGGGCGAGATTTTGAACAGGGGGCTGTCCTTGCTGATCATGTCCCCGACTTTGAACAGGACCTCGGAGACGATCCCGGAAATCGTCGATTTGACTTTAATCTCTTGTTCGGGTTCGAGCGTGCCGACCGCCAGGGCCTTTTCGGCAATGTCTCCCCGTGTGACCGGGAGATATTTCAGCTCGTTGCCTTTCTTTTTTCGGCCCGAAACGAGAACAAAAATAACGGCCAGCGCCAGGAGGATGACGAGGGAGATGATAATTCTTTTCTTCATAATTTCACCTATAAAGATGCAAGAAATATACTTTTCTATTAATATTACGAAAAAAAGCATCGAAAAGTTTCTCACGGAAATGCTTATGTTTCTCGATATTGTTGGAAGTAGCAAATCTTTAGGGGGCTAATAATTCGTCTGACATCTCATCTTTGGCGGCATGGATGCCGGCCTGAAGCCCCCGTAGCGGAGGGGGGACCCGTCGGTTTCTCCGACGGGGGGAACCGACGGGACTGGTTCTCCGGGGTGCGGGGGCTAAGGCCGGCTCCAGGCCGCACGGTCTAATGCCCCCCTAACGTTTTGCTGCTTACATATTGTTTTGATTTGTTCTTGCATTTCCTTTATAATGCATGCTCAGGATTTTACGTGAAAATTCAATTATGCTCTTAAACAGGAGGATTCCATGAAAAAAGTTTTGGCTGTTTTTTTCTCCATCCTTATTCTCGCAGCCTTTGCGAGCGCCGACGTCTACATCAAGTCGAAAATGCACAGCGATGCATTTTCCATGATGGGGCAGAGCCAGCCCGCCAAGGACGAAACGATCGAGCAGTGGTTCGGAGATGACAAGTTTGCTAATTTGAGCACCGACATGTCGATGATCGTCGACCTCAGTAAAAACGTGATGTACTTAATCGATCACAAAGAAAAAACGTACGTGGAAGCTAAGCTTCCCCTTGATTTCATGAAATTGCTGCCCCCGGAAGTGGCCCAGATGATGGGCGCGATGATGAAGGTGACGGTTACGGTCACGCCCACAGGGCAGACAAAAACAATCGGCCAGTGGAAATGCTCCGGCTACGATGTCGCGCTTCAGATGATGATGATGCCGATGAAGATAGCCGTCTGGGCCACAACCGACGTCCCTATGGACATGCAGAAATTCGCCAACATGTACGCCAACGTGCTCAAGGCTCAGCTCCGGCTCGACGATGCCGCCGTCCAGGAGATGATGAAAATCAAGGGCTACTGGATTTCGTCAGAGACAACCGGCGAGGTGATGGGCGCTAAAATCAGGTCAACGACAGAGGTCATCGAGATCACCAAGAAAACGCCAGATCCTTCCGTCTATTCCGTCCCTGCCGGATACAAAAAGACAGAATTTCTTGACATAAAAAGCATGCGTTGAAACAAACGGTCATCCGGCTGAACCCGCTCCTGGAGGCTCTCCGCACAAGTCCCGGCCGTATTAACAAAATCCTCGTCCAGAAGGAACGGGGCCCGCACAAGATTGCTGAGGTCATCCGGCTGGCCCGGATGAATGACATCCCGTTTGTTTCCGTCCCCAGGCACAAGCTCGACGAGCTCGCTCCCGGCCACCAGGGAGCCGCGGCTTTTCTCTTGGCTAAAGAGTTCTCGTCGGTCGAGAATATTCTGGCCGGAGCTCAAAACCCTTTCCTCGTCCTTCTCGACGAGGTCGAAGACCCTCAGAATCTGGGCGCGATCATCCGGAGCGCCGAGGCCGCCGGCGCCGACGGACTCATCATCCCCGCCCGCCACGCAGTCAGCCTGACCGACACTGTTCTTGCGGTCTCAGCCGGCGCCGCCGAGCACCTTAAAATCGCCCGGGTAACCAACCTGGCGCAGACCATGGAGGAGCTCAAAAAGCGGGGCCTCTGGCTCGTTGGCGCAGAGGGAGGCATGAGCGAGTTTTGGTACGAATTTGATTACACTATCCCTATCGGAATAATGTTAGGTTCCGAAGGCCGGGGGCTTCGCCGCCTGGTCAAAGAAAAATGCGACAAGGTCCTTTCCATCCCGCTTTTCGGCCGGCTCAACTCTCTTAATGTGGCCGCGGCGGCAGCCGTTTTTCTCTTTGAGGTCGTCCGCCAGAGGTCAGCCCGGAAAGCCTGACAGACCTTTCTATGGCTTGACTGCCTCCCCTCATCCCTATAGAATAACGGAGGTAAACGAATCCCTGGCCGACGGGAAAATGAAAAAAGAGGAAGACTTTTACAAGCTGGAAAAAGACATCCTGCTCCTCAAAAAGCAGATTGACGACCTTGATGTATCCGAGGAGCCGGGGAAAAAGGAGAAAATCGCCGGCCTGAGAGCCCAAATCGAAAAAGAATGGGCCGGGGTCGTCCCGCACCTGACGGCCACCCAAATCGTCCAGATCGCTCGCCACCCCCAGCGGCCTTACACCCTGGATTACCTGACTAATCTCGTCGAAGACTTCACGGAACTGCACGGCGACCGCCGCTTCGCCGATGACCCGGCCATCGTCGCCGGGCTCGGGTTCTACAAGGGAAAGACCGCCGCTTTCATCGGCCACCAGAAAGGCCGGTCCACGAGGGAAAGGATCGAGCGGAATTTCGGCCAGCCCAACCCCGAGGGGTACCGCAAGGCCTTAAGGGTGATGAAGTTAGCTGAAAAATTCGGGTTTCCCGTCATCACGCTCATCGACACACCCGGCGCCTACCCCGGCATCGGCGCCGAGGAACGCGGGCAGGCCGAAGCCATAGCCAATAATCTTAAAGAGATCGCAACTCTCCGCGTTCCCGTCGTCAACGTTATCATCGGCGAGGGAGGAAGCGGCGGAGCTCTGGCTATCGGCGTCGGTGACGTCGTCATGATGTTAGAGTACGCCTTTTACTCGGTCATCTCTCCTGAAGGCTGCGCCGCCATCCTTTGGAAAGACCAGAGCGCCGTGGCCAAGGCTGCGGAAAACCTGAAAATCCGTGCCAAAGACCTTCTTGAGCTGGGCATCATCGATAAAATCATTCCCGAGCCGCCCGGCGGAGCGCACATAGACTATGGCCAGACCTTTAAGAGTGTTGATAAGCACATCAGCCAAGCCCTGAAAAAGCTGGAGCAGAAGCCCGTAGACGACCTGCTCAAAGAACGGTACCAGAAATTCCGCAAGATGGGAGTCTTTTCCGAGAAGTGAGCGAATCGTCCCCAGGGAAAAAGTCCATCTCCGCCATCAAAGGGACGAAAGATATTCTGCCTCGGGAGGCCAGGGCGTGGCAGCAGGCCGAAAACATCGCCAAAAACGTCTTCGAGCTTTATGGCTACAGGGAGATCAGGGCGCCTGTCTTTGAGGCCACCGAGCTTTTTGAAAAAGGGACAGGCCAGACGTCGGATATCGTCATCAAGGAAATGTACACCTTCACGGACAAAGGCGGCCGGTCCGTTACCCTCCGGCCGGAATACACCCCGTCGGTCGTCCGGGCCATCATCGAGCACAGGCTCTACCTTCAGCCCGGGCCGTTGAGGTTCTATTATATCGGACCAATGTTTCGCTACGACAAGCCCCAGAAAGGCCGCTACCGTCAGTTCCACCAGATCGACATCGAAGTCTTCGGGGAGAGCGACCCGGCCATCGACGCAGAAATCGTCGAGATGGCTGACTATCTGCTCCAAGAATTGCGCATCTCCGACACAGAAACGCTGGTTAATTCTGTTGGTTGCAGGAAATGCCGGCCAGCCTATATCAAGGAACTGCGCACCGCCGCTCAAGCTGTTGCGGCCTCGCTCTGCGCTGATTGCCAGAGAAAAGTGACCACCAACCCGCTCCGCATTTTTGACTGCAAGATCGAAACCTGTGGTGAGCTCGCCCGCCGCTTCCCTGAAATCACGGCCTATCTCTGCGCTGAATGCGATGACCATTTCCGCAATTTCCGCGCTTATCTTGATCTTTACGGGATCCCCTACCGAATCGAGCCACGGCTGGTCCGAGGCATTGACTATTACACAAAAACGACCTTTGAAATCACGACTGTCAAGTTAGGCGCCCAGAACGCCGTTGTCGGCGGCGGCCGGTATGACGACATGATGAAGGATTTTGGCGGGCCCGACATCTGCGGCATCGGGTTTGCCGCAGGCATGGAAAGGCTTCTTTCCGTCGCCAGGCTGGAGAAAAAACCGGAGAGTTTCGTTTTTATCGCCCATCTCGGCTCAGAGGCCAAAAAGGTAGCGCTTGGAATCGCCCGTGATTTGCGGCGTCAGGCGGTGGAATGCCTGCTTGAGTTCAAGGAGCGCGGTCTTAAAGCCCAGCTCGGAAGGGCCAGCAAACTCCAAGCTTCTTGGAGCCTTATTATTGGAGAAGAGGAAATAAAGAAGGGACAGTTCCTGCTAAAGAACATGAAGACGGGCGTCCAGAGGGAGGTCAGGCTGGAGGATATTCCAGACCTCGTCCGGACAGAAAGCCGTCAGGATTAGATTCGGGTTAGAAAAGATGGAAAACTTGGCAGAAGCAAGTTCCTCAAAGGAAAAGGATGAAAAAAGAACGTGTCGCTCGGCCAGACAATTGGCGCCGCAGCCTCTACGCCGGCCTCATCCGGCCTGAGCACGAGGGAAAAGACGTCACGCTTTTTGGCTGGGTGCAGAGGCAAAGGGACATTGGGAATCTCGTGTTTATCGACCTCAGGGACAGGGAGGGCATTGTCCAGGTTGTCTTTTCGACAGAGCGGCCAGCGCTTCTCGAGGCAGCCAAGAAAATTCGGCCTGAGTACGTCATCGGTATTAAAGGCAGGGTGAGGAGAAGGGGGGCCGGAGCTATTAACCCGGAGCTCGCCACAGGAGAAATGGAAGTCGAAGCCCTGGAGGTGAAGGTCCTGAGCGCGGCCAAAGTGCCGCCCTTCCAGGTTGCCGACCCTGTTTCGGCCTCTGAGGAGCTCCGCTTCAAGTATCGCTACATCGACCTGCGTCGGCCCTCGATGCAGCGGAATATCCGGCTGCGCCACGAGGCCGGCCTGCGCGTCCGCAATTTCTTGAGCAGTCAGGGTTTCTTAGAGGTCGAAACACCCTTCCTGACGAAATCGACGCCCGAAGGCGCCCGGGATTACCTCGTCCCCAGCCGAGTTTACAAGGGGCGGTTCTATGCTCTTCCCCAGTCTCCGCAGCTTTTTAAGCAGACGCTGATGATTTCCGGGTTCGACAGGTATTTTCAGGTCGTCCGCTGTTTCCGGGACGAAGATTTAAGGGCTGACCGCCAGCCGGAATTCACCCAGATAGATATCGAGATGAGCTTTGTCGATAGGGAGGATGTCTATGCCACGGTCGAGGCTCTGATGGCATCTGTCTTCGAAATCATCGGGGAAAAAATTAAGATGCCCTTCCCGCGTCTCTCCTACGAGGAAAGCCTGGAAAAATACGGCACGGATAAACCCGATCTGAGAATCGAGGAAGAAATCGTCGACCTATCGGCTGAAGCCGCTCAGGTTCAATCAGACATCCTCCGGAATGCCCTGGCCTCAGGGGGGACAGTCAGGGCGCTTCGGGTCAAGGAAGGGGCAAGCCTTTCCCGCAGCCAGCTCGATAAAATCAATCAACAATCTCGCGACCTGGGCGCCAAAGGAATCATCTGGCTACGGAAACAGGACGGGTTCAAGTCGTCGCTGAAATTGACGGGGGAAGAAGCCCGGGTTCTCTGGGAAAAGATGAAGGCGAGTGAAGAGGATATCGTCCTCTGTGTGGCCGACAGGAGGGAGGTCGCCCTGGCGGCGCTGGGCAACTTGAGAAAAGAGCTTCTCCAGAACCAGGCCAGAAAGGGCTTCGCCTTCGCCTGGATAACCGACTTTCCGCTATTTGAGTGGAGCAGCGAGGAAGGAAAGGTCGTCTCCGTCCATCACCCCTTCACATCTTCTCACGAAGCGGACATCCCTCTCCTCGATAAAGACCCGCTTCGGGTCAGAGCCAAAGCGTATGATCTTGTTCTCAATGGTTATGAGATTGGAGGCGGCTCCATCCGTATCCACGATCTCGACGTCCAGCGAAAAATTTTTGGCATCCTGGGGCTCACCGACAAAGAAACAGAGGAGAAGTTCGGGTTCTTCCTGGAGGCCTTGGGCTACGGGACTCCTCCCCACGGCGGCATCGCCCTCGGGTTTGACCGCATCGTCATGTTGCTCGCCGGGGAGGAATCCATCCGCGAGGTCATTCCGTTCCCCAAGACGACGAGCGCCCTCTGCCTTCTGACCGGCTCTCCGTCCGAGGTAAGCGAGCGGCAGCTCGATGAGCTCGGCCTCCGGGTGAAGAAATAAAGGCAAAAACGTCAGGCCTTTCGTTCCTGCAAGTGTTCCTTGAATATGATATTCAGATAGTCATAAGTATCATCTCGTTCTAAAAAGAGGATATGTTTCACGGCAAACCTCGCCCTATCCCAAGTGCCATCCTCATATTTTTTGCGCAAATCATCATAAGGGGTTGCAGAGATAATGTAAGAATCAAGGCTAACCTTTACCCTCGTTCTGCTTCTGGCGGCGATTTCACGCGCCCGGTCAGGAAGAATGTTGTGTAGCCTCGCTTTCTCATCGTGCTGGTAGGCGTTAGCATAAATCATTCCATGTGGCTCGATGAACACCAGGTGCTGGTTTTTATCGTCGATAATCCAGAGGATAAAATCAGGATAAAACTTGCGCTCCTCAAAAAAGGCTATGCCAGCTCCACGACTCAAGTTGCGCAAAAGAAAAACCTGCATTCCAGCCAAAGAATTGTCTTTCTCTCTCGCCCAAAATTCCTTAAGATCTCTGACAAATTGGGCTTCGCTCGGCTTAAGACCGGGAGGGGACATTATAGCTTTATCGTCGTATTCCACGAGCAACGGCTGATAAAGGTGCCGGTCAAAATAGATGCGGGGCAGTTCCTTGCTCTCCTGCTTGTAAAGAGCATCAGCCTCTTCGATGAGTTTTTGGATGGCTGAAATTAAATCCTTCTTGGATTTCTGGATCTTGATGACATATCCTCCGGTCGTTCCATCCCGTATAACCAGTTTATTCAAACTGAAATTGGGGTCTCTTTCATCGAGCGTTTTATAAACCATATGGTGAGATTCCCATTTCTCCCTTCTAACTCGGTAAAAATCGTCAGCATATTTCCTTAAGATACTGGACACTGCTTCCTGAAGCAAACGCTTTTCGCCAAAGGACGTCGGCCTAACGACCGACTCTTCGGCAATCAGCCGGTATAGCCTCGAAGGTTGGCTCGTCGCCATTATTTTCCCAGGTGCATCGGGCGTAATGACGAGGTTGGTCAGGCCTTTTCGTTCTTTGTGTTCGAGTAAGTCGAGGTAGGCACGCTCCCAATCCACCATATTCAGGCTTTCGTCCGGTATAGACTGCTCGAGGCCCGCGTGGCCCGCCGTCACAGCGACACCGTCCGCACCGCTCGTCATCACCTCCACCTTAAGAGCCATGTCCACGCTCACTTGAACCGCGG
>JARYMI010000032.1 GCA_029907205.1 Clostridiales bacterium
AAGCCATTTTTAGAAATTATCTCAAGAGAGCAGAACTCCCCAGCGATTGTTCAGGGAATTCCAGGTCGGGAACAACGGCAACAGCGATGATAGGAATCAGCAGAAGTATCTTTGATATGAACTTGACTATAAATATCCTTTCCGGAATTCTTGTGGATGATATTGTCTATGTGCCTATCATTGTGGATTCACCCTTTGAAATCAGCGCTTTTGGTCTCGACATTGAATTTCCCGCTTACAAATTAACATTCGTAGGGCTAGAGAAAACCGGTCTTACTCAGAATTATTCTAACCTGGATGCGACCGTTGTTATCCACGAATACTCTGAACAGATGGAGCGGGAAAATGAGGGCTCGGCAATCCTTCGAGTTGGAGGATATAAGACCGATTTGACATTCACCCCTTCCTCTGGGGTATTAATCACTCTTATCTTCAGGATAAAGCATGAGCTGGCAGATGACACTCAGCTATCAATTACAGCTACCTATGACGACATCAAGAATGCTACCGTCGAAAGAAATAGCTTAATTTGGCCAAAAACGAAGAAAATTGAAAGGGCTGAAAAAAGGCGAGCTGGAAAACACTTGAATTGGTGAATTAACCTTTAGACTGAAAAAAAGATTATCGACAGAATAATCATGCTATAAATTTTTGTGGCACGCTGCCTCCCCTTTTTATGGCAATTTTGATCCCATCGTCTCTTTTTTCAGCCGATTTAATAACCACTCTTGAGTTCTTCAACATGAGCTACTCTTGCCCCAGGTTTCTAAATTGTTTTTATTATTTGAGACTGTTCAATAATACAGATTTCAGACTTTGATCACAGGGCTATATTTCCCTGAAGTTTTATATCCAAAGATTATGTCTTGAGTCAAGACAATATCATGCTCAATAACATGCATGGCCACATTATCGATTCCCATGTAGGTATTCGTATGTTCCATGCGGTAGCGATTTTCTTTAACCAGCCCAAATCCCCGCTCTATGGCTGTGCGAAAAGGCTTCAATTTTTTATAGATAATAGTATCTGGAATCGCTGGTCCATATTTACGGTAGCTGTCTCTAAAATGCGTGTACGAGACAAGTCCACTCTCAGAATGAGGGCATGGAAATATTACTTGAGCATCTTTCTGACAAGCTTTTTTACAGTGATATCTGGTGCGTTTCCTCTTATAATCCACACCTGTTTTGGTTAAAGTGTATCCGAACTCACAAAGAGGTGTTCCCACAGAATCGAATCCTTCTGGATAGACCATCTTGCCACGGATAATAATCGGAATAATCGTATAGCCTTCGTATATCCCTTTGTGAATCTCCTCAGAATCATAACCCGCATCCAGGACAATGGAGGCTATCTTCAGAGAAGGGAATCTCTTTTTGAATTCATCGAGGAGCGGGAATATATGAATTTCATCAGAATCCTTTCGGGTGCTTACAAGGCTGACCATCGGGATACCCGTAATAGTGATCAGGGAATGTGCCTTATGGCCGACAGGATACTTATCTCTATGATGGGGCCGGCCAAAGCTTACCGAAGGATCGGTAAAAATCCATGAACCATTTTCTTGTTTTACTCCTTTGGAGGAACAATAAGATCGGATGGGCGTTGAATCCCCGATAAGGATTAGACC
This sequence comes from Clostridiales bacterium, assembly GCA_029907205.1. GTDB lineage: Bacteria > Acidobacteriota > Aminicenantia > Aminicenantales > UBA8522 > JARYMI01. The sequence goes on from JARYMI010000032.1 coordinate 1,632, forward strand.
TTGACGGCGTTTTTTTGGGAGCTGTTTGATATTGGGATTTAAGAGTCCAAGTGTATTTGCCTCGTTAACAAAGTTGACATGGATTTCGGCATATCTTTTGATCCCGAGATATTTTCTCAGGCTGTTATAGGTGTTATGGGCTGGAGTGGAACCTTTGCCAAGGAGGCAGAGGTGTCTATAGGTGCTGTTTTCAGAAAGGCGCCTGGCAAGGATTCTGTCAGAGACAAAAGTCTGTTTGATTTTCAGCATCCGAGACAAAAAGAGGCCAACTCCGTATCCTTGAGGTCCGGCATGGGGATAACATTTTTTGACAACAGGATGGATATTGGAGAGATTGATCAATCGGAAATAATTGACCAGGTCATTCTCTTCATCTGTAAGGTCCAGATAGGCGCTCGAAATTTGGGGCACAGGTAATTGGTAATCCGTCATGGGTAATCTCCTCTAAGGGGTGTTCAATAATAAAGTGGGTATCTGTTCAATACTCACGCTACCCAAAAAATGGAGAGAACTCAAGACGTAACCAGTAATAAAATAAAATAGTTGCATAAAATATGCCGATTTACCAAAAATAGAAGAAAATACCGGAATATTGGGGGTAAGTTTTCTTAAAAAGTGGGGGTAACTTTTGCCTAAAATGAGCTATTTTGGTCGTTTTTCAGCTAAAAATGGGGGTAAGTCCTAAAATTAGCTCTTATAAATTGTTTATATTCAAGCAGTTACAAGTGTTGAACACTCTTTATTTGAGAAATAATTTGCTGCGAGCAAAAAAGACCATTGATGCTAGCCCTATACAAAAAATGGCAATGGGAATCTTCTTTTCTATTTCATATCTAAGATGGATTGTCATTTGATTTTCACTATCAATTGGAATGGAAATCAAAGCGAATTTTGAGACCAAAGGGATCCTCCTGTTCCCACAATATGCCTTCCAACGTTTATTAAAGGCTAGGCTTATGATTAAATCTTTTTTTCGCCTACCCTCAACATGAATCAAATAATCAGTCGGAGACTTTTTTTGAATTTCAATCCCATCTCTCGTTCCATCTTCAAAAAAAGCCCAAGCTGGTTCAAAATTTCTTTTTGCGTAAATCTTGAATCGTCCTATCGATTCTAAACATTCTAAGGAATCGAGATCGTCCAAGAAATTTTTCACCTGCGGACTATTCGCTACAATGTAATAGCAATTTAGGAGCCGCATGTCGTTGAGAAGTTTTTCCTCAGAAAATTCTTCTACATTGCGCATGCCAAATAATGAGCCACCGTCTCCTTGATAGAGATAAGCGAATTTCGAGCTCGAATAGTAATATCCTCCTACGTGAAGCAGCGAGGTATAGATGTCACTAAGTGCAATCATGTGTGTTCGACAGTTCTTGGGAGAACCGGCAGGATAATCACTTTTCCATTTATAGGTACCTTTTGTTGGCTCAAGAAATACTCTTGATTTTTCCTTATCAATATTTTGATTCAGCCATTCGAAAAGCTGGTCAATTTCCCATCTTTCACGATAGCTACCAAGAGTAATCTGCCTGCCGGACCTAACAATTCGAATAAAACAATCTGCCAGATAAAAAGAAAAAATTGTGATCAGAATAATGGGCAAAAACATACGGGCTGAATTAAATCTTGATTTGCCAGCTAGCCGTTTTGCTTTGCCTATCTTCTCGAGGACGGAAAAGCCCATAGAAAACCAAAATAAGAAAATGACAAGTGAAAGATATTGAAATCTTTGAGAAAATGTCGCTATCCCGCTTAAGAAAAAGGAACCAGCTCGCAGATTATTAAGGAGCTGACTTAATAAAAGGGATGTCACTAAGAAAATAGTAACAGTAGCCAGAAACACTCGCTTATTTAACTTCGCCAGATAAAAAAATCCTAAAGCAGCTGTCATCGCAATAAGCAAGCAAATCCACCTGTTTATTAAATCGACATTAAGTATGAGCCCAACAAACGCCTTCCACTTGAATGGATACAAATGAATTGGCATTTTTTTATAATTAGAAATTACAAAAAGATTAACCAATTGAGGAGCAGCAAGCATTATAGATATGATGAGCATAGAGATAATTTTGAAAAGCGCCGATTTTGTATTTGCATCTTTCTTGTCAATCATATGGAAGACCAATGACGCCCCCCAAATTAATATCACGCCAAGACTCCCAACTGGATGGGAAAGAAAAACAAGCGTCAATAGAATTACCGAGAAGGCCCACATGCCCATAGACTTTTGTTTCAAGTACTTCTCGAATGCAATCCAGAAAAACAATCCCAAGGCAATAGAAAATGGTTGATACCACATGCCATCTGTAATTATTTCAAAACAGGCAACGTACATAAGTAAGGCACCTAGCATAGAGTACAAAGGTTTTGTGAACCGCGAAGCAAAATAATAAAATCCCAAGGATAGAAACAAGCCTGTCAACAAACAAATAAGTTTTATTGTCATGTCTGCGGGAAGAAAGGAGCTTATGATCCAGGGGAGAATTATGGGAATCGAATAAAGTTCTCCTGCTATGTAGCCAGCCGCCTCCCGTTCTATTAGAATTCCCCAAAACCATTTTTGCTGGGGCAAAACTTCCGTCCTAAGAACATGCGTGACCGCCGTCCAAACAGGAAGATCGAGTTGGAGAGGTTCACCCTTTCTGATTAGCAAAGGCAAGAATGACCCTGTTATATAGAGAATTATGAGAAGAAGACATATATTATTTGTCCAACCTCTCACCAATTTATCAAGTGCTGTTTTCTCCAACTAAGCCATAACCCTCATCAGATTTTTAAATCAAAATTGAAATAAGGTTTTTTTCGGTCGGACCAATTGAATAAAAAAAGCTAGATATAGTAAGACTAAGAGCCCAAAATTTAGCTCATTCGCCATCGCAAGACATGCTATTCCATTTGGGCGAATCCGGAACAAGCTACACGACAAAGCCGTCGCCCCATGTCAAGTACCAGTTTGATCGATCAAACCAGACTTCCGTCGTCCCTTCTGTTTCCGGGCCGACAGTCAGGATAGACTTCTTTGGCAACAAGAACTCCGGAACAGGAAAGAAAAGTGACTGCTTGAGCAACTTCCGAGTTAATGTGCCTGGCATCGAGACCGCCGCAATTCCATCGGCGCGCACGGCTTTTCCCAACCGAATTGCATCGCGCAAAAGCAACCTAGCGTAAGCGCGACCACCTGTTCGCCAGAACCATTCCATCAGCAAAACCAGACGTAAATTGAATAAAAAGATATGGCGTACTATTACGGTTGCTTGAAGCCTCCCCGCCGCATGAATATTTCGCTGCCAATAAGGACATCCCGGCGCATGGGTATAGCGCCACGTCAGATGTCTCGCATCCCGGATCAGAGTAATTGGGGGAATGCCCTCCGCATTTTCAAACAGCTCGGTATGCTGATTGTCGAAAGCCGGTTTATTCCAACCTAAGAGCGAAGCGAATTCTTCCAATCTGGCAATAGAATAGTCAGGTAATGGGCCAGCTATGGAAGAGTCGGCGATTCTTGACGTTTCTCTCGCCTGTCTGCCATCAAGCAATCGCCGAAAAAGCCGGTGGCATAAACGCGGAATCAAACGAATCGGACAGATCGGCCTCACCAGCACCGGGAGCAATGCGATAGCACGTCGATGTTGGTATTTCACGATCCCGTGGAGCGATTGAGAGTTGGCGAAAGAGTAAATCGCAAGATAACCGCGTTCTACCGCAATTCGGCGAACCTCCTCTGCAACAATGGTCTTGATACCCTTGCGCCGCCACCCAGGACGCGACATGCCATCAAGCTGTGCCCCGACTATGCCTTCTTTGCCGAATACACGGAACCGCCGAGGTATCGCAGACTGATGGCTGATTACCATGTCCCCGCTGCGGCCTAAAATAATGATCGGTTCTCCGGCCGGATTGTCGAGGAATAGATGTCGCCAGCGGTCCGCTGTTGAATAGGCACGAAAGCTGGCCTTCAGGCAATCGAGAATAGCAAGCTCGTCACCCGGCTGCCAAGGGCCGATTTTCACGTCCCTCAATTTGTCAGCGCTGGTTGCTTTTATCATTGTCTGGGGACTGAATCAACAATGCACCTCTCTAAATAGACAACGAAAACGATCACAGCCTACTTTTGTATTAACAAACTTATTATTCCTGGCAAGTAGGTGAATGTCAATAGCGAGAAACTTGCAACAAACGGATTGCTTAGCAAACGGAAAATATCTAGCCAGTAAAAAGCTCCAGGGAGGCATGGGCTTCGATGCGATTCGGAAAGTATCCATCCTAAAACGGTTATCAAAGATGAGTTATTCATTCATGCGACCTAATTTGGCAGATTTAGACCTTGAGTATATCTGAGAAATATTAAGATCCACGCGTTTGATATAATAAAGACCAGCCAGCGTAACCCATGCATAATTCAAAACATGATAAAAAAGAGCAGCCGACAGTGCGTCGCTGGCGCCAATTCCATAGCTTTTTAATGCCAGGATAAAACTAAATTCTATCGTTCCGATGTAACCAGGAGCGCTTGGAAGCGTGACCCCAATTACAGAAAAGAAAAGTATCATAAAGCCAGCAGATAAAGGCACACGAAGATGAAGAGCTCTAACACTAATCATAAAACAAATGACCATGCATATCCATTGCGTTATAGAAGTAATCACTATCCCAACAAGCCAAATTGGGTACTTTATTGCAGACAGGCTGAGCGCGGCTATCTCGATTTGGCGCATGATCTTTTCGCGCAGTCTATCTCGAAGTGATCTGGAAATCTTATAAACGAAATCTTCAAATTTTTCCGGCCAAACAACAAAGGCTCCAATAACTACGAGCGCGCCTGCGCTCATGAACCCAATGAAATACCCTTTCTTGAGTAAATCACCTTCTTGGTCTACCCCAGTCAGTATAGCCACAGCCACAAGAAGAACAATAGCGAGAAAATCGAAAATCCGCTCCAGGACCAGGGTTTCAAGGATGGATACTATCCTGAGCTTATGCTGTTTTGCAAGGACATAGGTCCGCACCAGTTCGCCCAGGTGGGCGGGAAAAATATTGTTGCTCATCGCTCCGATCATTATTGATGGAAAGACTTCTTTTGTTTTTAGCGAACAAATCGGCAGAAGCAATATTCGCCAGCGGACAGCTCTCAAGAGAAAAAAAAGACCATAGGAACCCAATAAAGGAAATGCTAACCACAAATCTGCCTCAGCAAAAGCTCTCTCGATCGCTTTTAAACTGACGCCTCTAATAGACAAAAACATGAACAGGAGGCTTAACGCGAATCCGGCCAGGATAATAAATCTTCGGCTCTTGATACTCATGTCATTCTGATTCCGATTGGTCCTCCTTCTTTTATGAATTATCGCTCAATCGGCTGTCTGGATAACACTGTCTCTGATTATCGCCTCCGCTACTTGTTGCGCCAGTCTTACCATGGCGTTGCTGTTGAGCGTTGAATCGGTGATCATCGAGGAATTGACTAAATAGACACCAGGCATCGGTGTTCGAAATCCGACCTGCTTTTTTGAGAAGCCAATGTCGAGAACGGGCTGAACGTATTTTTCGCGGAATATCCGTTTGTGCAAAATATCGCTTTCATTAAGATCGGGAAAAACCTGCTTTAATCCCTCAAGAAAGTGGGAGCTGATTTCCCGGTCTGAAACATTGATAAAAGGGTCATCCCTGCCGACATATTTGGGCAGATAGACCAGATATCGACCTCCGAAATTTCCCGGAGAGATGACATTTGTAGATTCGACTATTCCGGTAAAGGGGAGTGTGCGATCCAGGAGGTTGATGACATAATAGGGAGAAAGCTGGCGCTTAAGGACGAGAAAAAGGCAGATGACTCCAAGATACTCAATTTGGGCAAGACACTGCCAGTATGGATTTTGTTTATCGTCTTCGATTATTTGTAAGGCCTCCTCGCAAGGAGAGGTCATGAGCAGCCTATCAAACTGGAATCTGCCGGAAGCGGACGCGACGAGGATTTTCCTATTCTGGCGATCGATGGCAACTTTTTCAATTCTTACGCCCGACAAAATTTTTGCTCCTAAGTTATGAAGCATCCTTCCTGCCGCCTCAAAAATGGTCTTGTATCCTCCCTGTACATGTCCCATAACTTCCTGTTTTTCAACTGAACGCCTTGTTCCGTAGAGTCTCTTTATAGTCGCCCAGACCAGAGAAGCAGCTACTCTATCGCTGGCATCACCAAACTTGCTGCGAAGCAACGGCTCCCAAATCTTTTCATAGATTCCAACCCCGAAAAGTCGCGTCAGCCACATGCGCGCGGATATCGAATCGAGGTTATAAGGGGTTTGTATCCTGTTCGCATAAAGAATCCCCAAGCCCAAGCGGAATTTCTGCCCAAGAGACAGGAAAGGGAATCGGATAAAATCCCGCATTGATGAAAGAGAGACAAGGTGGCCATCACCATAAAAACCGCTCATCGTTTTCGTCCAAAAGAGGCCGGATTCAAGGCCGAGATCCCGTATGAGCTGAAGCAAATATAAATCGGCCGGAAGGATAACGTGATAAAACCGGTCGCACGCCAGGTCTTGCCAATGGTAAGTAGAACTTAAGCCGCCAATCTCCTCCTCTTTCTCAAAAACAGTCACAGAAAAATGCCCGCTTTTTGCCAATTTAATTGCGGCAGTGATGCCGGCGATGCCTCCACCAACGATACCAATTGAGGTGATGGAGTCGCTCTTTTTCATGTCATTAATTCTAATAGTTATGGATCAAACAAAGGGAAACTTTTTAAGGTCATATAAACGAGGGTCCTTATAAATGATGCTGCCCAAATAAAACAGCTCTTCAAAATAACGCTTTTGCTGGTAGGCCAAGATGCCAAGACTTATCAATTGAAACGCAACAAGCAGAGCTACCCCGCCCACGATAAACGAATGCGGAGAAAGGTGGAAAGCTTCGGCTATTGCTCCCGAAAGCCTATGATCAAAGGAAAGATTAGCCGGCGTTACCGTATTGAACTTGTTTACTGTGTGAATGAAAGCCCAGCCCAACGGGTATAAAGACAGAAGGAAAATGATAAAACCGGGCAACATGAAAAAGGCAAAGGGCCTTAAAATAAAACCAGAAAGAAGGCTCTGGATGATACTTCGAAGAATACGGATACTCGATTTCCTTTTCTTGCCCCCGCCTTCGCCTGCTTTTTCTAATCTCCAATTGAGGTGGGCTGGAATTTCCACGATCCGCGCTCTTAAGATTTTGGCCTTATAAATAATTTCAGGATTGATATCCATATCCATGGCCCAGAGGTTCAGCCTCCTCAAGAATTCACCATCATAGGCCCTCACCATTCCAGTGATATTGGTAAGCCTATCCGAATACAAATCTCGCGTAGCGACAAGACAGAGGAATCGATTTGCCCACCGGCTCAAGAACTTTCTGTGGCAGGGGACATTGGAGACTTTTCCGCCTTTCGCATAAGGGGAACAGATGACTATCTTGGCTCTTGTTTCTCTTAACTTCTCCAGCATTTTCCCTATGTGGTCTGGGGCATAACTCAAGTCGATATCGAGAACAACGATATAATCACCGCAGCTATTATGGAAAGCATACCTGAGGGCCTGTCCGAGTCTAAAGTTATAGGCATGGTGAAGGACAAAAGCATTGTCCATACCCCGGACAAAGGATTCGGCTAAATCTCCTGTAGCATCGGTACTCCCGTCGTTAATAATGATAAGCTCCCACCGATAGTTTGCTTCGAGCGTCTTCATATATTCACACAGCTCGGTCAAGTTTTTTTCTATGATTTTTTCCTCGTTGAATGCAGGCACGATGATAGAAACAAGAGGTCGCTCAGGTGCCCTTTCTTCTTTGTTTTTATTTTCTGTCCTGTCCATGCTCCCCTCTAAAAATATGCTATTAATTTCGATAACTTCGCGTCACTAGGGACTCTTTCTCGCGCAGAATATGATGCGCGAAGACATTCATGCTGACTAACCGAAAATGCTTCGCCAGTGTACCTAAAACTTCTACAAAAATCATCCTCTTTTTTTCTCTGCTCATGTCCATGGCCGGAAAAAAAGCAACCTTGGGAGCATCTTCCTTACCCATCAAATCGAGAGGATGCAGCAAGAAACTCAGTGGTGTTTTAGTCAGCATGCATAGGGATATAGCAAAATTCAGATAGAATCTCATGAGCTCTTTTGAGTAGCGCGCTACATACATGAGATAGCTCAAATGGAATGGCATCTTCAATAAAGGTGTGCAGGAGATCGGAATCTCAAGAAGTTTCTTCCCGGAGGGCAGCATCAAAAAATGAGGCTTGGCGGGTCTTAGACCATCCTTGAGGTTCCCGAATAGTTCTTTTCTCTTCGTTTTCTCTTCGGCCTGAAATTCGGTTCTCTTAAAGTAATAAGCCCTCGCCAATGGACCAAGAAAAGTAGGCAAAACGGATGCGTCATACAAGTAACCAAGATTTATCAGCACATCAAAAATATCATTGCTCGTGCAAAATCCAGGCCCTCGGAAACCTAAGGGCTTTTGCCCTGTTACCTCGATAATCGCCCTTTCCGCATCCCTGATTTCTTGCTCAATTCTTTTTCGTGCATAGATACTCAGCCATGGTTCGTGCCAGTAGGAGTGGTTGCCGACCTCATGTCCGTGAGCAAAAATTTGCTCTAAATATCTTCTATTTTTTTGAAGAGTCGCGTCTTTACCAACGATAAAAAAGGTAATCTTGAGGTCCAAATCTTTCAAAACCTCAAGGACGCGCGGAATAAAAATATGAAAATAGGATGGGTAGTCTTCCCACCCACGGTCCCCGTGCGTTTTTATATAAGACCATAGATTATCAAGGTCTAAAGAAATAGCAGCCAGGGGTTTTTCCCTGTTCCCTTTCTTTCTCATTCGAATTGGCCCCTCTTCGCATTACGGACAAGGCGAGACGAGAAACCGTGGTAACAGGGAATGTGGGTAAGCCCTCCCGGTTCAGCTATATCACATCCCGTAACACAGGTGGCAGCTAATCTTCTGACTTCATCAAAGTCAACCCTGTTAAACTCATCCTCGCAATAGTTCTCGTTGAAAAATCTGATTGCTTGCATGATTTCATTGGAAAAGCCTCGTTCGACGGACCTGAACCCATCCACGACAAAGTCTACAAAATCATCCGGCGCTCTTTTCTTTCCCCTCCCTATTCCATAATAAGAAATCGAGCTTCTTTCTAAATCGGATATCCTGAACAGATTACAGGCGTCAAAAATGCCCCGGAGTTTGGGCGCAGCGCGGATAATGGCTTCTATCTCCTCCATGTAAGTTCGATGGGAAACGCAGAAGACAACATATTCTGCCCCCCTTATTGCAAAAATTATATCGTTAGTAAAATGATTTTGCAAGCTCGATCGCACGAGATTTTGATCCTCCGCTCGGACATAGGGGTCGTGGAGCGTAACGTTGACACCCATCCGCAAGAGTTCAAGAGCTAACACGAGAGCTGGCGAATTCCTTGTGTCCTCCGACTCTGGCCTGTATGCGGCCCCCAAGAGAGCGACTGATCTTCCCACAAGGCTTCCAAAACGGGTTATCAGAGCTCTTGTCACTTGTGAAGGAGATTCATCATTAATTCTTCTTGCCTCTAAAATTAAGCTTCCGGAAAGGTCCTTTTTTGACTCGATCAACCTCCACAGCAATAAAATACCATCTTTAGGAAGGCAATGCCCTCCCACGCCGATTGTGGGAATCAGCAGAGCGCCTGTGGGAACGGAAGCTGGGTCTTGCGATGCTCTGTCTTCCCTGGCAAGCTTCTCATTGACCCTGTCTCTCACATCGTAGAAATCAAGGTTATTCTCGTCGCAATAGCGTGCAATCTCTGTTGCATAAGCGATTCGAACATCCCGGTAGGCATTCTCCAGCGTCTTAACGATTTCAGCGGTCAGGCTATTGGTAAGATGAAGAGATCCCTCGGTCACGATCTCTGAGTAAATTTGATGAACAAGCTTAGGCGCCAACGGAATCAGTCCGCCGATGATTTTATCAGACGTCCTGATTCTCTCGACAAGGCGACCCGGCATAACCCGATTCGGGCTGTTCGCCAGAATAATATCCCGGCCATCGGCAAGTCCAAAATCCTGGAATTTGGCCCGGACTATGCTGACCATTGAGGATGGGGCAAGCGTCGATTCGAAAATGACCAGAGGCGGATTCCTTTTCCCCCTTCTTTGGAGATGGCGAGAAGTATCTTCAATTGCAGAAAAGAGCGGACCATAAGCAGGGCGGAATTCTTCCTTATCTGTTTGAACACAGAAGAGGATGATGTCGGCATCACTTACCTCAGAGTAATCATGGCTTGCATAGAGGGTTCGCTCAGAAACTGCTCTCGAGATGATCTTGTCAAGTTCTGGTTCTATCCCTCCGATGGGCGATTTGCCCGCATTAAGTGCGGCGACTTTCCAGCCGGAGGTGGGAGAGTTGCGTTGGATCACACAAACTCGAGCGGGATTCCCCTTCCCCCGGCGAATTTGAGCTTGAGCAAGCAGGGCTGCCATGGGAATGCCCACGATTCCAGCTCCTATGATGGCGATTTTTTCAACTTGCCAATTCTTCAGAGTAAAGGCTTTGTCCATTTATATAAATCCGTGCTTCAAGTCTTTTCTTCGAGCTACTCCCCATCGATAAAAATTTTAAACCAGAGCTCAAGGTTAACCGCCCCCCACAGTTTTCGGCTGAACGCATCCTGATTTTCGATGAGCCTTTCTACCTCTTTGCTATCAAATATCCCTCGCTCTCGGCATCTGGAAGACAAGAGTGTATCCCTGAAGAATTTGCGGACTCTATTTTTTGCCCAGATATGGAGGGGAACGGGAAAACCCATCTTGTCTTTCCTTTCCAGGATTTTTTGAGGAAGCAAGTCTCTCGTCGCTCTTTTCAGAATGTATTTCATTTCAGCGCCCCTGAATTTCATTCGGGGCGGCATGCTGGCAACAAGGTCAACAATGCGCTGGTCCAAGAGAGGCACCCTCGACTCGAGTGAGACAGCCATGCTTACCCTATCTTCCACTTGAAGCAGGGCGGGCAGGTTGTTAACCATATCGTAGTGGACCATCTTATTATAATAGGAAAGTGTATTCGGGTGATTGAATACTTTTTGGAAGCGGGAAAAAATCCTGCTCTCATCGAGGGAAACACGAAAATCGTCGGTCAATATATGCCGGTCACTCTCTGTCCGGTCAATCAGTCGAAAATACCTCTTGTCCATTGGCTCAAACAACCCCCTTTCCCAGAACCGCCGCAACATAGGCACATACTCCCTGATGAAAGGCAAATTGGGAAGAATTGACCGGAGTGAAACAATGTGTTCACCTTCGTCAGTTGTTTCAAAAATCGCTCCCTTCAGCGCTTGCTCAAGATAAGCAATTACATATCGCGTATAGCCACCGAAAATTTCGTCTCCCCCTTGGCCACCCAGAACAACTTTAACCTCTTCCGAAGCAAGCCTTGAGACCATATATTGGGGGAAAATTCCAGGTCCCGCCGCCGGCTCATCCATGTAATAGATCAAGCGGGGGAAGATTTCTATAAACTCTTTCTCGGTGGGGAAGATTTCATGCATTTCTGCCCCACAGGCGTTTGCAACTTCTCTGGCGTAAGGGATTTCGTCAAATTGAGGTCCTTCCCGGAAGGCACCGGTGAATGTTTTCAGGCGGCCGGCATATTTTCTTGAAGCAAGAAGGGTGACGATACTCGAATCTATGCCCCCACTTAAATGGGCTCCAACAGGAACATCACTCCGTAATTGAATTGTTATTGCATCCTCAAGATACTCACGAAGCTTCCAGATGAAGTATTCTTCTGTGTGATAGATATCGACAGTGAAATCGGGCTCCCAATATTTAACCATCTTTTTTTGAAAGGTTTTGAGGTCAATCAAGAAGTAGTGGCCGGGGAGAAGTTTATAGATTCCTTTGAATAGGGTATCTTCATCCAGAACATACTGAAAAAAAAGATATTCCTGGACTGACTCATAATTAGGTGAAACTTCAACGGCCGGATGCGCTAATATCGCTTTTATCTCGGAGGCAAAAAGGAGCCGGTGCCTATCCGAATAATAATAAAGCGGCTTGATGCCGAAATGATCACGGGCAACCATCAGACGATTTTCCCGCCGGTCATAGATAATGAATGCAAACATGCCGTTGAGTCGTGAGACAAATTCGGGTCCAAATTCTTCATACATATGGAGAATCACTTCCGTATCAGAGGTCGTCCGAAAGGCATGACCCGATTTTTTTAACGAATCGTGGAGTTCAATATAATTATAAATTTCTCCATTGTAGACAATACTGAAAGGGCCGTAAGTCATCGGCTGCTGTCCGGTTACAAGGTCTATAATCGATAATCGCTTATGGTAAAAACCGAGAGGCCCATCAATCAAGTAGCCCTCATCATCAGGTCCGCGGTGCTTAATCTTTTCAACCATGCCGACGAGCACGTCAAACGGGACTGGAGTTTGATCCTTATTGACTATCCCGACAAAGCCGCACATTTCATTAGTCCTTTGAACGACCCTGAGGGTCTTTTTTCATACTCCGAAAAATGGCCGATAAACTTTTACGAGTGTTTGCTAACTGAAAGGGACTATTTTCAACAAGAAGGTCGATGATTCGCTCGCTCGCCTTACCATCGCCGAAAAACCGCCCTCGCTTCCACGAATCGGGCCTCCTTGCCTGGTGGAAAGCCCGTACAATCATCTTTGGTTCAGTCCCGGAAAGACGGTTCCAGCCTGCCTGAACAGTCTCGACCCATTCCGTTTCATTTCTTAAGGTGACACAAGGAACCCCAGCAAAGAATGCTTCTTTTTGCAAGCCCCCCGAGTCTGTCAGGATAACTTTGGCTTGGCTCAACAGCGCAAGCATATCTAAATAGTTTAAAGGCGAAATCAACCGAAGATAGGAGTTGGCCGAGAGGTCAAGTCTCTCCTTTTTGATTGCTTTCAGGGTGCGGGGGTGAAGCGGCACCATGAGGGGGTTTTCTTTCTTCGCTATCTGGCTAAATGCCTCAAGAATGTGGATGAGTTTGGTCCTATCATCAGTATTTTCCTGCCGGTGGACTGTGGCTAATGAATAACATCCAGGAAGAAGTCTGTATCGGAAGAGGATTCTTGATTTTCTCAAAGCCAGCTGGCTATAAGCTAAGAACGCATCCAACATCACATCGCCGGTATTATAAACACCGAGTTCGATCCCTTCTTTTCTCAGGTTTTCGACAGAATTCCTGGTTGGACAGAAGAGAAGGTCAGAGATGCGATCTGTAAGAACCCTATTGATTTCCTCAGGCATTCGGCGATTATAGCTCCTCAGTCCAGATTCAACATGGGCAATAGGAATTTGTAATTTCACTGCTGTCAGGGCTCCGGCTAGGGTCGTGTTTGTGTCCCCATAGACGAGCACCCAGTCAGGCCTAGCTTCCATTAATACGGCTTCAATTCTGGTGAGCATGGTCCCAGTCATCCAGCCATGGAGACCGGATCCGACGCCTAGATGGTAATGAGGCGCCGGGAGGGTCAACTGGTCAAAAAACGCCTGACTCATAGCGTAGTCATAATGTTGTCCCGTATGGACGACAATGTGGTTGATTTTTCTTTTTTTGTTTAGCAGATTATGGGATTCGATAGCACGACTGATCATAGCCGCTTTGATGAATTGTGGCCGCGCACCTATGATAGATACGACCTTCAGCTTCTCAGAAATGGCGGCCTTTACCTTCCTTCTTCCCAAAACCTGCTTCGCCCTCTGGTTTTTTAGCATTAATTTTAGCATAAAGCAAAATGACGGCAAAACAACTACCAGGAAAGGTGAGCCTGGGGGTGATATTTACTTTTAGCTCTTCACCTCAAGAGGCGATGCAGAGCCATTTAGAAAAGAATTAGCGAGAAGTCTCTCAATAAAGCAGACAGGCCGCTTGCCTTCTTTCACATTTTTCTCAATAATTTGACAATAAGCGATTCAACAATCTAATATTTCATTTGTCGGAAGTCCGAAGCGTAGATCTTCCTAATGCTGTGAGGGAAGGAGAACATTGGGACGATTACGGCGCGAGTTTCATGTCAATCGGACCATTTTATACATTCTTCTACTCATTGCTATTCTGTTAAGGTTTGATGTGTTTCGCAAGATCGATGGGAGTGGGGAGCTCTGGCGAGAATGCGACGTCGGCGCAATAGCGCGAAACTTCTACCTCGAAGAAATGAACATTCTTTACCCCCGCATCGATTGGCGAAAAGATGGCCCGGGGTATGTTGAATCTGAGTTCCCTGTCTATTCTTGGATGGTGGCTGTCCTATACAAGATGTTCGGCTACCATGAGGAAATAGCAAGAATCGTTTCGTTCCTGTTCTCTGCCCTTTCCTGCATAATCGTTTTCAAGCTATCTCTTTATCTCTTACCCCCCCTCGGCGCAATCATTGCTATGGCTGTCTTCGCTTTGAATCCGGTTGCCGTTCGCTTGGGATCTGCCGTCCAGCCAGAACCACTCATGTTTGCCGCTTACCTTATGGGTATATATTTTTTCCTGAGATGGCTGGATACGGAAAAGCTCAGGTATTATGTCATAAGCCTGGTCGCTGCCGCCCTAGCCGTGTTGGCAAAGATTTCCGCTTTGCATGTCGGCGTTATTTTCGCTTTTCTCAGTTTTGACCGCTTTGGCTGGCGGGCGTTCACCAAGTGGAAGCTTTATATCTTCGCTGCCGGGGTATTATTGCCGACAATTCTTTGGTATTCCCACGCGAGAGCTCTTTGGCTCCAATTCGGGAATTCCCTGGGAATTTCGAATGAAGCTTATCTTCGGATGACATCCTTGAGCTTTCTAAAGGCAGCGAGAGCGACCATTATTGGCGTGATGAGAATCGAAATGTTAACCGTTTGGATGGTGCCTGGGTGCGTGCTCGGATTCCTCGGTTTGATGCGGGCATGGAAACCCAGGACGCAGCGATTGCTTATTTACTGGCTGATTGCCCTTGCTTCATTCTATGTTCTGACTGGCAGGACAACGGGCGAATCATGGGCAACGTATTACCATATCGTTTCGACTCCATGTGCAGCACTTCTTATGGGGCAATCCATTTCTTGGGTTCTGGCGGAAAGAGATGGTAAATCGAAGCTAAATTCCATCCCCAGATTGCTCACTCCTAAAAGGAAAGCCCTTGCATTAGCGTTAGCCATTCTGTTTATCTCTGTGATATGCTTTGAGGTACGCCTCGTCGCGCGCTATTTTCGCTCCGGTGCGCCCAATGCCTTGTTTAAATGTGCCGAGAACTTCAGGAACTTTGTCCCCTCGGGGACGATGATTGCCGTAACGGGCGGTTCAAAATTCGATCAACTTGGAATGTTGCGTGCTTACGATCGGCCTTACATGTTTTTCTGGCTGGACTGCAAAGGCTTTGTGATCGCAAACGAGGACTTGAGCATCGAATATGTCCGGGTGCTTCAAAACAAGGGAACAAAATTTCTTGTGGCCGAGAAAAGAGACCTCAAGTTGGCGGCCGGCCTTGAGGAGAAGCTGGCTAGCTCGTTTCTGAAGACTGCAGAATGCGAACAGGCAATTCTTTTTCGCCTCGATGATTCACACGAAATGCCAAAATGATCAAGGTTCATATATATCGTCTATCAAGATGGGTCGGGGCACTTATGATTCTTATGATGCCTTTTTTCCTTGAAACTCTCGTCTGGCCACGGTGCGATGTTGGAACTCATCCAGAATTTTTGGACTTTGGACTGGCCGCCCTGCTAAGTCTTGGCTTTCTTGTTTTATTCTGGGTATTCCTCCGTTCGTTGGACAAGGCCGCTAATTGGGCATTTGGAGCGACAGTTTTTTTCACGAGCCTGATGGAGTCGAGGAATCTGTCCATTTTCGATGCTTTTCCATCTGGGAAAATCATGTACATGGTCAAGGTTGGAATATGTTCTGGAATCGCCTTTGGAGTTGCCTTCTTAGCTTTTCATATGGCAAGATTCCTTATCCGAAAAAATATCGGCTTTATCCTCAGCACCTTCTTATCTTTTATCATCATCGTGTCAAATTTTATGCCCACATTTTCAGATGCCACTAAAGGCAATAATCCTCAAACTCCCCATATTATTTTTATTATTATGGACACGGCCAGAGCCGACCATCTATCTCTCTATGGGTATCATCGTAAAACCACACCTTTTTTAGAAAAACTGGCTGAAAACGCTGCTGTATATGAAAAAGCAATTTCTCCTGCTCCCTGGACACCCTCCGCGCACGCCTCCCTATTGACCGGCCTGCTACCAGCGGAGCATGGAACCGATGGAGACTTCTTGATGTTCGATCCACCACATCCCTCCCTTGCAGAAGTCCTGAAGGGTTTGGGCTACAAAACCACCGCCATCGTCAATAATCCTCAGCTTGACCCGGCGTTCGGCTGGAACAGAGGTTTTGATTATTATGGAGTGACCTGGAAAGCACCAAGGACCTCGATTGCTCGAGCCCGTTGGATATTCAAACGGCGCCCGGAAGACTGGATATGGACCGGAAATTCGCTTCGTACGGTAGCTACAGCAAAACGATGGTGGATTTTCAATTGCCGGCACCCCAAGTTTCTTTTCCTGAATTTTATCGACCCACATTCTCCCTATGGTGATTTCCATCCCTATAAGAACTTTAAACGATGTCACAGAAAAGGCTTCCGATATCTCTAACGATTCGGAAGATTATGATGCCGGGCTTGTTCGTGCGGAAGGCGATGCTTTGGACCGAGTCATTGCGTTCTATGATGCAGATATCAAATTCCTGGATTACTGTCTTGGCATTTTCTTCGAGTGGCTGGGAGAACGCTCGGATCTCGACCGATGCATAATCGTCCTCACCTCGGATCATGGAGAGAGGCTCGGGGAACGGGGTTTGCTCGGCCACCAACTCGGTCTTGATAACGTTTTGCTGCACGTTCCCCTCATTGTCAGATACCCACCTTTGGTTAACAAAGGCCGGTATTCTCAACAGGTCCAGAGTCATCACGTTTTTGAACTGGTCCTCAATCTCATCAGCAAGGCTCGTGTGCAAGGCCGACCAAAAGAGGTCGCCAACTTAAAGCTTTCAGAATCTCCGATTGCGGTCGCCCAAATGCGATACCAGGGTGGCTACCTGGAAAGTTTGAAGAAAAGGAATCCCCAAATTGACATAGCTCCATATGAAGGCGATTGGTATGCGGCGTCTGACGGAAAGTTGAAGCTCTGGCATTCCACATCCGGCACCATCCGTCTATATGATTTACTTGAAGACCCATCAGAACAAAACGACGTCAGTGGGAAACTGCCTTCGGAAGTCGCCAGGTTATTACCGGCTGTCGACGCCTTGCCTGAATTCAGCAGCGGGAAAAAAGCGAAAAATGTTCCTGCACACTTGCTTGAACTGCTCAAGAGCCTGGGCTACATTCATAAATAACTACCCAAAATGAAAGGCTATTTAATCAAGTCTGGTCTTGGACTTGACATTTTATGGCTTCATAATTATCTTTTGGTCAAAATGGGCTAGGGAGTTCGTTAAGAAAAAGATGCAAAAAAACGACATCACTGAGATGGTCATCTCAAGTCTGAGGCAAATATTATCCGAGCAAGACCCAGAATTTCTGACGGACGGTCTTAATGAGTCGACACGATTATTTGGACGAGGGTCACTCTTAGATTCTCTGGCCATGGTATCTCTAATCGTTGACATTGAACAGAGGTTAAAAGAAAAGCTGAATATCCATATTACGATCGCTGATGAACGGGCGATGTCCATGGAGAGAAGCCCTTTCCGCACGGTAGAGTCTTTGGCAGACTATATCCAGCTCCTTGTTGAAGAGAAAAGCAAAGATGTCTGAACGCCGGGTGATACTGATCACGGGAACCCGAAAGGGAATCGGCCGCTACTTGGCGGAATACTATGCCGGACAGGGCTTTATGGTTGAGGGTTGCAGCCGTAACCCATCCGATCAGCAATCGCAGAACTACTCCCATCATCTTGCCGATGTTACAGATGAAGCTCAGGTAATAGAGATGTTCAGCGAAATACAAAAAAAGCATGGTAGGCTGGACATAGCCATCAATAATGCTGGCCTCGCCTCCTTGAACCATTTTCTTTTAACCCCGGTATCGACTGTAGATGCAATATTTTCGGTAAACTTCAGGGCAACCTTCCTTGTTTGCCGAGAAAGCGCCAAGCTCATGAAAAAGCATAATTTCGGAAGAATCATCAATATAACGACTGTTGCTGTTCCAATGCTGCTCGCCGGTGAGGCTATATATGCCTCATCTAAGAGCGCAGTGGAAACGCTAACCAAAATAATTGCTCGGGAACTGATCCAATTTGGTATTACCTGTAATGCAGTCGGCCCTGCTCCCGTGGACACCGACCTCATTAAGGGAGTGCCAAAAGAAAAGATTGATCAGCTCCTTAAGGGTTTGCCTGTTCAGAAAATGGCCAATTTCCAAGATATAACCAATGTCATTGATTTTTTCATAAAACCTGAGAGTCAAAACATTACTGCCCAGGTTATTTATCTGGGCGGGGTGAGTTAAGAATAGAGTTGAAAGCTCCGATCTCACTTTTGTGCAACAGGTAAAGAGGAGGCGGAGTGATTGATTTCCTCTTGAAGAAGTTCGAAGAGAACAAGGGAGAAGAGGCTATCATTTTCAAAGAAACGCCCTATAAATATGCCTGGCTTCTCGAACGCATCTCTTTTTGGCATCATAGGATTGTTGCTCATCAAATAAAGCCTGGTGCAGTGGCAACTCTTGAAGCGGATTTCTCACCGGACAGCGTTGCGCTCCTCTTGGCTCTCGTCGAGCACCGATGCGTTGTCGTCCCTCTTAGCCAAGCCGTCGTAAGCAAAAAAGAAGAATTTATCGAAATCGCGCAGAGCGAGATAATTTTCAGATTCTCCGATGCACGCTTAGAAATTAAAGAAACTGGAAGAAAAGCTGATCACGAATATTATCTCTCTTTGCGCGCAAAGAATCATCCAGGTCTTGTCCTTTTTTCTTCCGGTTCTACCGGAAAAAGCAAGGCCGCGGTCCATGACCTTTCTAAGCTCCTGGAAAAATTCAAAGTCCCAAGATATCGTTGGCGGACGATTGCCTTTCTGTTGTTTGATCATATCGGAGGAATCAATACGATGTTCTATACGCTTTCTAACGCTGGTTGCCTGATAGTGGCGGATGACCGAACGCCAGATGGCGTCCTGAGGTCAATCGAAAAATTCCGGGCACAACTTCTCCCCACCTCACCAACTTTTATAAACCTTATGATCTTGAGCGAAGCCTACAAGAGATATGATCTCAGCTCGTTGAAAATCATCACCTACGGAACCGAGCCAATGCCAGAAACAACCCTGCGGCGAATCAATACAATCCTTCCCCACGTCACCCTCCAGCAGACTTATGGCCTTACGGAGCTTGGTATCCTCCGATCGAAATCCAAGAGTACCGATTCTCTTTGGGTCAGAGTCGGCGGTGAAGGGGTTGACACCAAGGTTGTGGATGGCGTGTTATGGATTCGGGCTAATTCGGCCATGATCGGCTACTTGAACGCCGATAACCCTTTCGATGAAGAAGGCTGGTTCTGCACTGGGGACCTGGTGGATTATGAAGATGGGTATACCCGAATCTTAGGCCGCAAATCAGAGCTCATCAATGTCGGTGGACAAAAGGTCCATCCCACTGAAGTTGAAAATGTCATCCTCATGATGGAAGGCGTCGAGGATGTTTCCGTCAAGGGCGAACCTAACCCGATCGTGGGGCAGATCGTCGTAGCTCAGGTCAAGATCAGCACGGAGGAAACAGTTGCTGAATTCAAAAAACGATTAGCCGCTTTTTGCAAGGATAAACTGGCGAGATACAAAATTCCTCAGAAAGTGTCAATCGTCAGCTCGCTTTCTTATGGCGAGCGTTTCAAAAAAATGAGATAGTTATTCCCATGGACATTATTCCTGTTCATTGTTCACTTCGTCTTCTCAATCCCGATAATAGAAAAGACGTCGCTGAAGCAGCCAAAATGCATTTTGAACTGCTCGGTTGGGGGGAGATAGCTGGCCTCGGCCAGCTTTTTCTTGAGCATTTTTGTTATAGAACTCTGGTCAAAGATGGCCTGATGAAAGTATCCCTATATGAAGTGGACGGGATACCCGTCGGGTTTATCGCTTATACAACCGACTCTTTAAATTTTCACCGAAAGGCAATGAGGAAACATTTTCTCTACATCTTTTTGTTGATTGCTTTTTCCATCATAAAAAAACCATCGTTGATATTCAACTTACCCAGAGCTGTCCGGCTAATTCGCTCCAGGCGGCAAGAAATTGGCCATCCAAAAAAAGCGACGGCGGAGATACTGGCCATCGCCGTAAGACCTGAGTATCGCACTTTAGCATTTAATAAAAGGACTAGTTTGAGAATTTCCGAAGCACTTTTCTACTCTGCGGTTTCTTATTGCAGGGAAGCTGGCATGGCTCATCTGGATGTTTTCGTCGACGCGTTTAACACTGAGGCGCTTCTTTTTTATCAAAGTCTTGGAGGGATTCTTAAACCCTGCCATCGTGCAGGAGTGGATGTGTATCATGTGACTTTTGACCTTGATTTTCTCCATTTCTAACCATGAAGGGCAAAATCAAAATTGAGCATCGCGATTATACGGAAATCCAATACTGGATGTTCGATCAATCCCCAGCCCTGAGAATTGCCATTAAGCTCATGCAGATTTTATCGCTGCCTTTCGTATTGCCCTTTATCTTCTTGGCGAGGCTATCAGCTGAATCTACCTTCAGGGCCATTTCCCAGCTCTTCAGCCTTGTTCCCTTCGGTATCGGAGAAATCATTCGTTACAATTTTTATAAATATACCCTTTCCAAGCTTGGCCAAAATGTTTTCATCGGCTTTGGCACTGTCCTGAACTATCGCGACATCCGCATCGGCAGCAATGTTCAGATCGGGATGTACAACATCATCCATCACTGCGACTTTGGAAACCATGTCATGACGGCCGAAGGATGTTGTTTCTTGAGCGGTTCAAAATACCACCATTATTCGCGGACTGATATTCCGATGATAAAGCAAGGTGGTCAACTAAAGCGCATCCAAATCGGCAACGATGTCTGGATTGGATCAAACTCCGTCATCATGGAGGACATTGGTGACGGGTCCATTGTCGGTGCTGGCTCGGTGGTGACCAAACCAGTCGAACCCTATACTATAGTCGCGGGCAACCCGGCCAAGGAATTGCGGAAAAGGGTTTGATCGAGGATGGCTATTTAAGCTCAAGGATAGTCCTCAATAACCGCATCGTTTTCTCATCCTCGAGCATAGGATCATGGCGCACTTTGTGTTTCATCTGGATGTTCCCTGGCGGATCCTCAATAGCCGGCAGATCGACGGGAATTGCGATGGTCTTGCCGCCAGCGCCGTCAAGAATTGCGCTTTCGTATGGGATTATCCACTCATCGTTGATCTTTCTTACCGTGATATAAAAGATTGACCTATCTTCATCAGGAGGGATGGATTTTACGCCAGGGGAATCCCTGCCCAACCCATAAGGTGTCTCATCCACATCAGGCAAATGAGGTAATCCATTAAGAACAAATTGGATTAGGCTTTTTTCCTTAGCATCCGCAAAGGCAGGACACACGTCATCGGCTGCGCCGTTGTCTCGGCCGACATACAAGCAAAGGGCGTCACTCCCATGGTTCGCTCCGGCCAAAGAAACCCATGTTCTAATTCTTTCTGGTCTGATCTTTGCGGCATACCATCGAGCGCTTAGGGCGCCCATGCTGTGGGAAACAATATCCACCTTTGTTTTGGGTTGGATCATGGGTTGGACAAAGACAAGATATTGATTCACATCAGCCAAAAATTGTTCGACAAACGGAGCAATCTGTTTTTCTGCAGCTTCGATATTCGGTCCATCGTTAGGAGTTAGCTGAATAGCTCTCAAATATTCCTTTGGATATCCCGACTCGCAAAGATAGTTGACCAGCGAATTCCAGCTGCTCGAAGTCATCCCGTGGCCATGAACGAATACAACAGGAGTTTTCGTATAATCATAATCCATTTTGAGGTGGTCTGAAGTTGGCCGTTCTGATGCACAACTCATGGTAAATATCAAAAGCAGAATAGAGCTTTTCCCCATTAATCACTCAATTTCCCAAAGGCTCATGATCACATCGCTCCTTGTTAGCCTGGACTTGGTTATCTCATTCGATCCCAGATATCTCTGATACGGCAAGCCCATACTTATGATATTTCCGGCCGCAGTTCCCGCACTCCCCTGTTTCGCGAGAATCGGGTGAAGTCGACAAATTGAGTTTGACACCACAATAGCACATCCAGCCCTGAAGCTTGGCGGGAACGCCGTAAACGAGCGCATAATCAGGGACATCCTTATTTACCAGGGCGCCCGCACCTACAAAAGCGTATCGGCCGATTGTTACCCCGCACACAATCGTCGAATTCGCGCCAAGAGAGGCACCTCTTTTGACCAGAGTCTTCTGATATTCATCCTTCCTGGGCCAATGGCTTCGAGGATTTATAACATTGGTGAAGACCATGGAGGGCCCACAAAAAACATCATCTTCTAACGTGACCCCCTCATAAACGGAAACGTTGTTCTGAATCTTGACATTGTGGCCGATCGATACATTCGGACCTATGGACACGTCTTGCCCAATCACACAATTCTTGCCAATCTTGCAGTTCTTTAATATATGAGAGAAATGCCAAATTTTTGTGCCCTCTCCAATTTCACATGGTTCATCAATTCTCGACGTCTCATGAACAAAAAACTTCTTTTCAACTTTTTCTTTCAAACTGATTTCCTTTCCCCTTGCTTCCAAAGATTTCTGACATGCTTCCAGAATTTTTAAGACGCGTAGGCCTTCGTTTCCATCCGTCAAAGGAGGCTTCCTTGACTCCATACAATCAACAAAATGTTCGCATTCGACACGCAAAGGTTCTTTGGCTTCGATACCTATTGGCTTTGCTGGCTCCAGCTGGGGAACAGGAAACCTCAGAATCCAATTAATTCTATGCTCATAAATAAACAGCTTTTCCTTGGGGTTTACGTCGTCGAACAATGCCATTTTTTTATCCCCGATAACTACCAGTTTTTGCTCTTTATATGGATGAAGCCAGGAGACGAAGATGTGAGCTCTAACCCCACTATGAAAATTGAGGCTGGACACAGTGATATCCGCAACATCAGCATGGAGGTAATTCCCACCATGGGCAGAGACTGAATCGGGCATTTCATTCAATAAATAGAGGATGGCAGAGATATCATGGGGGGCAAAACTCCAAAGGATGTTCTCTTCAGTCCTGAACCTGCCCAAATTCAACCTATTGGAACAAATATAATGGATCTTGCCAAGTTCCCCATTGTTGACCATCTCTTTTAGTTTGGTGATTGCTGGATGATAGAGGAGGATATGCCCCACCATGAGAATTCTTTTTCTTTCCTTTGCCAAAGCTACCAATTCCTCGCCTTCATGATAATGGAGAGAGATGGGCTTTTCGACCAGAACATCTTTGTTCGCAGTCAGAGCTTCCTTGGCTAACGAGTAATGAGTAGCAGCAGGCGTGGAAATGACAACCCCTTGTATTCTCGTATCACTGAGGAGTCTGGCCAGACTCTCGGCAATGAAGACATCCGGATATTTGTCCCTAAAGGAGGCAAGTCGATCCTTATCGGTATCGAATAGAGCAAGGAGCCGACCCATCTCAAAAAAGTTGCGGACTAAATTCTTTCCCCAATAGCCGCACCCGATAACGGCGATATTCTTTTTCACTTTTTAACCCCGTTTTAGACCCGGAAAGAAATCTTCATCATTCCTTTTATTCTACCTCAAAATACTTATCTAAAAAATCAATACAAATTCATTGAGCTTCAAAGAATCATGGAAAAATTAGATGATTATTCACTTAAAATCAATACCCGCCGAAGATGAACCAAAGGGTGATATTACTTACATTGATATCATCCATAAAGGTGATTGGAAGTGATGCGGCTCGCTATTTTATTCGATATTGTCGAGATTCTTGGAAAATTATCAGAGAAATTAGTAGAATATCGAATATGGGTGAGAAAAAATCGCCTCACTCGGGGACCGAGAGGCGGAGGTATCCGAGGGTGATGGTGCCCGTCGTGTGCCGGATGCCCGGGGGGAAGGCCGCCCAAGGGCGACGCGTCTCCAACCTGAGCCGGGGTGGGGTGCGCGTTTATAGCGATGAGCGCATGGTAGCCGGGCAGGTGGTCGAGCTTGAGTTTTTACTCCCCCATGGGCCATCCTTCAAAGCCAGGGCGAGGGTAGTCTGGATTAAAGATTTGCCTCCCGAATCGCCCGGTGTTTACGACGTCGGCCTTGAGTTTGTGCGGCTGTCCAAAAAAGTAAAAAAGGAGCTCAGTCAAGTCCTTAAGTCCGATAAATAAGAAACAAATTGCGGACGCAATATCATAGGAAAATCTCGGGATATGATACTTAGCAGATTGGGTCCCGCCTGCAAATCAAGAGAAATCTTTGGACACGATACATAGCAAATTGCGGACAAGATCCCGATTTAAGGAAAATCTTGGGGCACGATACTTAATCCAAGAGCAAATTGGGGACACGATCCCGATTTAAGAAAATCGAGTCATGTCCCCAATTTGAATTAGTCGACGAGCTTGTGCTTGATGGCGTAGTGGGTGAGCTGGGCGTTATTCCGCATGTTCATCTTGCGGAGGAGGCGCGCCCGATGCGTGCTTATGGTCTTAACGCTCAGGTTGAGCTCTCGGCCGATCTCCTTCACCGTCTTGCCCGAGGCGATCATGCACATAACCTGATACTCGCGGTCAGAGAGGCGCTCGTGGGGCATCTCCTCTGCCGTGGGCTCGCCGATTTCCTCGGCCAGTTTATCAGCCAGCGAAGCTGTGATGTATTTTCCCCCTCTGGCCGCTTTCTGGATGGCCTCGATGAGCTCGTCGGGCGCGCTCTCCTTGGTCAGATACCCCGCCGCTCCAGCCCGAAGCGCCCGGATAGCATACTGCTCCTCGGGGTGCATGCTCAGGATGAGGACGGGTAGCTTAGGACGAAGCGCCCGCACCTGTTTCAGCACCTCGATCCCGCTTCGTCCGGGAAAGGAGATGTCGAGGAGGACGACATCATAGGGATTGGCACTCACTTTGGCGATGGTCTCCTTGCCGTCCTTGGCTTCGTCAGCCACCTTGACCGCCCCGCTTTCAAGAAGAATCTGACGTAGCCCCTTCCGGACTAATGTATGATCATCAGCAATCAAGACTCTAATCATCGTTCGATTTACTTCGACTTCTCGCTCCCCCTCTTCCGCCCCCTTTCCAGGGGAACGGCGACAGTCAGTAATGTTCCCTTCTCCGGGCTTCCCGTAATCTCGAGCTTGCCGCCAAAAGGCCGGATTCGCTCCCGCATCCCCATTAAGCCCAGGGATGTGGGAGCATGGACTTCGTTCTCCTTGATGCCCTTGCCGTTATCGCCGATTTTGAGGAGCAGCTCGCCGTTCTCCTCGGCGAGATGGATATCCACGGCCGTGGCCCGGGCATGGCGGGCGACATTGGTGAGTGCCTCCTGGGAGATACGGAAGATGGCCGTTGAGCAGTCAGGGTCGAGGTCAAGGGTGTCGCAGGCGAGGCGAACGCGGCATTTGATTTTGGTCCGGTTCTCAAAATCTTGAGCCAGCCATTCGATGGCCGGTCCGAGGCCCAAATCGTCGAGGAGCACGGGCCGGAGCTCAGCCGAGATTTTCTGGACGCTCTGGATTGTCTTGTCCACTAAATCAGCCATGGCTGAAATTTTGTTCTGTATTTCCTGGCCACTCTCGCCGAGGCCGGCGGCGCGGCTCGAAAGCCAGGAGAGATCAATCTTGAGGGCCGTCAGCTGCTGGCCGAGGATGTCGTGGATTTCGCCGGCGATGCGCTTGCTCTCGCTCTCCCGGATGGACTGGAGGTGCTGGGAAAGGCTCCGCAGCTCTTCCTGGGAGCGGCGAAGCTCGAGCTCGACCTGGCGGCGCTCGGTGATATCAGTAAGCACGGAGACATATCCTTCGAAGCGGCCTTTGGGGTCATGGATGGGACGCCGCGAAAGGATGGTGTAGATTCTCTTGCCGTCTTTTCTCTTCCAGGCGAGTTCGATCGAGCGCCAGCGATCTTCTGGTAGTCCTTCCTCTTTCTTCAACCAGCCTTCGCCGAGAAAAGCGGTGATCGGTCGACCCAGGACCTCCTTCCGCTTGTACCCGATAAGCTCCAGGAAACGCTCGTTGGCCGAAGTGATGATGCCTTTCTTATCCTGGATGACGACGCCCTCGCTGATGTTATCGACAAGCTGAAAGTAGCGCTCCTCGCTTTCGAGCAGGGCTTTTTTTGCCCTGTCCTTGATTTTCTTC
Source organism: Clostridiales bacterium (assembly GCA_029907205.1). Taxonomy (GTDB): domain Bacteria; phylum Acidobacteriota; class Aminicenantia; order Aminicenantales; family UBA8522; genus JARYMI01. The sequence goes on from JARYMI010000032.1 coordinate 28,013, forward strand.
TCGAGGACGTGGCGGGCGAGTGTGGTCTCGATAGCCATCTCGATATTTTGCTTGTCGACGGGCTTGAGGAGGCAACCGCAGCCGAGCTTTCCGATGGTTGGCTTGATGGCTCGAAATTCTGAGCGGTCGACGAGGATGAGGACAGGGAGTTCGAGTTCCTCCAAGATTCGCCGCGCCAGCTCCATGCCAGCCCGCTTTCCTCGAAGCCGGCCGTTGACGAGGACGAGGTGGGGCTGCTTCTTCTTGATGATGGAGAGGGCTTTTTTCCCCAGGGCGACAAGGGCGATAACAGGGTAGCCAATGTCCCGGAGCATCTTAACGGTGTCGCGAGCTGAGACGAGGTCATCGCCGATGATGAGGATTTTCTTCTTTTCCATTCCCGTTTTTTATGGCCATATTTTCTCCAAAAAGCGCAAAATGTTCAAGTGCTTCGGCGAGGCCGGCGTTTCATATTTCATGGCGAGGCGAGGGAATTTCTCGTTTTCCTTTACGATCAGGTTATCCACTCAATCACCCTACCATAAAGAAAAGACCCGCGGGCCGTTTAAAATCCGGGGAGGAGCGTTTCTGATCTATTGACCCGACATCATAATTTGACAAAATTTAGGATGGCGGATATAAATTAGATAAGATCCTGCAGAAAAAAATGAGCGGAAACCGGAAAAAGAGCAGTTCTCTCTTAATCTTAATTCGAATAATAGCATTCATGTTTTTGGCCCTCCAATTTTACCAAATGAGCAGCATGGCTCAGTCAACCGCGCAGATTGACCCTTTTTACCCGAAGATGCTGGAAAAAGCCGAGAGGGAGCTCGCGCGAAGGGATTATGTGCGGGCGGCCAAAGACCTCGAGATAGCTGCCTTCGGTCTGGCCCAGGACAGGAAAATGCTGGCGAAAGCCTATGTTTATCTTGGTATCTGTCATTTCCAGCTAAAGAATATCACTCAAAGCGAGGAGTATCTTCGTCAGGCTGCTGAGCTTATGGCAGAAGAAAGCATCGACTCGCTTAACATTCTGGAATCCGCTCGGCCTGAGCTGGATAGACTCCTGGTTTTCTATAATATCCAGAATATCCAGGTGGCCCGGGGAGCAGGTTCTGGGGTGGCCCCAGAGCTGGCAGGGGCACGGGCAGGGGAAACGGGAGAAAAGGCGGCCGATTTGAAGGAAAACCCGGGCGCCGCGCAGAAAATGCAGCCGGCAACTCCCCCCAAGA
>JARYMI010000033.1 GCA_029907205.1 Clostridiales bacterium
GGCCTCGGACCTTCAGTCCGGCTCTAATCATTTACAGCCCGACCGAGCCCGCCATCTTTCCTTGACTTTATGACCACCGTTTTTTAAACTCTAACTGATGTCCATCCAGGTGCCAGGGTTTTTTCTTGACTTTTACTTTTCTTCTGTAACAGTCTCCAGTCAGGAAATGTTTTATTAGGGAGGATTTTTACATTTTCTGGCTCTGGTGTTGACTTTAAATTTTTTCAGGAGGGGTGAAGTGGCCATAAAAACTGAACGAGGCCTGTGGTTCAGTTTCATTTTTATCCTGGGACTGGTCATAATATCTCTTCTTTTATACCTGATTCTGGGCACGGCCAGCCGGATACAGCCGACCAGCCTGGTCTGGCACGACAACGACAAGGACGGACGCGATTCTCCGGGCGATGTCATAGAGATGGACAACGGCCAGGTTTACCTGAGGCTGGATTTCGTCGATGTCTGGAAAGGACACCAGGCCCTTAACCCTTTTGAAACGCCGCCCGAGACCAGGGACCTGGACCCGCGCTGGAACGGCTATTACCTTCAGGAAATGCGTTACCGCGGGGAACTCTGCTACCGCTACCTGGGCTGGGACCGGGCCCGGGAGATGTACCCGACGCTCAGCTCCAACGACGTTATCGGCCTGGTCGGACAGCCGGAAAGCTATCCCGATAATCCCTTCCTGTCCATGTGGAATGCCAAGGAATCGGAAAAAAAACCTTCCTACAAATGGTATGTCTACTTTGAAAAGCACGAAACAATCCAGGATAAGAGGCGCGGGCGGGTACTGGTCCTGACTGCCGATAAGGGCCAGGGATTAAGCCACAGGCTGGAAATCAGCCTGAAGGGGGCACAGCTTTTCTTCGAGCACAGTGTCAGGAATAACCGGGCCGAGGAAGTCCCCTACATCAACCTGCTGACCCTGCCCGCCAACAGGATAATCGACACCGCTTTCGGGCCGGCCGAGCTGCTCTGCTCCAGGAACATCGAGCCGCTGGGTTTTTCCGATAGCTATACCTTTACCGTCAGCGGCGAAGGACTGGCCGCCTCGGGCATGCTGCCCTGGAAAATCAAGCGGGATACCACCAGCAACTACTTCACCGGCGGCTGGTGGATTCTGCACCAGCATGGCCTTTTCGTCTGGAAGGCCACCAAGATAAAACCGCAGGAGGAAGCCCGCTTCAACCTGGTGGCCACCTTTTCCAACGAGAATATTTACTCGCGCTATGACCGTTACCTGAAACAGAACGGCCTTAACTTCGAAAAGGTCAATCTGGACGAGGTTGAAAAATACCTGGTGAGCAACGTGCCCCGGACGATTACCAGGGAAGGCTGGGTCTACCATGCCTACGAGTGGCCGACCAACGACTGGCACAACGAGATGACCGGCAAGGCCTTCATGACCATGTTCTACGTCACCGGCGACCGCACCTGGCTGCAGTACACCGTGAATGCCAACCGGTTTTACCTGGAAAAGATGCGCTGGAACTCACCCGACCATCCTTTCTTCGGCTACTTCATGGACCAGACGGTTGACACCAAGCAGCGGCAGTGCTTTCTCTGGTCCCAGCCATACAACGTGGAATCGCTGCTGGCCGAGTACCCGCTGACCGGGAACCCGGCGGCCAGGGAAGCCCTGCTCGTAAATTTTGAAAAGGTGCATTCCGGCCTGATGTGGAACCCCGAAGGCCGGCGATGGTACTGGCGGGCGGTGGTCGACCCGAACACCAGGCCGCCGAAGCTCATCTGGAAGGATGACCTCAACACCTTTGACGCCTGCGAGTTCGGAATAGATGTCATGCTTAATGCCTATTCCTTTACCGGCGATAAGAAGTACCTGGACCGGGCGGTGGAAGCCATGGAAAACCAGCTCCAGGTGCTGGAAAACTACGGCCTGCTGCTCGAAGACCATGCCGGCGAACCTTCGGTCAACGTCTTTGCCTTTGCGGCCAAGGCCCTTTACCGCCTCTATGATTACACCGGCCAGGACAAGTGGCTCAAGGATGCTGAAAAGATACTCGACACCATGCTGATGTCCTTTATCCACATGGATAAATTCCCGGACGAGTTTTATTGGCTCAAGGGCGGAGTGGCCAGGAAAGACGGGGACTGGACCGGCCAGTTCGGCGAGCCGACCACCGGCACCGACTCCTCGGTGGCCACCGCCCCCACTTACATTCCCTGGATTATGGAAGCCCTGGTGGCCGGCTACAAGCACACCGGCAAGAAGATGTACCTGGACTATGCCCACCAGCTGTTGTGGCATTCCCTGGAGGCCAATAAGAAAATGAAGGAAGCCACCGGCGGAAGGTTTGAGTTCTGCGGCCATTACAACACCTACAGCCGGAAGTTCTACGAGGACGACGACGGCCTGGTCATCGTCTCCAACCTGTACGAGATACCCTACCTGAAGATTTTTGAGAAGGGAGCCAGGGTGGAGCATTTTGACCTGCAGGAAATCTGGGACGGGGATGGACGGATAAGGCTGGTCAACCCCACCAACTCCAGGCTGAAGGCAGTACTCCACCTGCCGGCCGATTGGACTGAGATTGAAATAAAAGACCTGGGCAAAATCAACCAGTACTTTATAGGCGAGAAGGGCGCTCCCGCCAGCCAGATTAAATTTGATTATAAGAACGGGACAGCAGTCTTCTATCTGGAACCGTTTTCTATTTGTAATGTAAGCAAATTGAAATAAGACGAGATGAGTTGCCAGCGGGCGATTGGAGTTCAGCCTGAAAACAGATAATCAGGGGAGGGGATGGAGGCGCTGGCTTCTCCAGGATCGATTTAAGGCGGCATTGGAGGCGGGGGGTAAGATATTAAATTTGAAGTTATGGGATTTTTTCGCGTTCTTTTTACAGCGAGCCTGTCTATGCCTTTTCTTATAAAGATTTATCGGGAAGAGTGAGAATGCGGGGAAGTCATTTTGAAAATTAAAGGGGAAAAAATGCTTAAAAAACCGTACGTTAGAAAGCTGGATCAGATTGAGGATATTTCGGTCTGGATTGTTGATGGTAATTATGTCAGAAAGAATTTAGATGAGGAATTTACCAATTTCGGTCAGCACTATAGATTTCGCTTTATTCCCAGGCACGAATTCTGGATAGATCAGGAACATGGTGCCGGTGAGCAGCAGTTTTTTATCGATCATTTACTGGTGGAATACCGGCTGATGGCTTCTGGTGTTACCTATGATAAAGCCCTGGCCGAAGCTGATGCCGTTGAACAGAAGGAAAGGCGAAAAGCTGAATTAATCCGGCGAATAGAGGCCCTGAATAAGCAGGGGATTATTGATGAAATCCATAAGACGCTAATAAAGAAGTATAGCGGCCGGGTTAAAGTATGGATAGTCAGGGGAGAGCTGGTCAGAAGCCTGTTTTTCATAGATTTTACCGAGGGCGGGCATGATAAGGTTTATCATTTCATTCCAGAAAATGAAGTCTGGCTTGATGATGACCTGAGCCGTCAAGAAATGAAGTTTGTTCTTCTCCATGAATTGCATGAAAGGCACCTGATGGACCAGGGCTGGCCTTACTATAAAGCTCACAGGTCGGCCAGCAAAATTGAATACCATTGCCGCCACCATCCTGAACAACTGGAAGAGGCCCTGCTGGTCGAGAAAAGAAAAAATGGCTGAAAAAAATTCAGCCGGGTTGGGCGCATCCTTCAGCGGGACAGGTAAGCTAAGACTGCGTGGATCAAGGCCGTGAAAAGAAGCAGCAAACCCAGGCGGCGGTGCCAGGCGAAATGGACTTTCACCCATTTCTTTCCGGTGCTTACCTGGAAAACAACCAGGATCAGGTTCACGATACCCAGGAGCAAAACAATCGATACTCCGGCAATTGTCATCGCTTCCCCCTTTACTCGGCTATTTTAATTCGAACCGTTGACGGACCGGCGCTGCCGTGGAGGTTGCAGTTGGATTCGGCCACGATTTCGGTTTCAGCCTCGATTTTGAGCTTGACTTCCCGGCTGAAGTTTTCCGATTCAGGCCTGTTGCCCGGAGAAAAGTTCCAGCGGGCCACTTCCTTCCCGTTGGCCTTAACCACCAACCGGTTGGTGTAATGCAGGCTGCTGTTCCCGCGGTGACTGACGTTGACGATGATGGTGGCCTCTTCGCCGGCTTTAACCGCGGCCGGAGCTTCTATGGACGCCGCGGACTTGTTGGCCAGAAGCGGCAGGGCCAGTGTCGCCAGCAGCAGGCTTAATGCTAAAATACTTCTTGCTTTCATATAGCCTCCTCTCCCTGATAAAGATTGGCACTCGTAAACGGGGTTGACTCCAGGCGGACCTAATTCAACCAGAGTTTATGGTGTCAACCTGCTGACCTTACCCATTATACACGGGTCCGTGATTAATAAAAATGGCTCAAGCCGATACGGTCAGAGTTTCTGGTAGACTTCGGGCCGGCGGTCGGGGATAAAGTGCCTGCGGGCCGGGCAATTCTCGATCAGACCAAAATCTATCTCGGCCAGCAGGATATCTTCTATTTCTTTTTCGGCCCTGGCTATGACCTGGCCGGAGGGATCGACCACGAAGGAACCGCCGTCGAATTCCACCACCTCTTCTTTCCCCACCCGGTTGGCCAGGGCGCAGAAATAACCGTTCTGGAAGGCGGCCACCTGGAGCTCGGCTTCAAACAGCCCGGCTGGCCACTCACCCTTGGCCCCGGCCTGGGGAGTTACCACCAGCTCGGCCCCTTTCAGGGCCAGGGCCCTCATGTATTCGGGGAAATGACGGTCGTAGCAGATGGCCACGCCAATCCGCCCGGCCGCGGTCTCAAAAACCCCGGCCCCCAGGTCGCCCGGATGGTAATAACCTTTTTCGTGGAAGCCGGGAGCTTCCATGACGTGGACCATTCTGTTAACGCCAACCAGGCGACCATCGCTATCGATGACGGGCGATGAGTCGTAGGTTTTTCCGTCATGAATTTCCAGCAGGTTAAAAATTACCACCACCCGCCGCTCGGCTGCTTTTCTTGAGATCAACTCGGTCGTTGGACCGGGGACAGTTTCTGCCCAGTCCCTGTAGCCCGGCCCGGCCGGGTGCTGCGGCAGGAAAGGTAAAAAGGACAGCTCGGGAAACACAATCAGGCCGGCTCCAGCCGAAGCCGCCCGGTCGAGGGCATCCAGCCCCCGGGCCAGGTTCTTTTCCCGGTCGAGGGTATTTTTCTGCTGAATCAGGGCTATCCTGATGGTTTTTTTCTGGTTCACGACTCCCTCCTTTAGGATGAATAAATGATAAGTTTCGATTCGATTTTGACCTTTATCATTTTAATTTATTACGGAGGCTAATAAAAGATTCAAGGTTCAGGTTTGGTTAGGCAATATTTTTCCAGGCTAAGTCTTGCCTGTTATCTGGCAATATCAGGACGGTTAGTTCACTCAAATGGTGCAAAAAAAGGTTGAGATATTCAGGCGAAAATTGGCGTTGACAATCTCTTGTCTTATCGATGGGGATACGATTAGCCAATTTTCCTCCAATTTAATTCTATTGATAATGTCAGACCAGGAACTTCAGGTCAGCTTTGGTCAGCTTCCAGTTCATAATGTGACCAGGACAGCGAATCTGTTTATTTCTTTAATTTGTAATTGTCCTACCCGGGTTTTTAGCTTATATACCCGAGGATAGCTTTGATATCCTGCAAAAATTTTTCAGGCCGCGGCCATCAGCGATATATGATGGGATTAAACAGGAACTTGAAGCTGCCGTGAGACTGGGCCCGGTGGATAACGTCAAATCCCAGCAGGACCACTTTACCCCGCCCTACCTCGCAGGCCACGGCGGCCGACTTGTGCTGGAGTTTCTCCCCGTTGAGCAGGATACCGCTGAGCAGCGGGTCGTAGGCCGGGTACCAGGCCAGGTTATAAACCTTGACTCCCGGGCCCTGTGCCTCGGGTTTTGTCATCTCAAAAACCGGGCTGAAGTAGGAGAAAATGGCTGCTTCCTGATCATAGCCAAAAGCTTCTGGCCTTGAGCCGTCAACCGCCACCTTGAGAATCGACCCCGGGGAATAAACTCTGACCCGGTCGCTCTGGGCAGGAGCTGGTTCGTTTTCAGACCGGCCCTGCCGGCGCGGCTCGATTATGTTCTTGAGCGGTAGCCCGAAATATTCAATGGCAAAGTCGGCCGAGTTTTCCACGGCAATTAAAACTCCGCCGTTCTGGACGAAGGAATTCAGGGCGGAGACACCCTCCGTTCCAAGGCCCCCGGCATATTCGGGCGGGACCTCTCCCTTGCGTCTTCCCTCCAGGATGACCCTGGAGCTGAGCGCCGGCAGGATGAGATGGGTGTAGCTTTTTTCCAGCTGGCCGGCCCGGATTTCGGCGTTGTGCAGGACCTTGAAGTCGAATTCAAACTGTTCCAGCACCCAGCGGGTCCAGCCTTCGTCCATGCTGGCGGTCCAGGGCTGGTAGATGGCCAGCCGGTATTCTTTAAGCGGCTGAATCCTGGCCTGTCCCACAGAATCCAGGCTATCTATGGTCAAGCCCAGGCCGCGGCTTAAAGACCTGAGCCTGGCTTCATCAATCCGGCCTCTTTCGATGACCAGGCTCCCGGCTCGATAAGTTTTATTCCCGGCGCTGACCTGCCTGTCGATGTAACCGGCAGGCAGCCTGTTCTTCAGGAGCCGGTTGGCCAGGACCAGGCCGTTGTTTGGACTGCTATCAACTATAAAATATTTCCCGCCACCGGCCAGGCGACTTTCGGGAAGGCTTATGGGCTGAAGGAGTTTCAGGCTGGCTTCAAATTTTTCATTGACCTCGATGACTCGAACACCCATCTGGAGCGGCAAGGTCCAGCTGGCCTCATCATAGGGCAGGTATTGGGCCGGGTCGCGTCCCGGGGGGAGCGGGTAGGCTTTACTTTCCAGCAGGTCCTTGACGAAAGCCCGGTAGGGCTGGGCCAGCAGCACCACGTAGGTGCCGGCCGGGTAATCCAGGCCGTCGGCCTTAAAAGACCTGGTGGCCTGATGCACCTCGGCCCCGTTTTTCTGGATAACTTCCACGAGTTTAAGGGCGGTGGGCAGGTCTCTCTGCTCTTCCGGTATGAGATAGGCATAGGGTGGTTCATTCAGGCCCTTATTTATCTGCCGTTCGGCAAACAGGCAGTAATTTTCCAGGAACTTTTCTTTCTTCCCGGCGATGGTGCGCAGGAAGGACAGGGCCACGGTCTGCTCGTATTCCACGATGTCACGAAGGCGCCACCAGCCGCCGGGCCAGGGTTCCAGGTAGGTGGACTGGATGTCGTTGCCGCCACCGGACACCCTGATGTCGGAAGGCTTCAGGAAAATCGGGGAGGCCAGGTTGGCGCTGGCCGCTTCCGACAGAATTCCCAGGGCGTTGTGGCGCAGCGGGGCGGCCCGGTTGGCCGTGTTGTACCAGCCGTCGAAGATGGTGTTGGTGGCCACCCCGGTTTTCCCGTTGCGGCTCAGGCTGATGACCGCTTCTCCGGTGAGCTGGTAAAGCTCGCGCAGGAGCAGGGGGTCAAGGTTGGGGTTGATGGGGTCCTGGTAGGGCGGCAGGAAAAGACGCGGCCCGGTGGAACCCATCTGGTGAACGTCGTAGACGAGAAGCGGGAACCATTCCCGATAGAGCACCCGGGCCATTAACTGAGTCTCTTTCTGGGTCAGCATGAACCAGTCACGGTTGTTGTCGTGCCCGGTGTAATAGTGGTAGAGCCAGGGCATGGGGCTGGCTTCAAAGGGAGTGCCCAGGGTCCGATAGTACCAGTCGCTGACCAGGTCTATTCCGTCCGGGTTGGCCGAGGGCACCAGAAGCAGGATCACCTGGTCGAGGATGTTCTTGATGTCTGGAGAAGTGTCGCTGGCCAGGCGGTAAGCCAGTTCCATCGACATCTGGGAGGCGGCGATTTCGGTGGAATGAATGGAGCAGCTTATGTAAACGATGGCCTTGCCTTGCTTGACCAGGTGGGTTTTCTCTTCCGGGCTGAGGCCGCGGGGGTCGTGCAGCCGTTCCTGGATTTTACGGTATTTTTCCAGGTCAACCATGTTTTCTTCGGCTGTGATGACGGCCATGATCAGCGGGCGGTTGAGGGTGGTCTTCCCGAGCTCAATGACCTTGACCCGGTCGGACGCTTCATCCAGCAACCTGAAATAGCCGGTAATCTGGCCCCAGTTGGCCAGCTTGAAATCCTGGCCGGGCTGAAAGCCGAGATATTTTTCGGGCGGGGTTATGTCGGCCAGAAGAAGGCCAGGAGAAATTAATAAGATGGCAAGTGAGAATAAAACCAAAAATAAGCCTTTTAATTTCAGTGAGAAACTCGGCTGATTTTTGCCAGACGATGGTTTACTTGGTCTCATGGGCGGCTCCTTGGTTTGAGCTTAAGACAGAAAATATATATTTTTCCGGGGCTTCAATTCAAATGGAAAATTCTTCCCGGTTAAGACATGGTATCCAGTCTAAAAAGTCTGGTTTGGGCGGTGAGGTGGAACTCCGGCTATAGGTATTGGTGTTGAAGAAGCCAGGGCTTTTATAAACTTAGCACTTAAAAAGCGGGGCTTCCTCCCTTAAAAGTCTTGTTAAAACTTTTAATTTAAATAACGGAACCCGCCCATGGCATTCACGTCTCTGTAACGGATGTCTTTTCCTCTCGTCAGGCCGCCTCGTTTACAAGTTCCAATTTTTTGAAGCGGGCCAGCATCCGCAGTTCCCGGGCGAGGTTTCCGTAGCAGGTAACCCGGTGCAGGCCCTGCGACCAGTTCTGCCAGAGCTTTTCCAGGCTCCCGTCAACGCGGACCGCGATCTTGGTGCGGCAGCCGCGGTCGTCCTCCAGGCGGACCGGCGTGTCCACGATTTCGCCGGTGAAATACAGGATCTGCTCGGTGCCCACGATGATGGCCTGGGTCACCTTTTCTCCCAGGCGCATCTCCACCTGTGGGACCACGCCTTCTTCCCGTTCCATCACCGTTCTGAGCTTGTAAGGGTGGCCAGGTCGGCCCGGTCCGTCCATGTTGACCGTGCCCATGCAATGGGCCAGGATGATGTGGTTCCTGGCTTCATCCACCGTCGGGTCGCTGATGAAACCGGGCTTGCCCGAAAGCCCCTGGAGGATGGTGTGGGTCAGGGCCGAGCGCAGGTCGGATTCGCAGATGCCCCCGAGGCCACGGTTGTTAAGCCGGCTGAAACCCAGGCAGGGATAGGCCGGAAGTTTTATGGTCTTATCCCACATGGTGCCGTAACAGTCGATGGTCAGGGCCGTGGCCTGTTCTTCTTCTACCAGTTTTTCAAAGGCCAGGGCCAGGCGGGCCGATTTATAGACATCTTCCCGGGATGGCTCAACCACTTTTTCTGCCCCCCTGTACCAGAGGTCGGCTTCGCGGCGGGCCTCGGCCTCGCCAATGGCGGCGTAGATTTTTTCCACCCGGTCCAAGGAGATGCGCTTGATCTCCGTGCCGAATTTTTCTCTGACCTTTCCGGCATACTCTTCAAACGGGGCGGTGGTCAGGTTGAGGATCCTGGCTTCCCGGAGATGATGGATGGCCCGGAAGGGCCGGACCGCCCTGGCCAGTTCCTGCCGGTCGCTGCTCAGGAAGCAATCCAGCAATTCGCCTCTTTCCTGCTTCATCAGGGCGCCGTAATATGTCCACTCGTGCCCGGAATAGGGGGCGGCGAAGAGAACCGTGGGCTTTTTGAATTTCAGGATGGCCTCCAGGATGGGGGTTATCCAGATGGTCAGGTGAATGGCCAGGATGCCATCAGCCTCCTTAATCTTATCTGCCTGTTGCAGCACATCCTCGGGTTTGCTGGCCAGGATATTGACCACGAAATCTACGTCCGAAAATTCCTCCTTCATCTGGCTGAACTGGTTTTCGTAGGCTTTGATTTCTTCCTGAAGGTTGAGCGACGGCTTTGGCCAGTGGGGATTGGGAAGACCCATGTAAATTTTAGCCACCTTGACCTTGGTGCGGCCGCCGGGACTGACCAGGCCTCTGGCCAGGGGAGAGGTCCACGGTGGGGCCTGGCCCGGTCGGGTGTCGGGTTTGACCAGGGCGGGGGCGACGGCCAGGGCCGCGCCGCTACCGGCCGAAATTTTTAGAAAGTCACGCCTCTTGATGGTCTTCATGATTTTTGCCTCCAGGGGTTATTGGGGATTGCAGGGCCAATCATCACGGCCAGATTAGCATAACAGGTGAGCGCAAGGCAACTTATTGCCCGGATGATTGATAACGAGATTGAGTAATGCGGCTCTGTGTTTTGGAAGCTTCGTTCTAAATTCTATTTTTCCATTCTGATTCTTTTATTGCACTGATGAATTTTTGTCATTACTCAGGCGGCTGTCCAGAATTCTGAAAGCACTTCGGCTTGCTCCAATACCGTCTGGGTGGCCTTCTCCTGCTTATCCGGCGGATAGCCATATTTGCGCAAAATCCTTTTGACGATTATCCGCAGCCCGGCCCGAACACTCTCTCTCACCTGCCAATCGATTGTCACATTGTTGCGCACCGCCACAACTAACTCTCTGGCAATTGTTTTTAGTGTCTCGTCGCCCAAGACCTTAACCGCGCTGTCATTCGTCTCGAGAGCATCGTAAAAGGCCAGCTCTTCCTCTGTCAACCCAAGTTTCTCTCCTCGCTTATCTGCCTCCCGCATTTCCTTAGCCAGGGCAATCAATTCTTCAATTACCTGGACTGTCTCAATGGCCCTATTCTGGTAACGTCTGACCGCCTGTTCCAGCATCTCGGCAAAAGAGCGTGCCTGAACAACATTTTTTCTGCTCCTGGTCTTTATCTCGCCAGAAAGCAATTTCCTGAGCAGCTCCACGGCCAGATTTCGATGCTCCATTCCTTTTATTTCTGCCAGAAACTCATCAGAAAGAATAGAGATGTCAGGTTTTTTCAAGCCAGCGGCTTCGAAAATATCAATAACCTTCTCTGGGGCGATGGCCTTGGAGACAATTTGCTGAATAGCATGGTCGAGTTCGTCTTCCGGTCTGACATCTCCCGGCGCCCGCTTGGCCACCACTGCCCTCACCGCCTGGAAGAAGCCAACATCATCGCGAATCCGCATTGCCTCCTCATGAGGAACTGCCAGAGCAAAAGCCTGAGACAGCTCCGTCACTGCCTTCAGCAGCCTTTCTTTCCCGTTTTCCTGGGCCAGGATATGCTCCTGGGCTGCTGGCAATATTTTCACCCTTTCCTCTGGATTTCCCGTCACCCAAACCGACCAATCAAACCCATGGAAGAGTCCGCAGCATATCTCGTATTTTTCCAGCATAATGGCCACCGCCTCTTCCTGGTCAATGGAAGTTTTTCCAGTCCCGCCGCTTCCGGTATATATTGCCAGGGCTTCTCTTAACTGGTCAGCCAGCCCCAGGTAATCCACCACCAAACCGCCTGGTTTATCCCTGAAGACGCGATTAACCCGGGCTATGGCCTGCATGAGGCCATGTCCTCTCATCGGCTTATCCAAGTACATTGTATGCAGGCTGGGCGCATCAAACCCCGTAAGCCACATGTCGCGAACAATAACCATTTTTAATCCGTCCTGTGGATCCCTGAATCTATTGGCCAGCCGTTCCCTTCTTTCCTTGTTTCGGATATGAGCTTGCCACTCCACCGGATCTGCGGCCGAGCCCGTCATTACAACCTTGATGTATCCCTTATCGTCGTCTTCGTGATGCCACTCCGGCCGCAGATTGATAATCTCTCTGTACATTTCAACGCAGATTCTACGGCTCATACACACCACCATTGCTTTGCCATCGAGGGCCTCAAGCCGCTTCTCCCAGTGATCAACCAGATCCCTGGCTATCATTTTCAGCCGTTTTTCGGTGCCGACGATTGCTTCAAGTTGAGCCCATTTCGTCTTAAGTCGTTCTTTCCTCTCGATTTCTTCACCCTCGGTTACTTCCTCAAATTCAGGATCTATTCTGGGGCGTTCCGCCTCGTTAAGCTCGAGCTTGGCCAGCCGGCTTTCATAATAAATTGGCACAGTAGCGCCATCTTCCACAGCCTGCTGGATATCATAAATGCTTATATAGTCACCGAACACGGTCCTCGTGTTCCTGTCCGTAAGCTCGATTGGTGTTCCGGTAAAGCCGATAAAAGAAGCGTTGGGAAGAGCGTCCCGCATATGCCTTGCAAACCCGTCGATGAAATCATACTGGCTGCGGTGAGCCTCATCAGCAATAACTACGATATTGTGCCGGTCTGAGAGTATAGAATTCCTGTCACCCTTTTCCTCGGGAAAAAACTTCTGAATGGTGGTGAAGATTACACCTCCAGCTTCCACCCTGAGCTTCTCTCTTAAATCAGCCCGGCTTTCCGCCTGGACTGGTGGCTGTCTTAACAATTCCTGGCAGCGGGCAAAATTCTTGTAAAGCTGGTCATCAAGGTCATTTCTGTCAGTTATAACCACTATCGTAGGGTTATTCATCTCCGGATGGACAATGATTCGCCCTGCATAAAAAGCCATGCTCAAGCTCTTGCCAGCCCCTTGAGTATGCCAGATAACGCCAATGCGCCTGTCGCCTGGCTTGGCGTCCCTGGGTTTTGTCACTATCCCTGGCTGTCCTTCTCTTGGTTCCTCGGCCCTTCTTGCCCCATGAAGCCTGCTTGCCCTTAATGTTTCCTCTACGGCCGCATTAACCGCATGGAACTGGTGATAACCAGCCATTTTTTTTAGCAGCTTGCCGCCGCCCCAGTCCTCAAAAACAATAAAGTATCTTAAGAGATCAAGAAACCTTCGCTTTTCGAACACTCCCTGAATAGACACCTGGAGTTGAGGCAAGCTGGCCTCGGCAATTCGTTTTCCTTCTATGGTTTTCCAGGGCAAAAACCATTCGCGGTTTGCTGTTATGGTTCCTATTCTTGCTTCCACGCCATCTGAAATAACGATGGTCTCATTAAAGGCAAATAAAGAAGGAATCTCTCTTTTGTATGTCTGAATCTGATGAAATGCTGTCCAGATGGTAGCTCTTTCGTCAGCCGGATTCTTCAGTTCCATAACAGCCAGGGGAAGACCATTTACAAACAGGACAATGTCCGGACGCCGAGTATGTTTATTCTCGGCCACGGTAAATTGGTTAACAGCGAGCCAATCGTTGTTATCAGGCTCATCAAAATCTATTACTCTGACTTGCGTACCGACAATTGTTCCATCATTGCGTCGATATTCAACCGTGATTCCATCAACAATTTTTCGATGGAACGAGCGATTTCTCGATTCGAGAGTTGCCCCGTCTGTCCTGGTTATCTTTTTGAAGGCATCATACAGCGCTTCAGGAGGAACGTCAGGATTCAATCGCTCCAGCGCTTCATGCAGGCGTTGCGATAATGCTACCTCGCTGTAATCGGTCCGCTCGGCGAAGAGTTGATCAGGCGCAATGTTAGGGCCATAGGCAATACTCCAGCCCATGGCCTCCAGCCAGGCCAGGGCTGCAGATTCGACGGTGGATTCAGTAAACGACTGCACCTATTTCACCTCACTCATCGAAAGGCTCTCTTGAAACTATCCTTTGAGCTTCATTGTTATAAATGTCTGCCAATTCTCTCAGCGTAGTGGCCAGGCGGTGGTATCCTGCCTCCTCAACGGCTTCGGCTTGTTTCTGATATCTAAGCGCCAGATCCCTTTCCGGCTGACCCGTTGGATCCACCCAGTGTGCGCCCCGTGAATTGTACAACGCGGTGCTGAATCCGTCGCGCATATTCTTAGCATCTTTCGCGTTGAGGACCTCCGCTGCCGAGTGATGGATCCATAGTCCGTCTGGAGACTCAGGTACGTGGATGAGCACATGGCCGACCATGGTCATGGCAATTTCCATATGGCTTGTTTTGGCACATTCGTTTTTTACAGCTTCTAGCCATGCCTTGAGAGCTTCCCCATCGTATGATCCGTCTTCCTGAAGACCCGGTGGAATGCACCACCCGTTCAGCAAGCGGTAGGCGTTAGCTGCAATTTTCTCGCTTTCCTCGGTTGAGGTTTCCAATGGTTGTTCTTCTTTCTTTGATCGAAAGACTAGCCGAATCACCTCGCAAAAGAATTTCGGATCATTAGCTAACCGCCGCCAGAGTAATTTTGGGGAGGCGCCATGAGCTTCATCCAAAAGCGGCAAATATGCCCACTCCACAAAAAAGAGGTCTTCTGGAATTGTGGCTGGGTCGTTCTGCAGGGCCTTAATGATCTCGACTATGTCGTAAACGTCAATAGAATGCGGTGGTTCTGATGACTTGAGGGCCTCCACCAAAGCGCGGACAGCCCTTTTGTTATCGAATGGTTGCTTGTCGTGGAGCATTTTGTAAAGGCATTGGATCGCTGCATATGGTCTCCTGTGCTGGATGAGTTGATCTATGGCAGTTTCAAGACCTTCGTTTGCTTCATAGGGTTTCACATTGGTATGACTCCAATAGGACGATTGGTTTTCTCCAAGAAGGCGTTCTGCACGTTTCCATGTGTCTAAAGTAAATGGCAAGAAGGAGAGGAATTGTCCGATCTGTTCATGGGTCCACTGCGAGGTGTCGATGCTGTCAACCCACGGCCAATGTCGATTCCTGAACCTACCCCACACGAATCCTCCCGCAAACTGAACAAGCGACTTCTGGTCAGACTTGAGCAAGGCAGGTAAAACCTCTGCGTCAGCATCAAGACTCGCAATAGCTCCGAAAGCGAAGCCAACCCGCCAAGGGTACTGGACCATCTTTGCAAAGGCAATAACTGAAGTTACTCCACCTTCGGCCAATATCTCTTGCACAGCCCTTTGCCTCCGAACCTCTAAATCTTTCATCTGCTCTTCATAATTGCCCGTCTTTTCAAACAGGTCGGAATCGTGCTCGCTGAAAAGTCGTTGATGACGAAAACAATGTGCCTGTGGAGCCAGCTGCTCAGCGATGGTAGCAATTTTATTGACCTCTTCAGGTTTCATCGCCCAATTAGCATCCGCAAACTTTCTATGTTTTGTGATAAGGTCAATGAGCTTTTCCCATAAGCGAGACCT
This sequence comes from Clostridiales bacterium, assembly GCA_029907205.1. Classification (GTDB taxonomy): domain Bacteria; phylum Acidobacteriota; class Aminicenantia; order Aminicenantales; family UBA8522; genus JARYMI01. The sequence continues at coordinate 14,956 of JARYMI010000033.1, forward strand.
ATCGCCTTCTGGCAAGGTCAAAACTGACTCAGAACCGAGAAATTTCAAAAGCTGCTCGCGCGCGGATTGGGGCAGGGTTCCTAAGTGATCGATGAGTTCGGCGAGCTTTAACACGTCTTTTTTTGCTTCAGTGATCGCCAACTCTGCATAGGCTGATACCTGTTCCAAATATTCAAGGTTTGTGACGCCCTCCTGCCAATCGTCTGGAATCGTCGCCCTCCATTCTGGCCTGCGCGTGCCATGTGAGGCCGAGTGATATTGCGGAAGAAGACTTACCAGTAGCTTCCATCCAACATCGGGAAGTTCTGCAAGCAGGGTCTTTACCGCTGCCACGCGCTTCGGTATCGGCGCGCAAGTCTGCGGTAGCCAGGGCAGCAGAATTGTGGTAAGGGAGTTGGCAGGCCGATTTGCCCAGGTCCCGCCAGGATCCCGCCCTGCGAGTTCCCCTAAGCACATCACCACACGGATCAGGTGATCCTCATCCCACGCTAGCGTCTCTAACGCCCACAGCAAGCCGGTCATGTAGTTGCGACCAAAAACAGCATTGCCTTCCTCGGCAAATATCTCGTCAAATGGGCACGGATCTCTTTGTAATGCACTTTCTACCGCGTTCAGGAATTCTCCTGGAGATGCTTCGGCAAGAAGTGGAAGCAGGTCGTTCAAGCTAGCCCAACGTACCCAGTCGGCATTAGCCAAAATTTTGCGAACTGCCAGAGCTGCTGTCGCCTCGGCCTTACCCAAGCTGCAGGATGTAAGCGCTTTGGGATGGCCCCCGAGTAGCGCCAACGACTCTGCAATCCCCCTGCGCAGCGAATGTGAATGCCTTAGCACCCTTCCGCGCACGCTTGCCATATATCGCTCGTCGGAAGGCAAATCAAATTGTGGATCTGATTCACATAACACTGAGAGTGCAACCGCCTTCAGCCTGTCCAGATGCTCATCAAAGAGCCTAGGTCCGAGCGCATACCACCCTTCATACCGTGACACAAACTTCCAGTTTCCATCTCGTTGAATCAGGGGAGTGGTCAGGCCAAGCGCGACCTCACGCATCTTCCCGATCCACTCCCCATAAGATTTTCCCGAGAGACTCTCAACTACAAGGCGATCTGCTTCTGAGTTGTCGCTCCAAGAACCTAAAATCGCTGCAATTGCTAGGTCAGCAGCCTCCGTTTTTTCAGCCCACGCCGGCAGCAGAGACAAGTTCTGAAGACACCGAAGCAATGAGCAAAGGTTTCCATTACTCTTCTGCGCTAACGTTCGTGCCCGTTCTTCATTATAGCCAGCTTTTATTAGAGCTTCCTGAATATGATGCGCTTGCGGCATTGGAAGTGGCGCGCTTGTTGGATCCGGAATTCCGCCAGGGGGGCCACCGAACGCTACGGCATGACCTGCTCTCCTCGCTTTCTGGATAAGTATGGTCCCAGCTTCGCCGCTCAGGTCCAAAGCAGCATCCGCAATCAAAACTAGCTTTCTTATATTGGGAGTACAAAGTTTGTTCCAAGCGTCCGTTCCAGATACAATAATACATCGACTTACGGTATCTATGCGGCTTTCATCGTCAAGCGACGCCAGGTACGCGGAGATGAAGTTGATCACGTCATCAGGAAAATGGGTAGCCAGTTTGAGCTGCATTATTTTGTCGTCGAATAATTCCTTTAGTTTTGCACATGCTTCGGCCCGATTAGCCAAAAACACGTCTGGCGTCAGCGGAGGAGGTTCACCGATGGATCTTAAGATGGCCCAGTGTTGCTCTGGTGTCTCGATCTGCTGTTCCGATAAACCGATGATTCTTCGAGCAAGCCACAATTCTACAGGCGGGAAATGGTGAACCCAATCTATCAACTTCGTCCCATCAATAACACGAATGTCCTTCCATTCACCTCTCTTGAGGCGCTCATCGAGCCAATTGACCTGTGCCCCATTTTTCCAGGTGTGTTCCCAATCTCGTCGCCCAGAGAAGGGAGTTACGAATATAAAGGTAGATTCTTTCCGAATAGCTTCTGGCACCATTTCAGTAAGCTTGTTGTAGTCAGAAGTGGCTTTATTAGCAGCACCTAAGCTTGTTCCAATTTCCCAGAGTGAGCGACCTTTGGGGACAAATGGCTCGAAGTCAAAAAAGGTATCCAATACGCCATCAGGCCCATGTTGACCAATGCTATCGGCTAAGGGAAAACGCCGTTCTCGAGGGTTAGGACATGATGCTGCAACAAGCCGCCAGACAAGCTCTACGATCACTCCCTGGGCATCTCGTGCGTTAGCACGCACCCATTCATCGAGTTGGTTTTCATTGATCAGAATCAACATAACCTCCCTCCTTCATAAACTTCTCCGCATCCCAAACCCGCAGCTCGCCGGAGATCAGCTTGGGCAGCAGCGCATCGCGTAGTGCAGCGAGGGCACGAGATTCGCGCACTGCCGCAGATGATCGCATGAACAGAGGTCTGATTGCTAAGCCAAATGCTTCTGCGACTGGCTTCGGAATTCGTGGCAAGAGGAAATGTGAAAGCGAATCGGCCTGAACTCGTTGCCTACCGCTTGTTCCTGACATGCTCTGGATAGCAAATTCACGGAACACATTGCTTCGGGCTAAGCAGTAAGCGAACTCCTCAGGCAGCGGTGGCTTTGGGCGTAACACAATGTACTCGGTGGAGCCCCATCCTATTTGACCATTCTGAAGGAAATCGACAAATGCCGTTTTTCCGTTTTCTAAGCATGGTGTTATCCGTGCCACGAGCGTATCGCCATTCATAAAGCGCATACCTGACCCAAATGCCCGTTCTATAATCTCACTAGGCGTATGCCCGCGAGTAGGCATATTAGCCATATCCAAATAGGGTGCAATTTCGCTTTTGTTCAATACTCTCGGCGGATTGATTTCGATTAGTTCTGGAAGAGAGGCTACTCCCCATCCCTCAGGAATTTCGCCCAGTTCCGAATCCACCAGCCGGTTGGGGAAGAGGTCGTAGAGGTGGGCGGGCAAACCAGGGAGAGACTCGCCGCGGCGCCAGCGGCCTTCCATCTTGGCGCGGACGGGCTCAAAATCCAGAAACCAGGACTTGAAGATTGCACGGGCCATTGCTTCAAGCGTCTCGCTCATCCGTCGGTTCAGCTCGATCTTGTCGTCCAGCGTGCCGAGGATGTGGGCAATGGCATACCGCTGTGATGCCTCCTCTGGCCAAGGGATAGGTAATATCTCCAAGTCTCTTCTGGTGGCATTACCAAACACGGAACCGCTACCCTCGATTGCATCCCATTGGGATTCTATCGCTCGCAGTGCGAACTCCAAATATCGTGTATCCTCAGGATTATGTGCTCGTATGATGCAGAGGCCGCGACCGACAGCGCATTCTCGGTCTGCGATGTTAACGCGACCGATAGGTGCCCGCACGCTAAGCAAAATGTCGCCCGGTTTGGCTAAACGAGACGGTGCCGTGCAATAAACACGCGGAGTAGGAAATCTATAGCCAAAGTCGGCCACTCCCTGGAAAAATGGGAAACCGTCCCCATGCTCGTTGTACGTCTCACCCGGAGGCGACTGCCCCATAATTATCTTGGAGACCTCGCCTAGGTGTTTATCACCCGCCATACTCGAACTCCTATATGTTAGCGGCAATCGCGGCTAGATCAAACACCTTCATCTTCTCTATATTTTCCGACTGAACAATCGCCCGGTCGGGTTCTATTCCATGCATCAATCAGGATCGATTTGCCACGACCGTCAAACCAATACTTAACAATTTTGTCTTTGTCATTGCCCAGGCTACCTTCTATTCTTTCGCAATTCTCAATCTTGTATGTTGCCTCTTTGCCAGCATATATAACATGAAAATGTGGCGGTGCGTGTTCCCTCGAAAACACTTTGATAATAACGCTGCCAATTCTGGCTATTTGCTCTTTTGTTTCAATGACAGTCCCGTCCGGCCAAACACGGCAAGAAGAGAATAAAATGCTAAGGCGATGAGCCGCAGAATCTAAGGGATTTAATATCGTCTTTTTCACAACCTTTCCGTGCCCTCGCTAAGGATGGTTAAGTATCGATCATAAGAGAAAACCCTGTTTCTCTGCCGTCCGGTGATCTCGCGGATAATACCGAGTTTAATGAGATTGGCTATAGCCTTGGATGCCGACGGGAAGGTAGCTCCGGAGCGCTTGCATACCTCATTGATCGTCAAGAGTGGCCGCGTGCGGAAGGCGCCGAATACGACCGCCGCGGTCATGGCTGCCCGTCCGAGGCTTCTTATTCGCTCCTCGTCTTCCTTGAAAAGGGTCACGAGTCGCCGGGCCGTGTTCACGGCGCCGTCAGCCGTCTGCTCAACCCCCTGCAAAAAGAAATCGAGCCAGGCTTCCCAATCGCCATCAGAACGAACCAGGTCCAGCAGCCGGTAGTATTCATCTCGGTTTTTCTTGAAATAAAGACTTAAATAGAGAAGTGGCCGCGCGAGAACGCCGCCGTGATGAAGAAGGAGCGCTATCAACAAGCGGCCGATGCGGCCGTTGCCATCGAGGAAAGGGTGGATTGTCTCGAACTGGACGTGTGCCAGCGCTGCTTTGACGAGCGTCGGATAGGGCGTGTGCTCATCGTGGATGAAACGCTCCAGTTGGGCCATGCAGTCTTCGACGAAGGCGGGTGGCGGCGGCACGAAATGAGCCGTTCCCGGCCTCGTGCCTCCGATCCAGTTTTGAGAGCGACGGAATTCACCCGGAGACCTTTCACTGCCTCTGCCACTTGAAAGAAGCTTAGCGTGCATTTCCCTTATAAGCCGGTTGGAAAGGGGAAAGCCTTCGCGCAGGCGGTCCACAGCGTGATCAAGGGCGGCCACGTAGTTTGAAACCTCGACGACATCGTCTAACGGGACACCCGGGGCCTCTTCCAGTTCAAATAGCATCAGGTCGGCAAGGGAAGACTGCGTTCCCTCGATCTGCGAGGAAAGAACGGCTTCCCTGCGAACATAGGAATAAAGAAAAAGGTCAGGGTCGGGAAGGAGAAGCGCAATGCTATCGAGCCGGCCCAGGGCCAGCGTTGCTCTTTCGAGGAGTCGTTGGCGGGCATTTGATAGGTCGAGCGGTGGCTTTGGCGGCAGGGGGTCGGGAATGAAGGCGCGGATCTGTTCGCCGCCTGCAAGCGTCACCTCATAGCGCCCGGTAATTCCTCTCCTCAACTCCGTTGCCCTTAATTAATTATCCTTTAATAAGCGGTTTTATTATTAAAGGATAAGCCATTTTTCTTTAATAAGCAAGACGTTTTTATTGCCAAACTCATATCAATCGTCTCCCAGGGGAAAGCCGAGGTTTTTTAGGTTAGCGGCGATAGCATTATCCAGCCTGGCGGCCTCGGCTTGCTGTTCACGCAGTTGGGCCACCAACCGCTGCATCTTTTCGGCGAATGGCTCGCTGTCATCTTCCTTTTTTTCAGCGCCAACATAACGACCGGGTGTAAGCACATGGCCATGCTTTCGTATTTCTTCGAGCGTAGCGGATTTACAAAAGCCGGGTATATCCTCGTATTGTTTGTCAACACCCTTATCTCCCCGCCAGGCGTGGTAAGTACCAGCGATCTTTGCGATGTCATTCTCAGTCAATTCACGATGTGTTCTGTCGACCATTCGGCCCATTTTTCGGGCATCGATGAATAAGATCTGGCCCCTTCGGTCTCTGAAGCGTCCATTTTTTTTATCTCGAGCGAGAAACCAGAGACAAGCAGGAATCTGGGTGGAATAAAACAATTGGCCGGGAAGCGCAACCATGCAGTCAACCAGGTCGGCTTCGATGATGTTTTTCCTGATTTCGCCTTCACCAGATTGATTAGAAGACATTGAACCGTTAGCCAGAACAAAACCCGCAAGACCCGTTGGCGCAAGATGGTAGATGATATGCTGAACCCAGGCAAAGTTAGCATTGCCCACGGGCGGTACGCCGTATTTCCAGCGCTTATCCTCTCTCAGGAGCTCGCCCCGCCAATCGCTGACGTTAAAAGGCGGATTGGCCAGGATATAATCGGCCTTCAGGTCAGGAAAACGGTCATTGTGGAAGCTATCGCCATGGGCTATCTGGCCTTCAATTCCCCGGATAGCCAGATTCATTTTAGCCAGGCGCCAGGTGGTGTAATTTGATTCCTGGCCGTAGATGGCGATGTCACCGAGACGGCCGCCGTGGGCTCGAATGAACTCCTCAGATTGAACGAACATTCCAGATGAACCGCAACAGGGGTCATTGACACGGCCCCTGAATGGCTGGAGCATCTCAACGAGGAGGCGGACGATGCACCGCGGCGTATAGAACTCTCCCCCTTTTTTGCCCTCAGCGCTGGCGAACTGTGACAGGAAGTATTCATACACGCGGCCAAGAATGTCCTTAGAGCGACTTTCTTCGTCGCCAAGACCAATGTTGCTGATGAGGTTTATAAGCTGGCCGAGCCGCTGCTTATCAAGCGCAGGGCGAGCGTAATCCTTCGGGAGAACCCCTTTAAGGGAAGGATTGTCCCGTTCAACCGCATCCATGGCTTCGTCGACAAGCTGGCCGATTATCGGCTGGACAGCGTTATCTTTAAGGCGGGACCAGCGAGCTTCAGGAGGAACCCAAAAAACGTTGAGGGCACGGTATTCGTCGGGATCTTCGGGGTCGGCGCCCTGAGAGCGTTCGGCCTCAAGCCGGGCATGAAGCTCTTCAAATGAATCCGAAATATATTTTAGAAAAATCAGCCCAAGGACAACGTGCTTGTACTCGGCGGCGTCCATCGAACCACGGAGGGCATCCGCCGCCTCCCACATCTTTTTTTCAAACCCGAGGGTAGCACCATTATTAAATGCAGGATTATCCTTTTTTGTATCTCGCGTTCTTCTGCGTGCCATGTTTACCTCTGCTGTGCTAAATGGGTTATTTAGTAAAATTATATTCAATTGCCATCAGTACATCAAAATGTAATCTGGCGAGTCTATTTGTGCTATTAACTTAGATAGGAACAAGCTCTTACCAGAGCGCCGATGATTTGATCCTCTCTCCTGCATCTTGTTTTATTATTTTATTCAAAATCGATTTCGAAAAGAATCCTCTTTTGAGATGAATATTAACTCTTTACATTTATTAGAATAAAGAGAGGAAAAGGTGAGAGTAAGCTAAGATTTGCCGGCCACCACTGCTCAGGGTTTTATCGGAAACTGGGGACATGTTCCTCTTTTCCTGATTTTTTCTAGATCCTAAAGGCAGGTTTTTTGTCTGTTAATTAGGTATTCAGGAGTCGATTCTGGCTTTAAGCTCCGACAGGCCGGTGATCATCTCGCTGACCTTGGCCCTCAATTCCTGCAGCTGGGGCTCTGCGGCGTCAGCCAGGTTAAGGTGGACACAGTCATTCCTGGTATTCCACCACTCTTGCATATCTTCCTTCTCCTGGTCGCTGATTAACTTCTTCCGGGCCAGCTCTTCGAGTTTCTCCGGCATATTTGGGGGTTTATAGAGCTTATGACCTGCCCGCTCTCGCTCATTTTCCCATAATTCATTGACCAGGCATTCCAGCTCCTTGCCGGCCAGTATGCCGGCGATTTCCGGGTCAGTTTCCAGGAAGGACTCGGCCAGATCCAGGTAGTAGATGTTTTCCTGCCTGATGTTTCTGAGGGCGTTGCGGGCCGAAATTTTCTTGACCAGGTTTGGTCCCTTAAGGTAGTCAAGATAGATCTGGCGATAGTCCGGGTTCTGCCGGATGTAATCTTCGGTGAGCAAGCAGCAGAGGGCGAACAGGGCCATGTCCACGTCGGCTATCCGCTCCAGGCCATATTCTTCCTGGAGTTCGGACAGGTTTTCCAGGTAAACCAGGTACTTTCGGACCGGGGTCTCGGCCTTGATCGATAGGAGGTTTTCCACCGGGGCGCTGTAAATGCCATAATGCTGGGGACAGATGACCCGGAGCAGGCAGGACAGGATCTCTATGTTCTTGAAAATATCAAACAGCTTCTGTACCAGGTCCTGGTCCCTGGCCTGCGGATTGCGGAAAACTCTTTTTAGAGCTTCCAGTTCTCCCGCGCTGAGCTCCGGCAGTTTCCACCAGGCCGGGAAAAGGTTGTCTCGCCTCAGCATCTCCAGGTGCTGGTAGGAAAAATCTTCCCGCCCGAGGCGGACCGGCTCCATTGATTTTTCCAGCTGATTAAAGTCCAGGGTTCCGCCATACTTGAGGTTTCCAAGACATTCATAAAGCCCGAGCAATTGTTTCAGGTCAAAGGTGCTCATTTTGGTTAATTCTATATATCCAGGCCGCCTTCCTTAATTCCTGATCGAACTTTATTAATTTATAAAAAAATCCAGATTTTTCAACCGGAAATATCCGGCTTTTAAGGCTGGAGATCTTTGGAGAGGGAAGGTCAGAACGAAATTCAGGATATTTTATCAGGGATGATCGGCCAGGCTCGAGATGAGCTGTGAAAAGCGGGCGAATCATAGCCCGGAGAAACAGCTTCGTTTTTAATGGACTTATTGTTTCTCGACCAGCTCCAGAATTTTCTTTTTGTTTAGGTCTCTCCTGGCCTCGAAATCGAGTATGGGGTCATCCAGGTGAAATACTTCACCCTTTGAATTGAGGACAACGACAAACGGTTCGAGCCTGACCCGGAATCGCCTGAATAAGGTTTTGTTCCTGTCTTCGATTACCGGGTAGCTGAAGGAATAGCGGCGGACGAAACTTTCCAGCCGCTCCCGGCTTTCGGCTGAAACTCCAACGAGATTAACCGGGAGAGCCATCTTTTCTACGAAATCTTTCATCTCAAAGAGCTCTTCCCAGCAGACGTGGCAGGTCAGGGAGATAAACACCAGGACCAGGGGCCGTTCCCGGTAACCGGCGACTTCTTCGAGCGAGGTATAGATTGCGGGCGGCCGGGTCTTGAGGTCGGCTGAACCCTGGAGAACTCCAGGCTCAAAAGTAATGAGCTGAAGAACGAGAAACGAAAGAATATAAGCCGCTTTATTCATTCCTGGTCCACCCGGTAGGCATAGAGTTCATCTTCCGAGTTAATAACGTAGAAGGTTGAGCTGTCAGTGGCCAGGAGCCGGATGGCCTGTGGAAACCTTATTTTTTCGACGACCTGGCCATTGCCGTCGATAACCAAGACTTCTTTTCCCGGGGCAAAGTCGCCGTCCCTATCTTTTTCAGGAACCTGGAAGTAAAACTTGTCGCCGTGGTGGGCCACATTCCAGCAGATCATGGCAATTTGTTTCTTTCCGCTTTCAAGAGGGATCTCAGCGCGGTTAAGCGGATAGGACTCATCTAGTTGAATTTTCCCCGTTATCTTTCCGTCGGCATCAATTTTCAGGACTTGAGGGCTGTTGTATTTATAAACCAAGAACATGTTGCCGCCGGAGTCTTTTTTTAAAAAGATCTCGTTTATGAAGCTGAAATAAACCTTATTGGGTGAAGGAAAAGGGTTGACTGCCTGCCATCTTAATGTTCCCCGGGCATCATAGCAATAAAGAATGGATTCTTTGTCAGAAAACGGTCTGGGTCGGTTGGAAACGATGATCCTGTCGGCGGCGAGCACCACCAGGTGAACAGGCATTATGTTGGTTCTGAAACTGCTAAGAAGCTTGCCCTCCAGGTTGAAGATTTTGACCTGGCGATTGAGGGAATCAGCCACATAGATCCTGTTTTCTAAAAGGTCCAGGCCCATCGGGGAATCGAATTCCTCGGGTCCCTGCCCCTGCTTGCCTATGGTCATTTTTAGCCGGCCATCGGTTCCGACCAGCTTCAGGCAGTTTTCTCCGGATTCCGAAATCAGGAGTCCGGCCGGGGAGAGGTGCAGGATGAAGGGCTTGAAGAAGAAAGGCCGATCCTGGGCTCCGGCCAGCGGAATCTCTCTGACTGCCCGGATCTTGGCCTGCTGCCCCTGCGCAGACAAGGGGATAATGATTAAAAGAGTCATAAGGAACAAACCGATTAACCCGTCGGGGAGCCTGGTTTGGCCTTTTGTTTTTGTCATCTTAATTCTCCTTCTCTAAGTTAGCAAAAAAGGGGCCCCGACCTTTTTGGCCTGAGCCCCTTTTTTTCCCGGCTGTTCAGATCATTATCGCCATCAGAATATAACAGGCGAGCATTTGGTTCTCGCAGAGCTGGAGAGCATTAGCGGTGGCCAGAACACCCATGTCGGAATTCAGCGCCCGGGCCCGGCATCTCTCAAAGATTATAAGGCAGATATCCTGTTTTTCGGTTGCCCGGGAGGTAGAAGGTGAGCTGAGGAAGATAGACAGGCCGATCAGGATGGCGAGTGCCAGAGCCAGTTTTCTTTTCACGGGTCCTCCTTGTTTAATCAGATGGCGTTAAGTAAGCATTTGCCCAGGGCGATGTCGCAAGTGGTCAGGGCCAGGGTGGTTCTTATTGTACCCAGGTCAGACTCCAGGGCTCGGGCCCGGCATCTTTCCCAGTTGTCCCAGCAGGAATCAGCCGGGTTCACGGTCAGGCTGGCCAGGGGAATAAGTGAAAGTGTGGAGAAAAGAATAATTGTGGT
>JARYMI010000034.1 GCA_029907205.1 Clostridiales bacterium
GAAGATACTATCGGCAATATGTATGGTTGTCTTCATATGGCTAACCATATCATTTTCTCCACTTGAGTGTCAAGAGGCCTCTCCAGTCGAGCTGCCTGGCCAGCTTCTTATCATGATACAAGACGAAGCCTGCAGATCGCCAATCTCAGTTTCAGCAGTGTAATTATTGAGTTTTCTTTGGGAAATGATGCTGATTTTGCGCTTTTTTTGGCGCTATCATAGAAGTGTATTACGTATGGCGTCCCCCTAATTGCCCTAATTGTGGGGTTTGTGGTATTTTTTTCCTCCGAGCGGCGACCAGAGGCCGTAGTTCTCCTCGTGGATGCGGCACTTGCCCTCGGAAGTCCAGTTGAACCCGTAGTTGTAGCCAAACCACAGGTACTTGTCCCCGCCGCCGTTTTCGGTGGTGATGATGTAGCGGGCAGCGACGTTGCCGACGCCGAGGACTTTCTCGCCGGGCCGCGTCTCCGGGCCCCTGTCGCCCTTGTTCACGTCGAAAGGAATCCAGCCATAGGGCGGCAGGTAAACTTCCGTCCAGCGGTGGAAGACGTCATCGAAGCTGGCGTCATCGCCGCGCAGGCTGACAGCGCCGACATAGCGGATGGGAACGCCGAGAGAGCGGCAGAGGGCGATCATCGAATAGGAATACTCAGAGCACGAAGATGTTCCCCGGCGCAGGACCGTCGGGGCGGGATTCCAGCCGCCCACTGGCTTGAGGTTGTATTCGAGGTGTTCAGCCAGGTACTCAAAGACGCGGCGGACGATCCAGTAGGGGTTTTTCTCCTTGCCAGCGATCTTCTGAGCGAGCTCCTGGATGAAGGGGTCGCTCAGGCAATACTTGTCGCCATCCTGGGTGAATTTCTTCTTGATGTCGGCCGGGATATCGTCGAGCGTCCCGACTTTATCCGGGTAGATGAAATATTCGACGGCCGAGATTGTGGCGTCCACTTTCCAGCCCGGCCTGACCATCGAGTAGCCCTTGAGGTCTTTGTACTCGAAGTGGGCGATTTTCTGTCCCCAGCTATCCTCGATCACCTCTTTCGGCTTGGGGTCGAATTGGACGGCCGCAAGAAGAGTTTGATTGTCGCGGTTTTCCGGGATGGGAAGATAAATATCCAAAGTCTTGACCACGCCGGGCCCGTAATTCCGGAATTCCTTGACAAACTCAAGCCTAAGCTTCTTCTCGTCCCACCTCGACATGATGTCCGGGGAGAAGACCTCTATCTGGTAAATCTCGTCATTCTCGTAATCGACGTTCCAGAGCGTGCCGTTTCCCCAGGCAAGCCCGGCAGGGAAAGGCCCGAAGGAGCGAAGAGAGGAGAGGCACCATCCGTCGGCCGGGTTGACAAGATAGACCCGGTCCTCTCCCCTGTCGGCGACCCAGAGGTATTTCCCGTCGAAGGCGAGGCCGGTCGTCTCCCCAGCCGGAGCCGTAAGCGTCTGGACCATCATCCCGTCAACGGTGGAGACTTTGAGCAGGGTGTCGCTCCTGAAGTCGGCAATCCACAGGTATTCGCCGTCCCAGGTGAGGTCGCGGGGGTTGGGGCTGTTGGATTCGAGGATGGTGAGGGCGCGGCCTGTTTCGGGGTCGAGTTTATACATCAGCTTTTCTCCCGAATCGATGTGCCAGAGATACTTGCCGTCCCAGGTGAGGCCCTCGGGATGGTGGCCGGGAGAATCGAAACTCGAAATAACCGTCCCCTTCTCCGGGTCAATCTTATAAATTTTATCGGTGAAATTATCGGCCAGCCAGAGGAACTTTCCGTCAAAGGCCAGCCCGGTCGGGCAAGGTCCCGGCGTTTTGATGACTTTCAGGATGTCGCCGACTCTGCCCCAGGATAAAACCGAGAGAAAAAAGATAAGGCCGAAACCAAGAATGCATTTTTTCATGATAACCTCCTTTCGATATCCTTGCAGAATCGCGTTCTGCGCGTCTAGGGTATCGTGCTCTTCATATGTTCTCGTTTTTTCTATGGTAAAGCAGTTGTCTATATAAAAGCAACATCGTCAATGGGCTGGAAAATGGATGCGCTTGGACAAGGTGGTTTCATAATAGTAAAATACACATTATGATTATTGAATTCGAGAGGATGCGATGTTAAGAAGAAGTACATTAATGATTCTCGTTCTTATTTTCAGCCTTTTGTTGATCCCAGGTCTGTTCGCTCAGCCCACGGAATATGACAAATATCTCACGGTCGCTGACATCCAGAAAGTCACCGGCCTCACCGGCATCAAACAGGTCCCCCGAGACCCCAAGAAAGGCGCTGGCGGTCATCTCAATTTTGCTGACGAGAAAGGCAACATGATTCTTCTGGCCAGCTTCCTTACGGCCGAAGAGTTCGATTTCTACAAGAGCGAAGAGGGATTGGTTAAGGAAAAGATCCCTGGTCTGGGTGATGAAGCTTTTAGCGGCCCGGCCGCAGGAACGCCGTACATGGTTGTCATGCGGAAAGGCAGCAAAGGCGCGGCGCTTTCGACTTTTTTTGAAACCGCAGAAATGACGGCAACGCGGCTTTCCATGGACCATCTCATCTCTTTGAGCAAGATCGTCCTCAGCCGGCTCTGACCCGAAAAGACAGGGTTAAGACATCTCACTCTGTTGAGCCAAGTATTTTATTTGTCTGCCTCATCAATCTGTCTTATTCATCTTCTGGCTGATTCTTTTGGCGGGGAGGAAGGACGAGGTTCCAGGTCCATGAAGTCCCCGGCATCTTTCCGCTTCCCAACAGAAAGTTTGTTTTTGGGAAGTGAGGCTCGCCCGTACTCGTGTAAAACCCTCTGATCATCGACCTCTCGGCCGGCCCCTTTAAAAGGTCGGGCAGCGTTGTAACCGCGATCTTCCAGCAGCCTTTGTCCTCGCTTGCGAAACCGCAATCGAGCGTGTATGTTTTGTTTTTCCTGTCAACAACAAGGAGAATGTGGACAGGACCGGCGATCTTTCCCGAATCTTCGCATTTCTCGCTGAGGGGCGGAGCTTTTTGGCCGTTGATAAGGACATCGTTCTCATAGCGAAATGAATAGACCCCGGATGCCAATTCCGCGACATAATAATCCTTGTCCAGGTAGGAATTCCTGTACTTGAGATTGACCCGAATGGTGGCGTCTTCGACAAGAGAGCCTGTGTAGGTCACCGAGCCCGCTTCGTTGCGGCTTGTGTCTTCCCAGTTCGAATTGTGCTTGTAGGTAATCGTCCCGCTGGGCGCCTCGGCGCACCCTTCAGCATCGGCGACAACGGAGAACAGGGAAGAATGAGTATCGGAGCGAGACTTAGAAGCGACGACCAGTTCAATCGCCGAAAACCGCTCCTCCTCCCTGTTCAGACAGAAGGTCCTTTCGACGAGACTCGTCCAATCTTCTTTTTTGTCTTTCTCGCCCGGGTCTATAACACTCTGGATGGTCAGGTCGGCGTTGCTGGCCATTGGACCGAGGTCGAAGCGGACATGCGGCGTTTTCTGGGGGTCAAGGAGATTCACGACCCGGATATAAATGGCAGAGAGCGGTTCAAGGCTGAAGTCGACGGGAATCTCCTTTTGGTCTGGTTCGAGCCAAACGCGTTTATCGAAATGATGGCAGTAGATTTCGAGCGGCCCGTTTGTATCGAGAAAAACGCCCTTCTCAGGCTCGATGTCCATGGTCAGCCGCGAGAACTCTTTCCACCCTTCCCCCAATCCACCCAGGCCGAAGGACGCCTCGACGGCATCGAGGACTTCCTGAGTTTCGCAGGCTTTCCAGATGCGGCCGATGACGTCGTTGCCGAATTTGGTGCTTAAATAATAAGGAAAAAGATAAATTCCGTACTCGTGGAGTCCATCCTCGCTTGTCAGCGGCTTCAGCAGAGATTTCTCGATGTCAAAGGCCTCGGGAAGATAATCTTGTTCGACGTTCCAATCCGGGCCGACAAAGTCCTCAGCCCAAACAGCCGTTGACTCCATCCACCAGGTGCTTTCTTCGGCGTCAATGGCTAATTGAAACGCATGGAAAAGCTCATGGGCCAGCGTGGCGGCCAGGGTTTTCCCGGACAGGCGTTCCTGAATCAGGATATAACACGGAGTCTTTTGGCCCCCTCGAAAGCCGACGCACATCCCGAGAGCGGCGCCGCCCGGAGAATTCAGGTAAGGGTCGGCCGGAACGAGATAGATATCAAGGTCTCCGTCCCCGCCTTCATTCGGCGTCCCGTCCGCATATTTTTCCCCGGCGTCGCTCAGAGGCTCGACGCCGAGAAGATTCTTGAATTTTTCGTACATGGCGTGATTTTTGATCCAATTGAGAGCAGTCTGCGCCGCCTTCATGCTGGTCGGGGACAGAACCTTGACGGGTAGCTCCTTAGCCTTAGCTGCATACCATTTCGGCATCGACCTCTCATCTTCAGGCCTCTTGTTCTCTTGAAGGCTGGCCGTTCCGGCATAGAGCAACCCGAAGGAGGAAATCGGCGAGGGCCAGCTCGCTTGAATCCACTCGCGATAAATGCTTCCAGGGTCGGAGGGACGCATGAGATAAGGCTTTATTTCCTGACGGGTTTCGTGCTTGAGTTTGTTTTCTATTTGGCGGTAGCCGATGATAACCGAGGTCCCGGATGGAATGGGGGTCGGGCTCCGGTATTCGGCAGGAAGCTTGTGGGGCGTCATGAGCGCACAGAAGCGATAGGTCCAGGCCTTGTCCAAATCCAGTTTCCCTGAACGCTCTCCTTCCTCGATGAGATCGAGAGAGGAGGGCCCGAAGGCCGTGAAACTTACAGCCTGAGCCAGTTTCGATTGATTTGGGGACCTGATTTCAATGTTCCAAGTATATGAAGCCCCTGGTCTAAAAGGCTGGGCATGAGTCAGGAATACAGACTTTCCGCGTTCTTCCCAAGAGACCTCCCAACCGCCGGGGTCGGGAGTCACGGTGAAGGAAAAATCTCCGGGATTCATCTGTCTGGAAAACCTGGCCACGAGCGGTTGCCGGAGATTCCAGACAGTCCCTCCGTCCCTGGGAGAAGTAAAAACAACGCGAGCCTCGAGCTCTGACTTTTCTCGAGGCCGAGGCGGTGGCTTCTCTTTTTCAGCCTCTATGCCGAATTCTGGAGGAGCCTCCGCCTTCTTCTTGCAGCCAACCGATATGCAGGAAAGCCCAATACAGAGGAAAAAAACAAAGACTGTGTTTCTCATTTCTTTTTTTCCCGCGCTGCCCGGGCTTCGTCCACCATGACCTTCACCTCCTTCATGAGCGTCGGGACATGGTAGGGAATCCCGTCTTTGATCGTCCACTCGATGCCGCCTCCGCGCTCAACTTTGATTTTGGGATCGCCGGGAATGAGAGGGCTGTAGTTGTTGATGGCCTTGCCATCATAGGTGAGAACGTCAGTGCCAAACGGGTTGAGCAAGCGCAGGTTTTCGACCGGGTTGCCGTTGACGACCAGGAGGTCGGCGATGAAACCCTGGCGGACGCGGCCGAGCCTGTCTTCCAGGCCGATGAGCTTCGCCCCGTTCACGGTCGCCATCTTGATGACCTCGAGAGGGTGGAAACCGGCTTCCTCGAGAAGCTCCATCTCGTGGACCTGGCCATACCCGTAGATTGAGTGGATGAACCCGGCGTCGTCGCCGACCGTGATCAGTCCTCCTTTAAGGTCAAACTCCTTAAGCGCGTCCATCCAGACCTGATAGTTCTTCCGCCAGCGGACTTCCTGGGTGTTGGTCCAGCCCAAAAAGTACGAGCCGTGGCGCTGCAGGTCTGGAAGGAAGTACTGCTCGAGAGTGGGGTGGAGATAGTCTTTGAACCAGGGCTGGTTTTGCGCCCGGATGAGGTCGCGGATGGCCGCGTAAATGGATAGCGTCGGGCTCCAGAAGACTTTGTTCTTGACCATCAGGTCGAGCACAGCGGAAAGTTTCTCCCGATTGAGATTCGGCTGAATGTAGAGCTCTCCGGCCCGGCCGAACCGGTGGATCTCGTTGTCGGCGTTGTGTTCAGGCGGGAAATTCTGGATGCCGTCAAGCGCCGCATCGGCCACGCCGTAGAAGTGCTCGATCGAGGTCACGCCCAACTCAGCCCAGTCCCTGGCCGTCGTCTCATCGACGGCGATGTGGACGGCGGTGCGGAGGCCCAGCTTTTTAGCCTCGTCCATCAGGGCTTCCGCCAGGTCGCGATCCATGCCGAAAAGCTTGAGTCCGTCAACGCCCTGTTCCTTGGCGTAGCGAACACCCTGACGGATGAGCTCACCTGTGTGCGCTCCTTCCATCCATTTGGCTTTGACTTTGAGTAGCTTCATCGATTCCTCCCAGCGTCAGCATGAAATCGCATTATTAAATATAGATAAGTTGGAATCCTAATCATGACAAGAAACGAAGTCAAGGCCAAGGATGGCCTCCCGCGCGAAATAGGGGACAGTTTATTAAAAAAAGTTAAGTGCATTACGTATGGCGTCCCCCATTTGAGGGCGGCTTGACAATTGTCCGGCCGATGGGATAACTTCATCCCTTGTTTGGGGAGGGTCATTGCCCATGACCGTCCCCCATAGAAGAGAAAAGATGGAAAACAAGGGAGAAAAAATGATTCGAAAATCGATGGCCGCCCTCTCGATTCTTTTTCTTTATCTTCTTATCTGTTTTGGGTTTTCGAGCTGCGCCCGCGAAAGCGAGGAGAAGCGACTCGAGCCAGCCCTGGCCAGCATCACAGCCGAGGACGTCGCGGCCGACACACAAATCCTCTCCTCCGACGAGTTCGAAGGACGGGCGCCTGCATCGCCGGGCGAAGAAAAAACGGTCGCTTTCTTAGAGCAGGAATTCCTCAAGCTCGGCCTCAAGCCAGGAAACGGCGACAGCTTTTTCCAGGAAGTCCCGATGGTCGTGATCACGGCCGACCCATCGGCCAGGCTCGACGTTAAGACTGGCCGCAAGTCGCTCTCCTTCGCTTACAGCGACGAGTTTGTGGCCGGCACACAGCGGGTCGTTGAAGAGGTTTCACTCGCGGACTCGGAAATGGTCTTCGCGGGCTACGGCATCGTTGCGCCCGAATACAACTGGAATGACTACGAGGGGCTGGACGTGCGGGGTAAGACCGTCGTCGTCCTGATCAACGACCCAGGGTTTGCGACGCGGGACCCGGCGCTTTTTTCAGGCCGAACGATGACTTACTACGGCCGCTGGACCTACAAATACGAAGAGGCAGCCCGGCAGGGCGCTTCAGCCCTCTTCATTGTCCACGAGACAGAGCCGGCCGCCTACCCCTGGGGAGTCGTCCAGAACGGCTGGACAGGGCCGCAATTTAACCTCGTCGCGGAGGACAATAATATGTCGCGATGCGCTGTCGAGGGTTGGCTCCACCTGGAGGCGGCCCGACAGGTTTTCAAGGCCGCTAGGCTGGATTTCGACGCAATCAAAACCGAAGCCGCACGGCCCGGGTTTAAGCCCGTCCCGCTCGGTCTCAAAGCCTCGCTCACCCTCCACAACACGATCGAAAAAGTGACTTCGCGCAATGTCATCGCCCTTTTCCCCGGCTCCAAGCGGCCGGATGAGGTTGTCATTTATATGGCCCACTGGGATCATTTCGGCGTCAACCCGGCGCTCGAGGACGACAAAATTTTTAACGGCGCTCTCGACAACGCCACTGGGACGGCTGCTCTGATCGAGCTGGCTGAAGCTTTCAAGAAGCTCAAGCGGCCGCCGGACCGGTCGATCGTCTTCCTGTCTGTCACCGGAGAGGAGCAGGGGCTTATAGGGTCTGAGTACTACGCCACTCATCCCGTCTTCCCTGCCGCCAAGACCGCGGCCGTCATCAACATGGATGCCCTGAACATCTACGGACGGATGAAGGATATCACGGTCGTCGGCTACGGCCTCTCCGAGCTCGACGCCTATATCGAGGCGGAGGCCAGGGAGCAGGGCCGGACGGTCAACCCCGACCCGACGCCTGAGAAGGGCTCCTATTTCCGTTCCGACCACTTTCCCTTTGCCAAGCAAGGAATTCCGACGGTCTATCCGAGCGGCGGCGTCGATCACATTGAGCACGGCCGGGAATGGACTCTGACTTTGATAGAAAAGTACACGGCAGAACACTACCACAAACCGTCAGATGAGTTCGACCCGAACTGGGACCTCTCGGGAGCCATCGACGACCTGCGCCTTCTGTTCAAGGTCGGCTTTCGCCTGGCCATGGAACCGACGTTCCCCAACTGGAATCAGGGAACAGACTACCGGGCGAAGCGAGACGCTGATATGGCCGCCAGCGCTGCCAAAAGCGGGAGCGAGGCCCCAAGGTAGCCAAACACAGCCAAAACAGGACCGAAATAAAAACACTTGCATTTTAGAGGGAAAATTCGTATATTTTGCCCAACTTCCGACTTCTGGCAAGGAGGAAGGAACTGAAGTCCGTTAATAAGGAGGGCTCATGAGAAAAGGACTTATCCTTGCAGCTTTGGTTTTGTGGTGCGTCCCCGCCGTTTTCGCGGCCATCATGACGAACACCAACCAGAGCGCCCTGTTTTTCCGTTTCCCCTCGCGAAATGCTTCTACTGACCTTGACGCCGTGTACTACAACCCCGCTGGCCTGGCCAGGCTCCAGGATGGCTTTCACGTCGCTGTTCACAGCCAGACCATCTTCAAGGAAAAGACCGTGACCAACGCTTTTCTTATGCTGAACGACCCAACGTACGTGGGCAAGACCAAGGTCCCTGTCTTTCCAAATTTCTACGCCATCTATAAAAAGGGTGCCCTGGCTTTATCTTTCGGTTTTGGCCCGATTGCCGGAGGCGGCTCAGCCGATTACGCCGATGGGTTGCCGTCATTCGAATACGATGTTTCCCTGCTTCCCACCTTGCTCACGGCCGCCGGACTTCCCACGACAAAGTACTCGGCCGAGCTCAGTTTCAAGGGCACTTCTGTTTATTACGGCTTCCAGGTGAACGCTACCTACGCACTCAACGACATGATCTCGGCAGCGGCGGGCGTCCGATATATCTACGCCGTCAATACATATGAGGGAGAGATCAAGAACATCCAGATCAACCCCACATTCCCTCTCTTGGGCTGGACCGGCCAGATGCGCTCGGCGCCTGCGGCGTTCAACACTCTCTATACGGCAACCGGCAACCCCGCATATCTCGCTTATGCAGCCAAGACTTCTGACAAGGCCGTGGATGTGAAACAAGTCGGCTCCGGCTTTACGCCAATCCTGGGCCTGCATCTATCCCCCGCTGAGAATTTCAACATAGGCATTCGGTATGAATTCAACACAAAGCTCGAGCTGGAAAACCAGACCACCAAAGACGACACCGGGATGTTTCCCGACGGCGCGAAAGAGCGCAACGACGTCCCGGCCTCTCTATCTATCGGAGCAGGTTATGCCCTGTCGCCAAATTTCCGGGCCTCAGCCTCTTATTCGCTGTTCTTCGAAAAACAGGCAGACTGGGCCGGACAGGAAAAACTGCTCGATTCGAATTCCTACGACCTGTCGTTTGCGGTTGAGTATGACGTGAGCAGCTTTTTGACTCTCAGCGGCGGGTACGTCTACACAAAAACGGGAGCTGGCGAGAAATACCAGAGTGACATGAGCTTCGACCTCGGCGCGAACACAATCGGCATGGGCGCGAGAATCCGGCTCGGTCCAAAGGTGGATATCGACCTCGGCGGCGTCTACGTGACGTACACAGACCAAAGCAAGTCCATCAAACTTCCTTCGCCTCCTTATCCTGCTCTCCCAGCGTTCCAGGAGACATACAAAGAGTCGACATACGCCTTTTCTATCGGCCTCAACTTCCACCTGTAATCGGAAGGCGCGGCGGGTCGATAATCTGCGGCTTCCTTTCCGGCCGAGCGATTCCTCAAGTTCTCAAGGCTAATTTGCAAACCGGCGGCGCTTTATGGTATGAATTGACGGCGCTTTTTGAGGAGGCCATCGATCTTGCCGACAACCCCATCGATATCCATCATCCTCCCCACCTATAATGAACGGGAAAACATCGGGCCCTTGATCCACCAGATATATCAAGCGATGGAAGAAGAGGCGGAGGTCATCGTCGTCGACGATGATTCTCCGGACGGCACCTGGGCTGTTGTCGAGGAGATGGCCTCGGCCCATCCGACCCTCACTCTGATAAGGAGAAAGGAAGAACGGGGTCTTGTTTCAGCGCTCCGCAAGGGGATAGCCAGCTCAAAAGCCGATGTCGTCGCCTGGTTGGACTGCGACCTTTCCATGCCGCCTTCGAAAATCAAGGAACTTTACGAGGGTATCGCCCAGGGCTACGACATGGTTATCGCCAGCCGCTTTGTCAACGGGGGCGGAGTGGAAATCATCACGGGAAGCCAGGACACGCCCCTTGCCTTTTTTATGAGCTCTCTTCTGAATTCTTTTATCCGGCGAGTCCTTGGCCCGCAGGTCAAAGACTACACGAGCGGGTTTGTCGCCGTCAGGCGTCGCGTGCTCGAAGACATCAGGATGACAGGCGATTACGGCGAGTACTTCATCGAGTTAGCTTACCGGGCTCACAGACACGGCTATCGCATCCTTGAGATCCCCTACATCTCTCCGTCCCGCAGGCAAGGGACATCCAAGACGGGAACGCACATGTTTCATTACCTGAGAAGGGGGTCAAAATACGTCTGGCGAACCCTGAGGCTGAAGCTTTGGCCCCAATCGCGAAGCAGGAGAGAGGAACCATGAGCCGGGCCTGCGAAAAGATCGAGAAGGGAGGCCAGGTTTTCGCGATCGTCCTCCGGCGCAAGTTTTCCGAGCCGGGTGTCCATTTCTTCACCCCTGGCGATTTCTCCCAGCAACTCGGAATGCTGGTCCATGGCAAGGGCAAAGTTGTGAACCGCCACCGCCATAAGCTCGTCCGGAGAGAAATCCTGAGAACCCAGGAAGTGCTGGTCATCTTAAGCGGCAAGGTCAAGATTCAGATCTATGATGATGAGGGCAATTTATTAAGGACGCTTATCCTCAAAAAAGGTGATTCCATCCTGCTGGCCACTGGAGGACACCGGGTTGAGGTGCTGGAGAGGGCCAAAATTCTCGAAGTCAAGCAAGGCCCGTATGCCGGGTTCGATGACAAAGAACATTTCTGATGCATGAACGAGAAAGCTTGATCCCGGTAAACGAGCCGCTCATCGGCAGGAATGCTCTCGCCTACGTCACCCAGTGCATTGAAACAGGCTGGGTCTCTTCATCTGGAAGCTTCATCCCGCGGTTCGAACAGGAATTCGCCCGCTACCTCGGCGTCAAGCATGCGATCACAACGACAAGCGGCACGACAGCGCTTCATCTCGCCATGGCCAGCCTTGGCCTCGGGCCGGGCGACGAGGTCATCATCCCGGCTCTCACGATGATCGCAGTCCCCTACGCTGTGCTCTACACTGGAGGCGAGCCCGTTTTTGTCGATGTGGACCCCGAGATTTTTGCCATCGACCCCGAAAAAGTGAGGGAGTTCATTGACAAAAACTGCTCTTTCGATAGCAAAAAGCGAAAGCTCCTGAACAAAAGAACAGGCCGGACAGTGAGCGCCATCGTGCCCGTTCATCTCTACGGCCATCCTTGTGCCATGGATGAAATCATGGCTGTCGCCAGATCCTATAACTTGGCCGTCATCGAGGACGCGGCCGAGGCCCACGGCGCTCTCTATTTTCCGGCCGGGAACAAAGCAGCGGGCCGCCTGGCGGGGACAATCGGGCTGGCCGGTTGTTTCAGTTTCTATGCCAATAAAATAGTCACCACTGGCGAGGGCGGCATGGTCGTCACCGACGACGACGCTCTGGCCGAAAGAGCCCGCCGACTCAAGGACCTTGCCCATGATCCCGAGCGGCGGTTCCT
This sequence comes from Clostridiales bacterium, assembly GCA_029907205.1. Taxonomy (GTDB): domain Bacteria; phylum Acidobacteriota; class Aminicenantia; order Aminicenantales; family UBA8522; genus JARYMI01. Next base: position 11,779 of record JARYMI010000034.1, read on the forward strand.
CCACACCGAGCTCGGCTTCAACTACCGCATGACCAACCTCCAGGCCGCTATCGGGGTGGCCCAGCTCGAAGAAATCGATCGCTTCATCGCCATTAAACGGGAGATGGCCCAGACCTATCAGGAGCTGCTCTCCGGAGTGCCGGGCCTCGTCTGTCCCCAGGAAAAAGAATGGGCAAGGAGCGTCTATTGGATGTATACTGTCCTCGTGGAAAAAGAGTTCGGCCTGTCGAGGGATGAGCTGATGAGGCAGCTTAGAGAAAGAGGCGTGGACACGAGGACGTTTTTCGTTCCCTGCCACAAGCAGCCTCTTTTCCAGGCGAAAGCAGAATACCGGAAGCTGTCTTTTCCCGTTTCCGAAGCCCTTTCCGAGAAAGGCCTCTATCTTCCCTCAGGCCTGGCTCTGACCAAAGGCCAGATGAAACGGGTGGTCGCAGAAATCAAGAAGATCGCTTCAAAACGGCTCTGAGAAATGGAACGGGACTCATACAGACAGCACTTTGAACTCGAAGAAATTCACTGGTGGTTTGCCGGCAGAAGGGAAATTATCCTGGCTGCGCTCGACGGGCTGCAAGGCTTCTCAGCTGAAGCTCTGATTCTGGACGCAGGTTGCGGGACTGGCCTGACCCTAAGGATTCTCGGAAGCCTGGGAAAAACTTTCGGGTTTGATTTCAAGGAGGAAGCCCTCCGCTTCTGCCGAAAAAGGGATTTAGAGAGGCTGGTCAGGGCCGACGCCCAGAGGATGCCCTTTAAAAAACAGGCTTTCGATGTTGTTGTTATCCTGGATGTTCTCTCGCATCAGAGTATAGAGTCGGATCTCGATGTTCTGCGCAATTCTTACCAAATCCTGAAGAAAAACGGGTTTCTTCTCGTTTGCGAGTCGGCTTTCAATTTCTTGTTCGGCCCGCACGACCGGGCTCTCCATGTAAGGGAAAGATACACGTGCCGAGGGATGAGAAAGAGATTAAGCCACGTTGGGTTTGAAGTCATGAAGTCCACTTACTTCAACTTTTTTCTCTTCCTTCCGGTGGCTGGATATAAATTATGGGACAAGCTCTTTCATGCCAAGAAGCAGCCCTACCTATCCCATTTATATGAGATGAATGAAAAACTAAATTCTCTCCTGTTTCGGATTATGCGGGCCGAAGCGCCTCTCCTCCGCCATGTCCGATTTCCCTTCGGCAGCTCTCTCCTATGCATAGCCAAAAAGAAATAGCCAAGGCGCTCGTCCTTTTTTTCGTCCTGGCGGTGGCCATGACCTGGCCCCTGGCACGTCATCTGACTGATCATATCCCTTCCGACCTTGGAGATCCCCTCTATGCCGTCTGGATTATGGATTGGGATATCCACGCTCTAAAAACCGGCTTCAAGGATTTTTGGAATGGGAACATCTTTTTCCCTCACCAGGGAACTGTGCTTTACATGGATTATTATTTCGCCCTGGCCCTGCTCGCCTTCCCTTTGGCCGCCCTCTTTCACAACATCATCTTCTCCTACAACGTCCTCTTCATCCTCTCCTTTGTCCTCTGCGCCCTGGGCGTGTATTTTCTCGTTTATTATCTGACTCGAGTCCGCGCGGCGGCTGTCGTCGCCGGCATTGTCATTGCTTTTTGTCCCTTCCGGATGGCCCATATCAGCCATATTGAACTTCTCTATTTCGCCTGGATTCCTTTCTGTTTCCTCTTCCTCCTCCGATTCTTCGACAACCCTTCCTATAAGAACCTCGCCGGTGTCGGCATTTTCTTTATTCTTCAAACTTTAAGCTGCGCCTATTACGGCGTTTTCCTTTCGCTTTTCGTCGGGCTTTTCATCCTCTATTTTGGTTATAAAAGAAAGTTCTTCAAGAGGAAAAATTTCTGGATAAAAATGAGCCTCCTCGCTTTTAGCTTGTTCCTCATTCTCCTGCCGCTTTTCTATCCCTATCTCCGCGTCCACAAGCAGATGATGTTTACCCGCGAGTTGCAGGAAGCCGTCCTTTATTCCGCCCAGCTCCAGGACTTTCTGAGAGTGCCTCCCTGGAACACTGTCTGGGGGGATTTATTGAGAGGCCAACCATCGTCCGAGTGGCAACGGTATCCGGGGGTCGTCGTCTTCCTGTTAGGAGCCTGGTGGCTGGTGTCGAGGCGGCGTTCTCGCCGGGAGGAAATGCGCAGGGAAAGGTCTCGTCTCTTTTTCTGGTGGGATATCCTGACGGGCGTCTATCTGCTACTCCTCCTTCATGTGGCCTGGTCGGGAGGGTTTACGATCCAATGGGGGAAGGTGAAAATTCTCTCGTTCCACAGGCTGGTCAACCCGCTCATTATCCTGGTAATTTCTTTGAGCTTAAGAATCGGGCTGGCCATCTGGCGGAGAAGGAAACACAGCTGGCCAGATATCCCTACAGCCAGCTTGAGTCAGAGGTTTTTTCTGTTCAGTTTCGTCCTGGCTTGGCTTCTGGCCATGGGGCCTTCGATCAAGCTTTTCGGCAAAAATATTCTCACCGGCCCTTATATTCTGCTTCATGAATGGATACCAGTCTTCCAGAGCCTGCGGGCGCCCAGCCGACTGTCCGTCATGATGATGATATCTTTAGCCCTGATGAGCGGATGGGCAATCGCGGCGTTGATGGAAAAGACAAGGAAGCTGTGGTTGAAAAAAGCCGTTCCCATCTTGATTGGAATTCTGATTCTTATCGACTACGCATCTGTCCCCCTCCCCCTCGACACCTCTCCCGGGTTAAAGAAAATCCCGGAAATCTACAACCATGTGAAGACGTTGCCCGCCGGAACCTCGCTCATCGAGCTGCCCATGCCGCCGAATCCTGTTGTGGATAGAGGCCGAGAAGCTCTTCTGATGTATTACTCGACCTTCCACAGAAAAAAAATAGTCAACGGATACAGCGGCTATTTGCCCCCAGGGTACACAATCATCTACGAGTCCATGGAAGCTTTTCCCTCGGATGAAACGTTCCGTTTGCTCAGGGATCTTGAAGTTGACTATGTTCTCATCCACACGCAGGGGTTCAGGGCCGAAAAAGGCGCGCAAATGCAGGCAATGCTCCGAGTGTATCCCGATAGGGTTGAGCTTAAGGCGGCGGCGGGCGGAGATTTTCTTTATCGCCTGCTTCCCCGAGAAGAGCAGGCGGCCGAAGAAAGGAGACGCTGGGAAGTAGGCGACCGCAGAATCTGGGAAGCCTGGTCCAGCTCAAATGTATTCAAGGCGAGGCTGGCCATTGACGGAGACGTGTCCACGGGCTGGACGACGCGAATTCCCCAGCGCGATGGGGATTTCTTTTATCTTGACCTCGGCGAACCCGTTCAAGCCGGAGAAGTCGAACTATCCTTATACAGAAAACCCCTCAACTATCCCCGCGGTTTCCTCGTCGAGTCATCCCTTGACGGAAAGAATTGGGCCCTTATCAACTGGACTCCTTTTCTTGTGCCCCATATCACCAGGGCGAACATCGAGGACATGACGCAATGCAGGCTCATCATAAGCTTCGAACCAATCATGCTGCGATACCTGCGGATTAAACTGACCCGGTCTCATCCCGTTCATCATTGGTCCATTCAGGAAATTTATTGTTATGGGGTAGCGCCACAGCAATAAGTCTTTCCGCGGCTTGACCGGGAAATGGAGTCTATGTATTTTAGGGTGAAGGAGGGCCCGGCGTGAAAAAATGGAACGGCTGGGGAAGCGACGAGTACGAATATCCTGTGCCTCCCGCTGCTCGAGACTTTCTGGCCGAGGCGATCGGCCCCTCCGAACAGGGGCCAACGGCGACGTTCGGGGACCTCGTCAAGGGCGTTCCAAAGAGCCGCCTGCCCGATGATGCCCTGATCAGCCGCGACCCGGCTGAAAGACTCCGTCATGCCCGCGGTCACTCGCTTCCTGACTGGATCTCTCTCCGGTACGGGTCCATCGACAGTTTTCCGGACGGCGTGGCTCGGCCCGCTTCAGAAGAGGAGGTCGAGAAAATCCTTGGTTTCGCCGCTGCGACGGGGACTCATCTCATCCCTTACGGAGGCGGGACGAGCGTTGTCGGACACATCAACCCTTCGAGAAACGGGCCCCCTGTGTTGACAGTGAACTTAGAGAGGATGCGCCGGATGCCGGAGCTTGATGAATCCAGCCGGCTGGCCGCGTTTGAGGCCGGAGTGAGCGGTCCTCATCTTGAAGCTCAGCTCAGGGCCCGCGGGTTCACGCTGGGCCATTTTCCGCAGTCTTTCGAATACTCCACCCTGGGAGGATGGATCGCCACTCGTTCGAGCGGCCAGCAATCCCTCTACTACGGCCGGATCGAAGACCTGTTTGCGGGCGGAAGGATGATTGCACCGGCGGGAAGGCTCGAGATGCCGCCTTTTCCGGCCAGCGCCGCTGGCCCGGACCTGCGAGAAGCCGTCCTCGGTTCGGAGGGCAGGCTGGGGATTATCACAAGCGCCGTCGTCCGCGTCAGCCCTTTGCCGGAGTCCGAAAGATTCTACGGCCTCTTCTTCCCCGACTGGAGCCAGGGGGTCGCCGCGGTGAAAGAAATGGCCCAGGAGAAACTCGGGCTTTCGATGATCCGGCTGAGCGACAGCGTCGAGACAACGACCAGCTTGAACCTCATCGGGAACGAGCGTCTTGTCCGCCTGCTCAACGGCCTGCTGCGCGTCCGGGGGATCAAGGACGAGAAGTGCCAGCTCTTCATCGGCGTTACCGGAAGCGAAGCTCAAGCGAAGCGCATCCGTCGGAGGGCGCTCGACATTGCCCGGGCTCACGGTGGCGTCCATGTCGGCCGAAAAATGGGGAGCGAATGGCGGAAGAGCCGATTCAAAACGCCCTATCTGCGGAACACCCTCTGGGACTTCGGCTATGCCGTCGACACGCTGGAAACAGCGTTGAGCTGGACGAACCTCCCTGCGGCCGCAGATGCCGTCCTCGGAACATTGAGGCGGGGGATTGATGAAAGGGGCGAGCGCGTTCTCGCTTTCGCCCACATCTCGCATGTCTATCCGACAGGCGCCAGCATTTATGTCACCTATGTTTTCAGGTTAGCTAGGACTGCCGAGGAGACGCTCGAACGGTGGAAGAAACTTAAGGAAGCTGCAAGCCAGGCCATCCTCAACCACGGCGGGACGATCTCCCATCAACACGGGGTCGGCCTCGACCACGAGCCCTGGTTAGAGGCTGAAAAAGGCCGGCTTGGGAGAGAGGCCATCGCCGCCCTGGCCAGAGCCTTTGACCCTAAGGGGATCATGAACCCGGGAAAGCTCATCGCCGACAGACTGCCGCGAAAAAGAAAATGAGCCACTCTGAGTACCGCTCGCCCTGGACACCCGGCTGGAGGGAAAAAGAATGGGCGAGGCTGGAGAAAGAAAAATGGGATATTATCGTCGTCGGCGGCGGAATCACCGGCGCGGGAATTCTGGCCCTGGCGGCGCGGGCAGGGGTGCGCGCGGTGCTCTTGGAGAAGGGCGATTTTGCATCCGGAACCTCCAGCCGGAGCTCCAAGATGGTCCACGGCGGGCTGCGCTACCTGAAACATTTCCAGATCAAGCTCACCAGAGAAAGCGTCAGGGAACGCCAGATGCTTCTCCAGGCGGCTCCAGGCCTCGTCGAGCCGCTCGGCTTCATCTATCCTGTTTATGAGGGCGAAAAACCCAGCCCCTGGGTTCTTGAAGTCGGGTTGGGCATCTACACTCATTTGGCTCCGGATGGGGGCGATTACCAGCGCCTTGACGCGGTCGACCTCAGCCTGATGGCGCCAGGGCTGAAGACACGCAACCTCGAGCGGGCCTATAGGTATATGGACGCGCAGACGGATGATGCGCGGCTTGTGCTGCGGGTGATTCACGACAGCCTCATCGCCGGGGAGGGTCGGGCCGCGGCTCTCAACTATGCGAGAGTGACGGCTCTCGCAAAAGAGGGAAACCGCCTCTCGGGAGTGGTGGCGCGAGACGAAATGACCGGCAAGGAGGCAGAAGCGAGGGCCAGCCTGGTGATAAACGCCACGGGCGCCTGGGCCGACCAGCTTCGCCACGAAGTCGGCGAGCCGCGTCGCCTGCGGCCGCTTCGAGGCAGCCATCTTTTCTTCAGCCTGGAGCGGTTCCCGGTTTACCAGGCCATTGCTTTCAGCCATCCCGATGACGGCCGGCCGGTGTTTGTCTATCCGTGGGAGGGGGTGGCGCTGGTGGGCACCACGGACATCGACCATTCGCTTCCACTCGAGACAGAAGCAGCCATCTCAGCCGATGAAGCCGAGTATCTGCTGCGGGCCGTTCAGTTTCATTTCCCGGAGCTCGGCCTGGAGAAGAAGGATGTGATGAGCACTCAGGCCGGCGTTCGCCCAGTTGTCGACACGGGAAAGGCCGACCCCTCGGCTGAGAGCCGCGACCATGTGATCTGGCATGAGCACGGGCTGCTGAGCGTGACAGGAGGCAAGCTGACGACCTTCCGCCTGATCGCCGTTGATGCCCTGCGGGAAGCCCACCGAATCAATCCGGATATTCCGGAGCCGGGTTCAAACGTCAGAGTGATGGAAACGTTTGACCCGGCCAGAGCCATCCCAGGTGTCAGCCAGGAGTCGGTCAGGCGCCTCTGGGGACGTTACGGAGGGGCTGCGCCTCATCTTGCCGCTTCATTTCCAGGCCTTCTTAAGCGCATTGCGGGCACTCCCTATCTCCAGGCCGAGCTGGCGTGGGCAGCCGGCCATGAACCCGTCTGTCATCTCGATGACTTGATGCTCCGCTGTTTTAGGTTCGGAATCCTCACGCCTGATGGCGGGCAGAGCCTGCTCAAGGAGCTCGGACCTCTGCTCAAGGAGCAATTGGGGTGGAAAGATGAGCGGTGGTCTGAGGAGATCGCGCGCTATAAGCGTATCCTGAGGGAAGCCCACAGCTTGCCGAATTCGGGGGACGCCATACGTAATCCTATTAATTCATCATCATGCTCCCGGAAAAGCGTCCAAAAAAAGTAAAGTTCCCGGGAAAGAAAAACGTAATAAAGGAATAATTTAGGTAATTATGTAAGACGTCCCCAAAATTAAAATTATGCAAAGGAAAAAGTTAAGTGCATTATGTATGGCGTCCCCCAATTTTGTTGCCCAATTTTGATTATTGTTAACCCGAACGCAGCGGGAGGCAAGGCCGAGTCTGTTTTCGAGAGCGTGAAAGGCCGTCTGGAAGAGGCGCTGGGCGAGCTCATTGTCGCGGTCAGCAGGCGGCCTGAAGACCTGGCCGGCCACATCGACGCGGCAGCCGAAGCCGGGGCAGAACGCCTGATCGCTGTCGGCGGCGACGGGACCAATCACGCCGTGGTCAACGCCTTGGTCAACCGACCCCGCAAAACGCCGGTCTCCATGGCTTTTGGCAGCCTTCCCGTGGGCACCGGGAGCGATTGGGCTCGCGCTTTAGGCGTGCCCTCTGACCTGGAAGCTGCCGTGGACTGGCTGGCCCGGGCTCAAGCCATAGCCTGCGACCTGGGACGCGTGGAATATTCTGACCCAAAGCAGGGAGGCTCAAGAGTCAGCCGCTTCTTCCTCAATATTGCCAGCGCCGGCGTCAGCGGCGAAGTCGATGCCCGGGTGAACCGGGCGAGGCGGCGGACATCGGCCACATTCCTCCGCGCCACCGTCGCCACCTTGCTCAGGTACAGACCCCAACGGGTATTCGTCGACTGCAATGGCGAGCGCTTCTATGAAGGCTCAAGTTACCTCTTAGCCGTGGCGAACGGCCGCTGTTTCGGGAGAGGGATGTGGATCGCGCCCCACGCCTTGATCAACGACGGCCTGCTTGATGTCGTGCTCGTCGAGGGCATGCCTCGGCATCGCATCCTGCTGGCGCTCCAGACTGTTTTCAGCGGCCGCCATCTTGACCGGAAAGATGTTCACTGCACTCGCGCCAGCTCTGTCAAGGTGCATTCGGAGGACGGACCGTTAAGCCTTGACTTGGACGGCGAAGAAGCCTGTGGTCAGGATGTTGAGTTTACGGCCCTTCCGGGAGCGTTCACGATTCTCCTCCACCCGGCAGCCGATAAAATCCTGAAGAAGGCGTAAACAACCCCCTCAAGCGAGACCCCTCGATCACATTTAAATTAATAAAAAAGGCTTCCCTCGCTATCGCTCTTCATGTACAGGAGAAGAATCCTCATGAGCATGATGATGATCCCGCCGGCCATGAGGAGCGCATAAACAGTCAAGAAAACGACCTGCAGCACGCTTTTTCTCCGGGAGGTATCCAGAGGAAAAAAGAGGTCGAACAGGGTTTTGCCGAAAAGGATGATCATGATGATAATTCCCAGGGAGGAGCGGTAGAAATATTTCGTCGCGTCCTGAAGCCTTACTGTTTCAATAAAGATCAGAGGATAGAGCAGCCAGGCCGTGAAAACCCATAGGAAAACGAGAGCAGCGGCGTTCTTCCATTTGCGCGTCGACGAAGCCGCCGGGGAAACGGGCGCTGCCATAAGTTCATCATATCACAGGAAACTTAAAATGGGGACAACTTACCCATTTACCGAATTTTTTAGGCCGCTGAGCTGGCCTTACCCGCGGGCACGGTACGGCGCTCTAAGGCCTGGCCCTTCAAGATCGAAAGCGAGAAAAAGAGAAGAATCGCATCAGCCAGAATAAGGCTGAGGTCGGCTTTTCGGCTGAAGCTGCCGAAGCAGCCGCAGGAGGTGTCGATGCCCCGGAGCAAAGCCAGCCCGACGAGACCGATGAACACCGCGAGCAGCACGGAGATGATGAGAGCGCTCGAGCGCCTGAAGATGCCGAGGATCAGGAAACCGCCGCTCAGAACTTCAACCCAGGGGAGAACGATCGCGATAAAAAAGATCATCTCATGCGGAAAAAAATGGTAATTCTTGATGTTCTGGGCAAACTCGAGGGGGTCGGCAATCTTGAGGATTCCAGCCCAGACAAAAACGCCGCCGACGATGAGCCGGAAGAGAAAAAGGAGCCGCTTGCTTCGGATCATGGCGATTCTTCCACGGGCAGGCCGGCCGCCCTCCATTCTGCCCAGCCGCCCATAAGAACCCTGATGTCCCGGAAGCCTTGGCCGTGGATGAGCTTGGCCAGGGCGACGCTCGTCTGACAGTCTTCGCCCTCGCAGTAAACGACCAGAGTCTTCTCGGCTGACAAAGAAAGTGGCCCTTGCTTTAGCCTCTCGCCGACATCCGCTGGATCTTTGACTTCATCGAGCGGCAGGCTGAGGGCGCCGGGGATGTGGCCTGAAACAAAATCCCCCCTCATCCGGCTGTCGATGAAGACAGCAAGTCCTCGGGCAAACAGGTCACCTGCTTCGGCCAGAGTGATGAAGCGGAGGCCAGCGTATTTCTCCCGGTCGATATACGCCTCTCTGAACTCGCCGGCAAAAAACCGCCGCACGAGCGAGAAATTCACCGCCGCGCCGAGGAGGATGCAGGCGACGACGATCACGCCGGTTTCCCGGACAAGCTTTTTTACTTCCATCCACAATCCTCACCAACCCAGACGCTTGCTGGCCAGTCCCTGTCTCAAACCTCAGCCAAAGAGACTTTGATATTTTTCTAGTCCGGCCCTGAGGATTTTGATCGCCCGCTTGATCTTTTCCACCTCTAACACATAGGCAATCCGGACTTCGTCTAACCCCTTGCCGGGTGTCGAGTAGAAACCGGCGGCCGGGGCAACCATGACCGTCTCTCCGTCAAGGTTAAACTCGCTCAACATCCAGACGACGAAGTGATCGCTGTCCTTGACCGGCAGTTTGACGGTGATGTAGAAGGCGCCCTGGGGTTTGTAAGCCACGACGCCAGGGATGCCGAGCAAACCTTCGTAGAGGACGTCGCGGCGCCGCTCGTATTCCTTGCGCACCGGCTTGAAATAGTCCATACCCATCTGGTAAGCAGCCAGGGCGGCCCGCTGCTCGACGCTGGGCGGACAGAGCCGCGCCTGGGCAAACCGCAAGATGGCCTGGAGGACGTCCGCGTTCCTGGTGATAACAGCGCCGATCCTCGCCCCGCAGCAACTGAAGCGCTTGGAAATGCTGTCAACGACGATGACGCGCTCCCCGATATCATCGAGCTCAAGAACGCTCATGTGGGCCGCGCCGTCATAAACGAACTCCTTGTAGACCTCGTCGCCGATAAGAAAAAGGTCGTGCTCCTTGACGATGGCAGCCACCCGCCGCAGCTCCTCGGGCGTGTAGACCGTGCCCATCGGGTTGTTCGGCGAGCAGAGGAGGATGGCTTTTGTGCGCCGGCTGACCTTCCATTCGATCTCTTTGCGGCCGGGCAGCCGGTAGCCATCCTCGACGCGCAGCGTCAGCGGGACAATCCTGATCGAGGCGAACGAGGCATAGCCGTTGTAGTTGGTGTAGAACGGCTCGGGAATGATAATTTCGTCGCCCGGGTCGGCCACGGCGCTGAACGCGAAATGGATGGCTTCGGAACCGCCCGTGGTGATGATAACATTATCAGCAGTAAGAGGGATGTTGTAATGGCCGAAGTAGGCGGCGATGGCCTGGCGAAGCTCGAGGAACCCCTGGGCCGGCCCGTAGCTCAGGACATCGTCGTTGAAACTGTGGAAAGCGTCGATAACAGGCTTTGGAGTGGGGACGTCGGGGTCCCCGATATTCAGGAAATAGACCTTGATGCCTCTTCCGATGGCTTCATCGGCATACGGCTTGAATTTCCTGATGGGCGAAGCCTGGATGGTGCGGCCGCGTTCGGAAATATGCATGAATGATTGCTCCTTTAATTTAAACCATTATGATATTTTGATTATCCGATAAAAAACGCCAGTTTGTCAAAAATCGTCCGGCTTGCCAAACAGGAGCTATTCTGATATTTTGGCGGAGACAAGGCGAAGGATGCACAAGGACCCCGGCGCCCCTATCCTGCGCAAAGAAAGATGGGGAGATTATTGTCTCCTTTGTCTTAAATCTCCGGCGATCGCTCGAGAAGCCCGGCCCGGGCAGTTCATGATGGTTAGAGTAAGCGACCAACCGTATCCACTGCTGAGGCGTCCCTTCAGCATCCACGCCCGCACCCGGGAGACCGTCGAAATATTTTTTTCCCGGGTAGGTCTGGGGACCAATATCCTGGCCCAGAAAAAAACGGGCGAGACGCTCGATATCATTGGCCCGCTGGGCAAGGGCTTTACGACCGGCGGAGGTGGCAGCAAGCGGGCCAAAGAACAAGAACCAGGTAGGCTGGCGCCGGCTGAGAGCCTGAACGGAAAAAAAGTCTTTCTGGTCGGAGGGGGAAGAGGTATTGCCCCGCTGTATTTTCTCGGCCTGGAGTTAAAGAAACAAGGAGCTGTCCCGATCATTTTTTACGGCGGAAAAACAAAATCCGACCTGCCTCTCGCAGACAGGCTCAAGGCGCATAAGTTCGCGCTTTTAGTCTCAACCGATGACGGCTCTTCTGGCTTTCACGGGTTTGCGAGCGCCATGGTAGAGGCGGAACTGAATCGGGTGGCCGGGCTTCCGATGGCTTTTCCGCCGCTTGACTGGGCAGACGCGCCCAGAAAATCGAGACCTGTCCGGGCCGCCAGCTACGCGCTGGCAGGGTTTCCGGCCCGGGTTTTTGCCTGCGGCCCGGAAGCCATGATGAGAAAAATCGCCGCGCTGGCCGATCGCTACGGCATCGCCGCCGAGTTCTCTCTCGAGGCCATCATGGGATGCGGGATCGGCGCTTGCTGGGGCTGCGCCAGGAAGATCAGGCGCGGGGACAAGGCCGAGTGGCTGAAGGTCTGCCAGGAGGGGCCTGTCTTTAAAAGCTCTGAGGTTGTCTGGGAAGAAGATAAGACAAATGAGGTTTCCGATAGATAAATCGAAGAAAGCAGAGAAAATGCCAGAGAGAATGTGTGTCTTTATGAGTGAGTGAGTGAGTGAGTGAGTGAGTGAGTAAAGAAGAAGAAGAAAAAGAACAGAAAAAATAAAGAAAACGATTGATGATGAGGGTGTAAAACGATGGCCGACCTCTCGATCGACCTGGGCTTTTTGAAACTGCGCAATCCGGTCTTAGCTGCGAGCGGCACTTTTGGCTATGGCCTTGAGTTTGCGCCTTTCATCGACTTAGAGCGCTTGGGCGGGATCGTCGTCAAAGGGCTCTATTTCTATGCCCGGCCCGGGAACCCGCCGCCCCGCCTGGCCGAGTCTCCGAGTGGACTTATAAATTCGATCGGTTTACAAGGAATTGGCGTTAAGGCCTTCAGCCAGGAAATCCTGCCGCGGCTCGCCGGACTCCGGACGGCGGTCATCGTCAACGTCTGCGGCTCGACAAACGAAGAGTACGCCCAGGTCATCGACTACCTCGACCGGCAAGAAGGGATCGCGGCTTACGAGCTCAACATCTCTTGCCCGAACGTCGAGCAGGACGGGCTCTGTCCAGCTCTTAGCCCCGAAGCCACACACGCCATCGTCCGGCTGGCCAAGAGGACGAGCCGGCGGCCAGTCATCACCAAGCTCTCCCCCAACGTCACGGACATCGTCTGTATTGCCAAGGCGGCGGAGGAGGCCGGCTCTGACGCTGTCTCCCTTATTAACACAGTGCTCGCCATGGCCGTGGATGTGGAGACGAGGCGGCCCCGGCTGGCCAACGTGTTCGGCGGGTTGAGCGGGCCGGCCATTAAGCCCATCGCCCTTCGCCTTGTCTACCAGGCCGCCTCGCGCCTCAAGATCCCGGTCATCGGCCTTGGAGGAATCATGAGCGGCCGCGATGCGCTCGAGTTCCTCATCGCCGGCGCCATGGCGGTGGAGGTGGGGACAGCCAACCTTGTCGATCCTGAAGCTTCGATCAGAATCATCCAGGAGATGGAAGATTGGTGCGAAGAAAAAAAGATAAAAAAACTAAAAGACATCATCGGAACGCTGAATGTGGCTTCTCCTTGATCACACGAGTGAATTCGAGGAACGCCATACATAATTCACTTCATGAGTATATTTTTGCATCCGGAGGGAAAGGAATTAAGTATTAAGTATATTACGTATGGCGTCCCCCTAATTTCCTAATTTCCAATTTAAGGAGAGGGGCATGGACATAAGAGAAAAGATTATCATCGCGCTCGACGCAGGAACGAAAGAGGAAGCTCTCGCTCTGGCCGGCCAGGTTGACGAAGCCCGGGTCTTCAAAGTTGGGATGGAGCTGTTCACGGCGGAAGGGCCGGCGCTCTTAGAAGAGCTAACGCGCCGGGGCAAAAAGTGTTTTCTCGACTTTAAATACCACGACATCCCCAACTCGGTCGCGGGCGCGACGCGCTCGGCCGTGCGGCACGGCGTGGCCATGCTCACGCTCCATGCCTCAGGCGGAAGGGAAA
>JARYMI010000035.1 GCA_029907205.1 Clostridiales bacterium
GAGATCCGGGAATTCGTAGAAAGCCGCCCGGACGGCCGCCTCCGGAGGTTGTATTTTCTCTTCTTCCCAGAACTTGGTGAGTTCGCTCTCTAAGAGGAAATAGGTTGTGCCGTCCTCTCTTCCCCAGATCTCCCAGAAATAGGGCCAGCGGAGGAAAAAGGCGCGCCCCGTGCGCAGGAGAGCCTCATCCGAGCCGGCGGCTACGGCCAGGCTGGTCGTGCCGTCAATATTTGGCAGGAAGACCGCGCCTTGCTGGGGGGCGAGATCAGGAGAAAGCAGCTTCCCCTTGGCTTTCAAATTTTGGAGCAGGCGCAGCCCTGAGCCGATAAGGATTAGACTTTCGCCCTCGCGTCTCTTTCCGAGCTGTGACTCTTTCTTGACGAGGGCCATGTCCTGGGCCAGGCTTTCGAAGTTGGCCCGGGCTGCGATGTCAGCAGCTAAAGCGACCTCGGCTGCCGTGGGCGTGTCGGGGATGACGATAGAAAACGCAATCGCGTCGGGACGCTCATCGCCGTCCGTATCTTTTAAGCCTCCGCCCTGCAGAAAGACTTGGGAAAGGCTCCTTATTTCTCCCTCAGCCTGAACGATGAGAATCAGCGACAGCAGAATGATCCCGAAGGCCTGTTTTTTCATGCTCTACTCCTTCGCGCAGGAAGCGCCGATCGTCAAGGTCTCATTGTGAAAAGAATGACCACCGATGTCAACAAATTCATGCCTGAACGTATTTTCAATTGTGTAATCTTTATGATGGGCACAGGAGGCTGCCCTCGGCCCCCGCGCCCCGGGGAACCAGTCCCGTCGGTTCCCCCCGTCGGAGAAACCGACGGGTCCCCCCTCCGCTACGGGGGCTTCAGGGCAGCCCCCTGTGCCCAGTTGAATCACGTGAACGGAGATTCTTATTTCGTGCGCGGGTGATTTGTCCTGGCGCCGGTTTTGCGCTACAATTCGGCTTCTTTATTCCGCTGCTCCTAAAAATGAGGTAACACATTGAAGTTCGACCCCGCGGCTGAAGATTCCCTTGCCCAGCAGGCTAAGTTCTGGCAGCTTCTGTCGCGCTTGCGCCGGGAATTCAGTTTTAAGCATACGTTCTCCTCGCTCCGCCACCGCAACTACCGCCTCTGGTTCTGGGGTCAGATGATCTCCCTTTTCGGCACTTGGATGCAGGTCACGGCCCAGGGCTTCCTGGTGTATGAACTGACGCGGTCGTCCGCATACCTCGGCTATGTCGGGTTCGCCGCAGGACTGCCGAGCTGGCTTCTCATGCCTTTGGGCGGAGTTGTTGCCGACCGGATGAGGCGGCGTGACCTCCTCCTGATCACTCAGACATCAATGATGGGCCTAGCCCTATGCCTGACGGGGCTGACCTTCCTTAAAGTCGTTCAACCGTGGCATATCATCGGGCTTGCCTTTCTCCTGGGCTCAGCCAATGCCTTTGACGCACCCGCCCGCCATGCCTTCGTGCCGGACATGGTTGGCCGGGAAGACCTGACCAACGCCATCGCGCTCAACTCGACGATTTTCAACTCGGCCACGGTCGCCGGCCCGGCTGCAGCGGGCGTGACCTACGCTCTTCTTGGCCCTGGCTGGTGTTTTCTTATAAATGCCCTTTCTTTTAGCGCTGTCATCGCCGCTCTCGTTGTCATGAACCTCCGGCCAGAGGCGAAGTCAAGTCCGGACTCCTCGCCCTGGCAGGATTTAAAAGAGGGCTTCGCGTACGTTCTCTCGCATCCGATGATCCGGGCGCTCATCGGGCTCGTGGCCATGATCAGCGTCTTCGGCGTCTCCTTTGTCGTCCTGATTCCGGCCTGGGCTGTGGAGATTCTTCATGGCAACGCCACGACCAACGGCTGGCTCTATTCTGCCCGTGGCGCAGGAGCCCTGTTGGGAGCTCTCATCATCGCCTCGCTCGGAAAGTTCAGCTTCCGCGGAATGCTCTTATCGCTGGGCACGCTCGCTTTCCCTGTGCTTCTCCTTGGGTTCGGCGTTGCGCGCTCGCTCCCTCTCTCTCTGCTCCTCATCCTGGCGAATGGCGTGACGGCCATCGTCATCTTTAATCTGGCCAATGCGCTGGTTCAGACCCTGGTCCGGGATGAGCTGCGGGGGAGGGTAATGGCCATTTACAGCCTGACCTTTTTTGGGTTCATGCCGGTTGGTGCGCTCTGGATCGGCACACAGGCTGAACGCCTGGGAGAGCCGGCAGCCGTTCTCATCAACGGGTTTGTCATGATGGCCTTTTCGGCGCTCATCTTGGTTTTCTTGCCCAGGCTGCGCCGGCTCAACTGAAAGCAAGCGCCCCGTTTTTACCTTAAAACGCACTTATAGTCTGGGCCGGGCCTAAGAGCATAATTCTTGAGTTTAAAGCGATCTCATGAAAAAAATAAGGTGATTTTATGTAAGCTGTCGCTGTTTTGGCCCCTGTTGGGTTGACTTTTGGCGCTGTATCCGCTATAGTGCAGGCTCATATAACAGAGAGAGAATACCATATTTAGTATCAATCAGATAGAAAGGTAGCACAGGTTGAAGATTTTGCTTGACAAAGGAATTTTGTCTTCAATATAATCTCTTCGAATATCGTCATCTCATGTCAGAACCTAAGAACAGTCCCAGCAAATACTTTGTCATCGCCTTCCTTGCTCTCTTTTTTTTCGCCGGAAGGCCTGTCGAATTCGGCCAGGAAAACTCCTTTTTTCACGGATTCCTCATCCGCAACCCCGTCATCAGAATAGGCCTTGGGGTCAACATCGATGACATTTTGATTCAGGCCTCCTCTGGGATGAAGATCTACGAGGCCGGGTCGAGTTACAGGCTCTTGGCTGAGGATGTGAATGAGATCCGCGTCCGCGGCCGCCGCGAGAAGCTGACCGAAAAATTCCTCCTCCTTATTGGCCAGTCGGAGAAAAAAGAGGAAGCCGAGCGGCTGGCTTTGCACTTAAGGTCCAAAATAGACCAGAAGCTCTATGTCAGGCCGGACAGGAAGAGCAGGAGTGAAGAGACCTTCCAGGTCCTGGTTGGAGACTTTCTCACGCGAGGCGAAGCCTTGGGGTTTATTAAAAAATTAAACGAAGCCGGCATCAAAGAGGCCTGGATTGTGAGCGAAGAGGTGACTGAGGAAGAATCCCATCCTCTCTGGGTGCTCGTCAACGATGAGCTCAAGACCCTTCATAAGGACACGGTTATCTATTTCGTCCCTTCTCATCCGCAAAGCTTCCTTTCTTTTAACGGCCGCCAGTACCGGGATATTTTTGTCCTGAAGGCCAGCCCCAAAGGCCTTGTTCTGGTGAATATCCTGAACCTTGAAAACTACCTCAAAGGTGTCGTCCCCAGCGAGCTTTCTCCCTATCACTACGGAGCTTTCGAGGCTCTTAAAGCCCAGGCTGTAGCGGCCAGGACTTACGCTACTAAAAACCTAGGGTTGAACGAGGATTTAGGGTTTGACCTGTGCGACACGCCGCAGTGCCAGGTTTACGGAGGACTGAGAGCAGAACATCCCCTCAGCTCCCAGGCCGTCGAGGCAACCAGGGGAGAAGTGGCTGTTTATCAGGGAAAACTTATCAATGCCCTCTACACCAGCACGTGCGGAGGGATGACAGAGGACAGCGACAAGGTTTTTGAAGGACGATTTGTCCCTTATCTCGCAAGCACGGAGTGCACCCTGGAAAAGCAAAAAGAATGGACTTTGGCAGGGACGCCGCTTGTGCCCATTATGATGGGCAGCCGGAACATCGAACGTGAGGTAGCTTCCCTCGTTTCGCTGGGCATCATTCCGCCGGAGACAGCTCCCTCGTTCTACAGAGAACCAGCCCCTTATGAGGAGGCTTGCCTCTGGACCCAAAACGCCCTGGATTTCCTCGGAAAGAAAAAAGATAAATTTATCCAGGGAAAGATGACCCTGAACTTCCCAGGCCTGGCTTCTTTTCTTATCGATGCTTTCCAATGGAGAGAGAGAGTTGAAAACCTGATGCTCAAGAGCGAGGTGAACTTCATCCTCAAGGATTTTCCACCGTTAAGAGAAGGGGTCAGGGACAGCTTGGCTTACCTCATCCACACCGGGATTTATCCCCCAGACCCGAAACTGGGGGACGAATCAAGAATCGTGACAAAAGGCGAGCTGGCTTATGTGATATATAAGGCAATCCGCAGCCACTTTGACCCCAGCCACAAGGGAATCTTTCGCAGTCTGGACGGAAACCACGTTGAAGTCGAGGAAGACGGCCAGGCCAGAACTCTGGCTCTCTCAGGGAACGTCATTTTGTTCCGCAGCCAAGATGGGGAAAGGAATCCAGCCTCGCGGCTTGCGTTTCTTGGAGGAGAAGAAATAGTCTGGCTGGAGAGACAGGGCGAGATCAAGCTGCTTGAGGTCAATTTTCCTATCAACTCGAATGTCCTCGACAGGGGGTCGGTTTATAACCGCTGGCAGGTTAGGTTATCCCGAGAAGAACTGGAAAAAAGGATTCAGGATTATTACCCGATCGGCCGTCTCGTTGACCTCACGGTGGGGGAGCGGGGTAAATCTCGGCGGGTGACGAAGCTGCAGATTTCCGGGATGGACAGCCAGGTTATCGTCACCGGCCTGAAAATCCGCTGGGTCTTGGGGCTGAAAGACACTCTCTTCACCATCGACAGGGAGCACGATGAAAACGGGCAGGTCACGTATTTCACCTTTTCCGGCAGGGGATGGGGACATGGCGTTGGGCTCTGTCAAGTCGGGGCCTTTCGCATGGCTCAGGCTGGAGCCAACTACAGGGATATTCTGAGCAAGTATTATAGGGACATTAAGATCAACAAGTCTTACTGACAGCCATAATCGGGGACGGTCCACAGGGAGGACCGTCTCCATGATTCAATTAATGACGCCGTATTTTTTACCGACTTTAGAGAATGCCTCTATGGCTTTGTCTAAATGCTCTTTCTCATGGGCAGCGGAGAGCTGGACGCGGATTCGGGCCTGTCCTTTGGGAACAACAGGATAGTAGAACCCGATCACGTAAATCCCATCGGTGAGCAAGTCGCGAGCCATGTCCTGGGAGAGCTTGGCATCGTTCTCGAACTTGCCGAGCATGATCGGGCAGATGGGATGATCGCTCTGCGGGATCTCAAACCCCACCTTGGCCATGTTCGTTCGGAAATATTTCGTGTTGAACTCGAGCTTGTCCCTGAGCTCGGTTGTCTCTGTCAGGAGGTCGAAAATGGCGATTGACGTGGCGATCACGACTGGTGAGACGGTGTTGCTGAAAAGGTACGGTCTGGAGCGCTGTCTGTAGAGGTCGACAATCTCTTTTCGTCCGGCGGCGAATCCGCCTGAAGAGCCGCCCAAAGCTTTGCCAAGAGTCCCCGTAATGATGTCGATTTTCCCCGTTACGTTCCTGTATTCGGGCGTTCCCCGGCCGGTCTTGCCGACAAACCCCGTGGAGTGAGCGTCATCGATCATCACCAACGCATCGTATTTTTCAGCCAGGGGAACGATTTCGTGGAGCTTGGCGATGTCGCCGTCCATCGAGAAAACGCCGTCGGTGGCGATCATGCGGTAGCGCTTGTTCTGCGTCTGTTTGAGCTTGTCCTCAAGGTCGGCCATGTCGGCGTGCTTGTAAATGAAGCGCTCGGCCTTGCAGAGGCGGATGCCGTCGATGATCGAGGCATGGTTGAGCTGGTCAGTGATGATGGCGTCCTCTGCACTGAGGAGGGGCTCAAAGATGCCCCCGTTTGCGTCGAAACAGGCCGCGTACAGGATCGTGTCTTCAGTCCCCAAGAATTGAGAAATTTTTTCTTCGAGGATTTTGTGGATTTCCTGTGTGCCGCAGATGAACCGGACTGAGCTCATCCCGTATCCCCACCGATCGAGCGCCTTATGAGCGGCGGCGATGGCCTTGGGATGGCTGGACAGGCCCAAGTAATTGTTGGCACAGAAGTTGAGGACCTTGCGGCCGCCTTTGACCTCAATTTCGGCGCCCTGAGGAGTCGTGATGATTCTTTCTTCCTTGAAGAGGCCGGCTTCGCGGATGGATTGAAGTTCTTTTTGCAGATGTTCTTTTAGTTTTCCGTACATGCATACCTCCTTTTTGGGGAAGTTAACTATACCTTTACAACTCGTGTTTGTCAACCAGACTTTGATCCTCCGGGATGAAATTGACAGGGCAGAGAGCGGCGGTTATAATTCGGGCAATGGCCGGACAGGGATTCTATTTTATTGAACCATTCACGGAAGATTTCTTGAGGATTCTGAAAGCGGAAGAAGTCCTCTTTCAGGGGAAGACGAGATACCAGCTTGTCCACTGTTTCAAGAGTCGGATTTTTGGGAAGATGCTCTTCCTGGACGGAAGGATCCAATCGGCTCAGGTTGACGAGGCCATCTTTCACGAGACACTCGTCCATCCCGGACTCATTCTGCACCCACAGCCAAAGAAAGTCCTGATCCTGGGCGGAGGGGAAGGAGCGACTCTGCGGGAAGTCCTCCGTTACGGCTGCGTTGAGCGCGCGACCATGGTGGACCTTGACAGGGAGCTCGTAGAAATCTGTCGCCGGTATTTTCCGGAGTGGTCGAAGGGGGCTTTCTCTCATCCCAAGGCACGGGTTCTTTTCCGGGAAGCCCGCCGGTTTGTCGAAAAAACCGCACAAATATTTGACGTCGTGATATCAGACCTGACTGAACCGCTGCGAGGGACCCCATCGGTGCCTCTCTTTACCAAGGAATTCTTCGCTCGAATCCACGCCGTTCTCGGCAAGGAAGGAGTGTTCGTCCTCCAGGCGGGGAGCGCCGACCCCCATTACTTTCAGTTTTTCGCTTCCTGCGCCAGGACGCTCGGCGCTGTTTTTCCGGTCGTCCGGCCCTACTGGACATTCATGTTTTCATTCAGCCTGCCCTGGGGCTTTGTCCTGGCCTCAAAAAAAGCTGACCCGCTGAGCTTGAAGAAAGAGGACATCGCCAGGAGACTGCGCGAGCGCAAAGTCGGACAGCTCAAGTTTTTTCACCCCCGCCTGCATGAAAGCTTTTTTTCACTTCCCGCCTACCTTGTTCGGGCCATGAAGAAAGGCCGAGTGTTAGAGGATAAAACCCCTTTCATCTGGGAGGCCTGATGTCCAAGAGAATTCCTTCGAAAGAAGAATTGGCCGAGTTCAGAGAATTTCATACGCCTTCGTGCGGGTTCTTTTTCCGGGCCAAGAAGCATCTTTTCTCGGAGAAATCGGTATTCCAGCAGATTGATGTCATCGATACCGACTCCTTCGGCCGGGTTCTTTTTTTAGACGGGCTTGTCCAGACGACGGAAAAAGACGAATTTTTTTACCATGAGATGCTCGTTCATCCGGCGATGGCTTCCCACCCGAAGCCGGAGGAGGTTCTCATCATCGGCGGGGGCGACGGAGGAGCCCTTAAGGAGGTCCTGCGTTACCCAGTGAAAAGTACGACCATGGCAGAAATAGACGCCATGGTCATTGAGGTTTGTGAGAAGCATTTTCCCTGGCTCGCTCCGGTCCGCTCGGACGAGCGAGTGGAATTGACGATCGCTGACGGAAGCACGTTCATCCAGGAATCGGACAGGGAATACGATGTCATCCTGATTGATTCTTCAGACCCGGTGGGCCCTTCCGCAGTCCTTCATCAGCAGGAATTTTTTTGGCGGCTCAAGGACCACCTCAAGCCGGCCGGCATCATCGCTGGCCAGGCTGGCTCGCCCATCTATCACCTTGCGAGTCTTCGGGAGAAAAGCCTTTTTCTCAGCCAGATGTTCAAGTTTTCATTTTTCTACGTCGGCCCTGTGCCCACCTATCCTGGCGGCACCTGGAGTTACTTCTTTGTCTCCGATGAGATCAATCCTTTGCAGGACGCCGCGAAGGATATTCCACGCGGCCTTCAATACTACAACGCCGAGATTCACCGCGCGGCCTTTTCCCTTCCTGCCTTCTTGAAAAAAGAGCTGGGCTGAAGAAGCGCCCTCTTCTCCTGCGCCCATCATGAAAATCACTTATACAGAAATAATGCTTTTTTCCGCTCGTGGACTTTTTGTTTAGGGGAGAATCGCCTATAATAGGGCGTTCTTCAAGGAAAAAAAGGTGAAAGCCAGAAAGAAGGGCCTCAAGCTGATGATACTGGCTGCCGGAGCAGCGGGTTTTCTTGTGATCCAGTCAGCAGGGTCATCCTCAGCCCAGAAACTTACCCTGACGGACAATCTCGGGAGGACCGTTGAGGTCCCGTTCCGGGCGGAAGAGATACTTTCTCTTCAGCCGGAGATTACGCGGATTATCGTCGCCCTCGGAGCCCGCGACCGGCTGGTCGGGCTTGACTATTTCCTGCGCCGGGATGATCATCTCTTCAAGATTATTTATCCTGAGCAAGCCCGTCTTCCTGTGGTCTCCAGACCGGACGACAGCGTCAATAAAGAGGCGATTGCGGCCCTCAGCCCTGACGTCATTTTCGCCTCCCCCTCTGAGTTTCTTGTCCCGGATTCAATCCAACGATCTCTCGGCATCCCTGTTGTCGCCCTCTCATCCCAGGGAAGCTTCGGCAGGCTTCTCAACGAGATTGAACTCGTCGGTAGAATAACCGGTCTGGAAGCGAGAGCCAAAGAGCTTGTTGATTATTTTCTGGAAAACATCGCGGATATCGCTCGTGCGATGATCTCCGTTTCCGCAGAGGAGAAGCCAAAGGTCTATCTGGCTTTTTGGTCGTCTCTGTTAAGAACTCCAGTCTCCTACGAGCCTGTTAGCGCGGCCGGAGGCGAGAATGTGGCAGCCGGTCTCCTTCCCTCTTCCACCGGCTCCCCCGGAACCGTGGTGACGATCGAACAGATCATCAAGTGGGATCCGGATATTATTCTTGTCCACGGGAATTTTCTTCCCAGGGAGCGGAAGGTAACCGTCGAGCAGGTCCTGGCTGACAAGCGCCTGAGCTCGGTCAAGGCAGTAAGAAACAGACAGGTTTTTTATACCTTCGGCTATTGGTACTGGTGGGACCCGGCTGAGGTTGCGGTCGAGACTCTTTATCTGGCTAACCTCTTTCATCAGGAGAAGTTCAGAGACATCGACCTCGAAGCGGCGGGCAACACAATTTTCGAAAAGTTTTATGGTCAGGCTGGCCTTTTTTCTAAGCTCTGCGAGGTTCTGGCTTTTCATGACTGGATCAAAAAAAAATAAAAAGAAGTGCTTGCTTCAGGTCTTTCTCCTGGTTCTGCCGCTTTTGCTTTTTGTCATCTCTCTCGGCATTGGCTCCTATGCGATCTCGCCGCGCGATCTCGTCGGCACACTTATTTCCACAATTTCTCCCTCCTCGTATCCGGACATTCCCCCCGTTTACAGAGACGTTCTTTTCCGGATCAGGCTGCCCAGGCTGCTCTTAGCCATGGCTGTCGGAGCCGCCCTTGCTGTTGCCGGAGCATCGCTCCAAGCTCTCTTCAAGAACCCGCTGGTCAATGAATACATCCTCGGCATCTCCTCAGGCGCTGCCTTCGGAGCCGCCCTCTCGCTCGTGTTCCTTGGGAGGTCTTTTCCTCCACAGGCTGCAGCATTTCTCTTTGCCATTCTGGCAGTTCTTGCGGTCCTCCTCGTCGCCGGCAGGGGAGAGTCCATGTCCCTCATCTCGCTCCTTCTCACTGGCGTCATCGTGTCCGCATTTTTCTCAGCCCTTCTTTCGCTCGTTGAATTTTTCGCTAGCCCCTACGTCCTACAAGCTCTTTTTTTCTGGCTCATGGGAAGCCTCGCCCTGGCCGGATGGAGGGACCTGGCCATCTCGTTTCCCCTGATTATCGCCGGCCTCCTTTTCCTTATCCTTTTCCGCTGGCGGCTGAACGTCCTATCCATGGGGGCTGAAGAAGCTCGATCTTTGGGTGTCCATGTCCAGCGTGGAAAAATTCTTGTTATATTTCTGGCCACCCTTCTCACTGCGTCAGCCACAGCCGTCGTCGGCATTATTGGCTGGGTCGGCTTGATCGTTCCCCACCTCGTCCGGCTCATGGTCGGCACAGATAACCGGCTGGTCATTCCGCTTTCTGCGGCGACGGGGGCCAGCTTTCTCCTCCTCGCCGATAGCATCATCCGGGGAATCTCGCCACTTGAAATTCCCATCGGCATCTTCACTTCGATCCTCGGCATCCCGCTTTTCCTCTTCTTATTGAAGAAAGCCAAAAGGGTGTGGCTATGAGCGTCAGGGTTAAAGGACTTAGGTTCGCCTACAGGAATTTCGTCCTCCGTGTGGATGAGCTGATCTTCGCCGCCGGTCAAACGACATCGATTGTCGGCCCGAACGGCGCAGGCAAGACCACCCTGCTTAAATGCCTGGGCGCTATCCTTCCCATTAGCAAGGGAACGCTTTTCGTGGATAGCAAGGATCTCGCTCTTTTGAAGAGCCACGAGCGAGCTCGCCTTGTCAGCTATGTCCCCCAGGAGCACGGTTCAGCGTTTAACTATCTCGTGCTTGACTTCGTCCTGATGGGACGAGCCGCCTACGTGCCGCTTTTTTCAGTGCCCTCCAAGGACGATGTTCGCATTGCTGAGGAGGCGCTCGAGTTCGTCGGCTTGGGGAGTTTCGCTGACCGGACGTATGCCGAGCTGAGCAGCGGCGAACGCCGGCTTGTCCTCATTGCCAGGGCCCTGGCCCAGCAATCAGACATTCTGCTTTTAGACGAGCCGACCACTTTCCTCGACCCTAGACACGAGCGGCAGGTTCTCGACCTTGTGCGGAAGCTGGCCGTCGACAGGGAAAAAACCATCCTGCTGACGCTTCATAACCTGGAGATGGCTCTGCAGTACTCGGACAATATGGTCTTCTTGAAAGGGGGAGAAGTTGTGGCCTGGGGAAAGGCGGAAGAAGTGTTCAAGGAACCGCTTCTTCGAGCCATTTATGACATGGAAATGAAAATTATCGACTGGAACGGCCGCAAGATCGTCCTCCGCTGAAAGCCTGCTATGGAGCTTTCTTCAGGGCAATTGGTGTGAAGGGAAAGATTGATGAAAAGGCTCATACTCGCTTATACTGTTGGAGGCTATCAGCGAATTCATGGCATGAACGGGCCACATAACAGATGAAGGAAGGAGGGAAAATCCGATGAAAATATCGCAAAAGTTCGCTGGACTCTCTCTGTTTTCAAGATTGGCCGGGGCCGCGGTCTTCTTTTCTATCATGGTTGTTCCGCTTGCTCAAATGGAGGGCGGACAAAGTCAGGCGCAGAAAGCAGCCAGGATCAAAATCGACCGCGACCGGACGATTGGCGAGATCGACCCGAAAATCTACGGCAATTTCATCGAGCACCTCGGCCGCTGCATCTACGGCGGAATTTATGATCCCGCCTCTCCTCTGGCTGATGAGGATGGGTTCCGCAAGGATGTCATCGAGGCAACGCGAAGGCTTAACGTGACCATTCTGCGCTGGCCCGGAGGGAATTTCGTGAGCGGTTATCACTGGGAGGACGGCATAGGTCCGAAAGAATCGCGGCCAAAAAGGATTGACCTCGCCTGGGGAGCCATCGAGCCGAACCTCGTGGGGACGGATGAGTACATCCGGTTCTGCCGCAAAGCTGGGGCCGAGCCCTATATCTGCATCAACTTGGGCACCGGGACCTGGAATGAGGCGAGGTACTGGGTGGAATACTGCAACCGGGAGTCCGGCACCCATTACGCCGACTTGAGGCGAAAAAACGGCGCTGACAAACCGTACCAGGTGACGTACTGGGCCCTGGGGAATGAGATGGACGGGAGCTGGCAGATGGGCCACCGCAGCGCCGAGGACTACGGCAAATTCGCTCTCGAAGCGGCCAAGATGATGAAATGGGTCGACCCGAAGATCAAGCTCGTCGCCTGCGGTTCGAGCCATTTCGGGGCTGACTGGATTGGGTGGAACCGGACTGTCCTCTCTTATCTTAAGGATTATGCCGACTACATCGCCCTTCATACGTATCTTGGTGACTGGACCAAAGACTATTACACCTTTATGGCGCGAACAACAGACGTGGATGCCAGAATCAAGGTGACAGAAAGCCTCATCCGCGAGACCATGCTCAAGTCGAGGAGAAAGGAGCCCATTTATATCGCTTTTGATGAGTGGAACGTCTGGTACCGGGCTGGCGTTAAAGAGGCGTTGGAGGAAACTTACAACCTGGAGGATGCGCTCGTCGTGGCCCTCTTTCTCAACACGTTCGTCCGCAACGCGCACATCGTCAAGATCGCCAACATGGCCCAGCTCGTCAACGTCATCGCGCCCATCCGGGCTGACGGGAACGGGATGTGGTTGCAAACAATTTACCACCCCCTTTATCTTTTCGCCAATCATTGTGCCGGCAAATCGCTCGATGTTTTTGTCGAGAGTGAGACTTATGATGCCGGTGATTATAAGAGCGTTCCTTACCTCGATGTTTCGGCAGCATACAACGCGGAGAAGAAGGAGCTTGTGCTCAACGTAGTAAACCGGCACAAAGATAAGGAGATAGAGGCGGAGATCATCAGCCAGGAGGGCCAGTTCTCGGGAAAAGCGGTAATCGAGGAAGTCAACGGCCCTGACATCAAGGCTGAAAACAGCCTGGCCGAACAGAAGGTCAAAATCTCGACCAGGGAAATGCCTGTTTCCGGCAGCCGCTTCCGTTACCGCTTCCCCGCCCATTCCTTCACGATGGTCAAAGCAAAATTGAATTGATATCCCGATTGTTGGGTACGCCCTCTCAGTTTTTTACGTCTCGACTTCCATGACGTGGAGAGGCCTTGGCGTTTTCCAGCGGCCGCGGGTAAAATCAGGAAAATCGACGGCACGGCTTCGCCTGGCCACAGACTTCTCGCTCAACGGCGACACCACACTCCACGAGACCGCATCGTAGACATCCATGTCGAGCGGCCGGCCCTGGCGCAAAGCCTCGATGAGCCGGTAGTCCTCGATGAAATCCATGCCGCCGTGACCCGCGCCCTTTGAGCGCTCCTCGAGCTTCTTCCAGACGGGGTGGTCAAACTCCTCGTAGTACGCCGTCAGCTCCTCCCATTCGTGGCCGGGGCTCCGGCCCTCGATATGGACCCTATCCGGATACTTTTCGAATATTCCCTGCGTGCCCTGGACGATGTGGATACGGCTGTACGGACGAGGCGAGGAAGTGTCGTGGTAAAGGGTGATGACTTTCCCGTTCGCCGTGTGAATCAGGGAGACGTTGACGTCGCCAAGAGCGTAGCGCTGGCGCGCCTGAGGGGAATCCGGGCCGAATTTTCTGGCGCAGTAGAGGTTGTGCCCAAGTGACTTGCTGCTCATCGAGACGAGGTAGTCGAAGCGGTCACCCCGGTTAATATCCATACACTGGCTGACTGGCCCCAGGCCGTGGGTGGGGTAGAGGTTGCCGTTGCGGCGGATGGAATGCTGGGGCCGCCACAGCGATTCGCCGTGTCCGCTGAACAGGACCTCGCGAAGGTCATGGAGATAGCCTGCCTCCGCATGGAAAATTTCCCCCAGCAGCCCCTTCTTGACCAGGTTCAGGCAGAGCATTTCAGGTCGGTCGTAACAGCAGTTCTCCATCATGATGCAGTGGCGGCGGGTTTTCTCGGCTGTCTCGACGAGCTCCCAGCATTCATCGAACGTGACGGCGGCCGGAACTTCTGTGGCCGCGTGCTTGCCGGCTTTCATGGCTGCAACGCAGACGGGAACATGCCACTCCCAGGGTGTAGCGGTGAAGACGATGTCAAGGTCGTTGCGCTCGCAAAGCCGCAGAAAATCCCACTCGCCCCGGAAATAGCCCTCGGGCTCAGGCTGACCGGCCTCGACGACCCACTGCTGGATGCGGCGAACTTTTTCCTCGACGATGTCGCAGACGGCCTTGATTTCAACGCCCTCAATCTTGAGGAAATTCTGGACATGGGCCGAGCCCATGCCGCCGACACCGACGAACCCGATGCGGACAGGGTCAATCGGCGGAACCTTAAACTCGATAAGCGTTTTATCAGCTTCCAAGAGGCTGGCGGATGGCGAAACGCCGGCCGCGGCCTCGTCTGCTGGATGGCCTGGTCTGGAGAGAAACGCGCCGAGCCCGGCCGCCGTCCCGGCTTTTATGAACTCCCTCCGGCTTAGTGTTTTATTTAGTGTCTTATTCATCCCTCCTCCTTTTTTCCTGGCATACAATCCGAGGCGAAAGGTCAATTTTATAACCGAGATTTTTTATACCATAGGAAGGAGGAATAGAAAAGCCGGACCGGCCATAACATCTCTCGGCAAAACTCATATCGCCACCGCCCTCTAATGTTGAGCTCAACATAAGCAAAATGGCGAACGGCGAACTCTCCGCTTAGCTCCTTGCATGTGGAGCCATCATTGCCACTTTTGGCGCTTCGAATTCCATCAGGGAGGCCTTTCGGGGCTCTCAACCCGTCCTTGACATCTTTCTGCGCTTTGATTTAGCATTCTTTTCGATGATTGATGGGAAATTGGAGTCATGGATGCTCACTCGGCCAGCGAAGCCGAAAACCAAATTCCTTCTATCAAATCAAATTAGGGATGCCCATGGGGACCTCCGAACGGACCCTCGCGCCCATGGTAGCATAGCCGGGTTTGATGACGCCACGGCCGGGCTTTGCTTGTTGGCGGGCACTTCGCTATGATGAGAACAGCCCGGCCGGCCTTTGATAGCGACCGATGATCAGATGATCGCGTGGGCTTTCCGGGCTAGAATAAGGGAATGGACATGAACGCCAGACGCTCATTTTGCCCGCTCCTCCTTGCCGGGGCCCTCCTGTGGACCGGTTGTCAGACGGCCGCCCCTCCGGAAAGCGACCCCGACGTCGTCGTGACGGTGGCCTGGAGCCCGGTCATGAGGCAGACCGAGCCCGGGCTCGTTTTCGGCGCCAATCTCGGCGCCTGGGTCTCGCACACGAAGCTCGGGACGGCGACCCGGGACCTGATCAAAGCCCTCCGGCCGTCCGTCGCCCGGTTCCCGGGGGGGAACTTGTCCAACAACTATTGCTGGGTGACCCAGAAGGTCAGCGGGAACGACCACCTTGTTTGGGAGGACTGGAGCTGGGGGATCGATGTCGGCCGGTACATCGCGTTCCTGAAGGACATCGGGTGCGTTCCTATGTTCTCCCTGAATCCTTTCGACCACACCATCGACGGCGAGACGCACAGCGCGGCGTCCGAGGCGGCGGCGCTGGCCAGGGTCTTCGTCGCCAACGGTTTTTCGGGCGCCTATTATGAGATCGGCAACGAGAACGACGGCTCCTGGAACCCGATGCTCAGCATCAACGACTACACCGACCGGTTCATCATTCTCGCCGGGGCCGTCAAGGCGGTCGACCCGGCGGCCCGGTCCATGGGGCCTGTCGTCTCGGGCTACAATACGACTTGGATCAACGGCTTTCTCAACCGCCTCGCGGCGCTCGGCGCCACAGATCTTCTCGATTGGATCTCCTACCACCATTACGGCGGCTGGATCTCGAACAGCAACCAGAACGGAATCGACCTCAACGATCCTCAGAATTATGGGAACCAGCTGAATGCGGTCCGCGGCGCTCTTGATTCCCGGGGACTCTCGCGGGTCAAGATCGCCGTCACGGAGATCAACGCCGCCATCTGGGATACGGGCTGCACCCGGGACCAGTTCACGATTAAGCAGGGGTTGTGGCTGGCCGACGCCCTCGGCGTCAGTCTGAGAGGTGCCGACGCCGCCAACGTTTGGATCCATCTCCACCCGGGCGCCGATCCCCATTCGCTGATCGACGACGGAGCGAACCCGCCGCGGCCGACGAAGAACTACTGGCCCGTAGCCCTGACCGCCCAGACGCTTTCAGGGATCGATCCCGCGTCGAAGGTCGATGTCCTGGCCGCGACGCCCGACGTCGCGGCTTCCTTGCTGACAAGTTATGCCGTCAGGAAAGCCGACGGAAGCCTCGGCGTGCTTATCGTCAACAAGAGCGGCCAAGCGCTTGAGGTCGCCGTGGATCTTCCGACCTCCCCGCAGAGCGTCGCCGGCCGGAGGATCGGGCGGGCCGAGTATGAGAGCCTGTCCGGGCCGGCTCAAGTGAGCGTCAGACTCGGCTCGCGGCGGGCGAGATTGGCTGTCCCGGCGACGTCCATCGTCGGCCTTGAATTCCGCTGAGCGAGGCGCCAGCGCCGGATGGCCCTGTCCGGGTCCCTTAAAGCTTGAGGAGCCAGCGGCCGAGAAGAGAGCTCGTGAGCGAAACGACCCGGCCGAGCGCCGTTCCCTAGGCGAGATCGATGGCCGTGACCAGGACGGGCCAATCCTTCAATGTGGTCAGGTTGGTCAGGTCGTAGGTCGCGTAGGAGATCAGCCCGAAGAGCGCGCCGAGCCAGACCATGTCGATCAGGAAAAAGACCGCCAGGGTGATGAGATAAAGGACGGCCTAAAAATGAAGAAGTTTACCCTATCCATAAAAACATGGTTAATCTCCCCTCCGGATATAAGATATTGGAAATTTCCGCTAAAGAGGTCAAAGTCGAGTTTAAGAAGATTGCATCTAAAGACGAGCTTGCCAAAGGCTTAATATCAAAACTGTCCAGGCTATATGGACATTGGGATTGGGGTGGTTGTCAAGTCTTTTTTGATAAAATAGACCCGTCATCGGTCAGTGGTGATTTTATATTGAGTTTTCCTGATTACGATGAGATTCGCTTTATTAGAGTAATAAAAGAAAGCTATGCAAAATTGAAGGAATCGGGAAAATGGGACCAAATGTGGGAAGAGCATTCGAAAAGATTTTTGGAACACGAAAAGAAAGTGTCCGGCAAAATATCTCGCGTAAAATTCATAGGTCCCCAACGCTCGCCGGAAAAATAGTTTAATATCTGTGAAGAGAGTGCAATGGCAAGAAGACCCCCGTCCAGCACATTCAAGAAATGGTTATCAAGGAAGAAATTAGGAGGATTTCATAAGATTATGATGTTTTTTCCTGTTGGCCATCTGAAATTTTGACAAAATATTTGGCTCGCATCTTTCCAGATATTTTGAGGGACTAAAAGGGAGCCATCTCCAAAGGTGTCCACTTTCAATGACGGTCGGCACGCTTCGGATAGACCTTGTTAAGGCTTAACAGGGTATCCATAATCCTTCAATACCAATGATTTTCAAGAGCCATAAGATTTCTTACGCAAATGATTCCAGGGGAAGGCATATACCTCCTAAAAGTATGCGCCGATTTGCCTCGTAATACTACACGCATCTTGACACAGGTGGGTCTCCGTCGGGCGGTCCTAATTCCTTGTGAAACCGATCTTGATCGGCGGCAGGACGTTCAGAAGGATGACCTCGGCGAACACGGAGAATGTGAACGGCCATTCAAGGAGACGCTCGGCGCCCTTTTTCATGACGAAGACGGCGTCGGCCTTGAAGTCGAGCCGGTATTCCGAGAACCAGCCGCGGTCGACGAGGAAGTGGACGTACCCCGTCCCGGTCCCTCCTCCCTCGAAGACGCCGGCCGTCTCGCCGAGGTCGCGCGAACCCGAGATGCCGACCGTATACAGGGCCGAGACGAAGGCCTTCCGGCCGTCCGGCCCGGGGAGGATGTCGCCGAGCGCGTAGCTGATCTCGAGGTTGACCTCGAGATCCAGGCCTTGGAAGGGGATGTTCAAGCGCCGGCTCTCCGTCCAGCCGTCCCCCGGCCCGACCGGATGAACAGGGAACGCGGGAAAGTAGTCGCGCAGGTTCTGGGGGAGGGAGATGTTGAAGACGCTCTCCGGTCCGAGGACCTCGGGATTGTGGATGGATTCGACCTTGCCGGTCCGGTTGAAGACGACCTGAAGGGGTTGTCCGTCGCTCGTGGCGAGCGTCTGGGACACCACGCGGTCGGGGAGCCGGGCGTTGACCTCAATGCCGGGGCTGACGAGGTCGGCCCGGACGATGTCGCGGGCCCCTGGCAGAGCCCGCAGGCGGATCTCGCCGCGGGCGTCGGCGTTGAGGGCCAGGTCCTTGCCAAGGAAGCTTTTACCGTCCACGTTGACCAGGCTGCCGACGGTGTAGATCAGTTCGGTGCCCGCCGCCGGGCCGAATATCAGGGAGACCTTCTCCTGGGCGCGAAAGAGGGGGAGGGGGCTGGCGCAGATCGAGACAAAAGCGGCGAATCCCAGAGCCGCTATCGACAATTTCGGTTTCACGTCAGGGCTTCTGCGCATGCTGAGATACAATTATACCACGGGGCGCGGACGCCCGCGCCCCCCGGCGCTTGACGGGGGCGGGGGAGTCGGCATATAAACGACCCTTCGAGATAGAGATGACGACCCCCGAAACGCCGTTCGATTTCCAGAGATCGCTCAAGAACGTCAGCTCCTTCTCGTTCATCCACAAATACCTTCCCGTCGACAGGTACATCGTCCGGCCTCCTGCCGCCCTGCTGGCCAGGGCCAAGAACATGGCCAGCCGATTCGGGGGGTTCTAAATTGCTATAGGCTTTGAACTGCAACCTGAGCCTTCTTGTGAACCTAAAAGCGCCGAGGCAATTCAAATTGAAGAGCTGAGGAAGGCACATACTTCGTAAGAGTATGCGCCGATTTCCCTCGTCATACTACACGCCTCTTGGCACCTGGCTCAGGATTTTTTTAATCAACTCTTTGTCTTTGGCAGGCTGCTGACCTTGGGAAGGCGTGGTACGAGAAGAGCTCACTTCGTGTCCAGCGCAAAGACTTTCTTGAAAAGCCGCTGACTTTCCTCTAAATTGAGAAATATCAATTTTAATCCGAGAATATTGATACTTGACATTTAAATTAATCGGATTAAAATATAACCATGATAAAAAGATACGTTTTCGATACGCTTAAAGAGCATCTCACAAAAAAAGAAATCAGTTTTATTGTCGGCCCAAGGCAGGCCGGAAAGACAACCCTTATGCTTATGCTCAAGGAATATCTGGAAAAGAAGGGCGATAAGACCTTATTTCTCAATTTGGATATCGAAAGGGACAAGGAGTTCTTCAATTCCCAGACAAGGTTGATAAGAAAAATTGAATTGGAGTTAGGAAAACAGAAGGGTTTTGTTTTTATTGACGAAATCCATCGCAAGGAAGATGCCGGTCTTTTTCTCAAAGGGATCTACGACATGGACTTGCCTTATAAATTCATCGTCTCCGGTTCAGGAAGCGTCGAGTTGAAAGAAAAAATCCATGAATCTCTCATCGGCCGGAAAAGAATTTTCGAGCTCTCGACTTTATCTTTTGAAGAGTTTGCAAACTTCAAAACCGAATACCGGTATGAAGGACGGCTCGCCGATTTTTTTTCTCTAGAGAGAGAACCAGGATATGAAATGTTAGAGGAATATCTTTATTTTGGCGGCTATCCCCGCATCGTCCTGGAGGAAAAGTTGGATGAGAAGCTAAAATTAATGAATGAGATTTATCAGAGTTATATTGAGAGAGACATCTCGTATCTGTTGAAGGTCAAGAAGACGGACGCCTTCAGCAACCTTGTTAAGATAATGGGGGCGCAGATTGGCAATCTGGCGAACCTTTCTGATCTTTCCTCAACCCTGGGAATTTCGGTTCATACACTCAAAGATTATCTATGGTATCTCGAAAAGACTTTTATCCTGCGAAGGATTTCTCCCTATTTTAGAAATATCCGCAAGGAAATAACGAAATCTTCCGTATTCTATTTTTATGACCTCGGCCTGAGAAATTTTGCTCTTGGGGGATTTGGAAGTCTTAAAGAAATGGGCTTTGTTTTCCAGAATTTTGTTCTCAATATCCTGAAAGAGAAGACCGCCATTGGCTCGGCGGGAATTCATTTCTGGAGAACTAAGGAGAAAGCGGAAATTGATTTTGTTATCGACTCTGGCTCATATCTTGTTCCGGTGGAAGTAAAATACAAGAAACTGGTGAAACCGGAAATCCCCCGGGCGTTGAGGACTTTTTCTAAAAGGTATAGGTCAGAGAAAGCGGTTATAATAAATCTTGCGCTCGAAGAGTCTGTGCACTTGAATCACATGGAAATTCTCTTTATCCCCTTTTACAGAATCCTGGAAAATCGCTTTTTTGATTCCGCTATGAGAGGTTGAAACCAGTCATTTCCGTGGCGGGGCCTGGGCAAGGATTTTCTTGAGCAACGCTCTGTCTTTGGGAAGCTGTCCAACCTGGGGAAGGCGGGGCACGAGGATGGCCCAGTTCGTGTCCATGGCGAAGACTTTTTTGAAAAGAGGCAGGCTTTCCTCCACTCTACCCGTTGAAGCGAGCGTCACGGCCGGCCAGAAAATCATCTCAGCATTGTCCGGGTACATCTCCATGGCTTTGGTATATGATTTCATCGCTTCCTCGACTTTATTTTCGGTCAGGAGCTCATCGCCCTTATTCATGAAATTGTATGCCTTGTTCAGACGGATGAGGCGCTTGAGTTCATCAAGTGGGGCCGGATGATCCTCCACCCGGAGGTCGTAAAGCCTGTCCTTCCACCAGACCCCGGAGCTCTTGCCGCGGACGACGATGATGGCGGCGGATTGCTTGCCTCGGATATCGCCGCCCTCTGCCTCCGCCGCCTCGAGAGCGGCCATGAGCCTGTCGACGAGCTCGCCTTTTGTCGATTCGAAGGCGCGCGCCATCGCCGGCCAGACTGTGTTCTTGAGCATGAGGTTGGCCTGGCAGGAGAAGCCGTCGCCGACAACATGTCCAGCTTCGGGGATGCAATTTTTCCCCGTGTGGACGGCGACTCGCCCTTTAGCGTCGAGCATGGCGACCTGGCGGACGGATTCATGCTTGTCGGCCTTGATGAGACCGGCAAGCGCCTCTTCAGCGGTCTTTCCCGCGCGCATGAGCTCGAGCCCAAGCGGCCCGTAAGAGACCTCGGCGAAGGATTGGGTGCAAACGGCGCCCACCTCCGCTTCCACCCAGGGTACGATCGAGCCGACCGAAAACCAGTGGGACTGGACCGCTGCGCCCAGCTCGCCGGTGGCTCTGTCGATGGCCACAATTGAATAGGTGTGGGCCGGGCGAAGGACCTGTGGCTCGGGAGAATTATCAGAACCACGTAAAACCGACGAAAATGGAGACAGGAACAAAAATGAACCTAAGACCAGAATTGAGCAAATCGATAGGAATAGTATAATTTTTCTCATTCTTTCCCTCCTTGCCGTCAATTTACCCCGACAGGCAGGAATTTTCAAGCAGGGAGGTAGGCGATACCAAGCTGTGTTGCCGCCGACATCAAGCAAGCGTCTTCAGACCATATGGGCGTCGAAGTTAAAAGAGCTGAAGCTAAGAGATGGACGTCAATATATCCGAGACCGATGCCCATCAAGCGATGGCTATCCACCATTCTCAGGACTTCTTCGTGGAGCGCCAACGTTGCTTGCGGCAGAGCTTCAAGCAAAGATAGGATTCCCTGCCTGTTCCTCAGGTTACCGCAGGCTAACTCGCCGATAATAAACGGATGACAAACAACCTGGCCTTTCTCCAGAAGCGCTTGAAGATACGGAAGGCCATGCCGCAGATGGTGAACCCAGAGCGACGTATCAACAAGGACCATGATGGCTATGGCGCTGATTTCCTGCGGGGGATCGGCCGAAGCGCTTTTTCCGAGCCGGCGAGTTTAGCCAGCCGTTTGGCACTCTCCAGGGAGATAAGAGCTTCAAGGCCTCGCCTGACCAGGGCTGTTTTCTCGTTGATCCCGGTTAACTCGGCTGCCTTTTTCAAAGTTTCGTCGTCGATATTAATCGTCGTCCTCATATGCATATATATGCATAAAATATGCATATATGTCAAGTGTTCTGCCGGCCTAGCCTCCATGATAATAGACGAAACAATCCTCTATTTTTCTCTGAGGAGATTGCTCGGGTTATTAAACGGGCGTCAAAAAATTTTTTTCTTAGTAATTCAATTTGCCTTCAGCGTGGCGCTTGCTCAGGACACTGAGCATGTCCGCGGTCATTTTGGCCAGGTCGTAGTCCGGCGCCCACCCCCATTCCTCGCGGGCGACGGAGTCGTCTATCGAATCTGGCCAGGAATCGGCGATGGCCTGCCGGAAGTCGGGCTCGTAGGTGACCGTGAACTCGGGGATATGCTTTTTGATTTCGGCAGCCAGC
This sequence comes from Clostridiales bacterium, assembly GCA_029907205.1. GTDB lineage: Bacteria > Acidobacteriota > Aminicenantia > Aminicenantales > UBA8522 > JARYMI01. The sequence continues at coordinate 21,960 of JARYMI010000035.1, forward strand.
TCTCCAGCCGAGAAGCTCATCGCCGTCACGTTGAAGTCGTTGTGGTGTTTGAGCTTTGAGAAATCCGCTTCCATCAGGTCGAAAGTAGCCTTGAGGCAGTCGGGCATGTACATCATCGGCAGCCGCGTGTCCTCCTTGAGGAAGCACTTATAGCTCTTGTTCTTGACGGCCTCGAAGAAGATGGCCACGGCGTAGTCGGTTGTCCCTCCGCCAGGAAGCGTCTCATAGCTGATGATCCCGGGATAGCGGCAGCCGCGGACATCGACGTTGAAGCGGCGGACATAATAATCGCAAAGAAGCTCGCCCGCCACTTTGGTCACCCCGTACATCGTCTTGGGCTTGAGGATGGTGTCGTTGGGCGTGTTGACGCGCGGCGTTTCCGGGCCAAAAGCAGCTATGGAGCTGGGCACGAAAATCCTGACCAGGTTGTGCTCTCGGGCGGCCTCGAGGATGTTGTAGGTCCCGTTCATGTTGACGTCCCAGCAGAGCTGCGGGTTTTTCTCGCCGACAGCAGAGAGGATGGCCGACATGTGGTAGATGGTATCGATGTTGTACTTCTTGATCATGGCGTCCACCGTCTCGCGTTTGGACACGTTGATGAACTCGAAGGGGCCGGAGTCTCGGAGAGTGGGGGAGGGCTGGGTTTTGTGGCCCGTGGCCAGGACGTTATCATTGCCGTATTTCTTGCGCAGGGCCATGGTCAGCTCGGAGCCAATCTGGCCGACCGCTCCGGTGACCATGATTCTTTTCATTTCTCTTGCCATAAAATAACCTCCAGTTTAGATTTATTCCGTTAAGGGAGCTTACCTTATAACACAAGCTTTGGCCTAAGACAATAGGATAACCGAAGCCCTGATTTGCCGATAGAAAATGATATTGAAACGAAAAGCCTCCTGGTATAAGGTTATTTTTGATCACTCTTGTCCAAAATAACTTTTTAAAAAAAGCTCCGACCAGGGTACAATAAAGTTATCTTTAAACTTTACCCAGGAGGTCGGAGCACTGACATGAATAAATATAGCAGCATTTTCAGCCAATTGCTATCCCTTTTTCCGCGGTTAGAATTTGAACGGCTCGTTAGACAGACCGGCACCGAATATGCCGCCAAAGGTTTTTCCAGTTGGGGTCATTACGTGGCCATGCTTTTCTGCCAACTGGGACAAGCCCATTCTTTGCGAGAGATCTCGAACGGCCTGGCCAGTTGTTTCGGGAAGCTCCGGCATTTAGGGATCACCCGAGGCC
>JARYMI010000036.1 GCA_029907205.1 Clostridiales bacterium
TCGCGGTTTTCGGATGTAAGTTGTTGATTCTATTAGAGCGGATTTTGAAAACGTCTTGCCAACTGTCGAAAATCAGTTAAAGGAATTGAGTAAAAATACTCAGCGTGCTGAGTAAAATCAGTTTTCCAGGGAGAAAATGATGTATAAAAGGCCTCATTTCAAAGCACTCAAAAGCAGTGGGCAATAGTGGATATGAGCCGACTCGTTTTGTATTGCTCCGGGTTCTGTGTGGAGCATCGGCTCGAAAAGAAATACCTCCTCGTTCCCTCCTACCAGATTGGCCATCAAATTGGGGAAGCTTTGGCAAACGAAGGGGGATCATAGGTTAACCTGCATTTTATGACGCTCCCGGCGCAGGCACAGGAAGTCGCCGGGGCGGACCTTTCAGAGCGGGGAATCAAGTTCATTTCAAGCACGGAGTCTTTTTCTCTGGTTTATAAAATATGGTTCATCCGACTTTCTTTTGGGTAGATGAATAAGATAAAATGGCGGAAGTTAGCGGGCAGGTTTTTTATGGTTATGCGGCCGACTTAATTGCATGTCCCGAATAAGGAGGTCACGATGCCTCGTTTCCGTGTCCTTAGGCCAGCCTCTTTTATTTTCTGTTGGCTCTTAATTCTCCTTAGTTTAAGCTTGGCTGACGAAAAGACCAAGGAAGTGGACAAGCTTTTTGCTCCTTGGGATAAAACCGATAGCCCGGGAGCGGCGCTGGCTATCATCAAGGATGGCAGGATTATTTATGAGCGTGGCTACGGAATGGCCAAGCTTGAAGACGGCCTGGTTATGACCCCTTCTAAGGTTTTCGACATTGGCTCGGTCTCCAAACAATTTACTGCCGCCTGTGTGGCCCTTCTGGCGCTCCGCGGGAAACTGTCGCTCGATGATGATGTCCGGAAATATATTCCTGAACTTCCGGCCTACGAGCGGCCGCTCATAATTCGCCATCTTCTCCATCATACCTCCGGCCTGCGGGATTATAACGTGCTCCTTTCTTTAGCCGGGTTTCGGCCGGACGCTGATTGTCCCACCGTGGAAGAAGCTCTCGCCGTTATCTGCCGGCAAAAAAGGCTTAATTATCCGCCCGGCGAGGAATATTCGTATACCAACACCGGATATTTTCTTTTAGGCCTGATTGGGGAAAGAGTTTCCGGCCTAACGCTCAACCAATTTGCTCAGGAAAACATTTTTCGGCCTTTGGGGATGAAAAACACGCTTTTCCAGGATGACCACACCCAGATAATCAAGAACCGAGCCTCAGGATATTCGCCCAAAGGGGACGGCTTTCGGCTTGACTTAAGCAACTGGGATGAAGTGGGAGACGGCAATGTCTACACGACGGTTGAAGACCTTTATCTTTGGGACCAAGCCTTTTATAATTTCCCGCTGGGCCGAGAACTAATGGACTCCCTCCATACCCAGGGCACTTTGAATAACGGCCAGAAAATCGATTATGCCTTTGGTTTAGTGGTCAGTAATTATCGGGGCTTACGGACTGTTAGCCACAGAGGCGCCTGGGCAGGATACCGGGCTAACCTGCTACGTTTCCCGGACCAGAAATTTTCCGTCGTCTGCCTTTCTAACCTGAGCACTTTTGACCCGGCCGCCATCAGTTCTAAAATTGCTGATATTTACTTGGCGGATTATTTTAAAGAGGGGGCTCCTCAGGCCAGGCCTCAAGAGATTAAGCCTTTTCCTCTGCCCGAAAAGCTCCTGCTGGAGAAAAGCGGCAATTATAAGGAAGCAAAATTCGGGATGTGGCTGAATATTTCTATAGAGAAGGAAAAACTGAAGGCGAGGCTGGGCCGCCAGGAATTCCTTCTGACACCGGTGAGCGAGACCACTTTTCAGGCAATAATAAATGATTCTTCGGTCACGCTTATTTTTTCTAAGGATGAAAAAGGCCGGCTTAGAGCGGAAGTTTCCAGAAGAGAAGGTGAGAAATTAGTTTTTGCCAAAGCCGCTCCCCTGCCGTCTCTTTCCGTCGCCGCCCTTAAAGAATATGAAGGCTTTTATCAGAGTGAGGAGCTTCTGGGTGCGGTTTATCAAGTTGTTCTGGACAAAGATAAGCTGAGAATCAAATTCCGGAATCCTCCTGAGGAGCTGCTCCAACCCATGGCTCCAGATGAATTCACGGCTGGAGGGCTGAATTTTACGTTTCTTCGTGGTAAGAATAAAAAAATAACTGGCTTTGCTTTGAGCGCTGGCCGGGCGGCCAATATTATTTTTGTCCGGAAATAATGACCATGAAACGCCGCCAATTCTTGGAGCTAAGCAGTCAGATGGTGGCGGTGGCCGCCTTCTCTCATTCGTCCTTGTTAAAACTTGGTTCTCCTCCCCCTGAGTTCGGCCTGGTTATCCAGAATGGAACAATTATCAATGGCCTGGGGGAGGCCGCTTTCCAGGCAGATATTGGCATAAGCAACGGGAAAATAAGGTTTATCGGCCGACTGACTGGAGACATGAGCCGCCGCCCGACAAAAATTATCGACGCTTCCGGCCGCGTTGTTTGTCCTGGGTTTATCGATATCCATTCCCATAGCGGCCTTGAGCTCCTGGTCAACCCCAAAGCAGAAAGCAAAATCCGGCAGGGAGTGACGACCGAGCTCAGCGGCAATTGCGGTGGCTCCGATTTTCCGTTAAAAACAAAATTAAGCGAGGAAGCTCAGCAATACTGGAACGAGCTCGGACTTAAACCAACCTGGGTCGACCTGGCCGGTTTTCGAGAACAGCTCACGGCCCAGGGAATCAGTTTGAATTATGCCACTCTCATCGGTCACGGCACGCTCAGATCCTATGTCATGGGCGAGGAGAGAAGGCGGCCCACGGCTTCTGAATTAGAAAAAATGAAAGAATTAGTCGCGGCGGCCATGGAGCAAGGAGCCTTTGGCCTTTCTACCGGATTGGAATATACGCCGAGCGGGTTTGCCGAGCGGGAGGAAATAATCGAGCTTTGCCGGGTAGTAGCTCAGCATGACGGGTTTTATGCTACTCATATTCGTAGCGAGGATAACCAGGTTATCGAGGCCGTCGGCGAGGCCATCTCCGTTGCTGAAGAAGCCAAGCTGCCGGGCGAGATAAGCCATCTTAAAGCCTGCGGCCAGCGCAATTGGTGGAAGATGCCTTATCTTTTTGATTTAATCGAGAAAGCGAGCGCCAGGGGAGTTGACGTGACGGCTGATGCCTATCCTTATACCGCTTATAGCACGGGGCTGACTGTCTTTTTTCCGTTCTGGGCTATGGCTGGAGGCGATAAAGTGTTCTTAAAAAGATTGGCCTCGGCCGAGGAAAGGCAAAAAATGCGGTCGGAAGTGGAGGAGAAATTAGGCGGTATGCCCTGGGAAAATGTGGTTATCGTTGACCTCAAAACGGCTAAGAATAAACCTCTAATCGGGCTGAACATCGCGGCTGCGGCTAAAACAAGAAAACAGGACCCCTTTGACTTCAGTTGCGACTTGCTCCTGGAAGAGGGCGGCGATGTTTCGATTGTCGGGTTCGGGATGAGCGAGGCCAACACCGAAGCTGCGCTTCGTCATCCCTTAGTGATGATTGCTTCTGATGGTTCATCCTTAGCTCCCTATGGTCCGCTCCATCGCGGCCTACCTCATCCGCGTAACTATGGCGCCTTTCCCCGTTTTCTTGGCCATTACGTCAGGGAGAAGAATATCCTGAGCCTACCTGAAGCCATTAAAAAAATTAGCTCGCTGCCGGCGGCTAAAATGGGACTTAACGACAGAGGCATCCTCAAGCCCGATTATTGGGCCGACATCGTCGTCTTTGACCCAAACAAAATTTTGGATTTGGCTACCTACACTGAACCCGAAAAATATCCGGCCGGGATTGATTATGTTCTGGTTAACGGCGAGGTCGTAATTGACCACGGGGAACATACCGGCGCCAGGGCTGGCAGAATTTTATCTAACCCTAAGAAACGGCTTTGGGATTGAAGCTAAAAAATAAGTTTAAGACCTGGCTCAGCTTGGGAATTTTCGCCCTCGTCATAATTGGCTTTTTTTTATTTCAGCCCGTTTTAAGACAGAAATTAGTTCGCTCATCTGACCAATTAATTCCCGCGGCCCTCCGTGATTCCCTGAATATTGTCATTTTGACGATTGATACGCTCCGGGCTGACCATCTGGAATGCTATGGTTACGACAAAGTTAAGACGCCCAACATTAATCGTTTAGCGGCCGAAGGCATCCTTTTTGACCAGTTTATTACCGCGGCGCCGCTCACGCTTCCCGCTCATTGTTCTCTTTTTGCCGGCACTTATCCTCTTTTTCATGGCGTCAGGGATAACGGTGGTTTCTACCTTGACCAGAAAAATATTACCCTGGCCGAGGCTTTAAAAGAAAGAGGCTACCGGACGGGCGCTTTTATCGGGGCTTTTGTCCTCGATTCTCGCTGGGGCTTAGACCAGGGGTTTGATTATTATTTTGATAATTTTGACCTGACCAAATACAAGCGAATTAGCTTAGATGCGGTGCAGCGAAGGGGGGATGAAGTCCTCGAAGAAGGCTGTCGCTGGATTGAAGCCAACAAAGAAAATAAGTTTATGGCTTGGCTCCATTTTTATGACCCGCATACGCCCTATGACCCGCCCGAACCTTATAAGAGTCAATTCCAGGGAAGACCCTACGGTCTTTATGACGGAGAGATCGCCTATGTCGACCAGCTCATCGGAGAATTTTTAGATTTCATGGGGAAGCAGGGTTTATTAGAAAAAACGCTGCTTATCTTTACCGCTGACCATGGAGAAAGCTTAGGCGAGCACAAAGAAAGCGCCCATGGGTTTTTTATTTATGACGCCGTCCTGAGAGTCCCGTTAATCATTCGGTTTCCGGCTTCATCTCGGCTCAGCAGTCGGCGGGTTTCGACCCAAGCTCAAATCATCGATATCATGCCTACTGTGCTTGACCTTCTCGGCACAAATGTGCCTTCTTCGGTTCAAGGGAGAAGTCTGCGGCGGCTGCTTCAGGGCAGGGAAAAAAGCAATAGCCCGGCTTACAGCGAAACTTTTTATCCCCGTTATCATTATGGCTGGAGCGAACTCCAAGCGGTGCGGCAGGGAGGGTTTAAATTTATCGCCGCGCCTCGACCTGAGATTTATGACCTCGTCCAAGACCCGCGAGAAAACAATAATCTTTGGGAAGCCAAGCAGCCTCTGGGGCGAAAGATGCAGCGAGAGCTCGAAAAAATAATTAAGCAGTATACTAACGAGGAGGCGGCCGCGGCGCTGATACCAAACATCGACCAGGAATCACTAATTAAATTGCAAACCCTTGGTTATATCGCGGCCTTTCATAATTTAACCAAAGATAAGCCTGGGCGGATCCTGGCCGACCCTAAGGATAGGATTGAGCTCTATAATGAGATTAAGTTAACTCAATTTCTTGTTTCCGAGGAAAAATTCGAGGCGGCCGAGAAAAAGATTCAGGCGGTCCTCCAGAAAGACCCGTCAATCCTTGAGGCCCGGTATCTCCTGGGTTATCTCCTGGCCAAACAGAAACGCTACGATGAGGCGATAAAAGAATTTCAAGCGGCTCTTGGCGTTGACCCCGATTATTATGAAGCTATCCTTGGCTTAGCCATGGCCTATAAAGAAAACCGCCAAGACGAGGAAGCCATCCTTGGGTTTAAGCGACTCCTTGACCTTGACCCTAAGGATACCAAACCCTATATCCATTTGGCAGATATTTATCAGGACAGGGGAGAAAATGAAATAGCTCATGAATTAATTAAAGAGGCGGTGGCCATTGACCCCGAATCTCGCTATCTTCGGAATAGATTGGGCGCCGCTTATTTGAGTTTAAAAAAGTATGATGAGGCCGAGAAGGAAATAAAGTTGGCCCTCTCGATGGAGAGGAGCCAGCCGTTGCTGAACGCCCATTTTAATTTAGGTTTGCTTCATGAGGCAAGAGGCGAGGTTGACTTAGCGGTTGAAGAGTACAGAAAAGAGCAGGAAATAAGCCCTTATAATTTTAAGCCTGATTTTAACCTTGGCCTTCTCTGGGCCAAAAAAAAGGAATTCGCCCTGGCGGAAAAAGAACTTCGCGGTTGTCTGAAAAAGAATGAAGAATACGGACCGACCTATATATTTCTGGCCAAAGTCATCATGGATCGCAGGGGCGACCTCTATGAGGCGGAAAAATTAGCTCTCCGCGGTCTTATACTGAAGCCAGACCCGCCGACCCAGATTCTGGGTCATTTTCTCTTAGCTGATATCTACAGCCGCTTCCGCCTCCCGGCTAAGGCCAATTTCCATTTGGAAAAAGCCCGCCAACTTCAGGCGGCTAAAACTGGAGCTTAAGGCCAAGCTGAAACCGACGCGGGTAGGGAATCCACATCGGCTCCTTATAGCTGGCGCTCCAGACATTATAGGAACGCCACCTGGTTATCGTGTCGTCGTTGAGCACGTTGAAAATATCGCCGGCAATGGTCAGACGGGCCGTCTTATACAAATTAAAGGTTTTTTCGATTCTCAGGTTGAGCAGATGCTGGGAATCGAAACGCTCTTTTCCCTTGGGCTCGGCTTGAATCCTCACTGAATAGGGCTGATTCAGGTTTCTTATCCGGACAAATTTCAGGGTTGGTCGGCCGCTCTGGAAGAGATAATTAGCGCTGATGAGGATGTCAAAGGGTAAGTTATAGCCCAAGGAGAGTTTGGCCAGCCACCTTTTATCGAGGTTGAGCGGCCCTTTGGCATTGATTAGCTGGTTGGGGTCAGTGCCAAATTGCCCCGTGTACCAGACGAGCGATTGGCTCATGCCATAGCCGCCAGCGGCTAAGGAACTGAGGTTAAGGCCTTCTGCTTTGGACCAGGTAACTGAAGCATTCATCATCCAGTTGTTGGCATAACGCTTGTTTAATTCGAGGATCAAGCCTTTATAAGTTTGGCCCCAGCCCTTAGGGTTCGTCAGCCAGTAGTCGAATTCGCCGCCAACCCAGTTCCAGACCTCGTAGGTCTGGCCGTTATCAGGCGAAACTCGGGTAACTAACTCGTACTTGCCGCCGCGGTCTTCGTAGCCAAAAACGTCTTTGCCCTTCTTGTAGATAAAGGTAGCGAGCAGGGCCAAGTTATTCGCCAGCTCTCTTTCCAAACCAACAGAGAATTGGTCGTAGTAAGGGTTCTTAATATTGGGGTCCATGGTGTAGCCAGCTTCTGTGGGCAAGACGTACCAAAGAACCCATTTCTTGCCATCCCAATAATAAATAGACTTATCAGGCGCGTTGGGACCAGGCCATTCCCAGTTGGCGATATAGGGATAAACATGGTACCGGCCGTAGGAAGCCTTGAACAGCGTTTTTTGGTCTGAAGTCAGCTGGAAAGCCAGGCCGATTCGAGGTGAGAAGGAGTTCCAGATGATTAGGTCGTCGATGCCGACGCCCTTTTCTCCCGTCTCTTTAAAATTGTGCATCAGCGGGAAAGCGGGGATAAAGGCGTTATGATGGTCAAAGCGCAAGCCAAAATTAACGGTTAACCGATTGCTAACTTTCCAGGAGTCATCGATAAATCCGCTAATATTAACGACTGTTCCCCCGTAGCGGTTCGTATCCCATTCGTAGAGGAGATAAGGCTCTCCGCCGTAATCATAATAGAACTTGCCGCCGCCATAGCCACCATAAGTGTCGCATGTTCCCCGGTTAAATTGAACGCCAATCTTAAACTCGTGGTCTCCGGCCAAAAAATCATCGGCGAAATGAGTCAAATTGGCGTTAGCTTGATTGCGGGTAACTTTATAGAACCAGGGCCAGACCGGCCCGTTGGAGGTGATGCCGGTGGCGCCGTCATAACGAGCTGGAGTATAAATCGAGCCGCCAAAGGCGGGTTGATAATCGTTGGGACTGTAATAACCAGAATATTTCAGCTCGAAGAAAGAATCCTTGCTGATGACCCAGGTCCACATAGCTGTCCAGATATGGACGAGGTCAGTCTCGCCCATAACAGTTTCCGGCATGTTATAAGGGTCGGGCGCGCCTGAGCCATAGTCTTTCTGGCGGTTATACATCAGAACGAGTTTATGGGCTTTGGAGAGCTGGGCAGAAACTTTAATAAACTGTTCGTTATGGGTGCTCTTGTAGGGATAATTTGGGTCATCGCCAAAATCCGAGGCTCTATCCAGCATGTTGTTATAGACAGCAAAAAGCCAAATTCGGTCTTTAAGAATTGGTCCGCCCAAGGTGAAGGAGTAATCATACCATTTGACGCGGTTAAAGGAGTAGTAACCCTCTCCAGTTGCTGGGTTATAAGGCTTGGGGTTATTATCACCGGTCAAGTTCTTGTACTGGCCATAATAGGAGGCGCTGCCAGAAAAAGTGTTTCCGCCAGATTTGGTGACAATATTAACGACAGCGCCGGCGAAATTGCCGTATTCAGCGCCGGCGCCAATTCCCGTTATCTCCACCTCCTCGAACATATCCGGGACTGGCCAGGACCAGGCGGTCCCGATTTCCGGGTTGCTCAGGTCAACTCCCTCCACATACATGGCATTTTCTTCGGAGTTAGACCCGTAGGCCATGAAGCGAGAAGAGTTCTCGCCGTGACTGGTAGTGAAGCCAGCAGTCTGGTTGACAATGTCAAAGTAGGTGTTGCGGTTAAAAGGCAATTTTTCCAACTGGACCTTTGAGTAGGTGGTGGAAATACCAGACTTGGTGACATCAATTACCGGCGAAGCGGCCGTTACCGTGATGCTTTCCTCGAGAGCGGCTAACTTGAGCGTAATGTTTTCAACCGTGGTTATGTTTAGCGAGACAATGATGTCAGCGCGTTCAATGGTCTGAAAGCCCTCCAGTTTAAAAACAGCCTTATAGATTCCAGGCGGCAGGTTGAGGAAACGGTATTCGCCGTTAGCGCCGGTGACCTGCGAGTGAACCCCGCCAAGTAGCGAAGGGCTGGAAATTTCGACGGAGACGCCGGGTAGAGACAACCCGTTTTCATCCGTCACTGTGCCCATGAGCCGGCCGGTCAAGCGCTGAGCATAGCTTAAGCCAAAGGCGAGCAACAGTAAGACCATAGCCAAGGCCAATCTTCTCAGGGTTTTTTCTTGGCTCATTACCCCTCCTTAAGAAAATTAAAACGGATTAAATTATCCTTGTTGGATTGCTTTTCTTTTATCTTTTTTCTATCCCCCCCTATTTGAATTTTAAACCCTGATGCCTCCTTTCGGCTTTTCAGCCGGCTCTAAGTTGTTTCGATTCTATTTCAATCTGGCCTCGCTTGTCAATACTCCGAATATTCCCAAAATTGCCATTAGGAATTTTTAGAGCCCTTGGGCTGGACCCCAAAAACTGGACAATGAGCTTACGTATGACGTCCCGCAATTAGCCGCAATTAGCGGGTATTCTTTTGAAGAATGTTTTTTCGTCAGGTAGATTTCTTGACGTATTGCTATCAGAAAAAATAAAAAAACAATTGGCCGCTTTGGTTCTTAGACCTTAAAGATTGTTCTTGATGAAATTAAACATTGTCCGGTAGAGATGGAGAGTGGTGTTTTCGCCTTCAGAAATTCCGTGGGAACGGTTGGGATAGACCATCATGGAAAAAAGCTTGTTGTTGGCAATGAGTTCATTAACCAGTTTTTCAAAGCTCTGGTAATGGACGTTATCGTCGCCAGTGCCGTGGATGATGAGAAGCTTTCCCTGAAGCTGGTGAGCGAAGGTGATGGGGGAGCCGTTCCTGTAACCTTCAGGGTTATCCTGAGGAAGCCCCATGTATCTTTCCTGGTAGATGGTGTCGTAAAGCCGCTGGTCGCTGACAAAGGCTATGGCGATGCCCATTTTATAAAGCTCTGGATACCGGAAAAGAGCGTTTAAAGTCATCTGACCGCCGCCGCTCCAGCCCCAGATGCCGACGCGTTCGGGGTTGACGAAATTCCATTTTTTTAGCAGGGCTCTCAGGGCTGCGGCCTGGTCAGCTGAAGCCAGGATACCAACCTGGCGGTAGATAATCTTGCGCCAGTCTCGCCCTCGCGGCTGTGGAGTGCCGCGGTTATCGATACTCATGACTGAATAGCCGTGCTGGGTAAGGAGAAGATGATAAAGATAAGTATTGCCGCCCCAGGCGTCGCGGACAGTTGTCCCCGCTGGTTCACCATAAAGATAGATGAAAAGCGGGGTTTTTTTGGCCGGGTCAAAATCAGTTGGTTTCATCAGCCAGCCATCGAGCAAAACGCCATCACCAATATCCACCCTAAAAAATTCGGCCGGAGATTTTTTGAGCGCTTTTATCCTGGCCGTGAGCTCTTTGTTTTCAACCAGGAGTTTAAGCTGACGATGGTGCGCAATTTCGATCAAGTGAGTTGTGGGAGGCTGGCCGAAGCGGGAATAAGTGTGGAAGGCAAACTGGCCGGAGGGAGATAAACGATAGGAATTGGTCCCGAGCGGCTCTGGTGGAGTAACTCTTTCTGGTTTTCCCGGCCGGTTAATCCGGATCCGGTAAAGATATTGCTGGGTTGGGTTTTCAGGAGAAGCGAGGAAATAAAGCCAACCGCGTTTTTCATCCAGGCCGCAGAAGCGGATGACATCATAATTGCCGGGAGTAAGCAATTTAGCCTTTCCGGAAAAATCCACACTGTAAATATGGTTCCAGCCATCCCTTTCGCTGGTGAAAAGAAAGCGAGTCCCTTTATCGTATAGGGTGAGGTCAGTGTCTACTTCTACCCAGGCTTTATCTTCATCGACGAAGATGGTCTGGACATCGCCGGTGATGACGTCTGCCAGCATAACTTCATTCCTATTTTGCAGGCGGTTAAGGTGCTGCAAGATGATTTTGTTCTTAGCGGCCCAGTTCATCCAGGCGATATAGTTGTTTCGCGGCTCCCCGGGGACCTTAAGCCAGACAACTTCCTTTGTTTCTATGTCAACGACGCCCAGGCGGCAGGCGGAGTTGGTTTCGCCGACTTTTGGATATTTGAAAGAAATGATTTTTGGATAGAGCTGGTCAGTGTTGTTAATCATATAAAAATCTTTGACGCCTGAAGTGTCAAGCTGCCAGAAAGCGATCTTCTGACCGTCAGGGCTCCAGCGAAAGCCGTCGCGCAGGGAAAATTCTTCTTCGTAAACCCAGTCGAAGGTGCCGTTAATCATGCTTTCTGAGCCATCGTCGGTCAGGCGGATGATTTGACCTGAAGAGAGGTCTTCAAGGTAGATGTTATTTTTGTAGACGTAGGCAGTGAGGTTCCTGTCCGGGGAAAATTTAGCAAACTGCAGGTAAGCTGGCTCAAAACCCTGACCAAGTTTTTTGAGCTTCTGGCTTTCCAGGTCGAGCACCCAATAATCGCCGCGGCTTCTCTGCCGCCAGACCCGCTGGCTGTTAGTGTAAATAAGGACGTGCTTCAAATCATCTGAAAATGAATAGTCATCTATCGGAAGAGGCTTGTCCTGTCCCTGCGGGATAAGAAGCGAAGCTGGAACTATCACTCTGCGGTTTCCGGTGGCGGCTGAATACAGGATGATGTCTTTAGCGCCGGACACAGTGGCTGAATTTTCGAGCCCGGTGTAGGAAAGGCCGTCCTTGAGCCAGTGGGCCGGGCCAAAACTTTCTGGGACAAATTCTCTGGAAGCGAAGATTCTTTCTAAGGTCAACAGCTCTTCTGAATTCTTATCTTGAGCCCATACGTTAATTACAGTGAAAGTCAAGATGCTTAATAATGCTATGAAATTAAGTTTTTGGGTTAACTTCATCGGCTTGCTCCAACCGTAGTAAAATATCACATGCCTTATATGAAAAACCGACTTTTTATGTCAAGAGATATATTTTTTGCGCTTTGCTCAAAGAGAAAATGGGCCATGAAAAGACGCCAGTTCGTCCGGTTCTTGAGCGTCGGGGCTGCTTGTTCGACCATGGACGGGCCTTTTGCTTTCATCTCTGGCGACCGGGTCACAATATTGCCGGACCGCCAGGTGTCCGAGTTCTATGATATGACCGGCGGAGAAGAGGGCAGTCCTCGTCCTGGTTGGATTGCGCCGGGGTTTGTCTTAGAGGAAGTCGATCTGGTCTTCACGCGGGAAGCGATCGCCTTCATGGAACGATGCTGTTCTCTGATGTATAAAAAAGCCGACTATGAAACGGCTGTTGAGCTGATGAGGGGCGGCCAAGTTCAGCTGAAACCGCTAATCAGCTGCCATTTCTCACTCAGGGAATATGCTGCAGCCTATAAATATATTGAAAGCAATAGAGAAAAAAACATGAAGGTCTTGATTGATGTCTGATTCTTTTTGATTGTTGGAGCGGATTTATTGGAATTGATTGGAATGCACTTAAATTTTAGCTAAGGAGACACAGATGAGCGGGAAAGTAAGTCTGTCTGATATTCTCATAACACTATTGTTCATCACCCTGACAACGGTGATGATGTTCGGCCAGACTGCTGCTTCTTCCAAAAAGTTCGACCCTACAGCGGTTATCTGGTATGAGCACCCAGCGGATAAATGGGAAAATGCTTTTCCCGTGGGCAACGGTCGCTTAGGAGCGATGGTTTTTGGCCGGACTGACGAAGAAAGGATTCAGCTTAACGAAGAGACATACTGGAGTGGTGGACCTTATAATCAAACACGGAAAGGCGGTAGAGAACATCTGGCGGAAATACAGAAGCTGATTTTTGAAGGCGACTACATAAAAGCTCACCATCTTTTTGGCCGGTATCTGATGGGCTATCCGGTGGAGCAGCAAAAGTATCAATCTCTGGCCAACCTTATTCTCAACTTTGAGGCTAAGGGAGATGTCCAAAATTATATCCATCAACTTGACCTTGATTCAGCGATCGTTACTACTTCTTATGTGCAGAACGGAGTCAGCTACAGGAGAGAAGTTTTTTCGTCTCCGGTTGATCAGGTAATAGTCGTCGGAATAGAAGCGAGCCGGCCCGGCGCCATTTCTTTTCGGGCCGAGCTTCGCGGCTGCCGCAATCAGGCTCATTCTAATTATGCCACGGACTACTTTCAGATGGACGGTTATGGTCAGGACGGCTTGATCTTAGCCGGCAAATCGGCTGATTATCTTGGTGTTCCGGGAAGAATACGCTATGTTAGCCTGCTTAAAGTCGTGACCGAGGGTGGCGAGGTCAAAGCAGGATATAAGGACCTCAGGGTTAAAGGGGCTAACTCTGTAACGCTATTTATTTCTGCGGCCACCAATTTTGTTTCTTATAAAGAGTTGAGCACTGACCCGTTAATAAAAGCCCAGGCAGCTCTTCAGGCTGCCCTGAAAAAAGATTATCAAACGATTAAAGAAGACCATATCGCTTCGCACCGTAAGCTTTTCCGCCGGGTTTCACTCGACCTCGGCTCTACTGAAAATTCTTTTTTACCCACCGATGAGAGAATCAAGAATTATGACGGGAAAAATGACCCCAATTTAGCGGCCCTTGTTTTTCAATTTGGAAGATATTTGTTGATTTCTTCTTCCAGACCTGGAACCCAACCGGCCAATCTTCAGGGCATCTGGAATGAAAGCATGAACCCGTCCTGGGATTCAAAATACACGACCAACATCAACACAGAAATGAATTACTGGCCGGCTGAGGTCACCAACCTATCGGAATGCGCTTCGCCCCTTTTTAAGATGATAAAAGAGCTGACTGACCAGGGCTCAGAGGTGGCCAGGGAGCATTACGGCTGCCGGGGTTGGGTGTTTCATCAGAATACTGACATCTGGCGAGTGGCCGCGCCCATGGATGGGCCGGACTGGGGTGCTTTTACTACTGGCGGGGCCTGGCTCTGCACCCATCTCTGGGAGCATTATCTTTATACCAGGGACAAGGATTTTCTGGCTGAATACTACCCCATCATGAAAGGAAGCGTTGAGTTTTTCCTGGATTTTTTGGTTCCACATCCAAAGTATGGCTGGTTAGTAACGAACCCATCGACCTCTCCTGAAAATTTCCCTGACCGGCCTGGAAATATAACCTTTTTTTGTGAGACCACAGGCTGGATGAGTCCGGGCACAACGCTTTGCGCCGGCTCCACCATTGACCTTCAGATTCTCAGCGACCTTTTCAGCTACGTGGCTGAAGCCTCAAAAATCCTCGGAGTTGATGAGGAATTCAGGAAAAAAGTTCTGGAAACCAGAGCTAAGCTGGCACCGCTGCAGATCGGGAAAAGCGGCCAGCTTCAGGAATGGCTGGAAGACTGGGGCCAGAAAGAAAAAAGCCACCGCCACATCTCATCTCTTTATGGACTGTATCCTGGCAATCAAATTTCTCTATCCAGGACTCCACAGCTGGCTCAGGCGGCCAGGGCAGTGCTCGAGCAACGCGGCCTCGTCGGAAACGGCTGGGCTTCAGCCTGGAAGATGGCTTGTTGGGCCCGTTTAGCTGAGCCGGAAAAAGCCATGGACAATTTCCTTTATTACCTCAAAAATTATGTTTTTAACAATCTTTTTGCCATTTGCTCCAACGCCCTTCAGGTGGACGGTAGTTTTGGAATGACGGCAGCTATTGCTGAAATGCTGCTCCAGTCGCATGAAGGTTCTATCGATTTTCTGCCTGCGCTTCCAGCTACGTTGTGCTCCGGCCGAGTTTCTGGCCTGGTAGCCCGAGGCAGTTTTGAAGTCAGTCTGGAGTGGGAAAAAGGGAATTTAAAGCAGGCCGAGCTTGTTTCCAGGAAAGGAGAGACTTGCCGCCTTAAAGTTAAATCTGGCAGAAGACCAAAAGTAACCGGCTCCGGCGGTTTGGTCTCTTGCAAAAAAGTAGGCCGGGATATTATTGAATTTAAGACCATGGCCGGAGAGAAGTACATGATTAATTTTTGAATGGCGGATTACTCCGTTCACGATTTTGCTTTTGAATGCCGGCTAAGTTTACAATAATAACAGTGAAGAATATTGGTGCCCATATAATGACCTTATCTTGTAGTAAATCTTTTATTTTTCTAATTCTTTCCCTTTTCCTGAGTAACTCTGCTGGAGCTCAAACTCAAAAAGGGCAAACCTTGCTATCTGCTATCGTCTCAATAAGAAAACTGCATCCCGAAGAGATAATGGAGACACCAGCTTCGCCAGCCCGGGTATTGATGCCGCGCAAATTCTTTTTCTTCTTTGATCTCGCCTACAACAACATGGTTGGCATAGAAAAAGGCAAGCGGCCTGCGCTGCATTTCATTGATACGCAAGTTCAGCCGACAGAAGAGATTTTGATGTAATCGATAAAATGAAGACATATCAGCGCTTCCTCTATGCAAGAGCTGCGGCCATGACCGATCCCAAGTTATGCCCAAAGAAGAAAGGAAGAGTTTAATAGAGCAATTGAAATGAAAGCGTTTCTTGCCTCAATGAAGTGAGATAAAAACATCCAAGAGGCGAACTGGAGATGCCAAAGATTTTGGGTGTCGATATTGGCTCTCTCTCCATAAAAGCTGCAACATATGATCTGTTAAGAGGGGAAGCGAGAGAGCTTGAAATCGTAAATCATCAAAGGCAGCCAGTTCAAAAGGCTTTTAATTTAATAGAAAAATTATTATCAGACCCAGAGATTTCGAGGTTAGCCATTACCGGAAATCAGGGCGAGTCCTTGGCTAAAATCCTCAATGTCGAGTATGTAAACCCTCATCTCGCTTCAGCAGAAGCAAATATGAGGCTTTACCCTCATTTGAGAACAATCCTCACCATCGGTGCCTCATCATCCAGTCTTATCTTAATAAAAGAAAATAAAGAGGGGAATCCTGAACTCAATGACATTATCCTCCCACCTCATTGCTCTGCCGGGACAGGTTCATTCCTTGACCAATCTGCTTCGAGATTTGGTTCTTCGATAGAAGAATTCGGAAAGCTTGCCTTGAAGTCAAAGAACCCTGAAAACATATCCGGGACGTGTGCCGTGTTTGCCTGCTCCGATATGATCGACAAACAACAGAAGGGAGCCCGCAAGGAGGATATAGCCGCAGGGCTTCATTATGCGCTGATAAGGTATTTACTGGGAACGCTGGGCAGAGGGAAGAGGCTCGAAGGCCCCTTTTCTTTTCAGGGAGGAGTAGCCGAAAACGTTGGCATGGTAAAAGCCCTTGAGGATGTTCTGCGTTCCTCTGGAAACCAGGCTGAATTGTTCATCCCCCCGTATCACAGATCTATGTCTGCGATTGGTGCCGCCATGCTTACTGGGGAAAGGATTTCTGAATTTGGACATCTGGCGCAAGAGATCACCCTCTCAGCAAGTCGAAAAATGCAAGGGCTTCCTCCCTTCAAAGATGTTGAATTACCTCCTTTGGCATTGAACGATAAGATTATCATAAGAAGGGGCGCTGTCGATGAGGTTCCTGTTTCTAATGGAAAAATACCTGTCTATGTCGGCGTTGATGTGGGCTCGATCAGTACCAATGTGGCTGTTCTTTATTTCGATAAGAACGCTGAAGATAGAAATTGGCAACTATTGGCAAAAAAATACCTGCTTACCAGGAGCAATCCCCTTGGTGTTGTGACTCATGCCCTAAAAGAGATCAACGTTGAGCTTGGCGCAAGAATTAGGGTTTTGGATGTGGCGGTTACAGGTTCCGGAAGAAAGCTGATTGCCAATTATCTTGGCGGTGTCATGGATGTCAATGAAATAACCGCCCACAGGACAGGCGCCCAGATGGTTGCTGAAAGAATTGGAGTCTCCGTTGATGAAATATTCGAAATCGGCGGACATGACTCAAAGTATATCAAGGGAACAGAACAGTTTGACATGAACAAGTCCTGTGCCGCAGGGACAGGATCGTTTATTGAAGAGCAGGCAAAACAACTTGGCGTAAGAATTCAGGATTTTGCATCATGTGCCTTGCGGGCAAAGGCTCCCGTCTCTTTCGGAAACAAAAAATGCACTGTTTTCATCGAGGAAGAGCTTGCCGTCCGACAAGAATATAAACCTTCTGAGGATCTTCTGGCGAGTGCGGCCTATGCAGTGGCAGAGAATTATTTGAATCAATTTAAGATAGGAGACAGAACCGGCAGAACAATCTTCTTTCAAGGAGGGGTTGCCCTTAACGAAGCTGTTGTCGCGGCTCTTCAATACTTCACTAAGGCCAATATTATTGTTCCTGAGCATAAAGAGGTGATGGGGGCAATCGGTGCAGCTATCTATGCAAGAAGGCATCATCCAGGCAAGACAGGCTTCATAGGCCTTGAAAAAATCGAGAAAAGGAATTATGCCCTTGATTCTTTTCAATGTGAGGGATGCGCAAATCTTTGTCATGTCTCCAAGGTCACTACAAATGATGGAGCGATTCTCTATAGCGGGGATAGATGTGAGAGATATTCCCTATCACGGGATAAGAAAGTAGAGCCAAAAAGAACCGGGCCGGAGCTTTTCCAGGAAAGGGAGCGGCTCCTTGGCGCAGAGTATAAGAAAACGAAAAAAAATTTTAGGCAACCAAGGCTGAGGATAGGGATTCCCCGCCTTTTCTCTCTGTACTATGAATTCTTTCCTTTGTGGAAGGCGTTTTTCGAAGAACTTGGATTTGAAGTTGTGACATCTTCTAAGACCAATAAAAAAATTGTTGCCAAGGGTCTTAATAATGTTGTTGCTGAATCATGTTTCCCTGCCGAATTGACATACGGTCACTTAAAGGACTTGCTTGAGAAGGGCGTTGATTACATATTTTTCCCTAGTCTTATTGACGGGCCTCAAACCAGATGGAAAGAGAGAAAGACTCATTTTTGTCCATTATCCCAGAACATGCCCTTTGCCGCTCCAAGCACATCGCCTGAGCTCTCTGACATCGTTGGCCGTATGTTAAGACCAGCTATCCATATGCATAATCAGAGGTTCAATCTTGAAGATGAGATGATAAAAGTTGCCAAAAAATTGGATAGGGCCAGAAAGGAAGCCAAGTCCGCACTCCGAGCAGGTCTTGAGGCCTTTTTCCAATTCAAGAAGAGGATAAGAGAGCGAGGCCAAGAGGTCTTTTTGAACCTTGATAAATACGGCTATCCTGTTGTTATTGTAAGTCGGTCATACACCGTGGAAGACCCAGGAATTCATGTCGGACTGCCCAAAATTATCCGAGAAGCCGATGGATTTCCTATTCCCCTCGATTATCTTCCTCTGGATGCTGTCGATATCAGTGACGTCCAGAATCTTGCAAACTGGAGCCACTACCACAAGGTCATGAGAGCTGCAGAAATCATAAGGAAAAACCCGAGCCTCCATAGCATATTTTTCTCCGTCTTTTCCTGTGGGCCGGATTCATTCCTGGAAGAATTCTATCGGGAAGCACTCGGTGGAAAACCTTTCCTCGGGATCGAGGTAGGAAAGACAACTGCTCCTGCCCATATTCAGACCCGCGTGGAAGCACTGATGGATAATATTAAAGAAAGGATAAAAACAGAAAGAGTGCATGAAAAGGCCCACCTCATTGTTCATATCCCCCGTAAAAGGAGGATACTCTATGTGCCAAGGATGGACGACGATGTTCCAGTTTTTATCGAGACTTTGAAATTGCTGGGAATCGAAGCGCGAGCTTTGGAGCCGTCAACGCCAGAATCGCTTGCCCTGGCCAACAGGTACATTCCCGAGAAAACCTGTCTTCCTCTGAGAGTGACTGCAGGAGATTACCTGCATTTTTTGATGAACTCAAGCGAGGACCCGCACACTATTGCCTTTTTCAATCATCAGGCTGATGGAGCGTGCAGACAAAAGGTGTATTCTCTCTTGCAGGAACTCGTTTTCCGAAGATTGGGATTCGACGGTATCCCTGTCATCACTCCCACTCCTGGCGAAACCGCAGGGTATATAAGTAAGTTAGAATGGATCAATGGAGGTCAGAGATTAACCAAGCTTAAAATCGCCCAGTTTTTTTATAGATTCTGGCAGAGTATTACCGCCAATGAAGCCATAAGACATCTCGTTCTCTCAAGGCGGCCTTATGAGATTCAGAAAGGTTCAATGGATGAGGCTTATGAGACAGGTTTAAGAGAATTCTGCAAGACTGTCGCCGACGGAAGCATTAAGCAGGGAACGCAAGACTTTTTAGAGAAAATCATGCGAGTTCCGATCCGCAAAAGCCAGTGTAAGGTGTGCATTGGCATTGTGGGCGAAGGCTATGTCAGGATACATGCCTTTAGCAACAACTATTCCATAAGACAGCTTGAGGAATTGGGAGCCATGACTGTCCTTCCTCTGTCCTCTTCTTTCCTCAACTATGCTATGGAGAATGCGACAAGATGCAAAGGAAGATGGCTTCTGAAGTTTATAAAGTCCATGAAGAACATGATCCAGCACAATATCACAAAACGCATAAATCCGCATCTCGTATTACCTGAGCTCAGCGCAAGGAAGGTGATTGATGAAGCCTCGAAGTTTATGGATCCTGAAGCGGCCAGTGAGGCTGTTGAAGGCATAGGGACAGCCTCCTTATTCGCTCTTTCGGGCAGGATTCACGGCATCCTCAATCTGATCCCCGCGCACTGCATGCCGGGGAGCGCTCTCCAATGTCATCTTGAAAAACTCTCCCGGGAATCAGGAACTCCGGTGCTGACCGTTCCTCTTGATGGAATCTATGGCCAAGGATTCAGGACAAGCCTTGAAGTCCTCGTCCACAAGGCACAATCCTACAAAGCATCCTCTTTTGATATATAAGAAATCAAAAAATTAGAGTGGCTAGTGTACAGTGATGTTCGCAATTTTACTTAGGAGAGGAGCCATCGTTAACTCTCTTCGAAGACAGATGATGCTGATTGAACCTGAGGCCAAGGTGGGAGCGGAGAAGGGCAAGCGCAGCAAGGAGCGAAAGACATATTTTCCTTGATGTCCTATCGAGTACTCAGATGACTGGAGGATCGGCCGTAGCTATATCAAGAAGGAGAGAGTCCAGGAGGCCATGGAGCGAAATCAGGTCTTCCGGATAGGTCAGGCGGTAAGCTGAAGAGATTTATGATGGCCTCAAAATTGCAAACTCAGGTTGAGGGCCTTGACATTTACTCTTATTTGAGTAAATAATTACTCAAAGTAGAGCAAATTAGATGTTTGAGTTTCTTGGCCGGTCCAAAATACGAAAAAAAATCATCCTCTTGTTCGTCTATAATCAAGGCAAGGAGTTTTATCTTAGCGAAATCGCTAGACGCATGAAAACCTCTGTGGGCACAACTCAGCGAGAACTTAACAGACTGGTGGCCATAGATTTCATTACGTTCAGAAAGAGAGGCAACCTGAACATATACAGACTGAATGAGAAATTTGCTCTCTTGGCAGAGATTGAGGCGATCGTCCGAAAAACGTTCGGCATTGAAGCCGAGCTGGGAGAGGAATTGAGAAAGCTAAAAGGCGTTAAATTCGCTTTCCTCTTTGGCTCTTATGTAAAGGGAAGTTTCAAGTCGGATTCGGACATAGACCTTTTTATCATCGGTTCGCCTGACGAGGACGATGTCTACAGGGTCGTCCAGAAAGTCGAGGATGCGGTGGGCCGAGAGATCAACTATCATCTCGCTGGTGAAAAGGAATTTATCGAGAAATCAAAGAAGAATTCTTTCTTCAGGGAAATCCTGCGCGAACCCCTCATGTTGGTAGGAAAGCAAAATGAGCTCCAAGAGCTTATTCGATAAGCTGAGCAAAGAGGGCAAGCTGAAGCGACAGCAAGCGGACATCAATTATTTAAACGCTCTCCTTGACTCGGCTAGAGGAAACTTTGAAGCAGCTCTCGTCCTTCGCGGAAGGGTGGACGAAGCCGCGTTTAAGCTTTTTTATGATGGGTTGCTCCAGATCTAGAAAAATTGAATCCTCAACTAAAATTGTTTGATGAGTTATGAAAGGCAATGGCGTGACGAGTGGCAACGGATAATATCGATAGCAAGCGTCGATCGCAGGCCTGCCCCCCAAAGACAGTAGAATACAATACGGGTATACCACTGAGCGTATTCCTTGGATGGTTTTGTTAAAAACACATATCCCTCCTCTCTTTGTGCTTCCTCTCTCAACGGATGAATGAACCTTCTGACAGTCGAATAGCTTCCCGTATATCCTCGCTCCCTCAGCTCTTCGAAAATCGCTTGGGCACAGAAGCCGACAGCTGCCACGCGTTGCCGAATATACACCTCAAAAGCCTTCAGAATGGAGCATTCGGCCTGACGTCGCTGATACCGCTTCGGCTCCTCCTGCCTCAATACCTTCCGGACCGTCTGGACGCTGATTCCCAGAACCCTGGCTATCGACCGCTTCGCCTCCTTGAGTTTGAAGCGGCTGTGGATCTCATGCCAGATATCTCCATTGACCATGTCTCCTCCCGATCCTTCGGTCGGGTTCATTCTCCTCAATTCGCCGTCCATTTCCAACCTCCCTTCGATCTCGATATGTCGAAGGGGGGTTAATTTTCGATGACCACAATGGGTTATTATTGCATGACCGATGACAACACGGAGCGGCCTCACGAGGCACTCGGTTACCGGACGCCGCATGTAATCTATTTTGGGCTGGCGGCAAAAGGCGAGGCATCGCTGGAGCCCGGGGTTTAATATGCATCGAGTCGAGATCGTCGATTGTAGGGCAATTGGCGTTTTGCAATCAAAATGGCTAAATTGGTCACAAACGGCATGTCTTCATTGCACCTTAAGAAGGCCTTTAGACTGTCCAAACAATGGGGTCCACCTCATGTGCGATTCGAATTCCATCGGAGAGGCCTTTCGGAGCTCCCAACCCGTCGTTGACATCTTTCTGCGCTTTGATTTACCATTCTCCTCGATGATTGATTTACTATTCTCCGCGATGATTGATGGGAAATTGGAGTCATGGATATCCACTCGGCCTGCGAAGCCGAAAACCAAATTCCTTCTATGATGACATGATGCAGGAGGGAGATCGTATGGTCAAATTATCTGGAATTGGCCGAGTTTTTCGGCTCTTTGTCGGCTTTCTTCTGTTTTTTTCCTTTGCCTCCCTATATTCTGGTCAGCGAAGTGGCTATCCAAGCGAAGAATTCATCCAGCGGAGACAGGCTCTTATGGCCAAAGTAGGGGAAGGGATGATTATGCTCTTTGGAGAAGCTCTTCCCCCTCCAGGACATCATTTTCGCCAGGACAACGATTTCTATTACCTCACCGGAGTCGAAGACCGAGGCGCGGCTCTCATCCTCACGCCGAAAACAGGAGAATCCTTTCTCTTCCTGCCCCGCCAGACACCACGGGAAGGGATGATGGAGGGCGCTAACATGCTTAAGGAC
>JARYMI010000037.1 GCA_029907205.1 Clostridiales bacterium
CTTTCCAGCCGACAAAGAATCTCAGGATTGCCCTCAACGGAAACTATCGAGCGATTTACCGCAATACCCGAGCCAGCGGCCTTTTCATGCCCTACGACTGCACGTATACGGACGACCCCTGGGCAAACTATTCCGGCTTCGGAACAATTACCTACATCCTCAATCAAAACACTTTTCTTGAGGCCCGGTTCGGGTTTCTTGAAGTCTCTGCCATGCTGAAGCTTCCCGACCCTTCCCAGTCGGGAGAAGACCTGAATACTGTTCAGCACAATTACGATGCTTATACGGGCTATTGGTTCGGCACAGGAGACAGGACTAACGAGTGGATCGGCCGGCCATCAACCCAGTCCTCGATTCACTTGACTCGCTTCCAGGACAACTTCCTCGGAGGAGACCACGAGTTCAAAGCCGGCTTGGAGCTTGCGACGGGCGCCTGCAATTGGTCGAGCTGGCAGGCAAACCCCCTTCGCCAGACCTGGTACAACGGCAATCCCTACTATTGGCGAGGCCTCTATGGGCTGAGCGCTCCCCATCCGACATACGGCGATGGTCAAATCCTCCTGTACGTCATGGGGCAGACCAGAGAGAACTCGATGGCGAAGTCCGCGAATATCCGCTATTCGGGCTATGTTCAGGATTCTTGGACGATAAAGAACAGGCTGACCATCAACCTTGGCCTCCGCTACGATTACACGAAGGGCTGGATTCCGGACCTTTACAAAGAGAAAAGCGGAGGGATTGCTTACTCTGTTGGAGAAGCCTATTTTAAGCCAACCTGGGGGATTAACCCTTATGACGAATTCAAACAGCAAGGCGCGGATCCTTTTATCAAGTGGGACCTGTTTACTCCCCGCTTGGGCATTACCTACGACCTTTTCGGCAACGGCAAGACTGCCCTCAAACTCCACATCGGACGATTCAGCGATTGGCTCTATTCTTCATTCATTGTCAGCTACAACCCCCTCCGGTTAAGCTCCTACACTCTCAACTGGTGGGATGACAACGGCAACAGAGTGCCTGATAATGCGGGAGTCGACAGGTACCAGATCGTGACGGTAAGGAGCCCTCTTATCATGCTCCGGGAGTACTGGAGCAAATTGGTTGACACGAACGTCAAGGCGACGTATGACAATCAGATCACGCTCGGCATTGACCACGAGCTCTTCCCCAATTTCAAGATAAGCCTCAGCTACTTATACAAGAAAAAAGTGAACATCATCGACGACGCGCTCTACGATTTTGATACGGGCAAAACATGGTACCGTCCGGACAGCGGCTACTGGGTGCCTTTCACGACCACAATCCCGGCTATTGACCAATTCCCTGCCCAGACTGTCACCATGTACTTCATGAAGTCCAACGCGCCCCAGATGCTCAATTTGCTGACAAACATTCCCGAGGCTTACCGTAAATATTCCGGGCTGGACATCGCCTTCGACAAGCGCTTTTCCAGGGGCTGGCAGCTCGGAGGGTCGGTGACGATATCCAAGACATGGGGAAATATTGCCGGTGACTACGGCAATATCTGGGGTTACTCAGCGCCTGGGAACAACGCTAACTGGTTTGTCAACCAGGAAGGCCGGCTGGCTGACGGGGACCGACCGTTAGTCATCAAACTCTACGGCACCGTCAACCTTCCGTTCGGCGTTCTTTCCTCTTTTTACTACAACTTTTACAACGGAACCCCGTGGCAGAGAAGCGTCACTGTCTATGTTCCCGCTGCCTGGGGAACTGCGAACGGCATCGATCTCACGCGCAGCTCTTCCTACACGATAAACACAGAGCCCCAGGGTTCCCGAAGGTTTTTCACTTACCAGAACTGCGATTTCCGGCTGGAGAAGAATTTCAACATCGGGAAATTCGGTGCCGTCAGCGCTTATCTGGATGTGTACAACTTGTTTGGTAATTATTACGTTAACATCACTCAAAATCCGGCGGGAACCTGGAGGCCTACGGATAACAACGTGACGACCGGCACTTACGCGGCGAGTGGGACGTATAAAAGGATTACCAGCATCAGCAACCTGACGAGAGTTTTCCGGTTCTCCGTGCGCTACGCTTTTTAAAGAACAGGCTTCAGGGAGAAAAGGGGAGGAAGGAAACTTCCTCCCTTTTTCTCTCATAAGCTGGAAGGCTATGCCGCTTTTCTTTCGTATATTTCTTTCTCATAATAAGTAGATGATTGAACAATATCTTTATTAATTAAAATTTTTAAAGGAGGCATGATGAGAGCTGGAAGGAACGTTTTTATTCTTTTTCTAATCGTTTTCAGCCTCGCTTTGTTCACGAAGCTGACGGCCGAAAAAGGCGTGGTCTCGAAAAAAGCCCCAAAAAAAGTCGAAAGCACAGACCCGGTGCTCCGCCTGAAATGGTATGAGCAGCATATGGCCATGAAGGCCGCAACTCCCCATAAAGATCTCAAATGGCGGTTCATCGGAGGGGGGATAGAAAGCATCGGCGGACGGTGCACGGATGTCGATGTGCCCAAGGGCAGCAAGCACACGATTTACGTCGGCTCGGCCACGGGAGGCTTATGGAAGACCGAGAATTCAGGTGTCACCTGGGAGCCGATCTTTGATGACGCGCCCACGCTGTCCATCGGGGATATCGCCATTGCTGAATCAGACCCTAATATTGTCTGGGTGGGTACGGGCGAGGCGAACATTTTTCGCGCCTCGATCGCCGGCATCGGCGTTTATAAATCCACGGACGCTGGGAAGACATGGCAGCATATGGGCCTTGCGGGCACTCAGACGATCGGACGGATTCGCATCCACCCGAAAAACCCGGATATTGTTTATGTTGCAGCCTCAGGCCATGAATGGACGTACAACCCCGACCGCGGAGTCTTCAAAACGACCGATGGCGGAAAGACTTGGCAAAAAATTCTTTACATCAATGAGAAAGTGGGTGCCATCGATTTAGTGATGGACCCCCAGGACCCGGATATTCTCATCGCTTCTATGTGGAATCGGATTCGCCAGCGCTGGAGTGATCCTGTCCCCGGAGGAGAGGATGGGTTATTCAAGACGACAGACGGCGGGAAAACCTGGAAAGAACTGACGAACGGCCTTCCCGACACAAAAATGACAGGTCGAATTGGCATTGACCTTTGCTTAAGCAAACCCAATGTCGTCTATGCTTATGTCGATAACCACACGGTGTTGCGCACGCCACAGCCGGGAGAGCGAGATTCCTATGGCCGGCTGCGAACATACCCGGACATTGTTGGCGCCGAAGTCTACCGCTCTGACGACCAGGGAGAGTCCTGGAAAAAAGTGAACCCATCCGACCGGCTGTTCGAGCGGTTTGGCGGCACGTATGGCTGGGTCTTCGGCCAGATCAGGGTGGACCCCAGCAACGAGGATACTGTGTATCTTATGGGGCTGGGCTTATACAAATCAACGGATGGGGGAAAGGCCTGGACGCGCCTTTTCTGGGAAAACCTTCACGGCGATCATCATGGCCTGTGGATAGACCCCGGTGAATCTACCTACTTGATCAATGTTAACGACGGCGGGGCAAACGTTTCCTACGATGGCGGCAAAACCTGGCGTGATTTTTATAGAGGCATTCCAGCTACCCAATTCTACAATGTCGCGTTTGACATGCAGAAACCCTTCACCGTCTACGGGTCTGTCCAGGATTCTGGAACCCACAGAGGTGTTGGTGTGGCGTCGTTGGCAGACCAGGAGCAAGAGCCGGCGCGGCGAAGACGCGGCCCAACGATTCGCTGGGAGAGAGCGCCGGGTGGTGAAGGAACTCACATCGCTATTGACCCCTTTGACCCGAACACGATCTACTCTTCATCCTTTTATGGACGCGTTGAGCGTTCAGAATATAAGAATGGTGTCTGGACAAGCAAGGAGATTTATCCAAAACCGGCGGAAGGCGAGCCGGAGCACCGCGGCCAATGGTTAGCGCCAACCATCATTTCGCCCCACAATCCCCATGTGATCTACCATGGCTTTCAGTATGTTTTTCGTTCGATGGACAAGGGTGAGACCTGGGAGCGGATCAGCCCAGACTTGTCGGCTTACGATCCACAGAAGCAAGGCAAGCTTCCCTATGCCATTCCTTTTGCCACTCTGACGGCGATCGCTGAATCGCCGTTCAAATTTGGGCTCATCTATGCCGGAAGCGATGACGGCCGGGTGCATTTGACCAGGGACGGGGGCGCCACCTGGACAGAAATCACGGCAGGCCTTCCTTTCAACAAGCACGTCTGGACGATCGTTGCCTCGAAGCACGACCAGGCAACGGTTTACATTACTCTTATCGGCCGTCATGATGACGACTTTGCGCCGTATGTGTTAAAGTCAACCAATTACGGCAAAACCTGGACGGACATAAGTTCCAATATTCCGGGTGGGCCGACCAACGTCATTCGCGAAGACCCGAAGAAGAAGGACGTGTTGTACGTCGGGACGGACTACGGAGTCTATGTGACGACGGACGGAGGCAAGACGTGGAATTGCCTGGGCAGCGGCCTCCCCCACGCGCCGGTCTGGGACCTTCAGATTCATCCAAGAGATAACATGCTCGTCATCGCCACAAACGGCCGCGGGATGTGGGTCATCGACGATGTCGCTCCTCTTCAGAAATAGGGATTGCGGATCTTCGAAAAAAATACCGGCTAGGCCCTAAGAACTCTGCAAGCAGCAAAGGGCTCTTTTCCGCGGAAGTGATGGCCCCTTTCATTCGGGAGTAAACAAAGAGGCAGAGGAAATCAACAGTCTTTGAGCTGAAGGAGGACACCATGAAAAGCAGGGAATTGAAATCCGCTTCGCCGCTTGTTTTCATTTTGTTTCCTTTTTTGTTCTGTGCTCATGTCAGAGGGCAGGAGCTTTTTAACGAAAGCTTGTTAAGGGCTTTTCCTTACAGGAATCTGGGGCCCTTTCGCGTGGGGGCTCGGATTTCTGACCTGGCGGTTCCGGATTTTCCTTCACGGGATCATCTCTGCACGTTTTATGTGGCGACCTGGAGTGGAGGCCTCTGGAAAACGACAAACAACGGGACGACGTTTGAGCCAGTGTTTGACGGCCAAAGCAAGCTCACCATCGGGGATGTCGCCCTGGCTCCTTCGGCGCCCGAGATTGTCTGGGTGGGAACAGGAGATGCTTTTAATTCGCGGACATCATACAGCGGCGACGGCGTCTATAAATCAACGGATGGCGGAAAAACATGGAAAAACATGGGATTGAGAGATTCTCATCATATAGCGAGAATCGTCATTCACCCTCGAAATCCCGATGTTGTCTATGTGGCCGCGATGGGCCATCTCTATACCCCAAACGAGGAAAGAGGAGTTTTTAAAACAGCTGACGGCGGCCGAACATGGGAAAAGGTGCTTTACATCAATGAAAAAATTGGCGTCATAGATTTGGTCATGAACCCGGCCGATCCTGATATGCTTTATGCAGCCACGTATGAAAAACAAAGATTGCCATGGCTCTATGTCAACGGAGGTCCGGAAAGCGGCATCTACAAAACAACGGACGGAGGAAAAACCTGGACTCGGCTTGGCGGCGGGCTTCCCAGCGGAAAAATCGGGCGCATCGGGCTCGATGTGTATGTGAAAAACCCGGACATCGTTTATGCGGTGGTAGAAAACGCCAACAAAAGATCCCCGACGAAGAGAGAAGCCGAGCAAGACCAGAGCCGGGGGCTGAAGCCTCAAGAGAGAGAGATTGGCGGAGAAGTCTACAGAACTGAGGATGGCGGACAGACATGGTCGAAAATGAACGAGATCGAAGATAACGTCAGCACCAAAGGCCCTTATTATTTCAGCCAGATCAGGGTCGATCCTAATGACGATAAGAAAATTTTTGTGACGGGCATTTGCCTGGCCAACTCAAGGGACGGGGGAAAGACGTGGCACGATCTCGACTGGCCGCCTCGAAGGCTCTTCACCCGAATGTTCGGCGATGTTCGGACGTTGTGGATCGACCCCCAGAATTCCGACCGCATCATTATGGGAAGCGACGGGGGGGTCTACATTTCCTATGACGGCGGCCTTACATGTGACCATTATAACCATCTGCCTTTGGGAGAATTTTATGCGATCGGCGTTGACATGGAGGACCCCTATAATATCTACGGCGGTCTCCAGGATCACGAGATGTGGAAAGGGCCGAGCAACAGCGCGGATAGCCAGGGGGTGACTTTTCTGGATTGGACTGCTGTGGGGAGCGGGGACGGCATGTTTACACAGGTAGCCCCGCAAAACAGCCGATGGCTGTACACAACCATGCAGCATGGAGGCCACTCCCGGGTCGATCAGAAGCTCGGGTATCGGACGAGCATTTTACCGCGCAGAGATCAAGGCAAACCGCCCTACCGCTTCATCTGGTGCACTCCTTTGCATATTTCACCTCACAACAGCCAAATTCTTTATGCCGGCGCGCAAGTCTTGCTCCGCTCCTTGGACCGTGGAGATCATTGGCAGGAAATCAGCCCTGACCTGAGCACAAATGATGCGGCCAAGATGGTCGGAAGTTCTGAAGGAGGAATTCCTTGGTTTGCCATCAGCACGATCTCAGAATCGCCCGTGACTCCGGGAATCATCTGGGTCGGAACGAGCGACGGCAAAGTCTGGATAACCAGGGACCACGGCGCAACCTGGACTGACCTTACCCAAGAAATTGCTGAGATCGGAGCTCCGGAAGATTACTATGTGAGCCGGGTCTGTGCTTCTCATTTCAAGGAAGGAACAGCGTATGTAACGAAAACAGGATACAGAAACGATGATTTCAGGCCTTTTATTTTCAAGACGGAAGATTACGGAACCACTTGGGTTTCCCTTGCCGGCAACCTGCCCAGGTCGCCAGTGAATGTGGTCATCGAAGGCGGGAAGAACCCCGGCCTGCTTTTCCTGGGCAATGACACGGGCGTTTATGTATCCATTGACGGAGGGAAAAAGTGGGTGAGGATGAACAACACCATTCCCAATGTCCCTGTCAACGACCTGCTTGTCCATCCCAGAGAAAATGACCTGATCGTGGCAACCTACGGACGTGGCCTCTTTATGACTGATGTCACGGCGTTGCAGGAGATGAACGAAAAAATCTTGGCTGAAGACGTGTATTTCTTTGACATTGAACCCAAAGCCCAAAGAGTCACACGCATTTTTGGAGCCAACGATTATTTATTCGGCGACCGGCATTTGATCACCCCAAACGAGCCCAATGGAGTCATCATGAAGTATTACCTGAAGAGCAAGATGACTGGAAGGACAAATATTCTCATCATGGACCCCTATGGCCAAGAAATAGCCAAGCTTGAAGGCAGTGTCGATCCAGGGATTCATACAGTCGTTTGGGATATGCGGCGTCGATTGGGACAGCAAGAGGTGGCATCTCAGGTACGGCGTCCAAGAGATGTTTTGAGCCAGTGGGTGCCGCCCGGCGAATTCATGGTCGTTCTTGAGGTTGGGAATAAAAAATTAATCAGGAAAGCCCGAATCACAGGGACAACAGGATGGTCGGTCGGTCCTTTCCCTGAAAAAATACGAATGCCGCAGCGGCCTTCAGAAGGAAACAGGCCTTAGGAAAGTTTTCTATTTTGAATGTATATTATGATATAATTTTAATTAAAAAAACGCAATTGAACTTGATTAATGAGGAATAGTGCAGAAAATTGAAAGACCGAGCTTGAACTGGCGGCTAATATCTGATATACTTTATAATAGAAAACTGAATTTGCGCAAAGGAGACGATACGGTTATGGTGGAGAAGCCCATTTTAAACCTTAAATCTTTAAAAGACCAGGTTTATGAATACCTCAGAGAGCAGATGCACCGGGGAGAAATCCTCCCTGGCTCAGTGATCAACATGGACGAAACAGCCAGAAAGCTTGGAGTGAGCAAAACGCCGCTGCGCGACGCTCTGCTCCAATTGGAGATGGAAGATTTTGTCTCTATCCTTCCCCGCCGCGGTGTCGTCGTGAACGTCTTAACCCTTCAGGATATAAAAAACTACTACGAGATCATCGGCGCCCTGGAAAGCATCGCTCTTCTCCTGGCTGCTGACAAAATCAAGAATTCGGACATCAAGACGATGGAAAAACTTATGGAGGGGATGAAGAAAGCCATCGACGATAACAATTTCGACCTCTATTATGAAAAGAACCTCAAGTTCCACAACGTCTTCCTCAACCTGTGCGGCAACGAGAAATTGATCAAGACAGTCAATAACCTCAAGAAGAGGCTTTACGATTTTCCGCGGCAGGAAGGGTTCGTCAAAGAATGGGAAGAGACGTCGAACAGCAAGGAACACAGGGAGATATTCAACCTCATTAAGGACGGAAAATTCCGGGAAGCTGCCCTCTACATTCGCGATGTGCACTGGTCTTTCCAGGTTCAAGAGAGGTTTGTCAATAAATATTATGCTAAGGCACTCCTGTATACCAAGAAATTATCGGAGGAGGCTTGACGGCGGAAAGGCAGGTTTATGCTGACGGGAGTTGTTTTTAACATCCAGAAATACTCTATCCACGACGGCCCAGGAATCCGCACGACCGTCTTTTTGAAAGGCTGTCCCCTCCGTTGCCAGTGGTGCCATAATCCGGAAGGGCAGTCCCCCGACCCTGAAATCGCTCTCTGGCCGTCCAGGTGTCTCCAGGAATGCCAGGAGTGTGTTTCTGTTTGTGATCGTGCGGCTCTTTCTAAGAATGATTCTGTTATTTCCGTTGACAAAAATAAGTGCGACCTCTGCGGAGAGTGTGCGGACGTCTGTCCTTCCCGGGCGATAGAAATCGCCGGGCGCCGGTTGAGCGTGGGAGAGGTCATGGAAGAGGTGGAAAAAGACCTGATGTTCCACGATGAGTCAGGCGGTGGCGTTACCTACTCAGGAGGCGAGCCGTTGATGCAGCCTGAGTTTCTACGGGCGCTTCTTGAAGAATCAAAAAAGAGGGGAATCCATACGATAGTCGACACGTGCGGTTTTGCCCAGCCGGATGTCCTGGATAAGATTTGTGACAGCGTCGACCTTTTCTTGTACGACCTGAAAGTCATGGATGACAGAAAACACCGTCGATTCACGGGCGGGTCGAACAGGACCGTGCTGGAGAATTTAAGAAGACTCGATAAAAAAGGAAACGACGTTATCGTCCGCATCCCCGTCATTCCAGGGGTGAACGATGACGAGAAGGATATCGAAGAGATGATCGCGTTCCTCCGTTCGCTAAAAAACATCCGTTTCCTTAGCCTTTTGCCTTATCATGATTTAGGAAAAGAGAAATACAAAAGGTTCGCTCTTCCTTATATAGTCGGAAATATTCAACCGCCGGCCGGGGAATTGATGGAAAAAATCAAGAAAAGACTGGAGAGTTCTGGGTTCGAAGTGACCACGGGAGGTTGAAAATGATGAACGAGAGAATAAAAAAGCTCAGAAAAGAGAGTGTTTCAATTAAGCCCTATCTAGCTCCTGAAAGAGCCATCCTGATGACTCGGTTTTATAAAAAAACGGCTTCCCAGACCATTTCCGCTCCGATGAAAAGAGCTTTGGCGTTCGCGTACCTCCTTGATAATAAAGAAATCTATATAGGGCAAGGGGAGCTGATCGTTGGGGAAAGGGGGCCTGCGCCTAAAGCGACTCCCACATACCCGGAAATCACGTGCCATTCTCTCCAAGACCTGGATATCCTGGACAGACGAGAGAAAACCTCGTTTAAGGTGAATGAGGAGACCCGGAAGATATATGAGGAAGAAATCATCCCCTTCTGGAGCGGCCAGACCGTGAGGGAGAAGATTTTTAGCTCGATGACCCAAGAATGGATCGATGCTTATGAAGCGGGCGTTTTCACTGAGTTCATGGAACAACGCGCTCCAGGTCACACGGTCCTGGACGATAAAATTTATACCAAAGGATTCTCGGACTTCAAAAAAGACATAGAAAAGAGCCTGGCCAACCTTGATTATTTCAATGACCCGGAGGCTTTCCGCAAGAGCGAACAATTAAAGGCTATGGCCGTGGCCGCAGACGCTTTGATTGCCTACGCGGAAAGGCATGCCAAAGAAGCCCGCCATCTGGGCAAGAGGGAAAAAGACCCGGCCAGGGAAAAAGAGCTTTTAAGAATCGCTGCTGTCTGTTCGCATGTTCCAAGGAATGCGCCCCGGGATTTTTGGGAGGCTCTCCAACATTACTGGTTTGTCCATCTGGGCGTGATCATTGAGCTCAACACCTGGGATTCTTTCAACCCGGGAAGGTTGGACCAGCATCTTTATCCTTTTTAC
Source organism: Clostridiales bacterium (assembly GCA_029907205.1). Taxonomy (GTDB): domain Bacteria; phylum Acidobacteriota; class Aminicenantia; order Aminicenantales; family UBA8522; genus JARYMI01. The sequence continues at coordinate 10,235 of JARYMI010000037.1, forward strand.
AAGAAAGGGATAGAAGAAGGAACGCTCAGCAAGGAGAAGGCCAGGGAGCTCCTCCAAGCCTTCTGGGTGAAGTTCAACAACCAGCCGGCGCCGCCCAAGGTGGGAGTGACAGCCGAAGAGAGCGCCACATACACCGATTTTTGCCTGATCAATTTGGGGGGAGTGAAACCCGACGGGTCCGACGCCGTCAATGAGCTCACGTACATTATATTAGATGTGATCGACGAGATGAGAATCGTCCAGCCCAGCTCAGCCGCTCAGGTGAGCAAGAAGAGCCCTGACCGGTTCGTTAAGAGGGCCATCCAGATTGTCAAGACTGGCTTTGGTCAACCTTCTTTTTTCAATACCGAAGCCATCATCCAGGAAATGCTCCGCCAGGGAAAATCCCTTGAGGATGCTCGCCAAGGCGGCGCGAGCGGATGCATAGAAGCGGGAATTTTCGGGAAGGAAAACTATAATCTCACGGGCTATTTCAACCTTCCTAAGGTGCTCGAGATCACTCTCCATAATGGCTTGGACCCTCGGACGGGCAAGAAAATCGGACTCGAGACAGGAGACCCCCGTCGGTTTTCTTCTTTTGAAGACCTGTTCGAGGCTTTTAAGAAACAGGCTCATCGCTTTCTTGAGATCAAGATTCGCGGAAACAACGTCATCGAGCGAATCTATGCCGAATACCTGCCGACGCCCTTTCTCTCTCTCCTCATCGATGATTGCATCGCCAAGGGCAGGGATTACCATGACGGCGGAGCCAGGTACAACAATTCCTACATCCAGGGTGTCGGCCTGGGGACCGTCACAGATTGTCTGTCCTCCCTGAGGTTTAATGTTTTCGACAAAAGACTGATCTCCATGGAGGAGATGCTCGAAGCCCTGAAGAAAAACTTTGAAGGTTATGAGACTCTGCGCCAGAAATTCTTGAACAAAACTCCCAGGTACGGAAACGACGACGACTATGCCGACAGCCTTGTCAAAGATGTTTTTGAAGTCTTTTATTCTGGAGTGAACGGCAGGCCAAATACCAAAGGCGGATGCTACAGAATAAACCTTCTGCCCACAACAGTCCACGTCTATTTTGGAAAAATGACCGGAGCAACCCCGGATGGCCGCAAAGCTTCAGAGCCCCTTTCAGAAGGCATCTCTCCTGTCCAGGGGGCTGATCGTTTGGGCCCCACCGCCGTCATCAAGTCGGCAGCGAAGATTGACCACCTCCGCACCGGCGGGACCCTCCTCAATCAGAAGTTCACGCCTCAGCTTTTGGCGGATGAGGAGGGAATAGACAAGCTCTGTCACCTCATCCGGGCCTATTTCAAGATGGATGGTCATCACCTGCAGTTCAACGTGGTCACCGCGGATACGCTCCGGGAGGCTCAGAGGCATCCAGAAAAATACCGGGACCTGATTGTCCGGGTGGCCGGTTACAGCGATTATTTTGTTGACCTGAGCGTTGACCTGCAGAACGAGATCATCCGGAGGACTGAGCACCAGGCCTTTTGATTTGTATTTTCCCACTATTCCTATCGATTCTATTTTTCCGGTCGATTCTTGATAGATTGGGCCAGGATTTCAGCCGAATGGAACGACCGAACAGGAAGGCCTTCTTTTTTCAAGCTGGCCCGAAGCTGGAAAAGGCAGCCCGGGCAATCTGTGGCCACAAGAGAGGCCTGGCTCTCCGTGATTTTCTTTTTCTTGATGCCCCAGAGGTGGGCGGAGAGCTCCGGATTCTTTATCGAAAAGACGCCGCAAAACCCGCAGCAGGCTGGAGGATTCTCCCAGGGGGACAGAGCGTAGCCAAGCGCCTTCATGAGCTTAACGGGTTCGTCATGCGCTTTAAGCTCGTGGAGATAGTGGCAGGAGTAGTGATAATAAAGTCCTGTCTTTTTACCCCCCCCGCTTGTTCGAGGGAAATATCCTCGAGAGACCATAAAGCGGGTGAAATCATGAACTCTCTCGCTCCAAAAGGCAGCTCGCTCATCAATCTTGGGATAATGATGCCTCAAAAGAGAGTTCCCGGTCGGGCAGACGGTCAGGATAAAATCCGGGTTTTCTCTGACAAAGGATTCAAGGTTTTGATCAGCCAGGGCTTTGACAGCTTGGCGGTCGCCGAGGTGAAGACTGGGAGCGCCGCAGCAAACCTGGTCGGGGGGAGAAACTACCTGACACCCAAAGTGAGCCAGCGCTCGGGCTGCGCTCTCGAGAATTTCGGGGAAAAAATGCCTGACAAGACATCCCTGGAAGAGATAGATTTTCGGGCCGCCTGTTTTATTTAGGGGAAGCGTGGCTTCCATTTTTTTTAAAACGGGAAATCTCTTCCCTTTTGCCCAGGAAAACGGAAGTCCCTTGATATACCCGTCCCTCCTCCAGGCTTTTTGGAGAATCCGGGCTATCCGTGCGGCGTTTTCGACCCAGGCCTTGTGCCGGATGAATAGCGAGAGGCTTCGCTCTAACATGCCCGACTTTTTTGCTTCTTTGAGTCTAAGGAGCAGCTCACCGGTGGGGATGCCAACAGGACAGAAATCTTCACATTTTTTACAGTCAGAACAGAAGTCGAGCAGGTCGGAAGTATCGTCGGGAGACCGAGTGACGGCCGTGAGCAGGGTCCCGATTCCGCCTGGGTAGACGGGGCCGCCGAAGACATGACCGCCCACGGCTTGGAAGATAGGACAGACGAGCATGCAGCCGCCGCATTTGAGGCAATTGAGGATTTTTTTGAAGTCATCGTCTTCAGTCAGGGCGAGCCTTCCGTTATCGAGGATGATGATGTGGACTTCCCGCGGCCCGTGGACGCCGATGATGTGCTCTTTCTCTATATCCGTTGTCGCGCTCGGCCCGGTGATGAAAGTGATGTAGGAAGTCAGTTTTCGGCCGGAAGAAGCGATAACCAGGGCTTTGATAAGCGTTGCTGCCTCCTCCATCGTTTCGACGAATTTCTCGGTGGTCACTAAGGCAACGTGGACCGGCGGCAGTGAAGTGACCAGCCGGGCATTGCCTTCGTTGCTGACAATGACGAGCGTGCCGGACTCCGCAATAGCCAGGTTGGCTCCGGAGATGCCTATGTCAGCTTGAGTGAAGTGCCGGCGCATCTCTTGCCGGGCAACGCGAACAATTTCCTGACTGTCAGCCTGAATAGGCCGCCCAAGATGACGGCTCAAAATTTCGGCGATCTCCTCTTTCGTCTTGTGAAGGGCGGGCGCCGTCATATGGGAAGGTCTTTCCTTGGCTAACTGGATGATCCATTCTCCAAGGTCCGTTTCCACAACCTGGCATCCTTCTTTTTCCAGGAAAGAATTGAGCTTGATTTCTCCGCTGACCATGGATTTGGACTTGATGATGAGCTTTGCCTTTGCTTGGTGAACAATCTTTTGGACGACGAGAAGTGCTTCCTCCGGGGTGTCGGCGCGGTAGACCGACGCTCCGGCTCTTTCCGCTTCTTCGCTAAACCTCTCAATGAGCTCGGGCAGGCGGTCTGCGTTTTTTTCCCTGATGGCCTGGGCTCTTTTCTTGAGGTCTTCCCAGGGGATTTCTTGGGTCGTCTTCTGGTATTTCTGATAGTGCTCGGAAGAGGCCCGGCCGAGGGCTTTCTGGAGGTTCAAATCTTTCAGGGTTCGCTTGATTTTCCTTTTTTTTCTGAAGCGGGAAAACAATCAGGACTCCTTCCCCCTTTTGGCCAGGAAGGACTGCGGGTCGACAAGGATATCCCGAGGCTTGCTTCCCTCAGAAGGGCCCAGAATTCCCTCCTGTTCCATCTGATCGATGATTCGAGCCGCCCGAGCGTATCCTAACTTCAATTTTCTCTGGAGATAAGAAGCCGAGGCTTGACCAGTCAGAAGGACGAGCTCGACCGCTTTTTCGTACAACTCGTCTTTTTCTCCCAAGTCTTCCCATTCGTGCTCTGCTGTGCTTTTGATAAACCTGACCAGCTTTGTGTCAAACTCTGGCGGCCGCTGCTCCTTGACGAACTTGACCAAGCGGGTAACCTCGGGCATGGAGATGTAAGCGCAGTGGAGCCTAATCAGTCGAGGATAATTGGGAGGCATGAAGAGCATATCGCCAAGGCCTAAGAGCTTTTCTGCTCCGGCCATGTCGATGATGATTCGCGAATCCACTTTGGAAGGAACGCGGAAGGCGATGCGGCTGGAAAAGTTATTCTTGATCGTCCCGGTGATGACGTCGATCGACGGCCGCTGTGTGGCCATGACGAGATGGATGCCCACGGCTCTGGCCAGCTGGGCTAGGCGGGCAATGCCGAACTCGACCTCCTGAGCGCCGACCATCATCAGCTCTGCCAGTTCGTCGATGATGATGACGATGTAGGGGAGGGGCTTGAGCTTGTCTTTTTCTTCGTCGGTCAGTTTTCCTTTTTTCTCCTTGAGGATTTTGTGGACCTGATGGTTGTACTGTTCGATGTCCCTGACCTTGAAGAAACTCAAACGGTGGTACCTCTCCTCCATCTTCTTGATGGCGTCCATCAGGATGCCCCCGGCCTTTTTGGGGTCGTTGATGACCGGGCTGAGAAGGTGGGGGATGCCGTCATAGAGGGTGAACTCGAGCCTCTTCGGGTCGATCAGGATCAGCTTGACTTCGTCGGGCGTGGCCTTGTAAAGGATGCTGGCGATGAGAGCGTTGAGGGCGACGCTTTTCCCGGTCCCCGTGGCGCCGGCGATGAGAAGATGCGGCATGATCGAGAGGTCGGTGACGTAGACTTCGCCGTGGATCGTCTTCCCCAGGGCGAAGCTGAGCTTGGAAGGAGACTTGAGGAACTTCTCTGACTGGAGGACATCCCTGAGCTTGATGATTTCTCTCTTGTTGTTGGGAATCTCGACCCCCAGCGAGGACCTGCCTGGTATCCTTTGAATCCTGACCGATTCAGCTCCCAGGGCGAGAGACAGGTCTTCGGAGAGGCTGGCGACTTGGCTGACCTTGATTCCCGGGTTCGGGTAGAATTCATAAGTCGTTATGACCGGGCCGGGATGATATTCTTTGACTTCGCCCTCGACCCGGAATTCCCTCAGCTTCTCTTCAATCCGCATCTTTTTTTCGTAAAGCTCGGTCTTGTCGATTTGTTCGGATGGTGCGCCGGCGTCGAGCAGAGTGAGAGGCGGGAAATTGTAATCGCCCCGCTGTTCGAGCTCGGGGAAGAGGAGCTTTTCTGGCGGCCGGGCGATGGGAGGATGGATGAGAATCGGCTCTGGCTTAGCTCCTTTCTTCAGGTCCTTCTTTTCTTCTCTTCTTTCTCTGACCTGATCTCCAGCTGCGACAGCCTCTTTCCCCTTTTCTTGGGGTGTCGGTGATGTCTGGGTGTATTTTTCGATGACTTTTTTCCGCATCTTCTCCTTGGCCTTGGACTTCTGGTAGTGTGTGATTCTGATCCGGACTTCCTTGAAAGCGAAGCTCAGGAACCGGGCGAAGAAGGTGATCAACCTGCCAAGCGAGAATTGCGTTGAAAACGCGATGAAGAGAAAGAGGAGAGCAAGAAGCAGAATTAGAGAGCCTGCGGCGCTAAAATAGCGGACAAGAAACGTCGAGATGACGTCGCCAAGGAGACCGCCGGACTGAAGGTCAGCGCCTCTCCATGAAAAACGCTGGAAGAGGAGCGTGAAAAGCGCCGACAGAAGCAGCAGGAGAAAAAAGCCGGCAGCGAGCTTAGTCAGAAAACGTTTCTGGCCGTGGGGCAACAAGGCTTTGACGCCCTGGTAGCCGAGGACAATGGGAAGAAGGAAGGCGACGAGCCCGAAGAACTGGAGCAGGACTTCAGACAGGGAAGCGCCGACCTTGCCGCCGTAATTTTGAATTTTCTGGCCTGGGGCTGCGGCGCTCGCCCAGGAGGGGTCTTTGGCGCTGTAACTGACCAGGCTGATTAAGATGTAAAGGGAGAAAAGGATGAGCAGGAAACAGACGACTTCAAACGACCTTATTCGCCTTCTCGGAGGGTTTTTCTTTGCCGGGGCTGCTTTCTTTTTCCTCTGCTTTTTCATTCGAGGAAATTATAACACATTTCGATTTTTTTTCTGAGCGCCACCTGCCCCATGTAAGGTTCTCGGTTCATGTGACTCAATTTGGTGCAGGAAGCTGCCCCTGGCCGTCGAGGTGATCAGAAAAAGCAGTGGGATTAAAAGGAAAAAACCAGGCTGGCCGTGTACTCGAGCCCGCCTAACTGAATTTTGATGCCATCCTCCTCGGCCCTGGCGGTCGTGTACTTAAGTTTCAAGTTGATGAGCACGGGCACGTTTTTAAAAAATTGGAGGTAGGTCCCGGCCATAAAATGATAGCCGTTGGTGTAATTCAGGATGGTGCCGATGGGATTATCTTCATAATAAAAATAAAAATCGGCGCCTCCGCCGGCGTAAGGGTTTAAAATGCCGAATGGGAAGATATACCTCACTCCCAAGGAGATGGGCACAAGAGTCAACTCCGTCTTTTCTTTAGAATAAGTCAGCGTTCCTTTCCTGATATAAGATTTTATCTCCAGGTAGAAATTGACGTTGGAAACGATGGCTGAAGATAAACCAAGGCCAGCCATCATCCCGCCCGGCGAATAGACGGCGTCAAAGCGGGGCTCGTTCATGTCGTAGCTGCCGAAGATAAACTCCACAGAGCCCTGGCGGATTGGCTTTTCTTGGAAAGCGAATGGAAAAGATTGCGAAAAAGCAGGCAGAGATAGAAAATATATCAACAGCAAAATACCTGTGAATTGAATACTTGTCCTTCTCAAAAGCGTCCTCCTTCGCGGCAAATATTCTCTCATCCTTAAGCTCCTGTGCCTGTTCTCATGTTTAGTTGCGCCAGATGACCTGAAAGCTTATTTCCTTTTCCAGCCACGTTTTTCCTTGCGGCGCTGCTCTATGATAACACGGCGGACTGCCATTGGCAACATTTTTTTGGAGACGGAAGCCATCTCTGTTTCCATGATGACCAAGTTTGGGAATAGGGTCCTGTCACGGCGCGTCCCCTTCCGCTGCGGGCGGGAGGGGACTGACGCCGTGCCACCCCTTCTTGATCATACCATCAATCACGGAAGCGAAGATGCTTCATTAGGGATGCTTAGTTTCATTATCGCGCGTCATTCGGTATAATGAAGATCGTTAGGCGTGAAAACAAAGATAATGTTCTGGCTGCTCATACTGGCTGCGCTGTTTTTATTCAGCTTGTGCGGGAAAGAGGAAGAGAGGCGTCTTGAGTTGCTCGGCCAGGAGGCGCCGGACTTGAGCAGCCTGCGGCCATCATCCTCATTTTCCGGGAGGATCGTTTTCCAGTCTGACCTCGACGGGGATAATGAGATTTACGTGCTGACCAATATAGGGCTGGAGAAACTCACCGACAATTCTTGGGATGATACATATCCGAGATGGTCTCCCGACCAGAGAAGGATAGCGTTTTCAGCCAACCGAGAAGGAAATTATGATGTTTTCATCATGGAGGCAAACGGCCGCAACCCTGTGCGGATAACAGATTCGCCCCAGAATGAACACCTCACAGCCTGGTTTGCTGACGGCAAAACTCTGCTTTACTCAGAGGAGGCAGGCCGGCAGTCTCATCTGTGGATGATAGACCTGGGTACCAAAGAGAAAAAAAGAGTCATCCCGGACTTCTCCGGTACCAACTTCTTGGCGGATTGCTCGCCCACTGCTCCTCTTATCGCCTTCACAGGGAAGAGACTGATGGGCTGGGATGTTTTCCTATTTGATAGGGAACGCCAGACTTCTAAAGATCTGGTTCGAGGAGGGAATAGCTGCCGTCCCCGTTTCTCCCCAGACGGAGAGATGATCGTCTATGTCAGCGGCAAGGCAGATGGCAAAGGTGATATCTGGATAATGGCCTGGGATGGGAGCGGACAACAGCGAGTAACGGAGCTCGATGAAACATATGACTATTTTCCTTCCTGGTCCCCGGATGGGAAGCACATTGTCTTTTGTTCAAACCCTAAAAGCGGTTACGCAGACCAGGGGGAGTGGGCGCTCTTTGTGGTTGATGTAAGCAAAAAAGCGGTGGTGCCGCTCTTCGATTCGCCCGGCCGGGATGTCTTCCCTGACTGGGCCAAATAGCATATTCAGGGCATCCTCTTGATTAAAAATTTCCAGAGATTCGAGGAGATTAAGAAAGATACTTGCCGGGGCATAGTCGGTGAGGAAAGCTATAACCCTCCATAATCAAGGGGGGCACAGCGGCTATGACTTCCTTCCCCGATGCGCATTAGCACAGACATCATAATGACGCATCGTGAGCTGATCCTTGTCAGGAATATCTGAGACGACTAGGGCGATGAACTCCGGGCAATCCATCCGCTCGACATTTCTGGGTTCTTTCCCATAAAGGATTAGTATTTCCCCCAAAAAGTCCGCGCCGTCGCGCTCCCAACTTGTCAGCGAGCGTCGTAGACGATTTTGCCGCCCACCATCGTTAAGATGACCTTTGTTTCCGCGATCATATGGGGATCGATATCAAAAATGTTTTGTGAGAGCAGGATGAGGTCGGCGAGCTTGCCGGTCTCTATTGAGCCTTCGTCTTTCTCCCTGTGCATGGCATAGGCTCCTCCCATGGTGTAGGCATAAACCGCATCGGCAAGCTGAACCTTCTGTTGAGGAATCCATCCTCCGGCCGGACGGCCCTCGAAATCCTGGCGCGTTATGGCGAGTTGCATGCCGGGCCAAGGATTGATCGTCACAACCGGCCAATCGCTGCCGAAGGCGAGGCGGCCGCCGCCGTCGAGGACAGCTTTCCAGGAGAAGGCCCTTTGCTCGCGCTCGGGGCCGACGTTGGCGATCCAGGTTCCCATCCAGGCAGGGTCGGGGTTGGCATGGAGAGGTTGGAAGCTGGCGATGATGCTGAGACTGCCGAAGCGGGAGATATCGTCCGCGGCGATGTTTTCCGCGTGCTCGATTTTATTGCGAAAGTCAGATTTCTCCGTGGCCCGGGCCGCTTCTTCATAGGCATCGAGCGCCAGGCGGATCGCCGCGTCTCCGATGGCGTGGGTTGAAACCTGGAGGCCCCTGGAATTAAGTTCAGCGACGGCCTTCTTGAAGGCATCCGGATCCCAGAAAAGCTTCCCCCGGTTTTCGCGCTGGGTTTCATAGGGGTCGAGCATCGCGCCGGTCCCTGAGTCGATGACACCATCGAGCATGAGCTTGGCGCCCCCTGTCGAGATCCATTCGTCATTGAACTTCGTGCGGGCTTCCTCGTAGGCTTTCCAGTCCTCATCCGTTGGCCCTGGGGAATCGACCCACATGGCCGCCGAAAGCCTCACCGTCAGGCTTCCTTCCCGGCGGAGACGGTCGAACAGGTCAAGAGCCTCAAATTCCCCTCCCATTCCGTGCACACGGACAACCCCGTGTCGCCCCGCTTCGTGCAAGCCCTCGCGAAGGGCCGCCAGCGTTTCTTCGGGAGAAGGCTTGGGGATGACTTTCGAGACGAGGGCTCCTGCTGCTTCCAGCAGAGCGCCCGTCGGTTCGCCGTTTTCTTCGCGCACAATCTTCCCGTTTTCTGGGTCCTTGGTATCGCGGTCGATCCCGGCAAGGGAGAGCGCCCGGCTGTTGACCCAGGTCGTATGACCGTCGGCGCACCTCATGACGGCCGGGCGGTCCGGAACAACTTCATCGAGGAATTTCTTGTGCGGCATGTTGCCCGGAAAGGCGGCATACATCCAGCCGCGGCCCTGAACCCAGGCCGCCTGAGGATGGTCCGCTGCGAACTTCCTGATCCTTTCCTGGACTTCCTCGACGGTCCGGGTGCCCGAGAGATCGACCTTGGCCAAGCTCTCCGAGCCGCTGACAAAATGAACATGGCTGTCCTCGATTCCGGGAAGGATGAGCCGGCCCTCGGCATCGATGATTTTGGTGTCCGGCCCTCGGTGTCGAAGGGCGTCTCTTGCTGACCCAACGAAAAGGATACGTTCATTCCGGACGACGACGGCTTCCGCCCAGGGCTTGTTGGCGTCGACCGTATAAACCCGGGCGTTTGTCAAAATCGTGTCGGCTGAAGGTTTTTTGTTTGAGCACGCGCCACATAAAAACAGAATGGCCGAGAAAAGGAGAACGATTCGATTAGGTCTACTTATATGCATTTCGTTTTTGTTGCGCTGGCCGAATGATGTCCCGAGCGCCAATTTTGCCTCATTTCCTGCCGAGAGATTATAAAATCCGATACTCGGGGATGTCAAATTGAGCTCACAATGGTGGAGGGCGAGTTAGGAATTCGCAGACAAGCCAAAAAGCGTCGGAAATCTGACAGGATATTCAGCCGAGGTCTCAGCGGCCATCAAGAGCTCATGACAGGCGATATGCGGCGGGGGCCTGTCTGAGACAAAGGTCAGCCTGACGTGGCTGATGAGCCGGTCAGCCAAGGCATAGTCGGAGATGAAGGCGATGACCTTCATCGTGCCGCCGCACTGGGGTAAATAGGGCAAAAATGAGGGGGACGGCCAGGAGAAACTCGGCCCTAAAGATAAAGATAAAGACCGCCTGAAGGCAATAGACGGACAGAAAGCCGAATGAGGGCATGTTGAGAATGATTTTGCGCTTCTATGGTGCCCTTAGCGTGGCTATTTGCCTCAGCGATCACGCCTGGCCAGCAGTTTCTCCACTTCTTCAACCTCCTTGGGGACATCCTTGGTCAAAACCTCACAACCGTCCTTGGTGATGAGGACGACGTCTTCGATGCGCACTCCAATCTTTTTTTCAGGGTAATAAAGCCCTGGTTCGATGGCAAAGACCATCCCTTCTTGGAGGGTAATTCCTCGCGGCCCCACATCATGGGTAGCCATACCGACATAGTGGCCGATTCCTCCCCGCTGGCCTCTTGCGTCCAGGCCTTTTTTCTTCATGGCCTCAGCTACGTGCTTTTG
>JARYMI010000038.1 GCA_029907205.1 Clostridiales bacterium
TTTCCTGACCTCAAGAACAGAATCTCTCTTGATCGCTGCTCTCTGACTGCGAAAAGCAGGGCTCTAAAAATTCCTAACGGCAATTTTGGGGATAACCGAAGCATAGCGTTATCAAGACGATTCTGATAAAATAAAATAGTGGAAAAGGAGCAATATCAAAAGAGAAAAAGAATTCTCATCCTCAACAAAGCCGACGCCAAAAAGGAGAGGGATTTCGAGCTGGATTACTTGCTCTCCCTGAGCCTCAAGCAACGGTTTCTCATGATGGAGGCCAAGAGCAGGGAAATGAAGTCCCTTTTAGCCGAAGATGGACACCGAGAGACTTCTGCGATTATTAAAAGAAAATAAGGCTACCTTTGTCATCATCGGAGCGACGGCTCTGCCTGTTTACGGCTATGCCCGGGCGACTCTTGACATCGACCTTTTTGTCAAGCCAGATCCGGACAATATCAAAAGAGTGATCAAAGCCCTCAAAGAATTTGGCTATGACTTGATGGACCTCACGCCAGAGGATTTTCTAAAAAATAAAATTCTCATCCGGCAGTACACCGTCGAAGCGGACATCCACCCATTCGTCAAAGGTGTCAGTTTTGATGAGGTCTGGAAAAACAAGATAAAGGCGAAATTCGGAAAGACAGAAGTTTACTTTCCTTCCCTGGATGATATGATCAAAATGAAAAAAGCGGCCGGCCGGGCGATCGACAGGGAAGACCTGAAATATCTCAGAAGGATTAAGCTGAAGGCCTCTCCTCCCAAATAATAGGGAGTCTCGCATACAATACAGGCTTTTGCCGAAGGCAATAGAGCTGTTGAAGGTGACTCCCGGGGTGTCTGATGGAAATTTTAGCGGTGGAATTTCTCGGCCAGCTTCTGGAACCGGGGGAGGGAGCGGAGGGGAGCCCAGACCGGGTCGATTCTGAGCAACGGAAGCGACATTTGCGTTTTTCTGTCAAAGTTTGATAATAAACTTAAAATGTTACTTACTTGAAAGAGGGAATCATGATTGAGCCCAAAAGACCGCTATTGGGGATCATTGCAATCTCTGTCATTATGTTCTTTGTCGCCTTAGCCACGAATATTTTCTGGGTGGGGAGGCTCGCCTTCGAGGCCTTTCCTTCGACCATGCCCGTCGAAGACCGCGTCTATAACGCTTTTGCCGCACCTGACATCATTCTTTCCATTTTTCTTTACATTGGCGCTTGGGGGCTTCTCCGGCTCAGAAAATTCGGGTTTATCGCGAGTTATGTTGCCATGGGCATGTGGCTTTTCGATTCCGTTCTTGTTCTCGGCATCACGGGCCTCACCCGCATCTCCATCATCGGCCCGATCCTATTTTTTGTTGTTTTCACACTGGTTTACCTGTGGAATAGACGAGATATCTTCCAGTAAGCTCGCTGGTTTGCCGGGCTGGACAGGAAAATTCAAGGGACACAATCCCTTTTCAAGAAAAAAGGGTTATGTCCCGAATTTTCTCAAAAGTTGGGGATACGATCCCGATTTGAGAAAATCTAGTCATGCCCTCTCGCTTGCCTTATTCGGCTCCTTCCGATATCATCTTGCCTATTCGTAATTCAAGGAGGAATCATCATGGCCATGATTATTGATGGACATAACCTGACGATTGAGAAAGTCGTCGAGGTAGCCCGAAGGAACGAACCCATTAAAATTCATCCCGAGGCTAAGCAGCGAATCGAGAAATGCCGCGGCCTTCTCGAGCGCAAGATCGAAAAAAGGGAAATCATGTACGGCGTCAACACGGGGATAGGCGAGCTCTCGGAAGTAGTCCTGACGCAGGAACAGGTCGAAAAATACCAAAAATACATCATCTATAGCCACGCCGCTGGCTACGGGAAAGCCTTGCCCGTGGACATCGTGCGGGCAGCCATGCTGAGCCGGATTAGCTGCCACTGCCACGGCCATTCCGGAATAAGACTCCACGTGACTGAGACGATGAAGGAGATGCTCAACCGAGGCGTGACGCCGGTCGTCTGCGAGAAGGGCTCGGTCGGCGCCTGCGGCGACCTATCGCCGATGTCACAGATTGCTCTGGCTGTGATGGGCGAAGGAGAGGCGTTTTTCCAGGGTGAGAGGCTTCCGGCGGCTGAAGCCTTGAAGAGGGCGGGGCTCCAGCCAGTCGTGCTTGAGGCCCGCGATGGCCTGGCGGCGATCAACGGCTCTAACTTCATCACCGGGCTGGGGGCGCTCGAAATCTATGACGCTCATCGCTGGATCAAGAATTCCGAAATCGCCGCCGCCATGACCCTCGAAGTCTTAAACGCCAACATGAAGGCCTACGATGAGCGTCTTCACCGCGTGCGGCGCTATCCGGGGGCACTTGAATGCGCCGAGAACATCCGCCGCATCACCGAGGGAAGCGAGCTCCTGACCAAAATCGGCAAGAAAAAAGTCCAGGATGCCTACAGCCTACGAAGCACGCCCCAGGTCGTCGGCGCCGCCCGCGATGCCCTCAAATGGGCCCGGTACATGATTGAGATAGAGCTCAATAACGCTGCCGATAATCCCGTTTTCTTCCCCGACGAAGAGCTCGTCCTCACAGGCGCCAATTTCCAGGGCACGCCACAGGCCTTTGCCCTCGAGCTCCTAGGAACGGCTGTCACGACCGTGGCCGTGATTTCAGAGAGGCGGCTCAACCGGCTGACGAACCCCAATCTGAGCGTTGGATTGCCCGCGTTTTTAACCAAGGGCGCCGGGATGTTTTCGGGAATGATGCTTTCCCAGTATACGGTCGGGGCGCTCGTCTGCGAAAACCGAATCCTTTCCCACCCGGCGGCCACAGGCTCCATCCCGGCCGCTGCTGACCAGGAGGATTTTGTCAGCATGGGCTGGACGACGGCGCTCAAGACGCGGCAGATTATCGACAACGCCCAGGCCGTGGTGGCGATTGAGATGATGGCAGGCGCTCAGGCCATCGATTTCCGGGCCCCCCTCAAGCCGAGCAAAGGCGTTCAGGCCGCCTACAATGTCATCCGAAAATACGTTGCCCATCTGGACGAGGACAGGCCGCTTTTTGATGACATCAACAAGCTCAAGGAAGTCGTCGAGAGCGGGGAGATCCTGGAAGCTGTGCAGAAGGCCGTCGGCGAGCTGAAATAAGCCCCGGGATTTTTTTCCTTGCTTTCTCGAGGATTGAGGGAAAGAGCGGAGAGGACCGGACTGCAAAGGATTAGGTGAGCTCCCTCCTGAGGTCGGGGGGGAGCTTTGCTTTCAATTTTGGGAATGATTCAATGATTCGCAAAATATCAGCTAGGTCTTTTTGGCGTTTGCTCTTGCGCCTTGTTTCATCGGAATATGCCCAGATCTTCCCTCTAATTACGTCCTCCAATGTAGCTACCTTCATAGAGTACCCCAGGATTCGCTTTCGCTGGGCGCGACCAAGAAATTCTTGATATCTGGCATCCGTCTGTGCCTGGATTCGCATGTCCGACTTAGCTGTTGCGATGTTAATGCTGTGGGAAAATCGATTAACCTTAAACCCGGCCGCCTGGGCTGCCCGACAGACTTTCTCCAGGTCTTCTGCCTTTATGACGATGTCAAGGTCGAGGCTGACCACTGGCTCAACATAAGCGTTTACCGCTAACCCTCCAATGACGCAGTACTTGGCTCTTGTCTTTTTCAGAAGATTGAGAAATTTTTGAACGATATCCTCTTTGTCGCGCGAAATAATGTTTAGAAACTTTTTCTTTGTCATGACGTACCCTTTGGTTTTTTACCCGGCCTAAATTGGACCCAGTGCTCGAAAAAGCGGCGGCTTCCCGGTTCCTTGGCTTCTGTTAGGAGGGATTCAAAAATGGCCTTGAGATGAGGGTAGGGAAGGGTGCCGATGACCATGCGATTGTTGATGATCATGGTCGGGGTGGAGCGGATGCCGTGGGCGTAGCGGTCGGAAGTCTTTTCATACTCTGCCCCCGTGTTGATAATCCGGTGGACGAGCTCCTGGGTCACCGAGTCCTGGAGAGCAGCCTCAACCCCGTATTTTTTTGCCAGTTGCGCCCTCCACTCGGGATTCCTGGCCTTAACGAAATTTTCAAAGATTTCATCATGGATGGCGTTAAATTTGGCCGGGTCATGAGCGGCCATAAAGGAAAGGTCGCAAGCTCCGGGATGCAAGTTTTTCTCGACCACCTCGTTGCACTGGGAATCGAGGGGAAAGAACTGGAAGGCGATGTTGATCTTCCCCTTATACTCATTCTTGAGGAGTTTGAGCTGCCGGTAGAGGAAAAGGCAGTCGGGGCAGAGAAAATCGACGTATTCGATGATTCGGATGGGGGCATCTTCGAAGTGCTCGGTCGACTTGGCCACCCAGTAGGGAGAAATCAGGCTCGGGTTCGGGACTTGAGCCAGGCTATAGAATTCCTTGACAATATTGAGGCTGACGCCGCCGAGCTGGGCGTCTCTCTTTGCTCCGTAGAAGAGGTGGAAGCCATAAGCTCCAGCCGTGAGGACGACGGCAGAGACGGCCAGATACTTAAATGATGGGACAAGAAACGGGATTATGCGTCGGAGGAGGCCCGAGCCTTCGGCTCTAAGGCCATATTTCCAGAAAAGGAAAAAGCTGAACAGGGAGAAAATATAGTAGCTGGCACAAAGCAAGCAGAGGCTCTTGAGAAAAAACATGGAATAGAAAAGAAGCCCCAGGACTCCGAAGGCGTTTAGTAAAGAAATGGACTTGTTTGTTCGTTCGAAAGAGGCCGAGGGAAATAGCGCTCCCAGGGCGACGAGCGCTCCGACAAAGAGGCCAAAATAACCCATCGGCACTCCCCAGAAGTGGGCGATGGAAGAATAAGCAGAGCTGTCGCAGTTGAGGAAGGCGCTGATATCACAGAAGGACCCGGCGAAGATGGACTCGGGGAAATTGGCCAGGAAAAAATGCTGGATCGTCAGGACAGCGGAAGTGATCATCCCGGCGCCGGCAAGAAAACTCCAAAGGCGGCGCCAGGGATGCCCGGCGAGGGTTAAAGAACGTTCCATGCCAGGCCTCCTTTGAAAGCGGAATTCAGCGAATTTTACCATAGATGGATGATCACCTTCCACTTTCTCCAAAAAAATAACAGGGCAAGGAAATCTGGCTCGATTCGCTCCTCGCTCTCCTCTCGCCACGTCGAGAGGAACCATGCCCGCTCGTTGCTCATACAGACTTCTCGTCACTCATCCCCCGCCCTGGACTTTTGGGCGCTGCCATAGCCGTTTCGTGCGCCCTCATGGTCGTCAACGTCGTTAGGCTGATTCAAGTCAGGATGGTTTTAAAGATCCAGCCATACAGCCTGGATTTCTTGAAGCCCATCGCGGCCGCAACTCTATCCTCTCTTCTTCTTATTATGGCCAGGAGATGGTTGCTGCCGGATGGCGAACTATTGCTCCAGCTTGGACTGGGAGCGATTGCGCTGGCCATTTCCTATGGGGCTTTTCTCGCCCTGATGGGAATTCGCCCAGAAGAAAAGCTCATTCTCCAGAGAATAAAGCAAAAGCTGCTTGGGAATAAGGAAAAAAATAAAAAATAATAAAAAATAAGGAAAAGCTCGGGAAGACGAGAAAGAAATTAAGGTATAATGTTCGCTGAGGTCCATGATTGTTAGCTGCCGCGGCAATCCGTGGCGGTTACCCGATTTTCTCGTTGTCGGGGCGGCGCGCTCCGGAACAACCAGCTTGTGTTCTCTTCTGGCCACACACCCGCGTGTCTTCTTTCCGCCCGAAAAAGAGCCGATGTTTTTTTCGGTCTATGGCCAGCCAAGTTTGCCCGTAGACGTCAGGACACGAAGACAAGCCGAATTTGTTGTTCATGACCTGGAAAAATATGTGGAGCTCTTCTCAGAGGCCCGTCCTGATCAACTGCTGGGTGAGGGTTCGACTTGGTATCTTTATTTCCATCAGGCCACGACCCGGAATATCAAGAAGATTTATGGACTCGCGGCATCAGCCTTGCGTATCCTCATCATTCTCCGTAATCCCGTGGAAAGGGCTTGGTCTCATTATTGGCTCAAGAAGAGAGATGGAGAGGAGAGACTCTCTTTTGAGGAAGCTACTGACCCGGTGGTGGTTGAAGAAAGGCAAGAAAGGAATCTTCTTCCGGGATTTGACTATCTGGGCTTTGGTCGATACTATCTCCAGGTCCAGGCTTATATGGAGGCTTTTGAGAAAGTCAAAGTCTTGCTCGTTGAAGACTTAGCTCGAGATCCATCTAAAGTCATGTCTGAAGTCTTCAGGTTCGTTGGTTTAGAGCCTGTGCCAATTTCAAATGAAGCGAAGCGCCATAACGTGGCTGGCGCTCCGAAAAACCAGCTTTCCGCATACCTCGGGAAATTGGTCTATGAGCCCCATTCCTTGAAATTCCCGCTTAAGCTCCTGATTCCTGGCCGCGTCCGGGCTCGTTGGAAGTCCACGCTGAGCGAATCCCTTTTTCGACCGCAACCTCTACCGGAAAGAGTGAGAAAAAAGTTGCAAATCGTCTATCGAGAAGACATTTTGGCCTTAAGCCATCTCATCGGCCGGGACTTGAGACATTGGCTGAGGTAAACGAGGATAGAAAAATGCGCGTGTGTCTCGTCTGCTCCGCGGGGGCCATTTCTTTGAGCTCTACAGCCTGACGCCCCTATGGAAACAGCATGATTGTTTCTGGGTGACTTTTAAGAAAGAAGATACCCAGTGCTTGCTCCGGGAGGAAAAAGTCTACTGGGCCTATGCGCCCACCAACCGCAGTTTCAGAAACTTAATCAGGAATGCTTGGCTGGCCGCGAAAATTCTACTCCGAGAAAGGCCTCATATCATCATCTCGACAGGCGCGGGAGTAGGTGTCCCCTTCCTCGTTCTTGGCCGTATCCTGGGCATCCGGACCATCTATATTGAATCCATGGCCAGGATAAGAAACCTGTCCTTGACGGGTCGGCTGGTCTATCCCATCGTCCATCGTTTTTATGTCCAATGGCCTGATCTCGCCCGCAAATATCAGCGATCTTTTTATCAGGGTCAAGTGGTATGAAGCTTTTCGTCACGGTTGGGCTTGAGAATTTTCCTTTTGACCGGCTCGTTGAGCTCATTGACCTAAACGTCGAAAAGAAGCTCATCCCACCGCCCATTCTGAGCCAGACCGGTCACTCCGCCCATGAGCCTCGGTTTTGCCCCTGGAAGCGGTTCCTTCCTTTTGATGAGATCCTCGCCTATCTTGAAGATGCCGACATCATTGTCTGCCATGCCGGCGTAGGGACGACCCTCATCGCCCTGAGCCGGGGAAAGATTCCCATCCTTTTTCCCAGACAAGCCAGATACAATGAACATGTCGATGACCATCAAAAAGAATTCGCTTATAAGATGGTCGAGCTGGGAAAAGTTTTGGCCGCTTGGGAAGGGGAAGAGCTCATTCGGCAGATCCAGAACTATAAAGCTCTCGTCCCGGCTTTAAAGTCTCGTCTGTCGCTGAGCGGTCTTCCCCGTTTGGAGGCTCATCTGAAGAGCTTGCTCTATTCCTACGAGAAGAGGAAGGAGAGAAGAGCATGACCCCGCATTTCCTTGCCGGAAATCTCTTGTCCCTCCTCTTGAGAAGGCAGGTGCGTTTCGAGTTCGACCGCATTCCGTTGCAAGCGGAAAGGATTTCGGGGCGGAAGCCATCCAACCTCTTTCGCATCATTCTCAATCGGCTTCTCCCCATTTCACCGGCCCTTGGTTTTCCCTACATGGCCCATGTTTCTCCGGCCGGCCTGTGTAACCTCAGGTGTCCCATCTGTCCGGCTCATGATCCCGACACCCGGGGCAAGACTCTTCTTCCCTTTGCCACGTTTAAGAAGCTTGTCGATGAAATCGGAGATTATTTGATTTACATCATCCTTTGGAGCTGGGGGGAACCGTTCTTAAACCCCGAAATCCACCGGATGATTAGCTATGCGGGAGAAAGCAATATCCTGACTGTGACAAGCTCCAACTTGAACCGGTTCGGCCCGGAAGAGGCGAAAAAGCTCGTCGATACCGGCCTCGACGCCTTGATCATAGCTCTCGACGGCCTCAGCGAAGAAAGTTATAGCAAGTATCGGAGTGGGGGAAGCGCCCGTCGGGTCGTCGAGAATACGCGTCTTCTCGTCGCCGAGAAAGAGAAGCGGGGATCGAAGAAGCCGTTCATCAACCTGCGCATGGTCGTATCCAGGGAGAACGAGCAAGAGGTGGATGAGTTCCGGGCTGTGGCGAGAGAGCTCGGGGTCAACATGGTCAGCTTCAAGGCCTTCTCGACTAGGCATCCAGGCTTTGCTGATCCGGCCATCGACAGGCGCTTCGCGCCCCGAACGAAATTTTTCCGCTGGTACGATTATCAGACTGATTTTTCTGTCTCTAAGAAAGCAAGAAAATACAATTGTAAGTTCCCATGGACCAAGCCGACCCTGTTTGCCGACGGAGAGGTTCTCGCCTGCGAATTTGATTTCCGTTATGGCTATTCTTTCGGAAACCTGAACGAGCAGAGCTTCCGGGAAATCTGGTTTGGCGAGAAGGCTAAGACATTCAGGCGGCGATTCCGGAGAAACCGGGACGATATTGCCTTCTGCCGCGACTGTGTTTTTGACTATAAGCTCATCCCCGGCTGTGTGGTCGAATGGGAGATTCTTCGGCCATGACGCCAGCTTCGATATCGGTGGTCATTATTACCTACAACGAGGAGAAAAATATCCGCCCATGCCTTGATTCGCTCATGGCCCTCGATTATCCAAAGGAGAAGCACGAAATCCTGGTCGTCGATGCCTCTACAGACGAAACCCCCCGGATTGTTCAACGTTATGAGAAGGTCAGGCTTATCCAGTCAGCCAAGGGGTTTAGCCAACAAAGAAATGCCGGCCTTGAAGCAGCGAAGTTCGATATCGTAGCCTTTACCGATGCCGATTGCGTCATCCCGCCCGACTGGCTCCGGGTCATCGACCGGGCTTTTCGGGAGGAAAGGGTGGCCGGTGTGGGCGGGAATGCTTTTCCTCCCCCAGCTACCAATCGGTTTGGTCTGTGGACAGCTTGCGTGGGCCATCCGGCGGGCGGAGCCATCGGGTTTGATGCAAACGTCGAGCGGGCCAGGGATGGAGTTGACTTCGTTGCCGGTTGTAATTCCGCCTTTCGAAAAAGCGCTCTTATCGAGGTCGGCGGGTTTGACCCACGCTTCTTTGATGGCGGCGAGGATGTCGATGTTTCTCGGCGGCTAAGAGAGCGCGGCTATTTCCTGGACTACGTCCCGGACCTGACGGTGTATCACAAGCCGCGCCGCACTCTCGTGAGCTACCTCAGATGGAATATCGGAGTTGGGATCACCAAGTTCAATCTTTTCGAACCTTCTCTGCTTAAGCTGATTTTTCAGCCCTTCTTTCCTCTCTGGTTTTTTATATTAGCCACACTCGGGGTTGTTTTTTTCGTAAAAAACCCTCTCCTGAGCATTTTCCTTTGGCTTGGCCTCTGGATTTCTCTCATCTTTGCTCTATGGCTGGCCAAAAAGCCTTTTCCTCTGCTCCTGAAGAGGCGGAAAAAAGTTGGCGTTCATCTTCTGAGCTGCTTGACTATCGTCCCTGTTCTGATTCTGCTCAGGCAAATCTGCATCAACATCGGACAGCTCAAAAAGTGGGCTCGGGTGACGCGCCTCTAGCGCTGTCTTAAGCTCATGTCCGGGTTGACCAGAGCCGCCAGTCGGGTTTTAACCTCCTTGGTTCTGGTCTCGTGAGTGACAACAAAGCCGCGGCTTGACTCTCTGGGCGAAGGCGTCGTAACATCCCCCTATCGCGCGGGCAAGCAGATGAACGCTGAGAGAATCGCTCTGGTCACAGGAAGCAGCCGGGGAATCGGCAGGGAAATCGTTCTTCGTTTAGCCGAGGATGTCGATGGTGTTGCGGTCCACTATAAGAAGAGCCGGCAGGCGGCCTTAGAGGTCGTGGAGAAAATCAGAGCCCGACGGAAGAGGAGCCACGCTTTCGCTGCGGACTTGACCAAAGCGGGTCAGGCCGACCGCTTGATCAAGCGGGTCGAGATGAAATTCGGCCGGCTGGATATCCTGGTCAACAATTTCGGGCCGATTCTGGTCAGGCCGTGGGAAGAATTCAAGACAGCCGAATGGGAATTTCTTTTCCGGAGCAATGTTGTGAGCGCGCTCGGCTGCATCAAAGCCGCTCTTCCCGGCATGAGAGCGCGGCGATGGGGGAGAATCATCAACATAGGCTATCATCGCGTTGAGCAACTGGCCGCATTTTCTACCATCACACCTTACGCTGCCGCCAAGACGGGACTCTTGATTCTCACGCGGTCGGTGGCTGCCTCCGAGTTCAAATCGGGAATCACCGTGAACATGGTTTCGCCCGGGCTCATTAAGGGTGGGTTGCTGCCCGCAGGCGGCAAGATCCCAACGGAAATACTGGGCTCCAAAATGGACGTGGCCGAGGCTGTCGCCTTCCTTGCTTCAGAGAAAGCTGGCCACATCACCGGCTCCAACCTCGTCGTCGCCGGCACCTGGAAGTTATAGGCGAAACCTATTTGGAAAGCTTTCTCCGGAGCTTCTTCCTGATTAAGTTCAGCTACTGTTTGCGGTTCGAAGGCTGGAGAGAGCCGCCGCGGACCAGCTTGAGCCGCTTCAAGAATGGCTTGGCCAGAAAGCTCCTCTCGTCGAGAGAACAGAGCCTCTGGAACATTGACTTTGTCACGGTGAAGGCGAGGATATCAGGGGGAAGATGATGGCGCATGGCGATATCCGTGGCACCGATGGAGGCCTGGGGAAGAAATAAGTCGTCGAAAGGCTGAAGCTGAGAGCAGCCGGACCCGAAAGGAGCGATGACCGGCGGTGGATCTTCCGGCGCGCTGTGGTACTGGGCGCCGATGGCGAGAGCGCTGAGCTGGTCGGGGTTGACGAAAAAGGTGATGGTTTTAGCAAAAGGCCATGCTTCTTTTTTGAGCGGTCCGAGAAAGAGATGGGGATAATCCGCTCGGTAGGGCTTCCTGACCGCAATCCATTTGTCCATGAGCTGGCGTGAAGCTTTAAGGCCTTCCTCGTCGACCAGAAACTTGAGGAATTCCTTCCTGGAACGGACTTTGATGTCCCACATCCAGTGGCCGGCTCCGCCGCAGCCGTAACGTTCCCTGGTTAGGTGGAGCGTTTTTCCCTCGAGCCAGCTCTGGAAAAAGGAATACACGCAGTCGCGGCCCTCCGGTGAGACGAGCGGCTCGAAGAGCGCTGGCTCCGGGGCATCGTAGAAGCCGATAAGCGGCAGCTTGATGTTGAGCCTTCTCTTAAGGAAATCAGGGTTGGGTTGTGTTTCTTTTTGCATAAAAGAAATATCGCACTTCTCCACGCCTTTGGCAAGCCATCCAAATTTTTAAAAAATTTTACTTGACAAAGAGCGGTGGCTGACGTATTTTATATATGGTGAACAAAATGGTAAACAGGATAAGGAAAGAGTTGACCAAGAGACAGGCCAGGGTCCTGCGGGCCATCGAGAGCTTTGTCCTCGAGCGCGGGTTTCCGCCGACCATCCGGGAGCTCGGCCGACGGCTTGGCATCGCCAACCCCTCGGCCGTGTTCAAGCACATCCTGAGCCTGGAGCGGAAGGGCTACCTCCGGCGCGAGGCCGGGGAGCTGCGTCTGGCCGGGTTCCCGGCGCCGCTCGACAACCAAATCCGGGTGCCCCTGGTTGGTGTCGCGCCCGCCGGCCGGCCAGAGGAAGTCTTCGAGTCTCTCGGCGAGAACGTGGAGGTTCCCGAGTGGATGGTCGGCCGCCGCCGCGGCAACATCTTCTGCATCCGGGTCATCGGCAAGAGCATGGTCGATGCTTACATCGACGACGGCGACCGGGTGCTTCTCGAGCGGACGACGACGGCCAACTCGGGCGAGATGGTCGTCGCTCGCCTCGACGACGGCTCCGTGACCTTGAAGAGGCTCCGCCGGGAGAACGGCCGGATTCTCCTCGTCTCCGAGAACCCCGAGTATAAGCCGATCGAGGTCAAGGAACTCCGGGTCGTCGGCCGCGTCATCGGCCTGCTCCGGAAATACTGAAAAACGGGGCGGGATTTTTTTGCTCTCCCGCTGGGGCGAGGGAAGAAGATTGTTTCTCTCGGGGCTGGAGGAGCGGAGTTTGGGGTCGAGGAGGGCTTACTTTCTTCCTCTCCCTCGAGGAGAGGTGATAGAGGTGAGGGTGATGCGGTGGGGAGAATCTTTTAAGTGACGATGAAGAGGAGACACTTTGGAGAGACAGCGAAGCCTGAAAGCGAGGGCCTGATGAGAGGGCGGTGCGTCGTCCACATCGACATCGACGCCTTTTTTGCGGCTGTCGAGGAACTCCTCAACCCGGCTCTCAAGGGCAAACCGGTCATCGTCGGTGGCCTGCCTCACGAGCGGGGTGTGGCCGCAACCTGCAACTACGAGGCGCGGCGCTACGGCATCCACGCCGGGATGCCCCTGCGGCAGGCTTACCAGCTCTGCCCGAACGGCCTCTTCATCCGCGGCAACTACCAGGTTTATCAGGCTTTCTCGGAGAAGTTTTTCCGGATTCTCTACGAGTACACGCCCGATGTCGAGGCGGCCTCGCTCGACGAAGCCTACCTCGAGCTGACGCGCTGCCGGCCGCTCTACGCCTCCTTCTCCGAGGCTGCCCGCCGGGTCAAAGGGCGGGTCGAGAAAGAGCTCGGCCTTAAAGTCTCAGTCGGTGTGGGACCGAATAAAATCCTGGCCAAGCTGGCGACGAAGCGGGCCAAGCCCGCCGGCTTCTTCGAAGTCGAGCCAGGCCGCGAGGAAGACTTTCTTCGTGACCTGGGCATCGAGTGCCTTCCCGGGATCGGTCCCAAGGCCCAGGTCATCCTCCGGATGCTCAACATCCACAAGATAGGCGACCTCTGGGGGATGCCGCGCTCGGCGCTGCGCTCGCTCTTCGGCCTCGGGGGCGAGGAAGTCTACCTCCAGTCGCGGGGGATCGACAGCCGGCCTGTCTTCACCCGCATTGTCCCCAAGTCCGTCTCCCGCGAGACGACCTTTCTCGAGGACATCTGGGACAGGCGCCTGCTTCTTGCGCATCTTGCCTATCTCTGCGACCGGCTCACGCTCGGCCTGCGCGAGGAACATCTCTTTGCCCACGTCATCGAGGTCAAGGCCCGCTACTCCGATTTCAAGACAGAGGTTCGCCGCTGTCTTCTCCTCACTCCTCTCCAGGAGATGACCGCGATTTATCGCGTCGCCGAGGACCTCTTCCTCAAACTCTTCTCGACGTCACGGCTGTCGTTGCGGCTCGTCGGCGTCAGAGCCTCGGACTTGGTGCGGGCGCGGCCCCTGTCGCTTTTCGAGCCCTACTCGGACCGCGAGGAGAGGCTGGCCGTGGCCGTCGACCGGGTGCGGGAGAAATACGGGTTCGGCTCACTCCTGACCGTCCGGGAGAGGATGCTCGACGCCATCTACGAGTTCGAGCCGAGGCGCGGGTTTGTCCTCAAGACAGCTTCGTTGACAAGGTGATTGGCTATGTTCGTTCCCTTGCGTTTGCATTCGGTTTACAGCCGGGGGAAGGGGAGTGCCACGCTCGAGGAAGCCGCCGCGTGGGTTTCGCGGAAGAGACTTCCCGTTGCCGCCATCGCCGACATCGAGAACCTCTACGGCTGGGCCAAGTGGAAAAGGGCGGCCGAGGCGCGGAGCATCCGGCCTCTTTTCGGCTGCGAGCTGGAGATTGCGGGGCGGCGCTTTATCTTCCTCGCGAAGTGCCGGGAAGGCTACTGGAACTTAATGGAGATTTTCAATTGGAAGGAGAGAAAGCTGGTCGAAGAGATAGAAAGGCCGTGTGATAAAAAAGAAAGAGAGAGAGAAGATGGGGAAGGTACAGAGTTGGAAGGAATGGCAAAAGAGTGGGGCGAGGAGAGAGAGGCCGAGCCGAAGAAAAACGCGACGGTAGATGTCAGGGTCATAAAGAGAAGGGTGGATAGTTTAGGCTTAGGGGCGGTGGGGCGGAAGAGGCAGAAAGAAGAAGGGGAGGGGATGATTCGGTTGGCGACGGATGGCCTGGTCGTTATTTTTATTCCCCAGCGTGAAGACATCAGCCTACCCGGAATTTTCCGCGCGGGCCTTGACCTCGACCCCGGAGGGAACCGCGAACCCGGCATTCTCCATCTCGCCTCAGCGGGCAGCACCGGGACATACCCCAGCCCTGAGATCGAGTTCCTTCCTGGCGGAGATTTTTACCTGGGCGGCGATTTTTCCAACTTCAGGAAAGTGGAGGAGTGGGCGCGAGCCTGCAACCTCCCCGTCGTTTGGGCCAACCCGCTGAAATTCATCACCAGCCCGGACCGCCTGATCCTCGTCCGTGCCATTGTCGAGAAAATTCCCTTTCCGTCAGAAAGACAGAGGCTGGCGGACAAAACGCCGCTTTTCGGCCCGGACCAGGAAGCGGTCGCCCTCAAGAGACTTGGTTCAGCGGTCAAAGGCGCCTTTGAGCGAACGTTCGAGGTGGCTGAGAAATGCCTCTTTAACTTCGAGGACATCGTGCCGCCGCTTCCTCCCGACCTCTTTCCCACGCCGCTCGGCGAAGTCGTCATGGAGCGGCTCCGCGAAGCCAGGAACCTGAGCTGGCGGGAGAGGGAGCGGGCGCGCCATGAGCTCGAGGTCATCGAGAGGTCCGGCTTCGCGGCCTACTTCCTCATCGTCCACGACGTCGTCGAGTTCGCCCGGCGCCACCGCATCCTCCATAACCTCAAGGGCTCGGGCGCCTCCTCCTACCTGGCCTATCTCCTCGGCATCTCCCACGTCAACCCGGTCGAGTTCGACCTCTACTTCGAGCGTTTCCTTAACAGCGGCCGGAACGACCCGCCGGATATCGACCTCGATTTTGATTCCCGCCGCCGCGACGAAGTCCTTGCCTATGTCCTGAAAAAATACGGCCAGGGAGAAAAGGCGGGCGGAGCGTTTGTCTGCAGCCTGAAGAACTACCGCGCCCGCTCTGCCCTCTACGAAACAGCTCGGGCCTTTGGCATTCCGCCCGAGGAAGCGCGGTCACTGGCGAAGCGAATCCCGTTTTTTGCCGAGCCTGATTTCTTGCGGCGGGATAAGCCCGCGGCCGGCCAGCTCGATATCTGGAAGCTCGCCTCTGAGCTCAGCGGCGTCTTCGCCGAGATCTCGCTCCACGTCGGCGGCGTCATCCTCACGCCCGCGCCGGCCAGCCGGTACCTTCCGCTTGAGGAGTCGGCCAAGGGGTTTGTCATGAGCCATTTCGACCGGGACGCAGTCGAAGACCTGAAGCTCATTAAGCTCGATTTGCTTTCCGTGCGCGGGCTCGCTGCCATCTCCGAGACCCGGGAGAGGCTCAACGTCCGGACCATCCCGGCCGGCGATGCCAGGACCTACAAGCTACTCCAGACGGCCCAGACGATCGGTTGCTTCCAGGTGGAGAGCCCGGCCATGATGAACCTCCTCCGCCGGATGAAGCCGGAGACAATCTACGACCTGACCCAGGCGCTGGCTCTCATCCGGCCCGGGCCGACTGAAAGCGGGATGAAGGAGACACTCCTCAGGGCGCGAGAGAAGCGGCAGTCTTTCCGCGATCCTCTCCTCGAGAAGATCATCCCCGAGACCGACGGGCTTCTCCTCTACGAGGAGCAGGTCATGCAGGTGGCGGAGCGGGTGGCCGGGATGCCGGCCGAGGAGGGAGATTTGCTGCGGCGGGCGCTCAAGAAAAAAAACGGCGTGCGGGCGGCGCTCAAGGAGAAGTTTTTCGGCGAAGCGCGCGAGCGGGGCTACACAGCGGTCGAGGTCGAAAAGCTCTGGGCGACCATGGAGAAATTCTCTTCCTATTCCTTCAACAAGGCCCACAGCGCGTCGTATGCTGCCATGGCCTACCAGGCTGTCTACCTCAAAGCTCACCACCCGGTGAGGTACATGGCAGCCGTGCTCAACGCTGGAGGTGGGTATTATCCACTTCCCGAGTACATCGAGGAAGCCAAGCGCCGCGGAATCCACATCCTGGGCCCGGACATCAACCGCTCTGGTTACGGGTTCGAGGTCGAGGGGTCGAATATCCGCGTCGGCCTGGCCTCGATCAAGGGGCTGGCGGTGAAGACGATCGAGAAGATCCTCGAGGAGCGGAAGGACGCCGAGTTCGCCTCGGTCGAGGATTTCTTGAGTCGCGTCCATCTCGGAAGGGCGGAGCTCCTTTCGCTCATCAAGGCCGGCGTGTTCGACTCCCTCGAGCCGCGCCGGACGCGCCAGGTCCTCCGCCATTTCCAGGGGCTCGAGGACATGGAGGAGGTCGCGGACATGAACCCGCTGGAGAAGGCGAAGATGCTCGTCGATTCCCTCGGGTTCAGCCCCGGACCGGATTCTCTCGAGCTTTACGAGGGGAAGAGGCCGGAGCTCCGGGTCAGGGACCTTGCGGCTCACATCGGCCGCCAGGTCGAGCTCGTGGTGCGGGTGGTGGATGCGCGGCTCAAGGAGACGAACAGCGGCCGCAAGTACTTCTATTTGTTCGAGGACGAGACGGGGCTCTTGGAGGGGGTGGGGGAGAAGCGGTGCCTGAGCTTCGGCTCGCCGCCCCTGTGCTGTTTGCGGGGCGAGGTCCGCCGCGACCGGAGCGGTGCGGTCAAAATCCACAACTGCTCGTTTCTGAGGGAATTCTGAGACGCATCCTCTCGACATCTCGTCAATAATTTCTGGACGGTCGTCCCTGCGCTCAGTTGATTTCCAGGTTATGCCGCTGTCCCATTTGGTTTGCTGTTCGCCGGCTGGCATATGACGTGTGCCGGTCGAAACAGCGATAACTTCACTCAAAGCGAAACCGCCGTACACCCATGCCAAAGAAGGCCCCCGCAAACGCTGCTAGAGCGCCCACCTTGGGCAACACCTCCAGCAGCCCGTATCCCCGATGCCTCTAGCTAAACAATCGCTGGGCAATTAACGCCGAATTTGAAATTGCATCAACAAGGGTGTGAAGTACGAGAAGTATTACAAGGCTGCGTGTTCTCTCCCAAATAGTCCCAAAAACAAGCCCAATAAGAGTCTGAATCATTGTAGCTATGGCGAAAGATTCAAACAATGAAGTGTTATACCACTTCATTATACCCGGGATAGCAAATATCCAAAGATAAGACTGGCAACAATCAGTCCGGAAATCCGGGATCTTAGAAACTGGGCACAGTGCTCCTGAAAGAAAGCTCTGAAGAAGAACTCCTCCGGGAGAGCAGCCAGAAAAAAGAAGTAGATAAGAGATACAGGAAAGGCAGCAAGAACCTGGGTTATAGATATCTCTCCCGATAATACCGGCTTCCAGGTAGGGGGGTAAAAGAAGAAAGTAGGGACGATTAGCATTACACCCATCACCAGGGCAATTTTAAGGTCTTTCTTTAAGTTCTTTGGACAAAAAGAGAATTTTATAAAGCCCTCTTCTTTAAACCTCAAGAAAAGAAGGGGAATTAAAACTGAAAAAGCCAATCCGATCAGCAGTGATGTTCCCTTCCATTCTCCACCAATCTCCGGAACGTCCCAAAATTTGCTAATAAAGGGCCCTATACAGCATAAGATGAAAACCAGGATTCCGAGAGAAGGCTTTTCCAAGGGAAAGTCAACAACTTCATTGCCTTTTGTCAAAACAATGGCCAGAGCTAACAATGCGAAAAGACCAAGGCTGAAGGGAAGAGTCGAGGGAATAAGGCTTGTGTTCTTAAGCACCAGACCAATGAGCGCAATAAGATACATTGAAGTAAGGGCTACGATTAAAGGGTGCTTGAAGGTTACTTTTTGGTTCATCTCTTACCATCTTTACGATCATATTTTTGAGCTGGCGAATTTGCGCCCCAACGACGGAAATCAGCGGCGGCTGTAAGCCGTCCGCTGAAGTGATTTTTTCGCCTTATTTTTCAGTGTGTCAGGTCTCTGAAAAAGTAATCTGTTTTTATTGCCTCTTGAGGAGGGAAAACACCGTTTCCTCATTTTTTATGGTTATTCTTTGCTGATTTTTCCATCTTTTTAATCAGGGTCATCTAAATCGACACCTTTGTTCCTTGCCATGGCCTGGGAACGAACTCTTTCTCTTCTAAAAGCCGGATTATTCTCTTTATGTTCATAACTAAAAATGTCATCAAAACTTGAATCTTTACTTTCTTTTTGCCCCGATATCGCGCTCTATCCATTCTATGCCATTTCTTCGCCTCTCCAATCTTTCGCTCGATCATCTTGCGCAGACTTAGCGCTTCC
>JARYMI010000039.1 GCA_029907205.1 Clostridiales bacterium
GTGGCTCAACCCTGATATCCTCGAATGGCTGGACGAGCTCTCAAACAAGGCCGGAATTATGTGCAGTCCAGGAGAACGTGACTCTGCCAAAATGGCTTAACTGCTCAAGACATCTGAGGGAAAATGATGGCTACTTCACATAATCAAATGCTTAACATGTCACCCTTCTTCTCTTGTATCCAACAGGAAGAAAGTCTGACTTTTCCTTTTCTGTGATTTTCTTCAAAGCCAAATCGATGAGGATTTTTCTCTCTTCTTCATTTCTTACCCGAGTCTTCCTGTATTTCTTGAATCCCAGCTGATCTCGGAGGACAAGCCCCGCAAGTGGAGATTCCTCTCGGTACGTTCTCTTTCTCCTGGTCATTGGCGAGCTTTCTTCCTCAGTTCTTCAAGCTCTAAAAACACATCATTCTCTGGCAGCCTGGCCCTTCTTTCTAGATAGCTCCAGTCCAGATCTCCGCGATACTTTAAGATGAGCAATTCTGCCATTTCGCAATCAACCTGGGACTTCCAGTGTTTGCAGGCATTCAGACGGTCAATAATCAAATCTTCAAGCCCGATGATCCGACACTCGAGTCCTGGTTCGAGCTCAACGACTTCGACGGGAGACTCTTCTCCCGCCAAAGCACCGACAGGAACTTCAACGGCAATCTCTAAATTCTCATTCACCCAATACCTGCCCTTTTTTCTAAACCCTATCTCCTTTAAAACCTCGTCAATGGCCTCCCGGTCTGAATAAGCAAGGTCGATGTCGGCTGTAAAATAGACCTCTCGGGTGTAATAAGAAAGAGCAAGCCCACCGATGACAATCGGCGCACTTTTTCCCCTCTCTTCCAGCAGCTTCGAAATCAGGCCGACAGCGAGAAGCTGCCTTTTCAACGGAGATTCGGTGTTCTTGATTAAATCTATAATCCTTGTCGTATCCATGAGCCTCAATGATACCATCGACTGAGAACGAGGACAACAAGGAAAAGAATTCGAGTCTGTCTCCTTCATGGCTTCTTCCAATCGAGCACTATGCTACCGGCCATCGGGACAAAGTCCAGAGGGGGTGAGTCTTGAGGTTTTCCCTCTCCGGATCGCGGAGGTAAAGCTCCTGCCGGCCATCTTGAACGGAGCTCAGAAAAAACACTTGACAAACGGAAGGTTTAGCTTTATCTTATTTTTCTGATAAATCAGAAAATTATAAATGATAAGGAGGTCCGGAATGACCGCCAGAACCAAAACGAACGGCACTGAATGCTGCAAAGTCGAGTCCATCGTCAGCGTGGACGAAAGGGGCCAGATGGTGCTCCCCAAGGAAGTCCGTGATGCCGCGGGCATCCGGCCGGGCGACAAGATGGCCCTGATTATGTGGAAGAAAGGAGAAGATGTTTGCTGCCTGTCTCTCATCAAGGTCGACGCCCTCACGGGCATGGTGAAGGGCTTGCTCGGCCCCTTAATGAAAGAACTTGTTTGAAAAGGAGGTAATCGCCATGAAAATGAAAAAAGATGAAATCAAGAAGAAAGTCAGGGAAAAATATGCCGGTGCAGCGACCCGAGGCGCTTCGGGCTGCAGCCCGTCGTGTTGCGGAGGCGGCAAGACAGAGCTCCAAGAGGAAAGCACCAGCCTGAAAATCGGCTACACCCCGGAGGAGCTGGCCAACGCACCGGAAGAGAGCAACCTCGGCCTCGGCTGCGGCAACCCGGCGGCTCTTGCCAGCCTGAAGGAAGGTGAAACCGTCCTCGACCTGGGCGCCGGCGCCGGACTCGACTGTTTTCTTGCTTCAACGAGAGTTGGCCCGTTGGGCCGGGTTATCGGCGTTGACATGACTCCCGAAATGGTCGACCGCGCCAGGGAAAACGCCCGCAAGAACGGATACACAAACGTTGAGTTCAGGCTGGGAGAGATCGAAAACCTCCCCGCAGCCGACAATTCCGTCGATGTCATCATTTCCAACTGCGTCATCAATCTTTCTCCGGAAAAGGACCGCGTTTTCCGGGAGGCTTTTAGAGTCCTCAAGCCGGGCGGCCGGATGCTCATCTCCGACCTCGTCTTGAGCAAGCCGCTCCCCAAAGCCCTTCAGGAGTCGATCGATGTCTACGCAGCCTGCGTCGCGGGTGCGATGATCAGGGACGAATACCTCCGGGAGATCGAAGCGGCGGGATTTCAAAGGGTTGAAGTTGTGAGCGAATCATCCTTCCCAGCCGACTTCGTGCTCGAGAGCTCGCATGCGCAAGAGGTCGTTCGCAAGCTCAACATTTCTCGCCTGGAGCTTACTGAGGCCATCGGCTCGGTCATCAGCCTCAGTGTCAGAGCGGTCAAGGAAGAACAAGGACTCCGGGAATGACGAGGGTGAACCTGGGGCCTCTGTCCTTTCGGCGGCTTCATTGAACTCTCCTAAAACCCGCAAAATCCCCCTCAGCCAGCCAGCTCGAAATAGGAATTTTTCAGGTTGGACAAAATAACGAGGGGATTGTGGCTCAGGCCCTGAGGAGTTCGAGAAAGAGCGCCTTGACTCTGGCCTCGAGAGCATCCCGGAAGCGGCCGACTGTCTCATCAAACCCGACGCTGAGATAATCGGCGATGTACATCGGCTGGCCGACGTTGACCCTGATCTTCCCCGGAACAAGGAACGGGACGTGCGTCCCGAACATGGCCAGGGGAGTGACGGGAACCGATATTCCGTTTTCCTGGTAGAGAAGATAGGCAAGAATAGACGTCCCCCGCCGGAAAGGGCTGACGTAGGGATGGGCCGCTTTAGGGAAAACCCGGCCTCTCCCCTGAAGAGTGATGATCGCCCGTCCCTTTTGGAGATATTCCTGACAGCGTCGAAAAGCATCCCGTTTGTTGGAATACAGGTCAACCGGAATCGTGCCGATCTTAGCGATATTAGTCGCAGCGTAGCGCACAAAAAGATATTTGAGGGGCTTTAGGGCGGAGTTAATGACAAGCCCAAAATCCTTGAGGTGCCGCCGGAGGTGCTTGCGGATGAGGAAGTCAAACTCTTCTTTGGAGAAAATCATTTTGTTCGCCGTGAAAAAAATCGGCCGGGGGACGATCCTGTAGATGACGGCCACATCCTTGAAACTCCCGCTGTGGTTTCCCACGATGATATTCGGACCGTCTCCAACGAAGTTCTCAGGTCGCCTGACTTCGACTTTCTTCCCTAAAAGGGCAAGAAACGACAGCCGGTGAAAGACAGGCTGAAGACGGCGAAGTTCTTCTTCGAAGCTGGCCACTGTCATTTTATTTTTATTCTATCAAATAGAAGGAAAAATTCAAAAGACCCAGCTCGCCGAGAAGCTTGTAATTCGTTCCCTGTCATGATAATTTAGTCCGGACAAGAAGCCGCCCGGCCAGCCTGCGCATAACTTTTATCGGGAGGACGCAGTGATTACTCTCATCAAGAACGGCCATATTTACGCCCCCGAAGATGCGGGGATAAAAGACATCCTGATCGCCGGCTCAAAAATCATCGGCCTGGCCGATCCTGGCAAATTCAGAATCGAAGGAGCCGCCGTCGAGGTGGTTGACGCTTCAGGGAAGATTGTTCTGCCCGGGTTTATCGACCCCCATGTTCACATACTTGGCGGCGGCGGGGAGGGCGGACCGGGAACCCGGGCGCCAGAGATTCACCTGGAAGATATCATCCAGAGCGGTGTCACGACAGTCATCGGTTGTCTGGGGACTGACGCGGTGACGCGTCACCTGGAATCTCTTCTGGCTAAGGCTCGTGCGCTCGAAGCTGAGGGGATTACAGCATACATCTTCACAGGCTCTTACGAGGTTCCCGTTTGCTCCCTCACGGGGAGTATTCGCCGCGACCTTGTCCTCATCGATAAGGTCATCGGAGCGGGCGAGATTGCCATCTCCGACCATCGCTCGTCGCAGCCGACGTTTGAGGAAATCGCCCGCCTCGCCGCTGAATGCCGGGTTGGCGGTATGTTAGGAGGCAAGGCGGGAATCCTTCATCTCCATCTCGGAGACGGCCCGCGGCGGCTGGAGCTTCTCTTTCGGCTCATTCGGGAGACCGAAATCCCGGCGACTCAGGTTATCCCAACCCACGTAAACCGGACCAGGGATCTGCTGGAAGAGGCGATGGCCTTTGCTCTCGAAGGAGGCTATTTCGACCTTACGGCCAGCGAAGAACCGGAGGATGAAACAAGCTCGGCCGTAAACGTCGAGAATGCCATCCTCCTCTGCCTGAAAAAAAAGGTTCCTCTGAGCCGGGTGACTATTAGCTCTGACAGCAACGGCAGCCTTCCCGTCTTCGACAAGGCCGGGAACCTTGTCCGCCTGACCATCGCCACTGAGAAGGATCTGCTTAAAAGATTCCGTTCGCTCCTGGTCCAAAAAATTATCGGCCTGGAGGAATGCGCCCGACTTTTCTCCACAAACGCCGCGCAATTTTACAAGCTGTCTCATAAGGGAGAAATTCGAGCCGGAAAGGATGCCGACCTCATCCTTCTCGACAAAAATATTGAGTTGCACGATGTCTTCGCCTTAGGCCGGAGGATGATGGCCGGGGGGAAACTCCTGGCCAGAGGAACATTTCGTGGCGCCAGCGAGGAGGTCTCATGAAAGAGGAAACACCGAACACGCCAAGAAGGCCGAGTTTCGCCGTCGCGTTGACCCCGCTTCTTGCCATGGGGATTTTGTTAGGTGTAGGTTACGGGATTTACAGAATTCGCCCCCAAGTTCTGCTCATTGCTGCAGCTTTCCTCACCGGCTGCCTCGGCTTTTTCCTGAAGTTCCGCTGGGAGGACATGCAACGGGGCATTGTCGACAGCATCCACAAGGCCATGCCCGCCATCCTGATCATGCTCTGCGTGGGCATCCTCATCGGTTCCTGGATTGCCTGCGGGACCATCCCGATGGTTATTTTCTATGGGCTCAAACTCATCTCCCCGCAATATTTTCTCTTCACAGCCTGTCTCGTCTGCAGCATCACCTCCCTGGCCACCGGCACCTCCTGGGGGACGATCGGGACTCTCGGAGTGGCCTTCATCGGCATCGCCATGGGACTGGGCATTCCGCTTGGCCCGGCGGCCGGGGCTGTCGTCGCGGGCGCTTATTTCGGGGACAAGATGTCCCCTTTCTCCGACGTCACCAACCTGGCTCCGGTGGCCGCCGGGTCCAACCTGTTCGACCATATCAAGCACATGCTCTGGTCAGCTGTTCCAGCCTGGCTTCTGGGCCTCTCGGTTTATTTTTTCATCGGGCTGCGGTACAAGAGCCAAGCTGTCGAATCTGAAACGGTCAGCCTCATCCTCAAGACGCTCCGGGAAAATTTCCACTTCCATGTCCTCCTCTTGCTGCCGATGGTTGTTGTCTTTTATTTTGCTTTTACCAAGAAGCCGACCATCCCCGGCATGCTTCTTTCCTCCCTCATTGCAGGAGCACTCGCCGTCATCTTCCAGAAAGCTTCGGTGACGGCTGTGGCGACAGCCATGAATTCAGGCTATCAGGCCCAGACCGGAGTTGAGGCTGTGGACAGGCTCATCTCCAAGGGCGGCATGATGAGCATGATGGAGACCCAGCTCGTGGCCTTCACGGCTTTCAGCTTTGGCGGAATCATGCAGCGCACGGGCATGCTGGCCGTCGTTCTTGAAAGAGTCATGGTCTTTGCCAATAAAATCTGGAGCATCGTAGTGACCACGGTCGTTTCGGCCATCGTGACGGCCATGGTGACGGGGAGTTCGTACCTGTCGATGATCATCCCGGGCGAGCTTCTTGCCCCCATCTACAAGAAAAAAGGGCTGGCGGCAAAAAACCTGTCCCGGATCATCGAAGAGAGCGGCGCCATCATCGTTCCCCTGATCCCCTGGAGTATGGCGGGAGTTTACATCACCGGGACAATCGGCGTTTCGACGTTTTCTTATCTTCCCTGGGCGATCATGAATTATGCCGCCGTCGTTATCCTTGTCATCTTCGGCTTCACCGGATTTACGATGGCACCAAAGGTCCGGGAAGACGAAACTCAGATCGGCAGCTAGCGTTCCCGTCTTTTTTTTCGCTCAGCCCTCTCGTCTGTTTCCAGGCAAGGGATTCATGCGCGAAGGCCGTCATTCCTCTTTTTCGAGCTTGCTCAACGCCTTCTCGAAGGCCTCCTTGGCTTTCTCCTTCTTCTGGCGTTCGAGCTCAGCCGTGGCCTCGAACTTGCGGTCGAATTCTTCCTGACGCTTTTTCTCTTTCTCGAGCAGGTCGTCCAGGCTTCCCTTCTTTTTGGCGGCACGCTTTTCTGTCTTGACGATTTCCCGGCAGACGCCGTCAACCCAGAGGACAGACTGGCAGCAAGGGCAGACGATTTGAAAGACTCCGGCCTTTTTCTTTTCCTCGATCATCGTCATTCCAATGTAGCAGAAAAAACGAAAAGATGAAAGAGAAAGACGGCGCTACACCAGGCCGTGTTTCTTCAACAGCTTGAAAAGGCCTTGACGGGACAGGCCGATTCCCTCAGCCGTCCGCGCTTTGTTGTGGCCGAAGCGGAGGAGGGCCTGGTTCAAGAAACGCATTTCGAATTCAGCCTTCGCCTGGGAGTAGCTATAAGAAACAGTTGAGCAGACTTCTTTCTGGGGGTTGATTTTCTGTGAAAGATGCTCTTCCTTGATCAGGCCTCCGTCTCCCGCGAGGATCAGGCATCTCTGGATTTCGCTTTGAAGCTCCCGGATGTTACCCGGCCAGGCATAGT
Organism: Clostridiales bacterium; assembly: GCA_029907205.1. Taxonomy (GTDB): domain Bacteria; phylum Acidobacteriota; class Aminicenantia; order Aminicenantales; family UBA8522; genus JARYMI01. The sequence continues at coordinate 6,675 of JARYMI010000039.1, forward strand.
CCATCAGGAGGTCCAGGGCGCGCGGCGAAAAAAAGGCTCTTTCCCTTTTCATCTCCCGGCAATACTTGTCCACAAAATAATTGATAAAGAGAAGCAGGTCATTCTTCCTTTCCCTGAGCGGCGGGACGTCTATCGTCAGGATGCGCAGGCGGTAATAGAGGTCGACCCGAAAATTCCCGAGCTCTATTTCCTTCTCTATATTCTTGTTCGTCGCGCTGACAAAACGGACATCGACCCGCTTGGTTCGATTCTCGCCAATCCTCCGGATCTCCCTTTCCTGGAGAAGACGCAGGAGCTTGGACTGAAGAGGGAGCGGAAGATCCCCGATTTCATCCAGGAAGAACGTCCCGCCGTTGGCTTCCTCGATGAGCCCAGCTTTGTCCCGCAGCGCGCCCGTAAAGGCCCCTCTGGCGTGGCCGAAGAGTTCGCTTTCCAGAAGATGGTCGGGGATGGCGCCGCAGTTCACAGCAACAAACGGCTTCTCCTTCCTCAATCCTCTTTCGTGAATGGCCCGCGCGATGAGCTCTTTCCCTGTTCCGCTCTCGCCGCAGATGAACACGGGTGCGTCGGTGTCCTTGACCCTGTCGATGAGAGTCTGAATGAGGTGGGAACTCCGGCTGACGCCAATGACAGGCCCGGACTCAGGCCGGGTTTCAGCGTCCTCGCCCGTATTCCTGCCAAGAAGCCTGCTCTTGAGCACATGGAAAAAAGGAGAGGCTATGGCCAGAAGGTATTCCAGATCATCCTGAGAATAGGGTTTTGATGAAGCATCACGGGAGAGGCAGATCGCGCCGATAGGCCTGTTTCCTGACATGAAGGGAACGCAGAGGAAACACTCTCTCGCGCGGCCCGGATGGCCGTCTCGAAGGCTGGGACTTCCCGGGTCAATGAGCAAAGGCTGTCCTTCGCTGACGCTGCTGTGGATTGACGCCTCAACAAAGGGAGGCGCCGGGCTATCTCCGGGCGGCCAGGATTGCCGGAAAGCAATCGTGTTATTTTCTCCCAAAAAAGCGATATCGGTACGAGCCGAGGGAATTTCTTCCCCAACGGCCTGGAGAAGCCTGGCTAAGAAGGACTGGAGACGCTCAACTTTTATTCCCACATCCCATTTAACGACAGCGGAGGACAAATTTTCTCATCCGCGGGGTTTAGCTTGCGACACATGGCGGAAACGGCTATAATGGCTTTTAATCCCGGTCCAAGAAGGGATTACCGTCTTTGGCAAAGAGCCATCACGTGCAGAAAAGGAGAAGCAATGAGGATTGTTCGTTTATCATCCCTGGGTCTCATGGGTTTTCTTTTTGTTCTTTTGTTCTTCCAGGGTCTCGGTTCCCAGGGGAAGATCAAGGCTGGCGACGACGCGCTCGGCACGCGCCGGTACGAGGATTTCCAGACGCCCGGATTCTGCGGCATATCGTGTCACTCCGACTTCTTCCAGCAGTGGAAGCAGGCCATGATGTCCCAGGCATACACTCATCACTGGGATGAAATCGAGTACTTCAAGCTGGCTGTTCCCCATGCCGAGAAGGACCCGGTTGTGGCCGGTGTCAAAGCCGGCTGCAACGGCTGCCACGCCCCCCTCGCCTTCCTGGCCAGTGATGTTCCCCCTCCCCCGCCCTCGGCCAACAGCCGGGCTAACGAATCTGTCTCCTGCGACCTCTGCCATTCCATCACCGGGTTTGCTGGTGACGTACCTTTTAACTACAACTGGATTGTTGAACCTGGAAAGACAAAATACGGCCCGCGCGACGGGAAAAACTCTCCCGAGCATAACCTGATGAAGTCGGAATTCCTGGGAACAACGGAATTCTGCGGAACCTGCCACAACGAAAAAAGCCCCTACGGCGTCTGGGTGAAATCCACGCAGCTCGAGTGGAAGGAAGGTCCGTATGCGAGGGAAGGAGTGAAGTGTCATGACTGCCACATGACCTATGCTGAAGGGAAGACCGCCGCCATGGGGAACATCTACCGCGACGCCCGCCAGCACCTTTTCCACGGCGCCCACGACCCGGGCAAGGTCAGGGGGACGGTGGAGCTCCGCATTCATCCGGATATACGGGAAGCCGAGCCGGGCGAAAAGGTGAAGTTTACGATCGTCCTGTTCAACCAGAAAACAGGCCACAAGTTCCCTACCGGCTCGGTGGAGGACCGGATCGTCTGGATGCACGTCGAGGCTGTCGACTCCAAGGGAAAAGCCTACCATCTTCCTGTGGACAAAAAAGGGTTTGCGGGCGAGGAATTCACCATCGCCGCCAACACGCTAGCTTACCAGGATATGGGGATCCCCCTTGGCGACTCCAGCTTTCCCGGTGTCCAGAGGGACGGCATCCCGGTCGGAAACCGCATCTTCCGGATGGCCTATTTTGACCCCCAGGGACGGATGACCATCCAGCAGTGGAACACCAAGTCTCTGGGCACCGACTACCGTTTCGGTCCGCGAGAGACCAAGGTCGAAACCTGCACGTTTACGCTGCCCCATGACATCGCGCCCGGACCCCTCAGGGTCACCGCCATCTTGAATTACCAGAAGCTCGTCAAGCCTGTGGCTGAATTCCTGGGCGTGCCTGAAGATGAATCAGAAATCATCAAGGTCAACGAGCATTCGACAATAATCACAGTGCTCAAGTGAGGTAATCCCATGAAAAAAACAATTTGGTTAGCTATCAGCATGGCTGTCCTGTTTCATGCGGCCGGAGTCAGCCTGTTAGGCATCCCCGCCTTTGCTCGCAAGTACAGCATGACATGCAAAACCTGCCATGCTCCTTTCCCCAAGCTCAAAGATTACGGCGACGAGTTCGCGGGAAACGGGTTTGCCATCGCCGACAAGGAGGCTCCCCGCTACACGACAGACACAGGCGATAGCTTCCTTTCGCTCCTCCGGGAAATTCCGGTTGCGCTCCGCCTGGAAGGATTCCTCACCTACAACAACTCTCACGCCAGACAGTGGGATTTTACCTCGCCTTACATTCTGAAGCTCCTCTCAGGCGGCGAGATCACAAAGAACATTTCTTATTATTTCTACTTCTTTTTTAGCGAGCGAGGCGAGGTGGCCGGGATCGAGGACGCTTTCCTGATGTTCAACAACCTCTTCGGGTCGGATCTTGATTTTATTATCGGCCAGTTTCAGGTTTCCGATCCTCTCTTCAAGCGGGAGCTCCGCCTTACCTTTGAGGATTATCAGATTTATAGGGCAAAAGTGGGGGAATCCAGCATCAACCTAACGTACGACCGGGGGATGATGCTCACGTACGGCTTCCCGTCGGGGACGGATTTCACTCTGGAAATCCTCAACGGAACAGGGATCGGCGAAGCCAATCCCCTGCGTAATTTCGATTCAGATAGGTACAAGAACTTCGTCTTCAGAGTCACTCAGGACATCGGCAACAATTTTCGGCTCGGCGGGTTTACGTATCTTGGCAAGGAAGAAAAACAAGGGGTTGGCAACTCACTCTGGATGCTGGCTGCCGACGCGACGGTTACCGCCTCGCTTTTTGAACTCAACCTGCAGGTTGTCGAGCGCCGGGATGATGACCCCTATTTCACACACGGAGACGATCCGGCCATCAAGACAAGAGGAGGGTTCGCCGAGCTCCTCTTCATGCCCAAAGGGGGCGACAGCCGCTTCTACATGGCGAGCCTTTTCAACTGGGTCAATTCGGAGGCGCAGGAACTCGATTACGGCTCGCTGACCTTTCACGTCGGCCGTATGGTGCGCCGGAACATCCGGGCCACGGCTGAGCTCACTTATGTTTTCAAGAGCCCGCACGAAAAACACGCCCGGCTGGCCTTCGGCCTCGTCACCGCCTTCTGACTCGGATCTTATTTGATTTTTATGATTTCAAGCTTGCGCAGCCTCTTCTGCTGGGTTTTATCGAAGAGAGAAAAATAGATCGTGTTTGTCCCTTTCTCTAAGGGGACCGTGAGACTTTCAGTCAAAGAACTCCCTTCTTTGATAGAACTTGCCAGCCGTTCAAGCGAGAGACCTTCTCTTATTTCTTTTTTCTCTGTGTAGGTTCCTTTAAACTCCACGTTCCGCACTTCAACACTCAGTTCTAAATCATAAGTCAATTGATTGTCTGTCTCCCCATACGTAATGGACCTGAATGGTATATCAAAGAAGCATGGGAGGGAGGTGTTTCCTTCCCTGCTCTTTTCGAGTTTTCCGATGGACTTGGAATAGTCAAGGAAGGGAAGAATCTGCGGCAGGGATTCATCCTTCACGATTTCGCCGATCCATTGATACTTGAGCAGGTTGGGATCGCTCTGGATGTAGGTCATCATGGAGAACGGTTTCACTTCAACGTCCGTGGTCAACTTGTAATCACCGTTGCTTTCATAGTCGACAAAGACAAGGCGCAACGGGCCAGCGAAATAATCAGGGTAATGGTTGTAGACCCAGATCTCGGTCGGCCTTTCGGTTATGGTTCCGTCTTGAAGCAAGTCAGAGCTCAGTTCCCTCCTGTCTCTGCTGAATTCTCGAGTGGCTTCTCCCATGCTCTTCTTGATAACGTCTGTGGGAGGGCCCAGAAGGATGTAGATTCTTCCTCTATCTGTCATCCAGCCGGGTATTCCAGCCCGGAAGGCTTTATCCGCCACAGCAAGCCTTGCGTAGTATTGACTGCGGAACTCGTTCTCCTCTGTCTCCGGAATGGGATCTCTTCTCTTCCAGAAATCGGTGATGAATTCGTGCCTGTCCTCAGGCGGCATTTCCCGAAAAATTTTCTCCTCTTGAGGAGTAACAATATAGCGAATGAAGTCTAAGAATTTCTGGCTGTTTTGATCCAGGGGTAATTTTATGATCTTATACGAAGAGGCACAGGATGAATAGAGGATAAGGATAAATGCCAGGAATATGAAACGGGAGGATTTCCTCCCCTTCTCGTTTCCGATAAGATTTTGTTCTGAACAGGTCATTATTGACCACTATATCACTTTCCATCTCATCGAGCAATCGGATCATTCCCTGCACTGTTCGATGAGGGCGTCTAATCGTTCTCTTTCAACGGGAGACATCAGATGAGAGTATCGTTTCTTGTACTCGCTGAGCAAATAAAACGCTTTGTCTTTACGGCCGGTTTTTACATAGGCGATGGCCAGGTCAAAATGAGCCCGGCTGAAATCGGGATCGGCTTCCAGCGCTTTTTCCCAGCAGGTGATGGCCCCCTCCAGATTTCCTTCCTCTCTGTAGGCATGTCCTAACCCGTAATAGGGAGCTGGATATTCAGGATCTAACTCTATGGCTTTTTTGTAGTATTCGAAGCACCTTGAATAGATGAACCGATCTCGCGATTGCAGGCCGTGGGAATAGCAGGCATTGGCCAGGTTGTTGTAAAGCTCCGGATGTTTATCATCCAGGGATAGACCCATCTCGAACGCTTTGATCGCCTTCTCAAAATTGCCCTTCCTGGCATAGGCAGTCCCGAGGTTGCTCCATATTTCCGGGTCAACCTCGGCCTCCCTCATGTTCATTTTTTCGCAAGCGCTGATGACTTTGTCAAACTGTTGAGCAGAAATGAGCGCTTTCACGTATTCAATAAATATCTGGTAGCTTGAAGGAAGAGTATCGAGACCCTGCTCTAGGATTGCCAAGGCCTCCTCTGTATTTCCTGTCTCCTGATAGATGGAAGCGAGCTGTTTATACGCCATATCGATATCATTTTGTTCTTTAAGGATATCCTTCAGGAGCTTGATTCCCGCGTCTTTTTGTCCCTGCTTGTACAATTTCCAGCCTTCACCAATTTTATTGATATAAGGGAGGAGGACCTTTACGTCATCTTGAACGCTGAACTCCTTTTTCTGCGAGACCCGAACGCTCGAGACATAACCCAGGCTTGCCAGCTTTTCGCGGGTTTCCTTGTCAACCCGTTGAGCAGCGTCCACTCTCCCAGATGGCGTCTGGGCCTGGATGATTTCCTTGAGCTGCGATGAAAGCTGAACCACTTTTTTTCTTTCGGCAAGGTTTTTGAGTTCGTCAAAATCATGCCTCAGATCATAGAACTCAGGGATGGGCGAATCGATAAATTTTTTCTCTTTGAAGATAAACCCTTTCAGAGGAGCCCATCCGTGGCTGTAGAAGGGGTACAGAGATTCAAAGTAGATTGGCCTTTCCGGCAGCTTTTTTCCCTTCAATGCCGGGAGGAGAGATGTTCCATGAAGAGACGTTGGCCTTTTGATTCCCAGCACATCACAGACTGTCGGGAAGATGTCCACATGACTGACATAGTCATTGCCACGGCCCGAAGCTATCCCAGGATGGGAGATGATGAGAGGGACCCAGATGGAGGAATTGTAAGCGAAATAACCGTGCGTCTCCTCGCCATGCTGGCCCAGGGATTCGCCGTGATCCCCAGTGAAAATAATGAGGGTCGAATCGAACAGGCTGTTCTCGTTCATGTAATCAAAGAGCTTTCCGAGGGCAAAGTCGACATAGGCAACCTCCCCCTCGTAGGGATGATCTTTGTACTGAGTTTTAAAAGGCTCGGGAGGGTCGTAAGGAGTGTGCGGGTCCCAACAATGGATCCAGAGAAACCAGGGGGACAGGCGGCCTTTCAGCCACTCAACGGCAGCTTCAATCACAGCTTCAGCCCTTCTCTCCAAAGAGGAGAGGTTGACAGAGTGAATGCGGCTGTATTTGTCATCATACGTGTCAAAGCCCTGAGACAATCCAAACCTCGAATCGAGCGCATAGGCTCCCACGAAGGCACCTGTTGAATAGCCATTGTCCTTGAGATGCTCGGCAAGGGCTAACAGCTCTTCCCTGACGATGAAATTTAAGTTTTCATGAACCCCATGATGGTTTGGAGTAGTCCCTAAGAGAATGTTCGCATGAGACGGCAGCGTGGTTGATGTGTTGGCAAAGGCTCTCGAAAAGACGATGCCTCTTTCTGCAAGACTATCGATACGAGGAGTTTCAGGGTTTCGGCTGCCGTAGCAGCTCAGCCTGTCAGCTCTGAGCGTGTCGATCGTGATAAGAAGAAAATTCAGGTTTGTCTTTTCTTTTTTTTGAGAATACACAGAAGGGCAAACAAACAGAATCCCGAGAAAAAAGAGGACCAGAAGGAACCAGGTGTGGATCTCGACTCTTTTCACATCGCGTATTTCTTCAGCGTCTGTATTCGAGAAAAAAGCCCTCATCGGAATTTCACGTTTCTTTTTATGATTATAGAAGAAAAAGATATTTTTTTAAAGAAAAGCAGCCGCGTTTGATAGGCTCTCGCCACTTCTAGAGCAGAAAGGGGGAGGGATCACTCCCTCCCTTTTATCCGAGCGAACTGAACTGTATCCCTTCTTGTCTTAGAACGAGAACTTCGCTCCAAAACGGAAAGAACGGACGCCAAAGCAGCTTGTCACGAGCCTGTAGTTCGAGGCGAGCTGGTATGTCTTTGTGTCCGGCCAGATATAGGGGGCGGGGTCCCGGTTGACATTGATGCCGGACCTTCCCCCGAGGTTGAACGCATCGACATAGAGGCTCAGCTTGCCGAGCTCACTAACAGTGAAGGATTTCTCAACCCTCACATCAAGCATCGTGTAGGGAGCATTTCTTCGAGCTCCGCTCGGCTCGGCAGCGACCGAAACGTAGGTGTCTTGGCTTTGGGATGCAATGCTCGCAGGGAAGTAGACACGGGCAATCGTTCTTCCCCAGGGTGACCCGGAAAGGTACTGCACATAACCGGTGAGGACGATGTCTGCCGGGAGCATCACAGACCCGATGAGCTTGATCTGGAGGGGACGGTCAAAATCAACCCGGCCGTAGGAGTTTATCATCACGTTAGGGTTATCGAACATCGTTGATTCGCCTTCTGTTGCGCTGTATCCGGGGTCGCAATTGCCTTTGAAGGCAGAATACAGGACCGAGCCCTGAAGCTGCCACCGGTTGGACATCCTTTTATCGAAAGTCAGCACCACAGCCGTGTATTCCCTCTTGGCTTCCGGAGGGTTCACGCCGTGGTACGTCCGGGTGGGCGCGTAAGAAGCCAGGGCGTAGACGGTCATGTTTTGGTCGTCTGACGTCCCCCATACGCCATCCCAGCCAGGGTCAACAAAGCTGTACGGAATCCAGATGGGCCGTCCAAGATCATCGACAGCGTTAGGATCATACCCGTTGTTCTTATCCACGTCCTCGACGATGTTCTTGTTCACCTTGTAGATAAACTGGAGCCCGAGTTTGAAGTTCTTGATGAGCTCGTGCTCGACGCCTGCCAGGAATTCATGCATGTACGGCGGCTTCAGGTCTTTAATGTAATACATATAGTTGGGATCTTGCACGTCATAAGCGGTCAACCGGTAATAATCCCCATTCGGGTCAAGGTACTTAGGATCAGCAGGGGAACCATACCGTCCACCGGGTATCGGGAGGTCCATGTAGCCGTTGCGGTTCCGGTCGTACCAGTACCAGTTCATCGCCCCGCCGCTCATGATGTTGCTCGCGTTGTACTTGGCGGACCAGATGGGCTCGTAGTATCGAGCAAAGGAGAGTTTTAGAGCCGTCTTTCCGTCACCGAAGAGGTCGTAAACCAGCCCGATTCTCGGTGAAAGCGTCGTGAACTCAACGATTTTTTTGTAAGGGGTCGTCATCGGATCAAGAGCAGAGACTTGATTGAACTGAATGCTGGGGTCGTTGTGGTACTGATCGTTCAGCGCTTTCAGCAGGATGTTGGGGTCTATCGCAGCCAGAGCGGGATTCATGAACTCCGGCCCCATTCTATAGCGGTCGTACATGGCGGGTCGTGTTTGCTCGGGTTCGTACTGGTAGCCGTAATCCAGACGGAGACCCACGTTGACCGCCAGCCTTCCGGAGACGATGCTGTCCTGGACAAAGCCGGAGAAACGGCGGGTGTTGTCATACTTCCACACGACTCCCCTCTCGGCAAAAGGACGCATTCTGAGCCGGCCCTGCGGAGGCGATGCTGTGGGTGAATAGTAGTATTTGTTGCCGGCGTTGTAATCATACCAATATGTATAATAAGGATTGTCTCCCCTTTCGTAGCCCTTGAACCTGTCGAGCCCGTAGATTGTGTCTTCCCATTCACCCCCAACTTTTAATTCGTGGCTTGCTCCCAGAAGGTCATCCGCAAAGTGAGTCAGCGAAATGGAAGCGAGGGCTTTTTTGCGAATATAATCGTCCGAGTAATAGGTATTCCCCCAGAAAACGGCGTACTTCCGGTCGTAAACCATGTAATTATCTTTGTATTCCGGCCGCTGAAGAATGGGAAAATGACGGTAGACATACGTGCCGCGAACATCTAAGAATGTGTTCTGGCTCAGGACCCAGTTTAACTGGTGAGTTGTCGTGTGGGTGTTCTCATGGTCCCAGACAATCGTGAGCGCAAACGTGTAGTCATTGCCCGTTCTGTTCGAGTACACAGGTTCATAGATGTTGTTCCAATGGTACATTCCCATGTAGCGGATGTTTTTGGCAACCTGGAAGGTCAGTTTCCCGAACCCCAACCACTCCTCGTGCGTGATATCATAATGCTGCAGCTCTTCTGGGGTGAATGTCCACTCCCGCAACTGGATATTTTTTATCCTGACGTCATGCGTCTCAGGGTTGGCCTGCCCCCAGAGAAGACGACGGCCGCTGAGGAAGAACCAGGCCTTGTCTTTGATGAGGGGACCGCCAAAGCTTAAGGAGCCGTCTTTGTAATCCGTGTATGATTCGGGAGGGTTGACCCCAAGCGCTTGCATCTGTTCAACAGTGAATAGATCCTCGCTGAAAGTCTTCCCTGAATAATAGCCACTCAGACTCCCTGAAAACTTGTTTCCTCCAGCCTTGGTGACGATGTTGACAACCACTGAGTCTGTCTGCCCCACTTCAGCCGGAAGTGACCCTATCCCGAATTCAATCTCTTCGTAGACATCGACGTTGATGTTGGCCATGGGATAGAAGGTGGCGGGGTCATTCATGGGAACACCGTCCAGCTGGTAGAGCTGACTCCGGACCGTTCCCCCGAGTATGCTGGAAGTCCGACGGTAATCGACTCCTTCGGAGATGGCACCCGGGATGGAGTTCTGGATACCGTAGAGGTCTCTGGCCATCGGGATGGACGCCAGGAATTCGCCTCCGTAGTGGACACTGACTTTTGACGTCTCGACATCCACCACGGGAGATGCAGCCACCACAGTGACCTCTTCTTCGACCGCAGCGACCTCGAGCGTGATGGTGACTTCTGTCGTCTTCCCCACGTTAATGATCAGGTCCTTCCTGGTTGTTGTCTTGAACCCGGGCATCTCCACTTTTATATCGCATATGCCAGGCAGAAGAGCTGGAAACCGGAATCTCCCCGAGTCTCCGGTGACATAGGTTTTGGCGCCCATAACCACATCCCCAGTGAGGGTGATCGTAGCTCCAGGCAGGGGATTGCCCTCCACATCTTCGACGATGCCGGAGATAGAGCCCGTCTGCGATCCTTGAGCAAAGGCTTGAGAACCAACACCCAGGGCCAGAAACATTGCCAGGAGGAGCAAGAGAATTTTTTTGTGCATTTTCATCTCCTTTCTTGCCAATTCCAAATCCCTGGAGTACTCCTCCTGAGTGGTACTCCCCTATTTTTTCCCTTCAAATCTCTTCCTTCTTTCGATTTCCACCTCCTTTCTTTCATTCGGATTTTTTTCGGATTTTACTTTATATTATCATTAAGGTAATGTCAAGCCTTCGAATCGACCCTGATTTGCCGATAAAAAATATTATTGAAACGAAAAGCCTCCTGGTATAAGGTTATTTTTGATAAAAAATTAGATCACCCGTTGGGTGATA